>NZ_JAWOSZ010000002.1:0-725379 GCF_033338615.1 Vibrio sp. Vb1980
GGACGGATTCGAACCATCGAAGGCAGTGCCGGCAGATTTACAGTCTGCTCCCTTTGGCCACTCGGGAACCCCTCCAGAGGATTTTTATACTTAGTAAGATGTTTTCCCAACTCATCTCCCAAGTGCGGAGCGAATCATAGCAAACTCGCTCAGGCTGTAAAGCGTTTTTCTTACGTTTTTACGTTGAATGCTGTCTTTTTGGGCAAAGATGGTAGAAAGTCAGCGTTTTGTTTGTCCTTTGAACAGAAGAGAAGCGCGCTTTTTACTTGAATTTACACTACTTGACGTTAAACACCGTATCTACTGATAAACTGTAAGCAGTTTAATGACATAAGTTTATTCGTTTAGAAGTCAATATCATGAGCATGAAAGCCACGTTATCGTTATCTGTTTTAACGCTTTCTATATTACTGAGTTCTCCATCGGTTTGCGCTGCGATGCGAGGAGGCTCAGCGGTTACCGTTGTGACTGAACAAGTAGAAACGCACGAGATCAATCAATCCTTAACTCTTATCGGCAAATTAAAGGCAGCGGAGTCTGTGGTTGTCGCATCGGAAGTCGCTGGCAAAGTGAATCAAATCGCTGTTAAAGCGAATCAAAATGTCCAGCAAGACCAGTTATTAATTAAGTTAGATGACGATAAGGCTCAAGCCGCTTTGATTGAGGCAAAGGCGTACCTTAAAGATGAACAGCGTAAGTTAAAAGAGTTCCAACGTTTGGTTAAGCGGAATGCGATTACTCAAACTGAAATCGATGCACAAAAAGCCAGTGTTGAAATAGCACAAGCGAGGCTTGATGCTGCTCAAGCCAATTTAGCTGATCTCCATATTACTGCCCCATTTTCTGGCACTGTTGGTTTTATCGATTTTAGCCGCGGCAAAATGGTCAGTGCCGGTACTGAACTTTTGACGTTGGATGATCTTTCCGTCATGGAACTGGATTTACAAGTACCGGAGCGCTATTTATCGATGCTTTCTATTGGTATGGAAGTCATCGCTAAAACCAGTGCATGGGGTAGCCAGACATTTACTGGTCAAGTCACAGGTATTGATACGCGGATCAGCGCCGAAACACTGAATCTTCGCGTGCGTATTGAGTTTGATAACCCAGAAAATCAATTGAAGCCGGGCATGTTGATGAACGCTTCACTAGCATTTCCTGCTATTAAGGCGCCAATCATTCCTGTTCAAGCACTTGAATACTCCGGAACTAAACGTTTTGTATATGTAATTGATGAAAATAACAAAGCTACTCGTCTAGAAGTGTCGCTAGGGGCTCGTGTTGGTAACGAGGTGGTGATCGAATCTGGTGTTGAGATTGGTGACAAGATTGTGGTTCAAGGCATTGTTAACATGCGTGATGGTGTCGAAGTGAAAGAAATTGTCGCGCCACTAAAAGCGAACACCACGGATGTGACACGCAATGACAGTGAATCGGATGAGGAAGAAAACTAATGTTACTGTCCGACGTTTCAGTTAAACGCCCTGTCGCGGCGTTGGTTCTGAGCATGCTGTTGTGTGTGTTTGGCTTTGTGTCATTCACCAAATTAGCCGTTCGTGAAATGCCTGATATAGAAAGCCCAGTCGTTTCTATCAGTACGCGTTATGAGGGTGCATCGGCGACTATTATTGAAAGCCAAATTACCTCTGTTTTGGAAGACCAGCTTTCTGGGATCAGTGGAGTTGATGAAATTAGCTCCACTACTCGTAACAGCATGTCGCGTATCACGATCACGTTTGAGTTAGGTTACGATCTCAACACAGGTGTGAGCGACGTGCGTGATGCCGTAGCTCGTGCTCAGCGCTCGCTACCTGATGAAGCGGATGACCCTATTGTTTATAAGAACAATGGCTCGGGAGAGGCGTCGCTCTACATCAATCTCAGTTCTGCAGAGATGGACCGTACTCAATTAACCGATTATGCCGAACGTGTATTGATGGACCGCTTTAGCCTGATCTCTGGGGTTAGCTCCATTGATCTCTCCGGTGGTTTGTACAAGGTCATGTACGTGAAGCTTAAGCCAGAACTAATGGCTGGACGTTCAGTTACAGCTTCGGACATTACATCAGCTTTACGAAGTGAGAACCTAGAAAGCCCAGGTGGTGAAGTTCGCAACGACTCAACAGTAATGTCCGTGCGTACGGCTCGTACTTATAACACGCCTGAAGATTTTCAATATCTTGTCATTAAACGCGCAAGCGACAATACACCTATCTATTTAAAAGATGTAGCAGATGTCTTCATTGGTGCAGAAAACGAAAACTCAACCTTCAAAAGTGATGGTGTAGTAAACATCAGTCTTGGTGTGGTACCGCAGTCAGACGCAAACCCGTTAGAAGTAGCGAAGCTGGTTAGGTCTGAAGTCGATAACATCCAGAAGTTCTTACCAGAAGGTACACGTCTTGCGATAGATTACGACGCGACAGTGTTTATCGAGCGTTCAATCGAAGAGGTGTACAGCACGCTATTTATCACGGGCGGCTTGGTGATTTTGGTATTGTACATTTTCATCGGCCAAGCTCGTGCAACCTTAATTCCTGCGGTTACGGTACCTGTTTCTCTGATTTCTTCGTTCATTGCCGCGTACTACTTTGGGTTTTCTATCAACTTGATCACCTTGATGGCGTTGATATTATCGATTGGTTTGGTGGTGGATGACGCAATTGTGGTTGTAGAGAATATCTTCCACCATATTGAACGCGGTGAATCGCCATTACTCGCCGCATATAAAGGCACAAGAGAGGTTGGTTTTGCTGTTATAGCAACAACATTAGTGCTGGTGATGGTGTTCTTACCGATCTCCTTTATGGATGGCATGGTAGGTCTACTATTTACAGAGTTTTCTGTATTGCTGGCTATGTCGGTCATATTCTCCTCTTTGATTGCCCTGACGCTGACTCCTGTATTAGGTAGTCAGATTTTGAAAGCGAATGTAAAACCAAATCGATTCAATGAAGCGGTTGATCGCTTGTTTAGCAAGCTTGAGAGTGGCTATCGCGCATTATTGAAAGGTGCATTGAAAGTACGTTGGGCTGCTCCGCTGGTGATTCTAGCTTGTTTGGGCGGTAGCTATTTCTTGATGAATCAGGTACCGGCCCAGCTGACCCCACAAGAAGATCGCGGTGTGATGTTCGCGTTTGTGCGCGGTGCAGATGCTACGTCGTACAATCGTATGTCAGCCAATATGGATATTGTCGAAGACCGATTGATGCCATTACTAGGGCAAGGTTATCTGAAGTCATTCAGTATCCAAACGCCAGCGTTTGGTGGCCAGGCAGGAGACCAGACAGGCTTTGTGATCATGATTCTAGAAGATTGGAACGAACGTGATATCACGGCTCAGCAAGCCCTTAACAAAGTACGGAAAGAATTGGCGGGTATCCCAGATGTTCGAGTGTTCCCATTTATGCCAGGTTTCCAAGGTGGTTCGAGTGAGCCAGTTCAGTTCGTATTAGGCGGCTCTGATTACGATGAGCTCGTTGTTTGGGCTGAAATGCTAAAGAACAAAGCAGAAGAATCACCAATGATGGAAGGAGCAGAGATAGATTACTCGGAAAAAACGCCTGAGTTATTGGTTACAGTTGACCGACAGCGTGCCGCAGAGCTAGGAGTCAGTGTTAAAGACATTTCTGACACCCTAGAAATCATGCTCGGTGGTAAAAGCGAAACGACTTATGTTGAGCGTGGCGAAGAGTACGATGTGTATCTTCGCGGTGATGAAAATAGCTTTAATAATGCTGCAGATTTAAGTCAGATTTATCTGCGCACGAATAGCGGTCAGCTAGTGACGTTAGATGCGGTCACAAAAATTGAAGAAGTGGCGGCCTCTATTCGTCTTTCTCACTACAACAAACAGAAGTCCATCACTATTACTGCCAACCTGTCGGAAGGTTATACATTAGGAGATGCGCTGAATTACCTAGACCAGGAAGCCATCGACAACTTACCGGGTGACATTTCGGTGAGTTATTCGGGGGAGTCGAAAGACTTTAAAGAGAACCAAGCGAGTGTTGCTGTTGTGTTTGCATTGGCACTACTAGTGGCGTATCTCGTGTTGGCGGCTCAGTTTGAAAGCTTCGTAAACCCGTTAGTGGTCATGTTTACGGTGCCGATGGGTGTATTTGGTGGCTTCCTTGGTTTGGTTATTATGGGCCAAGGTATGAACATTTATAGCCAGATTGGCATGATCATGTTGATTGGTATGGTGACGAAAAACGGTATTTTGATCGTAGAATTTGCCAATCAGTTACGTGATCGTGGCGTTGGGTTTGAAAAAGCGATCATTGATGCAGCTGCGCGACGTCTACGTCCAATCTTGATGACTGCGTTTACCACACTTGCTGGCGCAATTCCGTTGATCGTATCGACAGGGGCGGGTTATGAGAGCCGTATTGCCGTGGGTACGGTTATCTTTTTCGGGATGGGGTTTGCGACATTGGTGACCCTGTTTGTTATCCCGGCAATGTACCGATTGATTTCGGCGAAAACACAAGCACCAGGTCATGTAGAAGCAGAGTTAAACAAAGCAATTAGCCATGATACGAAGGGCCGTGTTGCCCACCCCTAGCAGTAGCACGTAAAGTTTTGATTGAAAACGCCGGGCAATTTTTGTTCGGTGTTTTTTTATATAGATAGTGATTACTTATAGATTTAATGATTATTTTTGTTTGTTATTTCGCCACTTCTTCGAGGGGCACAGGACTCGCTCATCGTTTTGACTGAATGTTGGGTCTTGTTAGGTTTAATGCTAGGAAAGCAGCCTATGCCTATTATTATTGAGGTGTTTCCTTGAAAAAAGTACGTGGTAGTTACATGGTCGAAATGGTTTTAGTTGCAGGTGTTATGGCGTTGCTAGCAACTACCGCACTTCCAACGTTGACGAATGCATTAAAAGATCGTCAAGATGGTATTTTGCATTCTCTCGATGCTGGTCAACCAAGCAACCATGTGAACAAAGAGGCAACAGAAACGTTCTCTGTTCAGTAAGTGACGACATACTATAGAATCTAAAAGAAGCCGAGGTAAAACACTCGGCTTCTTTGTTTTTCAATTATGGAAACTTGGTGCTATCTAATGTTAGAAGCGTTTCCCTAGGCTGATTTGTACACCTTCGTAGCTGTCGTAAAAATCTTCAAAACCCATATCCGCGACATTATAAATGTACTCTGCACGTAACCAGATATCTGTACTCATATCCCAATGGACGCCAGCACCGATGTTGAATAGTGCGCCTGAGTCATCTGTGACTTTTTGTTCGTTTGGTACGTACATTTCGGCTTGAGTGCCAAGCGCTGTTACGCGACCGAATAGTGATAGTGGCGTATCGCCTAAGTCATCACTCGTTACAACAGCAGACATACCTGCTTGGTAATAGTGAAGATCTAAGTCAGTTTTTAGAGCATCGTTCTTAAGTTCATTTTGTGAATAGCGCAGAACCCCTTCAAACGCGAGGTATTGGTTTACATGGTAACCCCAGCCAACTGTGATATGTGGTGTTGACCACTCATTGTCTCTATCCGAGCCGAAATACGGTGTATCAAAACCAACGTTACCAGTACCCAGATAAAAATAAGATTGATGAGCTTGTTCTTGAGCAGCTAAAGTTGGCACGCTAATGGTCAAGGCAGACAATAATAGAATGGCGTTTTTCATAACTAGACGATAACCTTGGTAAAAGACCGTTGTAATGATTTGTTTAAATGTTAATTTAATCAATAGGATGGATGGTAATTATCATATCAGCTTTTATCAAAGGTAGTGATTTTAGAATGGGAATTGTTGCGCTAAAGCATACTTCTTACTCATGACTACCGACTAACTAGATATGGTGACGAAAGCTAGTTAAATAAGAGAGAAGGAAAGGAAAGTGGCTGAATTCAAATACAAAAACTTGACTCAAGAAGAACAAGATAAGTTAGACGCGGCGACATTTCGCCGTTTATTGGCGCATTTAGATGCCAACAAAGACGTACAAAACATCGACCTGATGATCCTTGCGGGCTTCTGTCGCAACTGCTTTAGCAAATGGTATAAATCTGAGGCTGAAAATCTCGGTTTGGATTTAGATATTGATGACGCTCGCGAACGTGTTTACGGCATGACTTACGATGAATGGAAACAAAATCATCAACCAGCGGCAACGCCAGAACAATTGGCTGCGTTTGAAGCGCGCCAGAAAAAGTAAAACCCAGCGATAAAAACAGCCCGCATGAAGTTGGGCTGTTTTTTTAAAGTCCAGTTTGCACGTTAAGCGTTAGTTGAGCCGCAACAAGCTGGCTCAACGCAACCTTTTGCTTGAATGACTTCGAGTTGAGCTAAGTAAGGTTGAATATCGCCGATGTTCTCTTTTACCCATGTTAAGTCATAATACGTATCTAGGTAACGCTCTCCAGAATCACATAGAAGCGTCACGATAGAACCCTTCTCACCGCGTTGTTTCATCTCACAAGCCAATTGCAGCACACCGTAAAGATTGGTGCCTGTTGATGCGCCGACTTTACGCCCAATCAGCTGAGATACCCAATGGGCGGTTGCCACACTGGCTGCGTCTGGAATTTTGCGCATTTCATCAATGACACCAGCAATAAAGCTTGGTTCGACACGTGGTCGCCCGATACCTTCAATTTTGCTGCCAGTATCGCCTTTCAATGAGTGATTTCCTGACTGGAAAGCATCGTAAAACACTGAGTTTTCGGGGTCTACCACGCAAAGCTTAGTGTCGTATTTTTGGTAACGAATAAAACGGCCAATGGTTGCTGATGTGCCGCCTGTTCCAGGACTCATCACTACCCAGCTAGGAATCGGGTGATCTTCTAACTCCATTTGGCTAAAGATAGAGTTCGCGATGTTGTTGTTACCGCGCCAGTCAGTAGCACGTTCAGCATAAGTAAACTGATCCATGTAGTGACCATTTAGCTCTTGAGCCAAGCGTCGAGACTCGTCATAAATCTGATCTGATCGTTCAACAAGGTGCGCTTTACCACCGTAAAATTCAATTTGTTCGATCTTTTTACGTGCAGTGGTTTTCGGCATGACGGCAATGAACGGTAAGCCAAGTAAACGCGCAAAATACGCTTCCGAAACGGCAGTGCTGCCTGAGGACGCCTCGATTACAGTGGTTTCAGGACCAATCCATCCATTACAAATAGCGTAAAGAAATAATGAGCGCGCCAATCGATGCTTAAGAGAGCCTGTAGGGTGCGTACTCTCATCTTTTAGATAGATATCGATACCATCAAGAGAAGGTAGTTCGAGTTTAAATAAGTGAGTATCAGCAGAACGTTGGAAGTCTGCTTCAATTTTACGCACTGCATTGTTGATCCAATTGTGGTCAGTACACATGGCGTCTCTCCTTGGGAAATCGATAGATAAGTATTAGATAGGGATAATTTATCTATAATTTCCGAGAAAAACTTTGCTATTGTTACTCTTAATAAAGATATCTGTAGAAAAATTTTCTGCATTTTATGGGTTTTATAGAAATGAGTTTAGATCGAATAGATAAGCAGCTGCTTGCTTTACTACAAACCGACAGCACCTTGTCATTAAATGACGTGGCTGAGCGAGTCAATCTTACTACAACACCATGCTGGAAGCGCTTGAAAAGGTTGGAAGAAGAGGGCTACATCGAAAAACGCGTGGCGTTGTTAAGTGCAGAAAAGCTCGAGCTATCTTTCATTGCATTTGTTCAGTTAAAAACGATTGATCATTCCGAAGGTTGGTATCACCATTTTGTTACAACTGTGAGTGACTTTCCTGAGGTAATGGAGTTTTATCGTATGGCTGGCGAGTATGACTACATGATGAAAGTACTAGTCAAAGATATGAAGTGTTTTGACGAATTCTATAAGCGGTTAGTTAATAGCGTAAAAGGGCTATCTAATGTGACTTCAACATTTGCTATGGAGTCCATTAAATACACAACAGAGTTACCAATCCTAAAATAACTCGCCCTATAAGAATTCTATCTAATGTTAATTCTACCTTTTAGTATTTTAAATGTTAAAAGGTAGTTTGATTATGCTTTTAAAACTATTTCCTACCAGATTTTTATAAATATAAACGATATTTATTCTCTCTTCTATTTTTCATTAACCATTTGTTTTTACAGTCCATTAATCCTTTACATCATAATGAAAGAAAAAATAACGCAATTTTTTCTCTTTCTTTTTCATGTTTTATTTTATTGAATATTAATTTTTACTAAATTAATGGAAGAGTTTGATTTAAACGTTTGCTTTTTGTGTTTTCATGTAATTTGGTCGCTATTTTTGAGTATTTGTTTTTAGGATGAATACAGTAGCAATTACTTAAGTAATAAAGTACTCAAAAATGGGGGTAGTGATTAATAAAACATCGTATTATTATCGCCCCATCCTGTATGTAACAAAGTATTACTAAAAATGAACAGAAATTACTATTTGCTTTTTCTCGCAGCTTTACTTGCTGGCTGTGGCGGTGGGGGAGACTCTAAGCCGAACAATACGAAGACACCAACTACGATAACAAAGCAGAACCGTCCGCAATTAAAAGTGGAAGACACGGTATTGAAGTTTGAAGGAGTGGGAACGGTTACTGAAGCAAAACTGAGCAATGTACATGGGTCGGTATCTTACCAAGTCATTGATTCTAATCCGCCAAATGTCGTGAAAATTAATGACTCAGGAATACTACAAATTCTGCGCCCAGGAACGGCGACTATTCTTGCTACAGATAGTAGCTCTGCTTATGAATCTTCTGAAGCAAGATTTTCTGTGACTGTAGAGCGAGGTATCAATACTGAACTTTCAGTGAGTGATCTGAATTTCAATGCGATTGAGTCAGAAGGAAAAGCGTTGATCGTCCGTGGCCAAAAAGGCGAACTGAGTTATGAGGTAGAAAGTGGTCATAACTTGATTCGTGTTGATGAGAACGGGTCGGTATATTCATTAGGTTCAGTTGGTCAGGCATCGGTGCTGATTACTGATTCAGGTAACGACTTTTACTTGCCGAAACAAGTTCGCGCTACGGTTAAACTGCATGCAGTAGCTCCGGGGCAATTACAGTTCGCTTTGCTTGAAGACGAGTATCGAGAAGGGTTGACGTTAGAACCAGTGCGTCTAGATAAAGCTCAAACGCAACGTATTTCTTACAAAATCATAAATAGCGTACCAGACAGCAAGGTGGCCGAGTTGCTAGACCCTGAAACGGGTTTGCTTCTTGTTCATAATGTTGGGCGATTAACGGTTGAAGCGACTGCAACTTACAGCGACGCGTTTCTAGATAAACAGCAAACAGCGCAATTTTTTGTGGATGTAAAACAAGGCAAGCGTCAAGAAATCAGCGCAGCGGATATTGTCACAACTTATGAGGAAGGTGGACGAATTTTCCCTAAGGTGACGAACGCCTACGGTGACTATGAGCTGAGAATCATTCGTGGTGAAGACGTTGTTGCTAAAACAGAAAATGGTGAAGCATTACTGATCAAAGGTGTTGGTGCTGCTGAAGTGGAAATTTACGAGCATGACATGCGTAATTATCCTGCAAGCAAAACTCGTTTTGATCTTGAAGTTAATCGCGCGCCTCATCCAGTTATAAAAGACATTGAAATGCCGCTTACTTATCAACCAAATCTTTCAATCCCTCTGGCGTTTAAAGGGCAAAAAGGTAACGTAAATCTAGTTAGCAGCTTACCTAATGGCTTACGAATGACTGACGGCAAGTTGGAGGTAGTGACTGCGGGTGAGTACGACCTTAAGTTTGAAGACGATGGTGGGGAGTTCTACCAACCTATTCAATTTAATGTCGTCATCAAAGTTGCAAAGGCTGAAGGCCAACCGATGGCAACGCACGATTATGACGTTGTATACAGCAACAAATACAGTTTTGATCTTCACCGTGATTTTGGTTTGAGTGCTGACGAGCAAATTGAGATTGTAGATAACACCGCACCAGATGTTGTCGGTGGTTTTAGTGAAGGACGTCTCCATGTGTATAAAGCGGGTAAAGCGACGCTAACTGTGCGCAGAAAAGAGAGCGCGAATTATACCGTTGGTCCTGATCAAAAAGTCTACGTGACAATTTTGAGCGCGCCGAGCCGAATTGAAGTTCAATCCGATGTGGAAGAGATTTGGAAGGTTGGCCAAACATTTGTTGCGCCGAAAATCTCTGGTACGGTTGGGGAAGTTACGTACCGATTTGCAGACAACGCAGCAATAGATGTGGTTTCCTTAAACAGCCAAACGGGTGCCATGCAAATTCTTAACGCGGGTAGCACAAAAATTATTGTTTCGGATGCGGGGGACGACAAAGTGGATCCGGGTGAAAGTAGTTTCTCGGTCACGATTAAACAAGGCACAAACCCGGTATCGGTTACTTACCCAACGGTAGAATTCTCCGCTGGTAGTGTTATCTCGCCAGTGATGAGTGGTGGGACTGCGAAGGCAAGTTACCGTCTTATTAACCAAAAAGACCCTGTGGTCGAGCTAGTTTCTCCTGATACAGGGCGTTTGAAAATCCTGCATGCAGGCACGTACCAATTAGAGGTTACCCTTACTGGGCGCAACTACAAAGCTAAAACAATCGTCGTAAATGGCACTATTAACAAAGCGAATCACCCTGGTTTAAGTGCTTCTACAATGAAGGTGGAATTTGAACCATTTAAAAAGGTTAAGCTAGACTTTGGTACACCAATAGGAAACCGCAGCTATCAAATATCCAGCTCAACAATTAAAGGAGTCGCTTCATTAGATGTTGATAAGGAAGAGCTGACGTTACTTGATCTCCCGCCAGTAAAAAGACGTTGGATTTCTCTCGACATTTCGGAAGGAGAATCTCGAGATTACAAAGCGTTGGAAAGTAAGAAAGTCCAGCTGTATCTAAGCTTTGCAGATGAAGGTGTTGCGGATCAATATACATTGCTTGAAACTGAACAAACAGTATTGTTTAGCACGCTAAATGCACGTGAGTTTTCTAACTTAGAAGAAAGTGAGTTTGGTTTGATGAACGTTCGTTCAGTGCGTGAGCCAACGGACGAAGAATTGAAATTATACGGCAAAGGTAAGATTGCACTACTTGCATTCAAGCCGGTGGGTAACGATGACCCAACTCTAATAAAAGGAGCGTGGGTACACTTAGCTCGATTTGATGGATGTACATCAGAGCTGTTCGAAGATGATCTCAAGCCTTTTGAAGCAATTGACTATGATGACCCAGGATACTGCACCAGCGGCAGCACGATTCGTATGACTCGGTTCTTAATAATTGATGACTCGAAGATGGAAAAGGTAGAGTATGAGTTAGTAGCACCTGTGATTACTTACCGTCGTGGGGTTCGTGAATTTTTAGCAACGAATAAAGGTGGATTCTATGCCGACCCAAATGTCATTTACGGGAAAGGCGAATATGGTTACCCGAAATCACTTTACGAATGGTCGGTTGTTAACATGAAGTATCAACCAAATTAATCATCGTTTGATACCCATTAAAAAAGGAGTGCGGAACAGCACTCCTTTTTTCGTCTAGCGAACACGAGCTATTTCGTGTAGCGCATCACCCCTTCTTGCACGGCGGTCGCCACTAAGTGACCTTGCTGGTTGTATATTTCGCCACGGACCAACCCACGAGTATTGCTCGCCGTTGGGCTCTCTATCGCATATAGAAGCCATTCATCCATCTTAAACGGGCGATGGAACCAGATAGAGTGGTCAATGGTGGCCACTTGAAAGTTAGGCGTCATTAATGAGACTTCATGTGGATGCATTGCTGTTACAAGGAATCCCCAATCGGATGCGTAGGCCAGAAGGTACTGGTGAATTAGCTGATTCTCTGGCATTTCACCATTAGCACGAATCCAAAGGTACTGTTTGGGTTCTGCTTTTTTGGGCTTCAAAGGGTTGATAACCGTAACGGGGCGAGTTTCGATTGGCTTTTCCCCGCAAAATGTTTTGCGTAAGCGTTTGGGTAGAAATTCTGCAATATGGCTTGCGAGCTCACTCTCTGAGGCAAAGTTTTCTGGACCAGGGATATCTGGCATTTCTTTTTGATGATCAAACCCAGGTTGATCGCCATGGTAGGATGCGGTTAGGTAAAAAATAGGGCGTCCATTTTGAATTGCCTTTACGCGTCTAGTGCTAAAGCTACGGCCATCTCTCAGATTTTCTACGTCATAAATAATAGGTTTTTCTGGATCGCCAGGGTACAAAAAATAGCTATGGAAGGAGTGTACCGTGCGTGTTTCTTCAACGGTGTAGCGCGCAGCAGAAAGTGCTTGCCCAATTACTTGACCGCCATAAACTTGAGGCAAACCTAGGTTTTCACTTTGGCCACGAAACAAGCCTTCTTCTAATTTTTCGAGTTGTAGTAGGCTGAGCAATTCTCGTAGTGGTTTACTCATTGTGTCTCCTCACCGTTGTCTTTCATTCCAAGTTACCTCAACAGCCTCACTCTTGTGAAGTGGCATAGTTAAGAACTATTGAGTAACTTAGAAATAGTATTGTTCCAATTATGAAACAAAATCAATTGTTTGATAAATTCTAACTCAGTCAAACTATTGTCAAATAAAGTGACAGGAAGCAGACAGTTTTATATTCCACACCTATCATTGCTTCGGTTTAATGCTCTTTTCGAGGAATATATGAAAAAAACACTACTACTTGTTACTTCTCTACTCTTTGGGGCTGCGTTAGTGGGTTGCCAAACTTCTCAAAATACAGAAATGGAATCTACAGAGGCGTCAATGAAGACGATTACAGGTACAGTGGCTTATCGCGAGCGGATTGCCTTGCCACCAAACGCAATGGTTACTATTGCGTTAGAAGATGTGTCCTTGGCGGATGCGCCAGCAAAAGTGTTGGCGAAACAGACATTCGAAACAGAAGGTAAGCAAGTTCCTCTTTCTTTTGAGTTGAGTTACGACAGCAATGAAATCAAACCAAACCATCGTTACAGCGTTCGTGCTCGCATTGAGGTAGATGGAAAGCTGCGTTTTATCAGCGACACACATAACGGTGTTATTACAGATGAAGCACAAACTCACCAATTAGATATTCGTCTAGTTGGAACACGTTAATACGACGTACTGAGAACAAAAAATGGCAGCTTAAGGCTGCCATTTGTATTTTTTAAGTGAAGTTTTGCCAACTTCCGAGACTTCAATCCCTTCTGCTTCTAATTTCTTTTTTTGTCGCTCTAAGTCTCTGCCTTTTAAAGATATTTTTCCTTGGCTATTTACCACTCTAAACCAGGGGAGTTTACTGCCTTCTGGTAAGTTACCCAGTGCTTTACCAACATGTCTCGCATAGCCCGGATAACCGGCCATTTTTGCAATTTCCCCATAGGTGGAGACTTTTCCTTTTGGAATTTGGTGAATTACAGCAAAGATTTGCGCTAAAAATTGGTCCATACTCAAAAGTGTCTATTTTGGATTACTAAGGAATGGTAAACCATTGGACTTGTATATTGCTAACGGTTCTTAACCCTTGTGTTGCCAGCGACTCACTTTGAAGAATTACATTTTCTGCTCTTTAGTGTCGTTGGTTGATGAGCCTTAAACAGCATGAAGCAAACGCAAGCTAAGCTTGAATCTAGACCCTCTCAACGACTTTCAATCCCAGTTTTTGCCGTTGAGTTACCAAGTAGGTGGGGAAGCCAGGAGGCGCTATGATTTTATCGACACTTCAATTTTTCGTTACGACCTTACTCGCTGTTGTCTGTGTTCGGGCGATGAGTTTGAGCGAGGGTGACATTCCCGTTCTTGCACTTATGATCCCCGCGCTGTGGGTTCTGCCACAAGGTGGGTTCGCTGGCTTAGTATTGCTGGGCGCGATGATGGCTTTTGGTGCGACACTCTCAATGCAGCCAATTGCTTTGTCGGTTGGTGTTTTGATCCTTTTCCCACTTTTAATGGTGGTATTTTCTCGTAGAAGCTCTTTAGGCGTGTTGCTCACCGCTGGTCTTATTGTACTTACACTGCAAGTTGGTCTTATGGTCACACAGCAAGGCGGTAAGCTGGATGGGTCTGCTTGGGTTACAGTGGTTCAAACCATTGCGGTTATGGCGATGTGGTGGTCGGCTGCGCATTGGACGCCATCCAATAAACACAGCTGGTGGCCGTTGTTTTTGTTGCTCCCATTGTGGATTGCAGGCCTACCGTACGCCGTTCTTATGGCGTTAAGTTTGACGGGAATGTTAGCGTCAATGGAAGCACTTGCGAAGCTTCAACATACCATTCGTTGGAGCAAATTATTATGTTGGACATTGCCGACTGTGGGTTTTGCCGCTTTAGTCGTCAGCCCGACCACGGATGTGCCAAACCCTGTTTTCGTGGTTTGGATCTGTTTGTTAGGGACGGCTTGGATGACTGACTATATTTTACGTAGTAGCGATGAACAGGCTGAATTATGAGTTTTTAGTCAGGTAAAAAGTGACATGTGCGGCAGAGTATCGAATTGGTTGTGGAACAAAATGGAGATTAGTATATGTTCTTCATTTCATATTTACTACACTTCCAATAATAATAACCACAATATAAGTGGTTGATTTAAGATAAGTTTGTCATGACAACTTTTGCTCGAACACTGTTGCTTTTTGCATGTTGCCTCTTGAGTTTGAATGTAAAAGCCGAAGCCCCTTTAATTGCTCATTATAAAGTCGCGACTGAAGCGGATGATGTCGTCACTCGTGTTCTTTTCAATGCTGCTTCAGAGGAGTTTGGCTTTACCGTTCAATACGTGAACTACTCCAGCTTTGATGCCATTCTAAATTCAGTAGCGAATGGGGAAGCGGACTTTGCTGCGAATATCACTTACACACAAGAACGTGCTCAACGTTTTAGTTATTCCCGCCCAACAAATATCGAATATACCTACCTCTTTGGTTTAAAAGATTCGACGTTGAGTGACATTTCGCGTGTTGGCGTCCCCAAAGATACAGTTTATGCCCAATTACTTAAACAACACTACCCTGAGCTAGAACAGATCTCTTATCAAGGTCACGAACAAGCAGTAACACTGCTACGTTCAGGTGCTGTGGACGGCGTTGTCGATGCCATTAACCAGCTCAAGCCGATGCTGATGGAGGGGTTTGACGCCAAGATGCTCAATGATCAGATTTCGATAAAGCCCGTATCCATCATCAGTAAAAAAGATCATCATCTTGAAGAGTTGGACACGTTCGCTACGTTTATTCACGGGGAAGCGGTGCAAAAGCAGCTTCGCGAAGAAATTTCCCAGTATCAATTTGAATTAAGGCGAGCAGCGTTGCGTGATTCTATTCGTTTATTACCCCTTGATTTTAATGAACCAATACGGATTAAGCTCGAATCTATCTTTCCATATGTTGTATACAACGCAGATGGTAGTGTCGAAGGGATGACGGCTGATGTAGTCCTGAGAAGTTGTGAGATCTTGGCTTTAAACTGCTTGATCATTAGTGAGCCTGGTGAAAGCTGGGGTTCTATGTACCATGAGTTTATCCAAGGTAATTTCGAAATTTTGGCGCCGTTAACGGTCAGCCGTGAGCGGCGCGCATTTAGCTACTTTCCAAAGTCCCATTACGCGCCAGCATCGGTGATGGTCAAGCGTTTAGGTTACAAGCCGAGCACATACTCTCATGTTTCACAGTTGATATCTGAGCGGATTGGCGTAGTTAAGGATGACTTTTTCGATCAAATGATGACGCAACTGTTACCGCTAAAAGAACTCAAACGTTATCGTACTCAACAAGAGCTCATTCAGGGGCTATTAAATGAAGAAGTCGATTACATTCCGATGGATACGGCGATGCTCAATCATTTTTTACGTCTCAGTGAACTGGTTCCGATAGAGCAGGATACCGCTATTGGCGAGTTTTATGAGTCTCAACTCTCTGTTGGATTGGTCGCGAATGAAAAAGGAGCCATGCTTGCGCCTTTCTTCAGTCGAGCGATAGCGATGTTAGAAGTTGATAAGATCATTGCTCAGTACGATGTACGCCCAGATTGGCGTACCGCACTTGAATATGAGATTCGATTAGCGACGCAAACACAAGCTGTGTTTATCTTTGTGTTATTGTTTGCTATTTGTGTTTCGCTTTATCTTTACCGTCAATCGAACACTGACAACTTAACAGGGTTAAGGAACCGTCGTGCGTTGCAAGTAAAGTATCGAAAAGGAGTAAACAAAGATCTATCCATACTTTACTTAGACATTAATCATTTCAAACGAATCAATGACACTTATGGGCATCGCGCTGGGGACGAAGTTTTACAACTACTGGCACTAAAAATTCATTATGTCTGGTCGGGAAGATGTTATCGAATTGGAGGGGATGAGTTCATATTGCTGGGTTATCCAACGCAAGCCGAGTTAACTAGAGCAATGAGAGAGCTCAGTAGAATCGACGTGAAAGGCAAATTATGTAGTGATTTGGAGTCTATAAGTATCTCTATTGGTTTCTCTGCAAAAAGGGAACGGCACATGAGCTTAGAGCAAGCGATGCATTTGGCTGATGAAGACATGTACATGAGTAAGCAGTCCTCACGGCACGACTCCTCTTATCGTGACTGTACGGTTTCATCATAAAGGAATGAATTGATCGAGTTTTGTTCAAACGGTAATGAAATGATGAAATTCAAGGTTTTTGCTCTTGCATTATGAGAGCTGATACTGAATAATCGCCCCATCGATTGAGGCAAGACCTCTCGAAAAGAATTATGGGGCTCTGGTCCTCTCGCAACAATAGCTCGTGAACTCGGTCAGGTCCGGAAGGAAGCAGCCGCAGCGTGTGACTTGTGTGCCGGGATGTGGCTGGGGTCCCACCCTTTGAAAGCCCTGCGTTATCGCAGGGCTTTTTTCGTTTTTGAGCCTTCTTTTATTTTGGCTACGCTTGGTGTTCAACGTCTTCTGATGATCAAGCTTCTTGAGGTTATTTAGGTATAATTTATAATCTCATCCGCTCGATACCGAACTTTCGTGAAGATTGTTTAGGGTACGCTCGTCGAATAACCATTTTCACCTGGGATACTTTAATGATTTCAAAAAACCAATTAAAACTGCTTCGTGCTTTAGGTCAAAAGAAACAGCGTAAAGCGCATGGCTTATTCCTAGTTCAGGGTGAAAAGAACGTACTAGAGCTAGCAAGTAGTTCATTGAAGGTGAAGCAGGTTTTTGCAACAGCGGCATTTCTCGAACAAAATGCTGGTACGCTAAATCGTTTTGATTGTGTTGAAGCATCGCTTGATGAATTGACCAAAGCGAGCACGCTTGTGAGCAATAATGCGGCCATTGCTGTGGTTGAAATTCCGAGTGTAAAAGAGCCTCAAGCGAAAGGCTTGATGATTGCGCTAGATGGTGTATCCGACCCTGGTAATCTAGGTACGATTATTCGTGTTGCAGACTGGTATGGCATCAAGCACATTATTGCGAGTACAGATTGTGCTGATCCTTATAATCCTAAAACGATCAGTGCGACCATGGGCAGCTTTGGCCGCGTACAAGTGAGTTTGGTGGATTTGCCAAGTTACTTGGAACACGCCAAATTGCCAGTATATGGCGCGTTTTTGGAAGGAGAGAGCGTTCATAAAACGGATTTCGCTGCTGAAGGTATTTTGTTGATGGGCAGCGAATCTCATGGTGTGCGCGAAGCCGCAGCAAAATTCGTGACAGATAAGATCACGATTCCGGCGTTTGGCGGTGCCGAATCACTGAATGTCGCGATGGCGACTGGCATTATTTTAGACAACATGCGCCGCCAACATAGCTAATGCAACAATTACTTAATAACAAAGCCAGTCTATTTGACTGGCTTTGTTGTATTTATTGCCTAGAAAAATCAGCCTGGCTGAATCTTGCGTTTAACGAAATACAGTGAATGTTGTTCGGTGAGTTAATTTTGTTTTAGTTCAATAGGCTGTGCCTATAAATAAAATTACTCCTTTCCATTTAGTAAAATCAGGAAATTAGGCGACACTTATCTAAAGGCCGCAATAAAATGCCCTTAAGGAGATAAGAATGCATTCATTAAAAGTAAAAGATTACATGACGTTGCAAGCGGTGACTTTCACGAAAGATATGTCACTTTCGGCAGCTTTAAACAAAGTAATGCAAAGTGTCACACTAGGTGGCCCTGTCATTGATGAAAATGAAAAAGTGGTTGGGTTTTTATCGGAGCAAGACTTATTAGATAAGTTGGTGAAAGCAAGTTATCACTGCCAAGATACACATACGGTACAAGAGTGTATGCATGATGATGTCTTATCTGTTTCTCCAGAAATGTCAGTAATTGAACTGGCTGACATGATGAAAGTTGGAAAGCCGAAAATGTATCCAGTGGTGGATGGCAAAGGTAAGTTGGTTGGTGTTATCACAAGAAGAGACGTGCTGCGTGCCATCGGAATGACATTAAATGAGTGTTTTAAGCATCCCGTTTAACCTCTCTGTTTAAATTTTACGGAATATTGCTTTTAAACTGGTTTGGGAAAGACGCTTCGGCGTCTTTTTTATTTTCTATCGCCGAACTGTACAAATTTATCTTGACCTTGGAGCTTACTCTAAGGTTTATCCTTAGCAATAGGTAAATCACCGATACCAATAAGGAAAAAATTATGTGTACAAAACATCAAGGTTGCCAATCTAGCAAAATCAAAACTGCGGTGCCGCTTGGTGCAAGCGAGTCATGCTGTGCGCCAGTAAAATCTTCGCTCAATATCTCTCAGGCCAGTGTTGATGTTTCTGAAAGCTCTTGCTGTAGTGGAGGAGGCTGCAGCGTAGATACAGGCGAGGAAGACGATCCCACAAGGGAGAGTAATTCCTCCGTTCGGAACGCTTGGCTTGTGTCAGGTATGGATTGCCCATCTTGTGCGCAAAAGCTTGAGAAAGCCATTAAGTCTTTACAAGGCGTCAGCCAAGCCAAGGTTTTGTTTGCAACAGAAAAACTGGTCGTCGATTTTGATGATCGAGAGCTGATAGCTACGATAGAGCAGACAGCACAAAAAACGGGTTTCCCGCTCTCTTCACTGGATGCTCCAAAACCAAGCACTACAAAGAAAGGCTGGCTTGGCGTCATAAGAGACAACATCCAAATTCTCTCGATTGCTGGTGCAATGGCTACTGCGGCAGTAATTTCTAAGATCGACCCTCAAATAAGCGCTTGGTTATTCACTTTGACGTGTTTACTTGGTTTATACCCAATCGCGCTCAAAGCATTTAAGTTGGCGCGTAGCGGTACGCCTTTTGCGATTGAAACGTTAATGAGTGTAGCGGCGCTCGGCGCTTTATATTTAGGTGAAACCGCCGAAGCCGCAATGGTGTTATTGCTTTTCCTTATTGGTGAAAAGTTAGAAGCATATGCATCATCTCGCGCGCGAAGCGGTGTCCAGGCGTTAATGGACTTAGTCCCAGAAAATTCAATTTTAATTATTGATGGTGAACGTAAAGAAGTGCCAGCTGCTCAGCTTAAACCAGGGGATATCATAGAAGTCGCACCCGGAGGTCGTTTGCCTGCCGACGGTGTTTTGCAAGATGCGCTTGCGAGTTTTGACGAAAGTGCGTTAACGGGAGAATCTGTTCCCGTTGAGCACCAAACCGGTGGCAAAGTGATGGCCGGGGCTGTGGTTGTCGATAAAGTGGTTCGTTTACAGGTGACTTCCCGTCAGGGCGAGAATGCGATAGATCGAATTCTTCATTTGATTGAAGAAGCCGAATCTCGTAAGGCACCATTAGAACGCTTTCTTGATAAATTTAGCCGTTGGTATACGCCGCTAATGATGCTGGTGTCTCTGATGGTTATCGTTACGCCGCCATTACTATTTGCCCAACCGTGGGAAACGTGGATCTATCGAGGACTCGCCCTGCTGTTGATTGCTTGTCCATGTGCATTAGTAATTTCAACGCCTGCGGCGATCACGTCTGGCTTGGCGGCAGCGGCTAAGCGGGGCGCATTGATCAAAGGTGGAGCGGCGCTTGAGTTGCTTGGCAAGGTTGAGTCTGTCGCATTTGATAAAACTGGGACACTGACGCAAGGTAAACCAGAAGTGACCGACGTCTTTGCTTTTGATATGGATGAAAGTAAGTTACTTAGCCTAACTGCGTCAATCGAGGTTGGTTCAAGTCATCCTCTAGCGGTTTCTTTAGTTACCAAAGTGCAAGAGCAGGGGCTTACTATTCCTGAAGCGTTGGATAAAACCGCGCAAGTAGGCTCTGGTGTCACAGGTTACGTCGATGGAAAAATGGTCCAAGTGGTCACGCCTTCAAAGGCAGACTTTCCACTTTCTCAACAAGCCAAAGAGCAAGTGGTTACGTTGGAACAACAAGGTAAAACGGTTGTCATTGTGCGTTTCGATGACGAGGTCATTGGCGTGATCGCATGGCAAGATACATTGCGCTCAGATGCCCAGCAAGCCATCGCAATGTTGAAGGAACTTGGGGTCACGTCGGTGATGCTAACGGGTGACAACCCGAGAAGTGCAGAAGCAATGGCAAATAGAATAGGCTTGGATTATAAAGCGAGTTTGTTACCTGCAGACAAGGTGCATTACGTCGAGAAACTATCACAACAACATACCGTTGCGATGGTGGGAGACGGTATCAATGATGCTCCAGCCATGAAAGCTTCGAGCATTGGTATTGCGATGGGAGGCGGTACGGATGTTGCGCTCGAGACTGCTGATGCGGCGTTAACACACAACCGGTTGATTGAGCTACCTGCCATGATAGAACTGTCGCGTGCGACGCTAAGTAACATTCGTCAGAATGTCGCGTTAGCGCTAGGTTTGAAAGGTGTATTCTTAGTGACAAGTTTACTTGGGGTTACTGGGTTGTGGGTTGCAGTATTAGCTGACAGTGGTGCAACAGCACTGGTGACATTGAATGCGTTGAGATTACTTCGTTTTGAGTCCAAACAGATCAAATAACTGACCTAACCAATGATCCCACTCATTAATAGCCCGAGGCATTCGTGTATCGGGCTTTTTTTAACCGTATTCACCTGATGCGATCAGACGTTTTTCTCGTCCTTGAAATCACGCATTGCTATGCAACAAAATGATTTAACGCCCCTTAAAGTGTGATCAATACCAGTTTTGTTTGAAATTTCATTTTCATTACATTTTGTCATTGTGATTGTGATCACTCTATGTTGGTGAAAGGTTCGCTACAGTGCATCTGTACCCAATAACTGATTAATGAGCTTATTGTTCATAAAATAAGCCACAATAAGGAGCGACTTATGTCTCAAGCTGTATTCCATTTAGGTGTTACTGAAGCTGATCTTAATGGTGCGACTCTAGCGATCATTCCTGGTGACCCAGCGCGTGTTCAAAAAATCGCAGAACAAATGGAAAATCCAGTATTTCTAGCAAGCCATCGTGAATACACGCTATACCGTGCAGAGCTAGACGGTAAACCTGTTGTGGTTTGTTCTACAGGTATTGGTGGTCCTTCTACCTCTATCGCAGTTGAGGAATTGGCACAGCTTGGTGTTCGCACTTTCCTACGTGTTGGTACAACGGGTGCAATTCAACCGCATGTAAACGTGGGTGACATGATCGTAACGACGGGGTCAGTTCGTCTTGACGGTGCGAGCCTACACTTTGCTCCTATGGAATTCCCAGCAGTTGCTGACTTTGAAGTAGCAACCGCAATGAAAGCAGCGGTAGAAGAGTCTGGCGCTACAGTTCACATGGGTGTGACTGCATCAAGCGACACGTTCTACCCTGGTCAAGAACGTTACGACACGTTCTCTGGTCGTGTTGTTAAGCGTTTCCAAGGCTCTATGCAAGAATGGCAAGACATGGGCGTACTTAACTTCGAGATGGAGTCTGCAACACTGCTAACAATGTGTGCGAGCTCTGGTTTAAAAGCGGGTTGTGTGGCAGGTGTTATCATCAACCGTACACAAAAAGAGATTCCAGATCATTCAACTCTGAAAGAGACGGAAGCGCGTTCAATTAAAGTGGTTGTAGAAGCAGCGCGTAAAATGCTTTAAGCCGCTATAGTTGGCATTTAAACAAACAGAAAAAACCAGAGGCTAACCTCTGGTTTTTTTCTACTTATAGAAATGCGTACAGCTAAAATTTAGGTATAAAAAAACAGCATTAATGCTGCTTTTTATCGTTGTGAATTTTAGCTTTTCTTAATGGCACTAGATCTCGTCTGAACCGCCCGCGTCTTTAAACCAAGCCGTTAAGTGCGTTCTTAAATCTTTAAGCTCATCAGGGCCAATCAGGGCTAGCCCTAAGTCTTCAGCACGAGTAATGTCATTGTGACGAAGAGGACGGAAGCTCACCAACATTGCGCGCGCTTGTAAGCCACCTAATAGATCGCGAAGCGATTCTAACTTATATAAAGTATCGTCGCCGTCATCTCTCATGCCTTTGGTTTTGCACTCGATTATGTGCAGCTTGTTGTTTACAACTGTTGCGACATCTAACTCATTGCGTACTTCACTTTCACCAAGTTTGCGATAAACCTGAACATTTAACGATCGATCTTGGATCGTCGGCATGGTGTCTTGGATTTGCTTCACGGTGCTGTGAACCAAAGTTTCTAACCACTCACCGTTTGAAAAGCGTCGAGCATCTTCATCTGCAAACGTTAAAACGCCATTCTCATAGGTGGCGATTTCTGCTTCTACTAAATCTGAAAGCAACATGTTGAGCTCACGGTAGCCCTGCTGTTTTTCGGAGAGCTCGACATCAAGCTTTTGTTCTTTGCGGCATGTGGTTGCAAGGTAGTTAAGTGTTGCTAGACCTGGCCCAAGCTCAAGCGCATTTGAGGCCCATCGTTCACCAAGTTCATACAATTTTTTATCAAGAAGAGGTGGTAAATCAACGTGGTGAAACTCGCCGCGTGCACCAAAGATAGTGAGGTAATCTGCAATCGTAATGTGATCTTCGACTTGGGTATCTTCTTTGCCATCAGGGTATAACCAACAAAGCTTATCGCTACTAGGCTCAACCACAAAAATTGGCCAGCGATAGGTACGGAAAACTTCGTACACCGACAACAAGCGATGACGAAGACCACAGCTCGCGTTCAATTTTACATCTTCGCCGCGTTCATGGAGATCTTTTGCCAGTTTTTGAATTGCTTGTTTGATCAGAGATGTATTAACAGCGGATGGAATTTCAAAAAATTCAGAAGTAATTTCTCGTTGATCTAAAACGGCACTCAGTCGGTCAAATATATCTAACTGGCTCTTGTCTCCGATGAAGACGATATGTGTGCTTAGCGTACGATTATCTAATAGAGGAGTGACCAATCTCACTGGGTCTTGGTCGATAATACCAACATGAACAGCCATAGATTTTCCTTTTTATGAGGCCGCTCGAAAAGAGTTGTGCAAGGGGATGAGCTGGCCTTATTAATCATATGTAGACATGGCCGACAAAAAACAAGGGCGACTTAACAAAAAGTCGCCCTTATACAGTTGATTGCACTAATTAATACTCTTAATTATAAAGTATTTATAACTTAAAGCGGTGGACCAATTCATTTTGCTGATGAGCCAAGTGGGTCAGTGATTCACTGGTTTGTGCGATACTCGACATGGCTTGGAAACTTTCATCGGCGATGCTGTTGATATCTTCAATACTGCGAGCAATGTCTGTTGATGTTTCACTTTGCTCTGCTGCTGCTTGTGAAATGTGCGTACTCATTTGGCTGATCTCAATGATTAGCGCCTGGATCTCTTCCATTGAGCTGTTCGCTTTTGATGCTTGCTCAACCGACATCTCCATATCGCTCATACAGCTTTGTATGACTTGGTTCGCCGATTGCGAGCTAGATTGCAGATTACTGATCATGGATTCAATTTCAGTGGTTGATTGAGTCGTTCTTGATGCGAGTACTCGTACTTCATCTGCCACTACCGCGAAGCCGCGACCTTGTTCACCAGCGCGAGCCGCTTCAATTGCCGCGTTCAATGCCAGTAGGTTGGTTTGCTCCGCAATGTTGCGGATCACATCAAGGATAGACCCAATTTGACCACTCATTTTTTGTAGCTCAGAAACTGCGGAGACCGATTCGTTCAAACGTGTTTCTAGTTGATTAATGGTTGAGATATTACTGCTCATAACATTTCTACCTTCTTCAGAGGCAGATTCGACGCGTTGCACCATTTCTAACGAGCCTTGCGCACTTTGCGCGACTTCCTGCACTGAATGAGACATTTCTGTCATCGCGGTAGCGACGTTTGCTGTTTGTTCGCGTTGAGAGCTCAATTTAATTTGTGCTTGCGAAGAGGTGCATTCGTTGGTTGTCGCGGTTGACGATAGGTTTTCTGACGCTTCGTTGAGTTTCACCAAGATCTCGTGAAGGTTGTCGGCGAGTGAGTTAATGTGTCCACTCACACGGCTGAATTCGTTGTTATAGCGAATGTCGATACGCTGTGTCATATCACCTTCAGTCAGGCTTTCTAACACTTTTAGAATACGAGTCAACGGTTCGCGAACGCTTTGTGCGATGTGGTAGCCAATCGCTGTCGCGAGTAAAACGACAATAACGCCAATGATGATGGCTTTCGTTACACCCGCCGAATATATGTCACCTGCGTCTGCCAATGATTCATTGAGCTTATCTGTTGCGGTTGTCGTGAATTGCTCAAGAATCGCCATGGTTGAATCCACTTTATTTGCTAGGTTGGCGATATTGTTATACAAAGCGGCGCGAGCATTGAGGTAATTATTATGTTGGTCTAGCACACCGCCACGCATACCAACGTCACGAGTAAATTGCTCTACAGATTCGCCAAAAGCTTTTTCTAGCTCAGGAAGCTGAGTCACCAACCCGCGGAATGCGTAATTCAAGTGCGTTACTGCTTTGCGGTTTTTAGCTACGGCTTGCGTAACAAACTCAGGGTTGGAACTGGCGAGGGCATCAGAGGTAATTACTTCGGCATCTTTTAACTTGATAAAGTAGCTCTTTGCCATGACTTTGACAGAAATGCTGGTTTGATCTGCCACATATTCTTTAAGACCAACCGACAGTTCGGTATTCAGTTTTTGGAAGCGGCGTGAGGATTTTTGCACTTCTTCTTGAGCCGCGAACATTGCTTCGTAGTTGTCCATGGCCTCTAGAGCTTCTGTAAAATAGCTCTGCTCTAACGTTTTTAACTGTGAAAACGGTTCGGCAAGAGAAGGGTAAATTTGGCTTGCGGTTTTCAGTTGAGCCAATGTGGATTCGAAGCGCTGTTGAGATCTAGCAAATTCCTGACGCATTTCATCCATGCGTTGTTTATTCTCTGTTGTCAGGAAGTCTTTAAATGATTTGTCGGCAGAAAGCAGCTCAACACTGGTTTGATTAGATAACGATACCAACGGTAGGGATGATTTAGATACCGTGCCAAATTTTCCGTGAATATCACTCATTCCTCCCATCATAATGGCAATTGTGACGGCAAATAGGATGATGATCAGTGCAAAGCCGGCATACATCCTTTTAATAACTGAACCTCGCATAAGTGAGTTTCCTCTCCCAAAAATAGACAAGCTACCCAAGCATTTTTGAGTTTACTTGGGTATAAAAATAATAATTGTCTTAAAAAAGTAACAAAATTCATTGGATTGTATTCAGTTTGTGACGCGCATTTTATGACGCACACGACAAAAAAAGCCTCGTTAATTAGCATTTGATTAATAATGTTAAGTGAACACTGTTTTTATTGAGCTCCGCTTTTGGTTGGCGCATACTAATTGGGGTCTAATTACGTTTATAAAATGGAGTCCTCATGGCGGAAGAAACGATCTTTAGTAAAATTATTCGCAAGGAAATCCCTGCCGATATCCTTTATCAAGATGATTTGGTGACTGCGTTTCGCGACATTAACCCTCGCACACCAAGCCATATTCTCATTATTCCGAATAAACTGATCCCAACAACGAATGATGTAGAAGCTGAAGATGAAGCAATGATGGGGCGTTTGTTCACTGTTGCTAGAAAGTTAGCGAAAGAAGAAGGTATTGCTGAAGACGGCTATCGCCTAATCGTTAATTGTAATCCACATGGTGGCCAAGAGGTTTACCATATTCACATGCACCTACTAGGCGGCCGCCCTCTAGGTCCAATGGTATTGAGCTAAGCTTTTAAAAGTGGGTGGCGATTCACCCACTTCTTTTTCCTGTCGAATGACACATTTGTGGAGATAAATGTGAAACTAGGTGTAAAGCTGTTAGGGCTGATGAGCTGGGCTTTAATGGCCTCTGGCTGCGCGAATTTATCTGCGGGCAATCTGTTTAGCCATTACAGCAACCAGAATCAAGAAGTTTATCAAGCCGTTGTTGCAGGGGAATATGCCAAAGCAAAACAACTTCAATCAAGTGAAGTGGGTGGCGAGATACTTGGCAATTTTGAAAAAGGTCGTATCTCTTTTCTTGCTGAAGATTACCCAACAAGTTTAAATGCGCTAGAAAGCAGCGATCGTGCTGTACGTGTTCAACAAGATCGTGCGACGATATCTGTGTCAGACACGGCAACGAGCGTCGGCTCTCTCGCAGTGAACGACAATCTCCAAGACTATCATCCCGCCGATTACGAACTTGGCTTTTTGCACCTGTATCTAGGACTAAATTACTTACAGAAAAACGATTTAGAAGGGGCACTAGTTGAAGTGCGTCGAGCTAATCAAGTTCAGGAAGCAGCAAGAAAGGCGCGTGAAAAAGAGCTAAAAGCAGCAGAGAAAGACCTTAACAAGCAAGGCATGTCTGCCAATTTAGGCAGTGTGTTAGCGAACTACCCTGATGCTGGTAAAAAACTAAGCGCGGTACAAAATGGTTATCTGTTCTATCTTTCTGGCTTGTTATATGAAGCGTCGCGAGACTTAAACAGTGCTTATGTTGATTACCGACGAGCACTCGCTGTAATGCCAGACAACAAGCAAGTTGTGGAAAGCACCTTATACGCTGCTAAGAAGCTGGGCATGCGTGAAGACTTGCGCATGCTAGAGAAGCGGTATGGCAAAGCACCTTCTGGATTAACTCAGTCACAAGGGCGAGTCATCGTTATTGATGAGCAGGGTGTTGTTGAGGCGATGAAAGGGTGGCGTATTGATTTACCGATTTACGACAGTCGCGATAATGGCGCGATTTATTCGTTGGCGCTTCCTTATTATCAGAACCGAGGTGCTCAACGTTTTAGCGATGTTGTTTTAAATGGTCAGGTATTGCCTTCCAGTACGCTGACTGATGTTAATGCGATGGCGCAAAACGATCTTAATGAACGTCTTACTACAATAGTGATCCGTCAAGCTCTTCGTGTTTGGGCAAAAGATCGAATCCGAAAAGAGGCGGCGAAAAAAGGCGATGATGTGGGCAACATACTTTTCAATGTATGGAACACATTGACCGAACAGCCAGATACAAGAAGTTGGCAAACATTGCCAGCGCAAGTGAAAACGGCTTCAAAAATCGTGAAACCGGGAACACAAAGTTTAAACTTGGGTGATCAAACCTATCAGTTTGAAGTGCCTGCACAGCAGACTACATTGGTATGGGTATCTCGTCAGGGAGCACACTCAACCGTGTGGCATAAACAGCTAGGGAGACTGTAATGAAAGCATGGCTTGTTTGTTTAGCAATGGCTATTGGTTTAGTTGGATGCGCCGAAAACACGGCTGGTATTCGAATTGATGGCCAAACGCAAAAAGTATTTTTTAATGATAACGTTTTAGGTAGTCGCTTATTAGTTGACAACATCACCACCACTTACGTTGATGATCGCCCACGAGGAGTCGTGCAGCTGAGTAGCAATTACAAAGGTGATCAGCACATTCTTTACCGATTTTATTGGTATGACAACAATGGTTTAGAAGTGAATACCAAACCTGGTCCGTGGCGAAAAATGATTGTGCGAGGATTTGAGCAAGTCACGTTATCTGAAGTTACTGTGAATCCAAATGGCACAAAATTCCGTGTGCAAATTAGAGAAGCACAAGACGATTAATCTTAACGGCTCTGCCGAAGCTGCCGCGCTAACGATGCGCTGGTATTGAAAAACTAAGGAACTCTCATGAAAAAAAGTATTATTGCTCTTTTAGGTCTTGCCGTCATTTTAGGTGGCTGTTCTAACAAAGTCTCTTACGGCGATGCGCAAGCAACAGAAACCACGACTATCGATTTTGGCTCAACAGATTTACAAAAAATCGCGGCTGAAATGGTGGATAGCATGATGATGTCGGGCTCTGTAGCAGCAATTACTCGTGACCAACGTCCTATCGTTTTTGTTGAGCGAATTAAGAACAAAACCAGTGAACATATTGACACTGAATCCATTACTGACACGATCTCTACTAAGATGTTGAACTCAGGTAAGTTCCGTTTTGTTGATATGGATCGTGTTGAGTCTGTGCGTGAACAACTTAACTTCCAAAATACGGATGAGCTTGTTAACCAAAGCACAGCTATCCAATTTGGTAAAATGGTTGGTGCTCAATACATGCTTTACGGCAACCTATCTAGCATTGTGAAAAATGCAGGTAGCGATAAAGATGTATACTACAAGATGACCATGCGCCTAATGGACCTAGAAACAGGTTTGATTGAGTGGGCGGATGAAACTGAAATTCGTAAAGCGCAATCTAAGAGCCTATTCGGTCTTTAATCGAACAGGGTGGAGAAGTCATCAATGGCATGGTTTTCTTGGCAACAAGCAAAACAGTTAGATCCGAGTCTTAATGCTCTCGATGGCTTCTTTACGGAGCCTCCGGTAAAAGTACAAACTGTTACCGGGGGGCTAACCAACCGCTGTTGGCGGTTGGAATCTTCTCAAGGCCTTGCATACATCTGGCGACCGACCAGTCATGTCTGCAAGGCTTTTTCAATTTCTCGTCACAGTGAATATCAAGTGCTGAATGCAGTCTCTTCATTGGAAATTGGCCCCAAGCCAGTTTTTATTCATGAGCAAGGGTTGCTGGTGGAATGGATAGAAGGAGAGGCACTGACGGAGTCAGGCTTAGCACTAAGCGATTTATTATCCATTGCGGCGAAGATTCATCAATATCCGATAAGCGCAATTCCTTTGGTTCCATTTTCATATATTTCTCGCATCGATCATTATTGGCTTGAGCTTGATGGTCAGTATGTGGGTACGGAGTTTGAGGCTTTGTACATGAAGTGGCGCACGGAACCGAACGTTGCACCTGTTCCGCTTGCCCTATGTCACTTCGATCTGGGGTGTTACAACCTAGTGCGAGGAGAGAGTGGGGTGAAAGTCATTGATTGGGAGTATGCCGGGATTGCTGACCCTAGGCTTGATTTGACCTTAACTATTCAGGTCGCGAATTCGCCTGTGGAAGAAGCGGTAAAGCAGTATTGCCAAATTCGAGGTGTCGAAGATGTGTCTCTTTGGCTGAGAGGTGTAAAAGCTTGGCAACCAAGAACCTTGGTGATGGCGATGCTCTGGTATCTACTTGCCTATAAATTGTGGGGAGATGAACAATACTTAAACAGTGCGTATGAGTTGAAAGGCTCATTGTGTATGGAAGATCACTGTTTTGAGAACTCGTGATATTTTCCCCTTTAACAGTAAGGAAATAGTGGTAGTTTTAATAAAAGTACCAGATACACACAGGGAGAGGTACACATGATTATTTACTTACACGGCTTTGACAGTACAAGCCCGGGTAACCACGAAAAAGTTCTTCAACTGCAATTTATCGACGACGACGTTCGTTTTATCAATTACAGCACCCTTCACCCAAAGCACGACATGCAACACTTGTTAAAAGAAGTGTCTAAAGTTATCGATCAATCTGATGACCCAAACCCGTTAATCTGTGGGGTTGGTTTAGGTGGTTACTGGTCTGAGCGAATTGGTTTTCTATGCGGTATCAAGCAAGTGATGTTCAACCCGAACTTGCACCCAGAAAAAACGATGGCTGGTCGAATCGATCGCCCAGAAGAGTACGAAGATATCGCAACAAAATGTGTTGATCAGTTCCGAGCGAAAAATCAAGCGCACTGCTTAGTGATTCTCTCTAAAGATGATGAAGTGCATGACAATTCGAAAACGGCAGCTGAGTTAGAAAAACACTATCAAATCATTTGGGATGAAACTCAGTCTCATAAGTTCAAAAAAATCTCTCATCATTTACAAGCGATAAAGGCATTTAAAAATACTTATTAATGTTGAGTGTAGACAGTAAAGCGGCGTTTTTATTGGCTGCTTTGCTGCGATTCCTTCTCTTGAGTATGCCGAGCCACTGTCTCTTTGAAAGGCACATTTTCTTGGTTTAACGCTTTGAATATTGTGTTCTCCTTACCGTTTTCTTACTTCCCTCCTATGTAGCACGAACACCTTGTTGTAGAGTAGTCGAAAAGTAGTCAATCCGTACTCGTTACACGGATTTTGGTTGCCTTCAAAGTTGGTCTCTATATAATGAACCGGACTAAAATAATTTGATAAATATCAAAAAAAATTGAGAGCGAGTAATAAACTTGCCCAAAAAATTCTGGCGTCGTATGCGTACCAGATAAACATGCCAAACCCTGACAAGTCATTGATAGATAAAGAATCAAGGTGAGTGGCAGTTTTTTAATCCAAGTAATTGAGACACCTCTAAGAACCAAGAATTCATCGGTTGGATGGATGCCACAAATGTTTGTGAGTCATGCATCGAGCTGAACCCCATATATTCATTTTTGTAGAGGAAAATCATTGTGACACGCATTATCGTTGTAGGCGGCGGTGCAGGTGGTCTTGAGTTGGCAACTAAGCTTGGTCGAACTCTAGGTCGCAAAAACCGTGCGCAAATTACGCTAGTCGATCGAAAAGCGAGCCACTTGTGGAAGCCATTATTGCATGAGGTTGCTACAGGTTCTTTGGACGAAGGAGTAGATGCACTGAGCTATCGAGCTCATGCAAAAAACCACAGCTTCGACTTCCAAATGGGTAGTCTTCAAGACATCGACCGTGAACGTAAAGTGATCATCTTAAGTGAGCTTAAAGACGAACACGGTGAACTTCTTATGCCAAGCCGTGAGCTAGAATACGACATTCTAGTGATGGCAATTGGCTCGACATCAAACGACTTCAACACGCCTGGCGTTCGTGAAAACTGTATTTTCCTAGACAGCCCTGAGCAAGCACACCGTTTCCGTACAGAAATGAACAACGAGTTCCTAAAGCTGCACGCGAAAAACGGTAACGGTACGGTCGATATTGCTATTGTTGGTGCTGGTGCAACTGGCGTTGAACTATCAGCTGAGTTACATAATGCTGTTAAAGAGCTGCGCACTTATGGCTTCGGTGATCTTGATTCTAGCAAGTTGAACGTCAATCTGATTGAAGCAGGTGAGCGTATTTTACCAGCGTTACCTCCACGTATTTCTTCTGCTGCTCATCAAGAGTTGGTGAAGTTGGGCGTAAACGTGCGCACCGCCACTATGGTGACTAAAGCTGAAAAAGATGGCCTTACTACAAAAGATGGTGAGAAGATCCCAGCTCAAATCATGGTTTGGGCTGCGGGTATCAAAGCTCCAGACTTTATTAAAGATATCGCTGGCTTAGAAACGAACCGTATCAATCAGCTTGTAGTGAAAAACACACTACAGACAACACGAGATGATGACATCTTTGTTATTGGTGACTTAGCACAATGCACCCAGTCTGACGGTTCGTTCGTGCCGCCACGCGCTCAAGCTGCACACCAAATGGCAAGCCAGGCATTTAGTAACATCGTCGCGAAGATCAACGGGCGCGAGTTGAAAGACTACGTATATAAAGATCACGGTTCATTAGTGTCTCTAAGTCGCTTCTCAACCGTTGGTAGTCTGATGGGGAACCTAACTAAAGGGTCGATGATGGTAGAAGGCCGTATTGCTCGTGTCGTTTACATCTCATTGTATCGCATGCACCTAATGGCGTTGCATGGTGTATTCAAAACCGGTCTGATGATGCTCGTCGGCCGCATTAATCGCGTGCTGCGTCCAAACCTTAAGCTGCACTAAGGTTTTAAATCCACTCTGTGTGGATGTGTTGTATCTTAAAAAATGCAGAAGCCACCGCAAGTCGGTGGCTTTTTGTTTATGTTAGATCTGTCGGTAAAAGTGAGAACACAACGCCATCTTTAGGCTTACCCTGAAAAATAAACCGGTTTCTGGCGATGGCTTCTTTTTGTGCACCGACGGACTCAATTAAGGCTTGGCTAGCTTCGTTGTCGGGGTCACAAACAATCTCTAGTCGAGTTAAACTTAGCTTTGCGAAGCAGAATTCTGCTAAGGCTTTAACGGCTTCTTGGGCATAGCCTTGCCGTTGATAGCGGTCGGCAACCCAGTAACCAATACTCGCCATATTAAACGTATGATATAACTCATTAACCGCTGCCATTCCTACCAAAGTGTTACTTTGCCGCTCATAGATACCGAAACCAAAAGCCTCAGTTTTGACCCAGTTAAGACGGGTTGCCAACAGAAAATCCTGCGCGGTTTTCAATGTGACGTTTTTATCACACCAGTCAAGCCATTGGTGCAGCGAAGGGGATTCTGCAAGTAATCGTTGTAGTGAATGTGCTTCTTCAGCAGGGATGAGCTTGAGCGCTAAGCGGGGCGCAATGATTTCAAAGTCTGGACTCATGAACTAATACGACTTCCATGTTGAGTGTAAGTAAATTGAAAGCTGTCTATTTATACTTGAACGCAGCTATTTTCCTTGCTCTGCGTTGGTTAGGAATAACTGAGGTATAGCAGATAAAAACAAAGCGCAGCTTTGCTGCGCTTTGTCGAACCGCTCGTGCTTATCGAACCCGACGAACTTGAATGATCATACCCATCAACGGATTATCTAGGTAATGAGTCTCGCTGCTACGCATACGACGTTTTTGATCCATTCGATAACTCTTCAGGAATTTCTCTTCGGTTACTGTCGGCGATATTTCTGCCAAGTTACCGACTTGGACGTTACCATCGACTTCACCTAAGTCATCCGCCAATTGCTCAGTTGAGGTTGGTTCAAAACGCACCTCTCTAACACTTGGTTCGCGCAGATCTAGTGTTGTTTCGGCGAAGAGATAATGCTGTACGTATATTTGGAATCGACCATCTAGTTCATATAAAGGACCATTGACCGTCTCTTCACTGTAACCGTCGCTGGAAAATGTTTGATTGCCATTGATTGGGCGGCCATCTGCTTGATAAGAATCAGAGAAATCTCGCCCGCCAACGATGCGGAAAATTGGGGCGCTAGATTTACCTCGGTCACCTTGACGCCAGGCTACGTGTTTAAGCACTTTAAAGCCGGCATGATTATTTAGTGCCGCTTCTTGCGCGTTGAGACGGAAAGAAGAACTTGGCAAAAGTGTTACGCCTTTAGAGCGGCGGTAGGATTCACTCTCTAGGCTACCGACATTTTCCATATCGATTTTTGGCAGTTGATTCGGCCAAGATTCTGTTGTGCTTTCAGCGTCGACTGCTCGCTTGAAAATGATCACTTCAATATCAAATTGGCGCTGTGCCCAAGAGGGCATTGAGACACATAGAAGCAATAACGGGATCAGTATTCTCATTCGACTATTAGCTCGTTGGTAATAAATTCTGTTTAAAATCATTCAGTAAGTCTTGAACAAACTGAATGCGTTTACGTCGGTCCACCAATGGTACGCTAAACTTGAACTTAGTTGGACCTTCCATTGCAAATTTTTGCGGCTGTGATTGCAGCAGTTTAACTAAATACGCTGGGTTTATGTCAGCATCAGGGTAAAACTCGATAAATCCACCTTTATCATGGGCTTCTATCTTTTTCGCTTTTAAACTACCAGCCGAAATTTTCAATTCTGAGACGGCAAGTAAGTTCTTTGTTGCGTCTGGAAGCAGACCAAAGCGATCAATCAGTTCCACTTTTAGCTCTGATAGTTCATCACTGCTTGTGACACTCGCAATGCGTTTGTACATCGACAGTCGTGTGTTTACATCCGGAATGTAATCATCTGGTAAGAGCGCTGGGATTCGCATTTCCACTTCAGTTTGCTCACGAAGCAGCTCATCCAAAGATGGCTCCTTGCCTTCTTTTAATGCTTGCACTGCTTGTTCCAGCATTTCCATATAAAGTGTAAAACCAACGGATTGAATTTGCCCACTTTGCTCATCACCAAGCAGCTCACCAGCACCACGGATTTCTAAATCGTGGGTTGCTAACGTAAAGCCAGCACCTAAGTCTTCCAGTGAAGCAATCGCATCAAGACGCTTGATGGCATCTTTGGTCATGGCTTTTGGATGTGGCGTTAATAAGTAAGCATAGGCTTGATGGTGCGAACGTCCAACACGGCCACGTAATTGATGCAACTGCGCCAAGCCAAGATTGTCCGCACGATCCATGATTATGGTATTCGCCGTTGGTACGTCGATACCGGTTTCGATGATGGTTGTACACACCAACACATTAAAGCGCTGATGGTAGAAGTCATTCATGATTCGCTCAAGTTCGCGCTCGCGCATTTGACCATGAGCCACGGTAATACGTGCCTCTGGGATGAGTTTCTGTAAGTCTTCTGCCGTTTTTTCAATGGTTTCAACCTGATTGTGCAGGAAGTAAACCTGACCACCACGCATAATTTCACGCAGTACCGCTTCACGGACCACTGGCTCTTCTTTTTGTCGAACAAAGGTTTTAATGGCTAAACGGCGTGCAGGAGGTGTCGCGATGATCGACAGGTCTCGCATGCCACTCATTGCCATATTCAGTGTGCGTGGAATTGGTGTTGCGGTGAGGGTAAGAATGTCCACATCCGCACGCATTGCTTTGACTTTTTCTTTTTGACGAACCCCGAAGCGGTGTTCCTCATCAACGATCAACAAACCTAAATCTTTGAATTTAATGTCGCTCGAAAGCAGCTTATGCGTACCAACGACAATGTCTACTTTACCATCGGCAACGTCTTGCAGAATGACTTTTTGTTCTTTGGCAGATTTAAAACGAGACAGTACTTCAACTCGGATTGGTAAGTTGGCAAAACGGTCACGGAAGTTTTCGAAATGCTGCTGAGCAAGCAAGGTTGTTGGTACGAGTACGGCGACCTGTTTACTGTTATCCGTTGCGACAAATGCTGCGCGCATAGCGACTTCCGTTTTACCAAAGCCCACGTCACCACACACTAAGCGATCCATCGCTTTTGCCTGGCACATGTCTGACAATACGGCATTGATGGCCATCGCTTGGTCATCTGTTTCTTCAAACGGGAATGTTGCTTTAAATGTTGCGTATTGCCCACGATCTAGCTCAAATTTGAAGCCAGGTTTTAATTCTCGTTTAGCATACACATCCAGCAATTCTGCTGCGACATCACGCACTTTTTCTGCCGCTTTACGACGTGCTTTTGCCCACGCTTCACCACCTAATTTATGCAGTGGCGCACTCTCTTCAGCGCCGCCAGAATAACGGCTGATAAGATTCAGTGATGAAACTGGCACGTAGAGCTTGGCATCGTTTTGATACTCAAGGGTGACGTATTCCGTTTTCATGCCACCGGCTTCAAGTGTTTGTAAACCGATGTAGCGGCCAATACCGTGATCAATATGAACCACAGGTTGACCGGGTTTTAGTTCCGCAAGATGGCGAATAACGGTGTCACTGTTGACGGCTTTTTTATCTTTGCGGCGTCGCTGGATAACACGGTCACCGAGTAGATCACTTTCACAGATCAGAGCGAAGTTCAGCTCTTCGTGAATGAAACCATGCTCTGCTGCGCCTAAGATCAAGCTGAATCGATCACCCGAGTCTAGAGCTTGGTAAAGTGAGCCATGTACGACCGGCCGAACTTTGATGCCTTGCAACAGCTCCGTTAGTGCTTCACGACGACCTTCTGACTCTACCGAGAAAACGATTTTGCCGCTGAATTGCTCACTAAACTGACGAAGGCGCGAGAGCGGCTCTTTATTTTGTTGTTGAACGCCAAGCTCGGCTAACGATTGTACTGGTAGGTTTTGACGACCGGCACGCTTAACCACTTTATCTAGGCTCAATTGAGCGATAGGGAGCTGTTTTAGTTGACTGAAAAGTTCGTCTTTTTTCAACCAAAGCTGTTCAGGAGTCAAAAGAGGACGCAGCGGATCAACTTTTTTCTGGTCGTATCGATATTCGACATCGGTTAAGAAAGTATCGACCGCAGATTCGATATCACCATATGTGATGACTTGAGAGTCTTCTGGCAAATATTCAAATAAAGTCTCGGTATGGTCAAAAAACAGCGGCTGCCAATACTCAATACCAGCGGGCCACGTGCCTTTGGTCACTTGCATGTAGATTGATTCAGGCTCGCGGCGTGCGTCGAACTGGGTGCGCCAACGTGTACGGAAATCTTCAATCGCTTCTTTAGTGGTTGGGAACTCATGTGCAGGCAGCAATTGGATTTGCTGAATATCGTCGATAGAGCGTTGGTTCTCTGGATCAAACGTGCGAATGGTATCTATTTCATCATCAAAGAAGTCGATGCGGTACGGGTCATTGCTGCCCATAGGAAAGAGATCCAGAATAGACCCACGACTTGCATATTCACCTGGCCCAAATACTTGATCTACATGGCGGTAGCCTGAATTTTCAAGTTGTACACGTAACTTCTCTAGCGAGAGCCGATCACCAGTTTTCACCATTAAAGTGTGTTGCAACAGAAAATCACGTGGCGATTGGCGTTGCAATACTGTACTGACCGGGACGATGGTTATGCCATCACGTTGACTTGGCAGTTGGTATAGGCGTGCGATACGTTCAGAGATGATTTCTTGATGCGGAGAAAAGTTATCGTAAGGCAGCGTTTCCCAGTCGGGGAACAGGCTTACCGTTTGGTCGGTGAATTGCTCAATCTCTGCCTGAAGCTTTAAAGCGATTTGCGGGTCAGGCACAACGAGTAGCGAGTGACTCGAATGCTGCTTGGCCAGCTCTGCAATGGCTAGAGGTAGAGCTGCGCCCGGCAAATTACCTAGCTGTTTTTTGTCGCCACGCTCTGAAGGGTTTGTGACGGAAAGAATCGTTGCTTTTGTCATAGGAATTATTTTTTATCTCGCTCCATCGAGCGCTGACGTAAAAGTTTTTGTTGTTGATACAGTGCCGCCTTTATCAGTAAATCTTGATCAGATTCTCGGAGCATCTTGTATCTAAGCGTGATAATGAAATCTTGCTCTGAAGCATCACATTCTTCTACTTGAGCGTAACAGTAAATCGCCGCAGCAGGGTGATCGAGGAACAGTTTAACACGAACGAGTTGTTGAGTAGTTAACGCTGTATCTGAGCGGAAACTGAGTTGACTAGCACCAAACTGCGTCGTTTGATATCGAATGGAGGCGTCATCTTGTTGTGAAAGCATAAAGCTCAACAAGAGGTTAAGTTTCGCGTTTTGCGTATCAAGCAAGTTGATCACATGCTTTAACTCTTTGTTTTTCAGCCCTAGACGCGCGTTGTCTGCCAACATATCTAAGTGACTAAATTCACTGGCGACAATAAATGGTGCTGGAATTTCGGAGGCAAATGTTTCTTCATCTGGCAAAGCAAAGTCCGCACTCAACGTTTCGACGTTGATGGTGAGGTTATGATGGACGGTAAAGTATTCTTGCTCTGTCATATAGTCGATCCTTTTGCCAGTGAGCGCTCCTTGCTCACTCAACAAACAAAGAGAAATAGGGCACTGATTATCGCTAACTGAATGAAGTTATCAAGTTTAGCCGATTTGTCCTTGAACTTTTTGCCCTAAATACAGACTTATTGCATGTCGTTGACAAATTTAGCGATTCTCTTGTCTTCTTAATGAGAAGAGTAAGGTAAGATAATCCGCTAAAGCTTTATATCAAAACAACCAGTTGGTTTGTCTTATATGTATCATCCTATCTCATTGTTTATTGGCTTAAGGTATCTTCGGGGACGCTCTGGAGATAGGTTCAGCCGATTTGTTTCTTATATGTCGACGGCGGGTATTACGATCGGTGTAATGGCGTTGGTGACGGTTCTTTCTGTGATGAACGGGTTTGAATCGCAGTTAAAAGAACGCATTTTAGGTGTGCTACCTCATGCCGTGGTTTCGCAACACGATGGAAAAACGCCTATGACCGAGTCTGCCCCTCCATTTGTTCAAGCGATGTCGAGTGAATCTCAGCCGGAGCCTATCGTTAGAGGAGAGGCTGTTATTCAGAGTTCTGCACAGCTGACGGCTGGTTACCTCATCGGTATTGAACCTAAGAAAGGCGATCCGATTAGCAACCATTTGATTGCCGGACGATTATCGTCACTTCAAGCAGGTGACTACAATGTATTTTTGGGTCACAGTTTGGCGCGTTCACTAAAGGTCTCAATCGGGGATAAAGTGCGCTTGATGGTGACCAACGCAACGCAGTTTACCCCACTTGGCCGTATTCCTAGCCAGCGAAACTTTACTGTCTCAGGCATTTTCAATACGGGATCGGACGTTGATGGTCAATTAATGATTGTGAACATGACGGATGCATCTAAGCTGATGCGTTTCCCTAAAGACACGGTTTCTGGTTGGCGTGTCTTTTTCTCTGACCCATTTATGGTGACGGATTTTGCTGACCAACCCATGCCTGATGGGTGGCAATGGAGTGATTGGCGCGAACAGCGTGGTGAGCTTTTCCAAGCGGTGAAAATGGAAAAGAACATGATGGGACTTATGCTAGGTCTAATTGTGGGTGTCGCTGCATTCAATATTATCTCCGCTTTAATCATGGTGGTAATGGAGAAACAATCAGAAGTCGCAATATTGAAAACTCAAGGCATGACTCAATCTCAAGTGATGACCATTTTCATGGTGCAAGGTGCAAGTAGTGGTGTAATTGGCGCGATTGTTGGTGGCGCTGCGGGCGTGATCTTGTCACTTAATCTAAATGCGATTCTTGAATCTGCTGGTGTGGCGCTATTCAGCTTTGGTGGTCATCTACCCATCTTGATTGATTCACTGCAAATTCTTTTAGTGGTGGTATTGGCGATTGCTCTTAGCCTTGCTGCTACGCTTTATCCTTCTTATCGAGCATCTTCTGTTAAACCTGCTGAGGCACTTCGCTATGAATAAGCTATTAGAATGTCGTGATATTCGTAAAGTCTACCGAGAGGGTTCGTTAGATACGGAAGTGTTGAAAGGCGTAAGTTTCGATATCGACAAAGGGGAGTTGGTTTCTATTGTTGGCTCTTCTGGTTCGGGAAAAAGTACCTTATTGCATATTTTAGGTGCGTTAGATGACGCAACTCATGGTGAAGTTGATTTTCTAGGGCAAAACCTATCAGCTTTGAGCTCGAACAAACAGGCGGCATTACGCAACAAGCACCTTGGTTTTGTATACCAGTTTCATCACTTATTGGCTGACTTTACTGCGCTTGAAAATGTGGCGATGCCACTGATGATTGGCGGTGCTAAAGTAGCGGATGCAAAACAGGCGGCTAAAGCGCTGTTAGATAAAGTTGGTTTGAGTCATCGGATGCAACATAGACCCTCCGAGTTATCGGGCGGTGAGCGTCAGCGTGTTGCGATTGCGCGTGCATTGGTGAATAAACCTGATCTGGTCTTGGCTGATGAACCTACGGGGAACTTAGATCACAATACGGCACTGTCTATCTATGATTTGATGCGCGAGCTCAATAAAGAGTCAAACATTGCATTTTTGGTTGTCACGCATGACAAAGAGCTGGCAGCAAAAATGGATCGTCAAATGCACATGCAAGATGGTTTGCTCGTAGATCGTTTTGTGACTGATACAGCATCTGCGGAGGGCTAGTTTTGTTTACCTCTTTAGCTTTGATGATTGGTGGTCGCTTCAGTCGAGCGAAAAAGCGCAACAAGATGGTGTCTTTCATATCGCTTTCTTCGACCATTGGTATTGCGGTTGGCGTTGCTGTGATCATTATCGGTTTGTCTGCAATGAATGGCTTTGAGCGCGAGCTGCAATCGCGTGTGTTGTCTGTGATCCCACACGGCGAGTTAGAAGGTGTTAATGGACCACTTCATGACTACACCAAAACGATGAATCAAGCTCTAAAACATGAACATGTTGTCGCGGCAGCACCGTACGTTCGTTTTACGGGTTTGGCAGAAAAAGGCAGTAAGCTAAAAGCGATAGAAGTTCGTGGCGTAGAGCCTACTTTCGAGCAAGCGGTGTCGAGCTTATCGAATTTTATTGACCAAGCAGCTTGGCAAAACTTTTATGCCGGTCAGCAGCAAGTGATCTTAGGCCGAGGTGTAGCAAACGAGCTAAATGTCGCCGTGGGGGATTACGTTACGTTAATGATTCCGCAAACAGGCGGCGCAAATAAAGTGCAGGCTCCTAAGCGTGTGCGCGTGAAGGTGTCAGGGTTCTTAACGTTGAATGGCCAAATCGACCACTCTCTAGCGTTAGTACCATTAGCTGATGCGCAGCAATACGCGAGGTTAGGGGGAGGGGTCACAGGCATTTCACTAAAAACTGACGATGTTCTCAATGCGCCTTCTATTGTTCGTGAGGTTGGTAGCATGGTTGATGTTTACGTGTATTTGAAAAGCTGGCAGCAAAAGTTTGGTTTTTTGTATCGCGATATTCAGCTCGTGCGCACCATTATGTACTTGGTGATGGTACTGGTGATTGGCGTGGCATGTTTTAATATTGTGTCTACGTTGATGATGGCAGTGAAAGACCGAGCGGCGGAAATTGCAATTTTGCGAACAATGGGAGCAAAAGATAGCCTAATCAAACGGATCTTTGTTTGGCAAGGTGTATTCTCTGGTGTATTTGGCAGTCTCGTCGGCAGTGTTATCGGTGTCTTAGTGGCGTTAAACCTGACTCCGTTAATTAAAGGGTTAGAGAGCTTAATTGGTCATCAGTTTTTATCGGGTGATATTTACTTTGTTGACTTCTTACCATCACAACTACACTGGCCAGATGTGGCATTGGTGTCAGTGACGGCGATAGTGCTTAGTTTACTTGCGACGTGGTATCCTGCTTCTCGTGCCGCAAGGTTGAATCCGGCGGCTGTACTGAGTTCTAAATAGCTGATTGTTTTACAATATGCGAAATACAAAAAAGGACCGAATTCGGTCCTTTTTTGTATTTATCCGACTTGAGTAACATCGCGTTTCATTCTAACTGTTAGATGCCCCTCAACTGATAGCTCAAATGCTGATTTTTACGCAGTAAGGTCTTATCTTATTTTGCGTTTTTGCCAGCTCCGTACCACGGAGTAGCGCCAAAGCCCTCGAATTCCGAAGTAGCCAATAATCGCGGATACAACCCCACAAATTGCGCAGCCCAATAGAAATGGAGGTCCAATGGTGCTCATTTGCTGCATGATGAATTCCCACGATAGTTCAAAGTGAAAAGGTTGCGGGGGAAGACGCATCACTAGAGCACCTAGCTTGTACGCAAAGTAAAATAGCACAGGCATAGTGATAGGGTTGCTGATCCATACCAAAGCGACGGAGAGGGGCAGATTGACACCCAACATAATGGCCAAACCAGCGGCCATGATCATTTGGCTCGGCAGCGGAACAAAAGCCATAAATAACCCGACAGCAAAAGCCCCTGATGCCGAGCGGCGGTTTAAGCACCACAAGTTTGGGTTGTACAACACATTGCCGAAGACCTTCAATGCTTTTTGGCGTTTGATCAATTCATGATCTGGCATGAAGCGTTTTATCAGCTTTCTAGGCATAGGACAGCATGACTCTCTCAGAAAAAAGTTGGACCTTGGCGTTATTTGTAGCGAGCGTAATCTCGTCAGCTTGGTGGCCGACAATACCAGATTGGCGTTGGTTGCTGCTGGGAATAATAACCACTGGCTCAATAATCAAATTACGTCGTGGCTTAATTAGCATAGGCGCAATTGCGGGCTTTATGGTTGTCATCGTCCACGGCAATGTATTGGAGTCTCAGAGACAAGCCCTTTTTCAAGCAGGGGAGAATATTACCATAATTGGTAAAGTTGACAGCCCTTTTACGCAAATAAGTCACGGTTATGAAGGTATTGTCGCTATAGAAGCGGTAAATTCTCAAACTCTGTTACCTTTTCTTAAACCTAAAATCCGTCTTATTACGCCTTTTCCACTCGATGTTAACAGTGAGTTTACGACATCCATCTCGTTAAAGCCGATTACAGGTCTACGCAACGAAGCTGGCTTTGATGCTGAAAAGCACGCGATGGGTAAAAATATTATCGCCCGAGCGGTTGTTAACAAAGACGCTCAGTGGATTGTTCGTTCTAATGTATCTCTGCGTCAATCCATTATTGCCGATGTCGCTGATGATGTGTCTTCCCTTCATCATTTCTCGTTAATAAGTGCGTTAGTTTTTGCTGACCGTTCTTGGTTGTCTAAGGAAGATTGGCAAGCGCTCAGGGACAGTGGTTTACTGCATTTGGTCTCCATTTCTGGTTTACATATTGGTATGGCGTTTACTTTTGGGCTAGTCGTGGGCGGTACCGTTCGTTATCTATTACCCCAATACCAGTTGTTGCCTAGCTTATATGGGCTGATCTTCGCTGTTGCCTACGCTTGGTTAGCGGATTTCTCTCTGCCTACTACGCGAGCAGTGTCGGTATGCGTTGTTTACGTTCTCCTGAAGTATACTCTGGTGCACTGGACTTCTTGGCGAGTTCTTTTGCTTGCAGTATCTCTACAACTGCTTGTCCAACCTTTTGCATCCTACAGTATGAGCTTTTGGTTATCGTACCTCTCCGTTTGTGCGGTATTGTTCGCAATTAATTTGATTCGACATCAAAGGGGAGGTTGGAAAGCGCGATTAAAAGCGTTATTGCTTACTCAATTGATGTTGAGCGCTTTAATCGTACCTGTTAGTGGCCATTTCTTCTCCGGTTTTAGTTTGTCCTCAATAGCCTACAACTTGGTATTTATTCCTTGGTTCGGATTTATCGTTGTACCTTTGATGTTTCTAGCCCTGTTCTCATCTTTGTTTCTTGAAATGATAGCGAAGCCTCTGTGGCATTTGGTGGACTGGTCATTACAGCCATTGAGCACGTCAATACAGTACGCAGTAGGTTCTTGGCAACCCATTAGCATGGAAATGACAATGCTGGTTATGGTGATAGTGGTTTGCTTAATATTTCAACGGTTCATGTCTCAGTACGCGTGGTATTTGTTACTCGGCATCGTTATTAGTATCAAGTTTGCAGCGGAGTATGAACCGCATTGGCGTATCGATGTATTAGATGTAGGTCATGGCCTTGCAGTGGTTGTAGAAAAAGACGACAAGGTGTTGCTGTATGACACTGGTAAAGCATGGCAAAGCGGCAGTATCGCAGAGCAGGTCGTCACTCCGGTTTTGCATCAACGAGGTTATGAAAGCATAGATACACTGATTCTAAGCCATTCCGATAATGATCACGCAGGCGGCCGCTTTTTCATTGAAGATGCCTTTTCTCCACAGCGTAAACTTAGTAGTCAATTCTTTATCGAATATGAGCCTTGCACTAGAGGCGACCAATGGAAATGGCAAGGATTAAACATGGAAGTGCTCTGGCCTCCTGCACTTGTTCAACGTGCGTATAATCCGCACTCCTGTGTATTACGACTTACTGACCCTATTTCTAACTTTAGTATGCTTTTTACTGGTGATATTGAGGCCATTAGCGAGTGGATTTTGCTTAGAGAACCCGGAAAGTTACAAAGCGATGTGATGCTAGTCCCTCACCACGGGAGTAAAAGTTCATCGAATCCTCGATTTATTGAGGCGGTGAGCCCGAGTGTGGCGGTTGCTTCTTTAGCAAAAAACAATCGATGGGGAATGCCAGCGGAAAGTGTCGTTGCTTCATACCGAAAACTTGGCGTCACTTGGCTTGATACTGGTGAGGGTGGTCAGGTAAGCTTCTTTATTCACCGTGATAATTGGCGCTCAGAAACCAAACGTAGCGATACATTTGAGCCTTGGTATAGGCAGATGCTGCGTAAGGGAGTAGAATGAGAGTCTTAATGTAAGAAAATAAAGCACTTCTATGTCGATAAATACTGATGAAACGACTTGGCAGACGTTTAAGCGTCTATGGCAATTTATTCGCCTTTATAAGTCAGGTCTTGTCGTTGCAGTCATTGCATTAGTTATTAATGCTATATCAGATACCTATATGATTTCCCTACTAAAACCACTACTCGATGAAGGTTTTGGGAACGCTGAATCTGATTTTTTACGCACGCTTCCATTGATTATTTTTGCCATGATGTTCATCCGTGGCATAAGTGGATTTGTCTCCACCTACTGTTTGAGTTGGGTATCTGGCAACGTAGTTATGCAGGTCCGTCGCATGGTGTTCAATCACTTTATGCATATGCCAGTGTCATACTTTGATAAGGAAAAGACTGGCAACTTATTGTCGCGTATAACCTACGACTCAGAGCAAGTATCAGCGGCAACTAGCCAAGCGTTGGTGAGCATTGTGCGTGAAGGCGCAAGTATCATTGGTCTGTTAGTCTTGATGTTTTACAACAGCTGGCAATTGTCGCTAGTGCTGTTTGCTGTTGCTCCCGTTGTGGCATGGGGTATTGGTGTTGTTTCTAAACGTTTTAGAAAAATATCCAAAAATATGCAGACCATGATGGGTAACGTAACTGCATCAGCAGAGCAGATGCTGAAAGGCCATAAAGTTGTGTTGAGCTATGGCGGCCAAGACATCGAACGTAAACGATTTGAAAAAGTCAGCAACCAAATGCGTCAACAAAGCATGAAGTTGGTGACGGCTCAAGCGGCGGCTAACCCTATCATCCAAATGATTGCATCACTTGCAATTGTTGCCGTTCTTTATTTAGCAAGTATTGATTCGATTAAAGAGCAACTGACTCCAGGTACATTTACTGTTGTCTTCTCTGCAATGTTTGGTCTGATGCGCCCACTTAAAGCGCTGACTAACGTTACTTCTCAGTTCCAACGTGGTATGGCCGCGAGCCAAACGCTCTTCGCGTTAATTGACCTCGAGCCTGAGAAAAACGAAGGTAAGTTGACAGTTAAACGCGCAAATGGCGATGTTTCAGTTAAAAACGTAAGCTTTACTTACACTGGTGCAGAAAAACCAGCATTGGAAAATGTCAGCTTCGATATTCCAAGAGGAAAAACGGTGGCGCTAGTTGGCCGTTCTGGCTCAGGTAAAAGTACCATCGCGAACTTGTTCAACCGCTTCTATGATGTTGACAGTGGATCTATCACATTAGATGGGCATGATATTCGTGATTACGAGCTAAAGAATTTACGTCAGCAATTTGCACTAGTATCGCAAAATGTTCATTTGTTTAATGACACGATAGCAAACAATATTGCGTACGCAACGGATGGTCAATATGAGCGCAGTGATATCGAGAAAGCGGCAACACTCGCGCATGCGATGGAGTTCATCGGCAAAATGGATGATGGACTTGATACCATGATTGGTGAAAATGGTGCTAGCTTGTCTGGTGGTCAACGCCAACGTGTTGCGATTGCGCGAGCTCTATTGCGTGATGCTCCAGTGCTGATTCTTGATGAGGCAACTTCGGCTTTGGATACCGAATCCGAGCGAGCTATTCAAGCTGCACTTGATGAGCTGCAAAAAGACAAAACGGTACTTGTAATAGCGCACCGCTTATCCACAATCGAGAAAGCCGATGAAATTCTTGTGGTTGATGATGGTGCCATCATTGAACGTGGCAACCACGCTGAGCTTATTGAGAAAAATGGTGCGTATGCACAATTGCACCGTATTCAGTTTGGTGAATAAGCGCGGTGATTGAAAAAATCTGGTTTGAAAACCATCCAATAAAATACCTCTTGTGGCCGCTTTTGTGGCCACTGAGTTTATTATTTGGAGCGATAAGCAAGTCAAAGCGAAAGCAATACCAAACTGGCCGCAAGCAAGCTTATAATGCGCCTATACCTGTTGTTGTGGTTGGCAATATCACTGCTGGTGGCAATGGTAAAACACCAGTTGTTGTGTGGCTTGTTGAGCAACTACAGCAAATGGGCTTTAAGCCGGGGGTTGTTTCTCGTGGTTATGGGGCAAAGGCTCCTGCCTATCCGTTAGTGCTAAAAGAAGATACGCCAGCGAAGCATTGTGGCGATGAACCTAAGTTGATTCATCGCCGTACAGGAGCACCTGTTGCGGTAGATCCTGTGCGTTCAAATGCAGTGAAAGCACTGCTAGATTTGGATGTGGATATCATAATTACGGATGATGGATTACAACATTATGCGTTAGGCCGTGATATTGAGTTAGTGATTGTGGATGGGAATCGCCGGTTTGGGAATGAAAGCCTGATTCCATTAGGTCCTTTACGTGAAGGTATTGAGCGACTTAAAGAAGTCGACTTTATCATCACCAATGGCGGTCAAGCGCATACGGGCGAAATCGCAATGGCTTTAGCACCCTCTAAAGCTATTAATCTTAAGACTAAGCAACATGTGGATGTCTCGGAGTTGAAAGATCTCGTCGCATTTGCGGGCATTGGGCATCCTCCGCGTTTTTTTCATACACTAAACTCGATGGACGCAGATGTTAAAGTCACAAAAGGTTTTGCTGACCATCAAGACTTTGATCAACAAGAATTAGAAGCATTGGCTCAACAAGGGACCAATGTGATTATGACCGAGAAAGATGCCGTCAAGTGCAGCCATTATGCGCAAGATAATTGGTGGTATCTGCCTGTATCTGCCCAGTTTGAATCAAACGATGCAGAGCAAATTTTAAATAGAATAAAAGAGGTTAAAGCGGCTTATGGATCACCGTCTACTTGAGATTGTAGCTTGCCCTGTTTGCAAAGGTAAGCTGACGTACGATAAAGATAATCAAGAGTTGATCTGCAAATTGGATCGCCTTGCTTACCCGATCAAAGAGGGTATTCCAGTTCTGCTAGAGCCTGAAGCTCGCACTATGAGCATGGATGAGGGACGCTAATGTCTTTTACGGTTGTCATCCCTTCGCGCTACGCATCGAGCCGTTTGCCTGGTAAACCGCTAGCGGATATTGGTGGTAAGCCTATGGTTCAGTGGGTTTATGAACAAGCGCTACAAGCGGGTGCGGAAGATGTCATCGTTGCAACTGATGACGAGCGTGTTGCGAAAGCGGTTTCGTCATTTGGTGGTAAAGTTTGTATGACCTCTCCCCACCACGAATCAGGTACGGAGCGTCTTGCCGAAGTTGTTGAAAAGATGGCTATTCCGTCAGACCACATTATTGTTAATGTGCAAGGGGATGAGCCTTTGATTCCGCCGTCCATCATTCGTCAGGTTGCTGATAACTTATCTGGGTGTGAAGCCCCGATGGCGACGTTAGCTGTAGAAATAGACTCGGAAGAGGAAGTGTTCAACCCGAACGCTGTTAAAGTTGTCGCAGATGAGCAAGGCTATGCGTTGTACTTTAGTCGAGCAACCATCCCTTGGGATCGCGATAACTTTGCTAAACAAGACAAAACTATTGCCAACCCATTAATGCGTCATATTGGTATTTATGCTTATCGAGCTGGTTTCATTAATACGTATGTCAACTGGGCACCAAGTGCATTAGAGCAGATTGAGTGTCTTGAGCAACTGCGAGTGCTTTGGTACGGTGAAAAAATTCATGTGGCGGTAGCGAAAGAAGCACCAGCGGCAGGGGTTGATACGCCCGAAGACCTAGAAGCCGTGCGCGCGATTGTTGCAAAGCAAGCGTAACAAATGCTCATATAGATTTAAGAATAAACAAGGCTCCTGAATTAGGAGCCTTTTTGTTTTACTTGTATCGCGGTATTAGTTAAATGTTAGTGTCGTATTGGTTCCGTTTAGGGCAGGTTGCTAACACTTCTCGGTGACCGGTGTCTTTCACTTCTTGGAGAATGACATCAAAGCCCCATAATCGGTACACGTGCTTTAGAACTTCTTCGTAACTATCATCAAGTGGGATGCGGTTGTGAGGAACGTACTGCAACGTAAGCGATCTATCACCACGGACATCGACATTAAACACCTGAATGTTTGGCTCAAGATTAGATAAGTTATACTGAGCGGCTAAGGTTTCTCTAATGCGTTTATAACCCATCTCATCGTGTATCGCAGCGACTTCAATAAAGTTCTTATGATCATCATCGTTGATCGCAAACAGCTTGAAATCACGCATTAATTTCGGAGAAAGGTATTGGCTAATAAAGCTTTCATCTTTGAAATTATGCATCGCGAAATGCACTGCATCTAACCAGTCGGTTCCTGCTAGGTCTGGAAACCACTCTTTGTCCTCATCAGTTGGTTCTTCACAGATACGCTTAATATCTCGGAACATGGCAAAGCCTAACGCGTAGGGGTTAATGCCATTAAAGTAAGGACTGTTATAAGGCGGCTGAGCCACGACACTGGTGTGGCTATGTAAGAACTCTAGAATGAATTTTTCAGACACCAAGCCCTCATCATAAAGATGGTTGAGTATGGTGTAGTGCCAGAACGTTGCCCAGCCCTCATTCATAACTTGCGTTTGTTTTTGCGGATAAAAATACTGACTGATCTTACGGACGATCCGAACAACTTCACGTTGCCACGGCTCTAGCAACGGCGCATGTTTTTCGAAGAAGTAGAGCAAGTTTTCCTGAGGCTCGCTTGGGAATCGCTCTTTAATGTCTTCCTCTTTCGTCTTGGCTGTCGGTACCGTGCGCCAAAGCTCATTAACTTGAGATTGTAGGTATGCTTCGCGTTCTTCTTGTCTTGCTTTTTCCTCTGTAATTGAGATTTTCTCTGGACGCTTGTAGCGGTCTACACCAAAGTTCATTAACGCGTGACAAGAGTCGAGCAGTTTTTCCACTTCTTTTACGCCATATCGTTCTTCACACTCGGCTAAATACTTTTTGGCGAACAGCAGATAGTCGATAATAGAGCTGGCGTCAGTCCACGTTTGGAATAGGTAATTACCTTTGAAAAAAGAGTTATGGCCGTAACACGCGTGCGCTATAACGAGTGCTTGCATTGTTACCGTATTTTCTTCCATCAAATAAGCAATACAAGGGTCGGAGTTAATCACAATCTCGTAGGCTAACCCCATTTGACCATGTTTATAGTTCTGCTCTGTTTGAATGAATTTTTTACCAAATGACCAGTGGTTGTAATTGATTGGCATGCCGATACTTGAGTAGGCATCCATCATCTGTTCTGAAGTAATCACTTCTATTTGGTTAGGGTAAGTGTCTAGGCGATAATGCTCCGCGACACGCTTAATTTCTTTGTGGTATCGCTCTAACAGCTCAAATGTCCAATCTGGTCCATCTGGCAACACTTTACTGTTACGCTTTTTAGGCGCCTCTCCTGAGAGGTTTCTCGTTGCGGTATTCATCGCTAGCCTCCTTACGCCGTTTCTTTTTGGAATAGTTCACGAAAGACTGGGAAAATATCCTCCACAGAGCGAATGTTTTTCATTGCGAAATTAGGAAACTCTTCAGTGAGTTTTTCGTACTCATGCCATAGAGTTTGGTGCGATCGCCGCGTGATCTCTATGTAAGAGTAATACTGACAGTTTGGAAGTAATTTGTTCACTAACAGATCCCGGCATCTTGGCGAATCATCTGCCCAGTTGTCACCGTCGGATGCTTGAGCTGCATATATGTTCCACTGACCAATCGGGTATCGCTCTTTTACTATTTCATCCATTAACTTGAGCGCGCTAGATACAATGGTACCCCCGGTTTCTTGTGAGTAGAAAAATTCGTGCTCGTCCACTTCCTTCGCTTGGGTATGGTGGCGGATAAAGACGACTTCGACATTCTCGTAGGTACGAGTTAAGAACAAGTACAAAAGAACATAGAAGCGTTTTGCGATGTCTTTCGTTGCCTGGTCCATCGAACCGGATACGTCCATTAGACAGAACATTACCGCTTGGCTCGATGGTACCGGGCGTTTCTCATAGTTCTTGAAGCGTAAGTCGAAGGTATCGATGAACGGCACGCTTTCGATTTTCTTGCGCAGTTCTTCAATTTCAGCCTTCAAGCGGTTCTCTTCAAACTGCTGAGCAGGTTCAATATTTTTGATGCGAGCAAGTTCGTCTTCTAACTCTTTAAGAAGTCGTTTCTTACCAGCAGTCATTGCAGTACGGCGCGCAAGAGATTGTTGCAGAGAGCGTACTACGGCGATATTGGAAGGGATACCGGCAGTTTGAAAGCCTGCACGGTGCGTTTTCCATTCTGTGATTTTGGCAATTTGGTTTTTTTCTAGATTAGGCAGCTCGAGATCTTCGAACAAAATATCGAGGTACTCATCTTTTGATATTTGGAATACAAATTCGTCTTGGCCTTCTCCATCTGGACTGGCGTTCCCTTCTCCAGAGCCGCTACCTTGACCGCCACCTTTGGGACGCTCAATTTTATCACCAGTAATGAATTGGTCGTTACCGGGATGAACTCGTTCTCGAACACCACCTTTGCCTTGATGAAATATAGGCTCATTGATGTCTTTGTGAGGGATAGAGACGTCTTCGCCCGTTTCCGTATTCGTAATCGAGCGTCGATTCACTGCGTCTGCTACCGACTCTTTTATTTGCTCTTTGTGGCGCTTCAAGAAGCGCTGTCGATTAACAGCGCTCTTGTTCTTGCCATTGAGCCTTCGGTCTATAAATTGCGCCATGAAATAGCCCTCTTCATGTTTCACAAGCGACCTAACTCAATACTGGGTTAGGATGACTTACGTACTCGTAGGTACCACTCAGAAAGTAGGCGAACCTGTTTCTCGGTATAGCCTTTTTCCATCATGCGAGCGACAAAGTCGTCATGCTTCTTCTGATCTTCAGAAGAGGTTTTCGCATTAAATGAGATAACCGGAAGTAGCTCTTCGGTGTTGGAGAACATTTTCTTCTCGATTACTGTGCGCAGTTTTTCGTAGCTGGTCCAAACCGGGTTTTGACCATTGTTATTCGCTTTCGCACGAAGCACAAAGTTAACGATTTCGTTTCGGAAATCTTTCGGGTTAGAAATACCAGCTGTTTTTTCGATCTTCTCTAGCTCAGCATTCAGTGAAGAGCGATCAAATAGCTGACCAGTTTCTGGATCTCGGTACTCTTGGTCTTGAATCCAGAAGTCTGCATAGGTGACATATCGGTCGAAGATGTTTTGGCCGTATTCAGAGTAAGACTCAAGATAAGCGGTCTGAATCTCTTTACCGATAAATTCAACGTATCGAGGTACTAGGTAGCCTTTCAAAAACTCGAGATATTTCTCTGCTGTTTCAGCAGGGAACTGTTCGCGCTCAACCTGTTGTTCAATCACATAGAATAGATGTACAGGGTTGGCTGCCACTTCGGTTTGGTCGAAGTTAAATACGCGTGACAAAATCTTAAAGGCAAAACGTGTTGAGAGACCGTTCATGCCTTCATCGACACCAGCATAATCACGATACTCTTGATAGCTTTTTGCCTTTGGATCCGTATCTTTCAGCGTTTCACCGTCGTATACGCGCATCTTAGAGAAGATGGACGAGTTTTCAGGCTCTTTAAGTCGAGAAAGAATACTGAATTGTGCCAGAGTCTCGAGCGTGCTTGGTGAACAAGGGGCTTGAGACAACTCACTGTTTTCGAGAAGTTTTTGGTAGATTTTGACTTCTTCTGAAACACGTAGACAGTAAGGTACTTTCACAATATAAACACGGTCCAAGAACGCTTCATTGTTCTTGTTGTTACGGAAGGTCTGCCACTCAGATTCGTTTGAGTGAGCCAGAATCATACCGTCGAATGGAATCGCAGAAAGGCCTTCTGTACCGTTGAAGTTGCCTTCTTGCGTTGCTGTTAACAGCGGGTGAAGCACTTTGATTGGTGCTTTGAACATCTCAACGAATTCCATTAAACCTTGGTTTGCTTTACACAGCGCACCGGAGTAGCTGTAAGCGTCTGGATCGTCTTGCGAATAGTGTTCAAGCTTACGAATATCGACTTTACCAACCAATGATGAGATATCTTGGTTGTTTTCATCGCCTGGTTCAGTTTTGGCAATACCGATTTGGTCAAGGATAGAAGGGCGTACTTTCACTACTTTAAATTTGGTGATATCACCACCAAACTCGTGAAGACGTTTAGCGGCCCAAGGAGACATGATCGAGCGAAGATAACGGTGCTCGATGCCATATTCTTTTTTCAAAATATCGCCATCTTCTGTGGCTTTGAATAGGCAGAATGGATGGTCATTCACTGGGCTGCGTTCGCCGTTAGCAGTAAGAACATAAATAGGCATCTGTTCCATCAGAGCCTTAAGCTTTTCTGCAAGCGAAGACTTACCGCCACCTACAGGGCCGAGTAAGTAAAGAATCTGCTTACGCTCTTCTAGGCCTTGCGCCGCATGTTTTAGGTAAGACACAATTTGTTCTATGGCATCTTCCATGCCATAAAAGTCTTTAAAGGTTTCATAACGAGAGATAACACGATTCGAGAAGATTCGGCTTAGTCTCGGATCCTTTGCCGTATCGATTATCTCTGGTTCACCAATCGCCATCAGTAGGCGTTCTGCTGCATTAGCATAAGCGCTTTTGTCATCTTTACACAGGGCTAAAAACTCCTGTAACGACATCTCTTCATCTTTTGCAGCTTCATATCTTGATTGATAGTGGTCGAAAATACTCATGTCGCTTTCCCCTTTAATAGTCAGTCTACCGACGAACGTTGATTCAGGCTTTCCACCAACAGTTATGCTCGTTGTTGTTTGAATATACGTCCTGTTATCACATTTGGTTCGTACAGAATGTAAGATTGGCGACACCAAAGACTTTGCTTTATGGACGGTTTTTTCGTTACAACGGTGAGCGGTGGATATGAATTTTTCAATCACAGCCTTTCTCTACTTAAGCCTAGTCGGGGATTTGCAATTTTGCTTAACAATTATGAATTTATTGTAAAAGTGACATTTGAATCACTCTTTTATTAAGGACGAATTTATGTCGTGAATAGGTGCAATAGAAATCAAATATTTGGCAAAGACAGAAGAGTCTCAGTGATTCGTTGTTCTACATTGAGCAAGGTAAGTGAAAGAGGTAGGAAGAGAGCAAAGTCTTAGATAAGTTTGTGACAGGGTAAATAACAAGGAGAGCGGGCGCTCTCCTCATTCTTAGACGACCATTTTATGCGCTGAAGATTTGCGCTAGTTCGTTTTCACATAAATGATACTGACGAGGGCAGTTACGCCAAGTTTGCAGCATACGGCGGTATTTATCTAGCATCGGCATTTGGCTGTTAAAGTGATGATCTGCCTTGTCAAACTGAGGGTACAAACCTTCAGAATCGATGAGAAAACGTACGTAATGTACTTGTTGCGCTTCTGAAGCGATATCAAATCCCAAGAACTTCAAGCGGCGCTGATCTACGTTGCTGCGGTCTTCATCGTCTAGCATGTTGTAAGATTCTTGCATCGCATGATACATCTCCATAACGTCGATGATCTCACGACATTCTGCTTCTGAGAGGCAGCCGAAATCTTTGTTCAACTCTCGCATTTGTAGTTCATAACCACGTTCAACGATCGTTTGTAAGCGTTTGTATTTGGCCGCATTACTTGGATCAAGTTGAGACATAAGGTTGTATTGGTTTGATAGAATCAAACGTTGAGCGTTTGACATTTCCATGGTGACCTCACTAGATATCTAATACATTTTTAATGTGCTTAGGTTAACGCTTAAGACATGAGTGAAACATGATCTCAACACATATTTAATACTAAAAAATGGCAAGAACTGTCACTTTTGACCAGTTTGAAAACACTTATTTATGGTAATGATTGTATATGTAGTCTCGGTCTGAAAATACTCTCAGCCACTCTGGCTTGAATACGGTTAAAACCGCCAGTGCCATACCATTTAATAGACCTTCTGGAAAGGCGAGCAACGGCACAAAAACAAAGTAGTTATGTTGAATGGTTTCCCAATCGTAGTGACCAACTGATAGGTGATAAAAAGAGTTAATGATGAGGTGCAGACTTCCTGTTATCGCGCCATTGAAAAATCCAGCAACGAAGATGAAAACAAAAATGTTTCGTGGCAAGTAGTGGTAACTCAGAAGAAACACTAAGTAACTAATGAAAATCGGAATTAGGGCAGATAGAACTAACGACGTGGGTAAGAGTAGCAAGGACACATCATGTAGTAGGTGGTTGACCAACATAGCGGGAATGCTGAGTATAAATGCCATGCGCCAACCATACATCATCGTCAGCGTTGTTAGTGCAAGAAAATGAATCTGTAATCCTTCTTTTACACCTGCTTGAGCGGCCCATAAAATACTGAAAAAGAAGAGCGTTGCAAAAACGAGGTGCTGAAATCCTTTTTCTTTTTCCAGTTTGGGCCAAACGACTTTTTTCCAATCTGGTAGGCAGTAGACTACTACTATCCAAATTGAGACAACAAGAGAGCCTAAGTTAAACAAATCCATGTTACTTCCTTCCTATGCGAACATGACGCAATCATTTCTATCGTTCTTTTTATACCTAAATGACCGCAGAGAAACTCACTGATAAGGCTTAGATATAATCAAAAAAATACCAGCAATAAGCTGGTATTTTAAAGAGGTTAGTCTTGCGGTTCACTTAGTATTTTACGTTATCGTTGTATTGAGCAAGAATGGATTGAATTTCATCCATGGTTTCTTTCGGTGGCGGGTTTACGCCTTCGAGTGGGTATTCTAAGCCTAACGCTTCCCACTTATGAGCCCCTAATTTGTGGTAAGGAAGTAACTCGACCTTTTCGATGTTATCCATGTCTTTAATAAATTCACCAAGCATGTGTGCTGCTTCTGGGTCATCTGTGTAACCAGGCACGACGACATAGCGAATCCATGTTTTCTTTCCGATTTTTTGCAAGTAACGAGCAAAGTCCAATGTGCGTCGGTTGGATACACCGATGAGATCTTGGTGCACTTCGTCTTTCATGTGTTTGATGTCAAGCATGACTAAGTCTGTTGCATCCAGTACTTCATCGATAACATCAGTGTGCTTACGAACATAACCGTTAGTATCTAGACATGTATGAATGCCTTCGGTTTTAGCTGCGCGGAAAAAATCACGTACGAATTCCGGTTGAAGCATCGCTTCGCCGCCAGAACAAGTAACGCCACCACCTGATGCATTCATGAAGTGGCGGTAACTTTTCGCTTCGGAAATGATTTCTTCAACCGTGACTTCTTTGCCATCATGCGTGTCCCAAGTATCGCGGTTATGGCAATACTTACAGCGCATTAAACAACCTTGCAAGAAGACGATAAATCGAATACCAGGTCCGTCTACGGTACCACATGACTCAAATGAGTGAATACGACCAGCTGTTGACATCTTTTGCTCTCATTACTAGTAAATTCTAGCTGTTATTTTATTACAAAAAGCAGGGTTAAAACAGCTTTGTCGGTACTAAAGGCAAGGTTATTTGAAGAAAGAAAATAGATGGAGCCAATCTGCATAAACGCTTGAACACGAGGTGGTTAATACCTACCCCGAGAACTTGCCGTGTATCTAGATTGACTTCGATGCTGGGATAATCCAGTTTTTAGAAAAAGGCGAACACGGAGAACGAGCCTGTCCCATAAACATCGGTTTGGGCTTCTTCATAATCCGGTGTTTTAATTGTAAAGGTGATGCTTGCACCGTAATTTTGGTTGTACCAAGATACTCCCGCGACGGCACTTGCTTGCCAATTTTGCAGTGTGACGTCGTATGGCGCTGACGGTTCAGGAATGCCAGGACGATCTCCTTCGATAGTCATGTCATTAAAGCGGTAACGACCTTCAAACCCGGTGAACAAGAACCAACTCGACGTGTTCTGAGCGATCATACTTGCTGAGAAAGGGCTTTCGACACTGATATTGGCGGCTCCGATGCTATTCGCTAGGTTTGTACCCCAACGAAACATGACGCCTTGAGAGACATCACTACGGAAGTTACCCGCATTGATGTCGTTAATGTTGGTGATCTCCCATTGTGTTTTTTGTTCTTCGCTGCGCATCAATTTGTTAAATACGCGGTAACCAAGGCTGAACGCCACTTTATCTTCAATCTGGTAATCCCAACCTTGAGGGTCCGTCGATCCTGTTATGCCGTGAACGATTTCTTGCGCCTTTTCTGATAGCGAGCTTTCACCCGTAGTTCCTATGGTGAAATTGTACCGTACAGCTTTGTCACTCGTTAGGGAAAGGTAGTTGATTTCGGTGTGTAGGTAACCGGCATATGGGCGATCATTGATTAGTGGATAATCGGCTTCAATGTCGCTTGGAGTCCACATCTTGTGGCCAAGAACCAACTCTATTTTATCGATATTGGCGTGCTCTGAGTTAGCTAGACTCAGCCATTTCCATTGGCTTTCTTGTGTCAGTTGGTCTGTCGCGTAAGAAAGGAAAACACCATTCGTATAGTCTTGATCGACGCCAAAAATACCATCGTTGTCGATGGTAAAAGAAACCGTAGACTTAGTGGATGCTATTGCAACTGGAGAAAGAAGGGTAAGAATAATTAATTTACTAAATCTCATAGACTTTATTTGCTAACTTTTTTCGCATCATACGTAAGAATGCGGGCAAAAGTCTTTCGCGATATCACAACTTTCATTCAAGAAATAAAAAAAGGCTGATGCTACTTAGCATCAGCCTTTGTTGTATTACTAGAACGTTATTTCGCTATAGTCTTATAGAGACTCAGTGAATGTACGCGCGATTACGTCAGCTTGTTGCTCTGCAGTTAGAGAGTTGAAGCGAACAGCGTAACCAGATACACGGATTGTTAGCTGAGGGTATTTCTCTGGGTGCTTAACTGCGTCTTCTAGAGTTTCACGGTTAAGAACGTTCACGTTTAGGTGTTGACCACCTTCGATACCCGCTTCGTGGTGGAAGTAACCATCCATAAGACCAGCAAGGTTAGCGCGTTGTGAACCCTCATCTTTACCTAGTGCGTTAGGTACGATAGAGAATGTGTAAGAGATACCATCTTGTGCGTCAGCAAACGGCAGTTTAGCAACTGAAGTTAGTGATGCTACAGCACCTTTCTCGTCACGACCGTGCATTGGGTTTGCACCTGGAGCAAATGGAGCACCAGCACGACGACCGTCAGGCGTGTTACCAGTTTTCTTACCGTAAACCACGTTTGAAGTGATAGTAAGAATTGACTGAGTAGGGATTGCATCACGGTAAGTCTTAAGCTTACGGATTTTGCCCATAAATACAGAAACAAGTTCACATGCAATGTCATCAACGCGTGGGTCGTTGTTACCGAATTTAGGGTAATCGCCTTCGATTTCGAAGTCGATTGCTAGACCGTCTTCGTCACGAATTGGCTTAACTTTTGCGTATTTAATTGCAGATAGTGAGTCAGCCGCAACAGATAGACCAGCAATACCACAAGCCATAGTACGTTTAACGTCACGGTCGTGTAGAGCCATTAGTGCCGCTTCGTAGCTGTACTTATCGTGCATGAAGTGGATAGCGTTTAGTGCAGTCACATATTGTTTCGCTAGCCAATCCATGAAGTGGTCCATTTTCTCCCACAGTTCATCGTAGTTAAGAACATCGCCTTCGATCTTAGGCATTTGCGGGCCAACTTGGATTTTTAGCTTCTCATCCACACCACCGTTGATGGTGTAAAGCATTGTTTTCGCAAGGTTCGCACGAGCACCGAAGAACTGCATTTGCTTACCAACAACCATTGGAGATACACAACATGCGATCGCGTAGTCGTCAGAGTTCATGTCTGGACGCATTAAGTCGTCATTTTCGTACTGAATAGAAGAAGTATCGATAGATACTTTCGCACAGAACTTCTTGAAGCCTTCAGGTAGTTGCTCAGACCAAAGAACAGTGATGTTTGGCTCTGGAGAAGGACCCATAGTGTATAGTGAGTTTAGGAAACGGAAGTTTGTACGAGTAACTAGCGTACGACCGTCAAGACCCATACCACCCATAGACTCAGTTGCCCAGATAGGGTCGCCAGAGAATAGATCATCGTACTCAGGAGTACGTAGGAAACGAACCATACGTAGTTTCATTACGAAGTGGTCGATCATTTCCTGAGCTTGTTCTTCAGTTAGCTTACCAGCCGCGATATCACGTTCGATGAAGATGTCTAGGAACGTAGAAGTACGACCTAGAGACATAGCCGCACCGTTTTGAGATTTAACAGCAGCTAGGTAACCGAAGTAAGTCCACTGAATAGCTTCTTGCGCAGTTTCAGCAGGACGAGAAATATCACAACCGTATTTTGCAGCCATTTCTTTGATTTGACCTAGAGCACGGTGTTGCTCTGCGATCTCTTCACGAAGCTGCATTGTCATTTGTAGGTCTTCGCCGTTCTCAAAACGCTCTTGTAGAGAAGAGAACTGCGCGAATTTATCCTTCATTAGGAAGTCAATACCGTATAGAGCAACACGACGGTAGTCACCGATGATACGACCACGACCGTATGCATCTGGAAGACCAGTCAGTACGCCAGATTTACGACACGCCATGATTTGAGGAGTGTAGATATCGAAAACGCCTTGGTTGTGAGTTTTACGGTATTCTGTGTAGATTTTTTTAACTTGTGGGTCTAGCTCGCGGTCGTAGGCTTTGCATGAACCTTCAACCATGCGGATACCACCGTTAGGGATGATCGCACGTTTTAGAGGAGCGTCAGTTTGAAGACCTACGATAGTTTCTAGGTCTTTTTCGATGTAGCCTGCATCGTGAGCAGTGATGGTAGAGATAACTGAAGTATCAAAATCAACAGGAGCGTGAGTCGCGTTCTCTTGTTTGATGCCTTCCATTACCTTAGCCCAAAGCTTGTTAGTCGCTTCAGTACCTTCAGAAACTAGGAAAGATTCGTCGCCTTCGTACGGAGTGTAGTTCTTCTGAATGAAATCACGAACGTTTACTTCGTTTTGCCAGTCGCCTGCAGCAAAACCTTCCCAAGCTTTAGCAAATTGCTCTGCCATGACATACCTACCTTTTTAGTAGAAAAAAATACGTACTGCTTCGCCGTTGAGCCAGCTATCCCCAGATAAAAGAGGGGAACAGTACACTCTTATGAATAACAATATTTATAGTCTTAAATTTACGTATTCGATTTACAAAACTATAAATATTGTCACTAGTTTTAACGTTTCTCTTTTTAAGCAACAGTTAGAGGTTAAACTAAAATTTTTTTGCAAACCTTAAACTAAATCAATAAATCCTCAAAAATCTCGATAAAAATGGGGTAGCGACGAGCGCTACCCACAAATTTCTGGACTGCTAGCTTATAGCCAAGCTTGGATGCCATACTGGCCTTCAAGCATACCAACTGCAAGCATAGCAACTAAACAGATAACAAGTACGCTTACTGGGATCACAATCTTGTCTACAAATGATAGGCGAGACGCGCGCTCTTTATCTCCAATTAAACCGTTGTTATCTAAAAGCATAGTTAGTGCCCAAGCTAGAACTGGGTTAACAACGGCAGAACCAAAGATACAGATACCTGCTGCTTGTGAGTCTTTCGAGTCCTTCACCATCTGCATGCCAGCTTCAAGCAGTGGTAGAGATACACCAACGAGAAGAGCAACGCGCATAACTGGAGGCCATACTGCAACGTCCATAGGAAAACCAAGGATTGCAACAATAATACATAGAGAGCCTAGTAAGATGGCACCAGCAGGAATAGGGCGTTTCGCGATTGCAGCAGGGATCATGTAAGTCCCCCAAGATGATGTGATGTTACCACCACCCACTGCAGTACCGACCATTTGGCGAACGGAACACATTGTCATTGTGTCATCAACGTCCATCAGCACTTTCTCACTCTTACGTGGGTAGTTCATCTCTTGGAAGATACGGTGACCCAAGAAGTCAGGTGACCACATTGCTACCGCAAGAATGGCGAATGGTAGTGAAGCGATGAAGTGTTCCATATTAGGAAGACCAAGCATCCAACCTTCTTCTGTTGAACCCCACCAGTAGATTGGATTTAGGTTTGGAAGGCCTGTCTCGGTTACGAATTTAATATCGAAGCCTGCGCCAAGAGCAAGTGCGATTGCAAGCCCAGTGAAGGCACAAACAGGGATCGCTAGCCAGCGTTTGTTCACTTTAGCAAGGAACGCGTATAAGCCAATGGTAACCGCAAGAACAATTAGACCGATGTAACCCATGCTACCAGCGGCAACCGTATCGGATTGCAAACCAACAGCCCAAGCTTGAATAGAGTTAATTTGGCTCATGGTTCCGGTTAAACCTAGGAAAATAAGAAGGCCACCAGCCGTACCTTCAGAGGTGAGGTTAACCAGTTTTGACCCACCTTTTAAGAGGCTCAAAATCAAACCAAACACACCAATGAGAATTGCTAATGCAAGAGGATGAGCACCAGCAAGAGCGATGGTACCAATAAGAGGGATCATTGGGCCGTGGTTGCCTGCTAGGTTGGCTTTAGGGTTAATAAAACCAGAGGCAAGTACACAGAAAAGAAGTGCAGGGATGAGCATTTCTACACGCGCAACTTCGATAGCAAAGTCCTTGCCTAAGTTTACGTGGTCCCATGCTGCAGTAAGACCTTCAGCCCAAGACATCATTACCGCAGAGTACATTGCGATAATACCGATAGTACCAGCAAGTGCTGGAACAAGGTCTTCAAGCTCAAAGCGGAAGTCACGACCTGGCAAGTTCAAGCCAAAACGACGTGGCTTCATGATTTGTAGTTCGTGGTCTAGGTAGTCTGAACGGCTTGCGAACTCAGATGCTGGACGATGAAGCTCACGGTAGCTCTTGGTCTCGATATCTGAATCAGAGTGCGTTTTGTTAACTGCGTCTGACATAGATTCCTCATATATTTAAAAGTTATGAATTCTTCATTCAATTGTGTTAATCCGCATCCTGCGGCACGCTTATGCTAGCTATTGTTAGATTTGTTACACGTCGACACTGTGCCTAAGCATAGCTAATAACTTATTGTGTTGAGGCACAAAAAAAAGCCTCATCTTTTGGCAGGAGTCTAGCAAGATAGCCATTTAGGGTGATTGATTTAGATCACTTTAAGAATGGTTGTGAAATAAAACTACAGAAAGTTTCTGGCATGCGAATGAGATGCGGAGATCTTGTGTAATTTCATTACACAAGTTGCATAAAATTAGAACTTTTTGTCCTTTTGCACGAGATGCAGATTAAATGTCAATATTCACGATGATTATATAAAGCTGGCTTTATTCTTGCTTTGGACAGAGCAAAGACAATTTTTTGGCTAATCATTGCCGCTCAGTTTAGGAAAAAGACATGAAACAGCTTAAAGTACTGCCACTAGTGGCAATCATCTCAGGGTTAATGGTCGGTTGCGGCGGCGGTGGCGGCGGTGGCGGTGGTGCAGCGCCGAAAACTGCGTTTACTTTTGATTTTGCTATACCAGCAACAATGACTGAAAGTGAAGCAACTACGAAAGGTTGTACTGTATATGACCACAAAACTGAGCTGAACGGCGATAAAACGGTTTTAACCTACAGTGCAGCGTCAAAAGAGCAAGTGACCAACTATGTTATCGGTTACTACTCTGATGCCGATGGCAAAAGATCCGGAGACATTATCAAACCTACCACTGATAACTTTAAGTTTTATCTTGAAGATATCCCTGACGGCGGCTTTGTAACGTTTCAAGCAATAGAATTTAACGGCAAAGAAGCTCGCGTAAACACGTTTTCAAAAGAGTTCTTGCAAGATAAGAAACTACGTAATGCTACTTTTGCACTAAACCGAGACTCTTTGAACAAATGCTTTACTGGCGGTAACTTAGCAAGCAATAAGTTTACTAACTTAGATTACCGAAACGCTGAATCAGGTGGCGGAGATTACAACTTTGTCTCGCAAACCGATATTTTCACGTCTCCGAACCCTGATATGTTGCCTACTGATGAACTGATGGGGCTTAAAGGTGAACCAACGGCATTGTTTCAGTATGAATCAGGTTCAAGCGACAAAGCGCTTTACCAGTATGGTATTGGTTCGTGGGGAACTGGTGAGATAGCCTTAGTTAGAGCGGATAATACGTCAAACATTTATTCGTCTTCTGACTATACTTACGACTCGCTCAACATTGGCTTTGTTACTAACGGCTTTGCATATGACGCGTTGAAGCTGGATAAAACGGCCGTTGAATATAATCGCCCTAGTGCAACGAATAAAGAAACTTGGGTATACATGGCGTTCTCAGAGAATCAAGTTAATGGTTGGGAGTCTCTACTTAACGAAACGATCTCTGACGGATGGGATATTGACGTTGATCCGAGTGCTTACTTAAATATTGATAACCTGCCGAACACAAAACCAAGTGTATCAACGCAAGGAAGTGCAGAGTCCGTGATTGATCTGGACATGGGCTTAACATCGTCTACTGAAGGCTTTACTCGTGTCGCTTACTTTGCAACTTCAGGCGACTACAGGGTCACACATCGCATTTTCACAACAAGTGATAGTGATTCTGTTGTTGTTCCAGAATTGCATTACTACAACTTCCCAACATCGGCCGTTAACGGTTTGAAAGTTTCAGCTTCGGACGATTTTAATCGCACTGCTTTGGTAGTGAATGAAGATAGTAATATTGATTCTAAAGTTTTCATGAGCTTCTTCTCCAATGGTGAAGCGTCAGAGCCTGAACTAGATGAAGACCTAGATGGCATCATTACTTCTGAAAAAGAAGGCTTAGAAAATGAGGTGACATTACGTACTTCAAACTCGTTGGTAGTCAGTCGTTTTAATTAATTCATTGCGACCTCGAATAGGTTTCAATTAACACTTTTGTAAATTTATTAAGCCCCTTTGAAAGGGGCTTTTTTATATTTAATATTCAACTTTTGAAGAATATGTTGCTATATATTGCATATTAATTTGTCTATCGTATCTTTCTATTCGAATTATTTAGGTTAATAATTTGTTGCAAGTTTCAGAGGGCGATGCTAATTTGTTCCGAATTAGAGAGGGCGGAGTCCCTTAATTGCAGTGACAAAAACACAGGGAGTAGGGCGCATGAATGATGTACCAGCGCTAGATATAAAAGACCTGCACAAAACATTTGGACAAAATGAAGTTTTAAAAGGCATTTCACTTGCCGCGCACAAAGGAGATGTTATCTCCATCATTGGCTCTTCCGGCTCAGGTAAGAGTACCTTTCTCAGATGTATCAACTTGCTAGAAACGCCTACCGCGGGCGAAATTTGGGTAAATGGTGAATTAATCCAAATGAAGAACAACAGAGCAGGTGAATCTGTTCCTGCTAATGAAAAGCAAGTCCAACGTATTCGTTCACGCCTGGCAATGGTTTTCCAAGGTTTCAACCTCTGGTCTCACCTAACCGTACTAGAAAACGTGATTGAGGCGCCTGTTCATGTCTTAGGCGTGCCAAAAGCTCAAGCGATTGAAAATGCAGAAGTCTTGCTTAAGAAAGTAGGCTTGTATGAGCGTAAAGATTATTACCCTGGGCACTTATCTGGCGGCCAGCAGCAACGTGCAGCTATTGCCCGTGCGCTAGCAGTTGACCCAGAGGTGATGTTGTTTGACGAGCCAACTTCTGCGCTTGACCCAGAACTTGTAGGAGAAGTTCTGGGGGTAATGAGAGATTTGGCAGATGAAGGGCGAACTATGCTGGTGGTCACGCACGAAATGGCGTTTGCGCGTGACGTATCAAACCATGTGATGTTTTTACATCAAGGCTTAGTGGAAGAACAGGGAAATCCAGCTAAGCTATTTACAAACCCGGATTCAGAACGATTACAGCAGTTTATCTCATCCATTTACTAATATTTGTTAGGCGGCAGACTATTGCCTCCTAAGCCAACACAGCAAACAAAACGAAATAAAATAGCAATCACAGGAGTATGGAAATGAAAAAGTGGTTATTAGCAGCAACGATTGCTGCAACGGCAGTATCAGGTGTTGCCCAAGCGAAAGAATGGAAAACAGTTCGCTTTGGTATCGAAGGTGCTTACCCTCCGTTTAGCTGGACAGAAACTGATGGCTCAATAAAAGGCTTTGACGTAGATATGGCAAATGCACTCTGTGAAGAGATGCAAGTGAAGTGCAAAATCGTCGCTCAAGATTGGGATGGTATTATCCCTTCTCTTCTTGCACGTAAGTACGATGCCATCATCGCAGCAATGTCTATCACTGAAGAGCGCAAGAAAAAAGTCGATTTCACTGGCAAGTACGCACAAATCCCAAATAAATTTATCGCTAAGAAAGGTGCTGGTCTAGATTTTGATAATCTTAAAGATGTCAAAATTGGCGTGCAACGTGCGACGACACATGACAAGTACTTAACTGACAACTACGGCGATGATGTTGAAATTGTGCGTTATGGCTCTTTTGATGAAGCGTATCTTGATCTAGAAAATGGTCGAATTGCTGCCGTTTTAGGTGATGCGTCTGCTCTAGAAGAGGGTGTGATCAACAAAGCAGGTGGCGAAGCTTATGAGTTTGTTGGACCGTCGTTAACCGATCCAAAATGGTTTGGTGAAGGTATGGGGATCGCTGTTCGTAAACAAGACAAAGATCTGACGAAGAAACTCGACGCAGCAATTATTTCACTACGTGAGAAAGGTGTTTACCAAGAAATTGCTGGTAAATACTTTAACTACGATGTGTACGGTGAATAAACCGTAATTAAGCGACCGTTGGCTTGTTCCTAGAAGTAGTCAACGGTCGATTTTTTGAGTTTAGGGATTAGGAACTCACCTATGCTAGATTTACAAGGATACGAAGCTTCGATTTTGAAAGGAGCTTTAGTAACAATAGAAGTTGCAGTGCTTTCACTCATTCTCGCCATGGTCTTAGGCATGCTTGGCGCATTAGCTAAGTTAGCACCTTACAAATGGGCAAGGGCGATTGCCACTCTTTACACCACCGTCATTCGCGGCATTCCAGATTTGGTTCTGATGATGCTAATTTTCTTTGGTGGACAAATACTTTTAAATAACAGCCTTTACTCCATCAACGAAACGCTCAACGAGTGGTTTGCCTCGAGTGATCCAAACCATGAATGGACGTCTTACTTACCTGATTATATTGATGTCAGCCCATTTATTGCTGGTGTACTCACGATTGGTTTTATCTTTGGTGCCTACATGGCGGAGACTTTTCGTGGAGCGATCATGGCGGTGGACAAAGGTGAGCTAGAAGCGGCGAAAGCTTATGGGATGAGTTCTGCTTTATCGTTTAGAAGAATCTTACTGCCTCAGATGATTCGTCATGCATTACCTGGATTTGGTAATAACTGGTTAGTGTTACTTAAGACCACTGCGTTAGTTTCCATTATTGGTCTGGATGACATGGTGAGAATGAGCTCATTGGCAGCAGGTACAACGAAAATGCCGTTCACCTTTTACATGGCTGTCGCGCTCATCTTTCTATTTTTTACCAGCGTTTCGACCGGGCTACTCAAGCTTGTTGAGCGTAAGTTCAGTATTCATGCGAGGTAAGTTATGGACTTTTCTTTGATTATTGAAAGCTTTCCAACTTATCTTCAGGGACTTTGGACAACAGTTTGGTTAGTGGGATTAGCGTTGGTTATTGGCTTGTGTGTCTCTATCCCATTAGCCGTGGCACGCAATAGTACCAATTACGCTCTAAGCTTACCTTCTTGGGGATTCATTTACTTTTTCCGTGGAACGCCGCTATTGGTTCAGCTGTATTTGATTTACTACGGCATGGATCAGTTTTTCCCTGTGAAAGATACCTTGTGGGAGAACGCTTGGTTCTGTGCTTTGGTCGCTTTTATTCTGAATACATCGGCTTACACCGCAGAAATTATTCGTGGTGCGATTAATGGTTTGCCGAAAGGTGAGGTGGAAGCTGCGAAAGCCTATGGCATGAGTAAGTTTATGACATACAGACGTATTATCTTGCCGAGTGCATTGCGTCGAGCATTACCAGCTTATTCCAACGAGGTCATATTTATGCTGCACGGAAGTGCAGTCGCGGGCATCGTTACCATCATGGATTTAACTGGTGCTGCGCGTCTAGTTAACTCGCGCTACTATGCACCATTTGAGTCTTTCCTGACGGCGGGGCTGTTCTACATGGCACTGACGTTTATGATTTTGTGGTGTTTCAAAGTGGCAGAGAGGCGTTTCTTAGCTTATCTACGTCCTTTAAGCTAATTATCAATAGAGGCAATAGCACCGGAATGGGTGCTATTGCTTTTGATAATTTTGTTATCTTCATTCCTATTTTTCCAGCCGATATAAAAGACTCTTTCTTATTATTCATTAACTTACATTAACATTCGGTAAACTCATTGTTTAGTAAGTAAAAATGAAAAAAACAATTCTATCGTTGGGCATTGCCGCCTTAGCCACAGGATGTGGTGGGGGAGAGGGAGAATCACAACCTAATGCTCAAGTAAAACCAACGCCAGCTCCAGTTCAACAGGCTCTGGAAACTGGTAATGCACTGCTCGTTTCTGACCCGAGCGATTTCATTCGTAAAAGTCATCAGGTTGTGGAAGCTCACAAGATGCAGTCGAATACGATCAAATCTGCAATTGCGAAAAGCCTTTCAGGTCTTTATTGGGATCCAACCCATGATGCCGCGATCTTGGCACCTCAGTATGGCTTCAACGACACCATCTTGATGACCAATAAGGCCATGGCAAGCGGTTACAAAGATCAAGCTCTGTCAATTGGCGTTGCCGGGGAAAAGTCTAATGGTCAACGTTACGCACTATTAGGTAGTAACCCATTTAGAACGGCACAACGTTTTCCCGACTCTTCCAACGCGGCGATGACGCAATGGTTAAGTAACCTGGTCACTTGGTTGTCGGGCGGAGTTACTTCAAACGTCGTCATCGCGCAAATGGATCAGTCTTATTACTTTCCGGATGAGCAAGCGACTCGGAATTGGCTGAAAGACAATGTTTCACAAGAGTTGGCGTTTAACGAGGCCAACCTATGCGATGGTTCGAAGCTACTTAGCTGCTTGCAAACCAATACTCCAAACTTATTGATCTTGTCACAGCATCTGCAATCTGGAGATACCAACAAACCAGTACTCGAAGCTTTGGAATACGCTGAGCAAGCCCAAATTCCTGTTCTATACCTGCATTGGGATGGAGGACTAACTGATCTTGGCCAAGACATTTTGGAAAAATTCCATGTTGATTATGTGGGAGATAACTATTGGCGTAAGTTAGGCTTGGTCGACTGGGAACCTTCATCGTTGATGAACGTTGTGCCGGATTCTGTTATTACACAACAAGCGTTGTTGTCTCGTTTTGAATCTCAAAATTTCAACGTTGACTTGTCACTGTGTGATGACAAATCCTGCCCTGACACTGCGAATATGGACAGTCAATTTTATGCAGGGGCAAACAGCATTCGCCATTGGTTGCAAAAGCTTGATGAACAAAAAGTAGATTTGTTTAATCAAAACGGCTACCAATACGAAAAACTCATGGTATTGCTGGCTGATCATTATCGTCAAACGGTTGTCTTCCCGATGGACAAACAGTCAACCCAAACGACCGAATTCCTAAAGTCGTACTTTGCCGATTACGTGCAATACAACAGCCGAAGCGTGAACCCAAAACAACCAAATATGGGGAACTTCAGCCGTAGTGAGTTTAGCCCTGAAATAAAGAGAATCAGTGCAACGATTAATATGGAATCAAAGCGTAACTTCCGTTCGGCTGGTGTGTATGCGCTTCCTGGGGAAACTTTTACGGTTAAACGTAATGACAGCAATGATGTGGCGACTAAGATTGTCATCAACACTTTAAGAAGTGGTGCAACTCATGAGTTCAGCGAAGATGGATACACGCGACCAAAACTGCTGACTTCATTTGCTTACGAAGTCAAAGCGGGTGAAACCATCACGCTGACTTCTCCTTATGGCGGCCCAGTACAGGTTCACTTTGACAAAAATGATGTTCCGGTTGAACTGAAATTTAATCATGTGGCACAGCATCCAGTTTGGAGAAGTGAGAAGGACAACGACGCTTTTATTCAACAGTTAGAAGCCAATTTATTCGATTGGGCTGAGCTGATCACTCCTGGGTTTGAAGTACACTCAAAGCGCGACAAAATGTTGGAGTCGGTCAACGATGAAATGTGGTCTACCCCTTCGGAAATGGCGCTTGCAACAGAAGAATATGTTCACAACTACCCGCATGTGCTGGCAGGTTTCCAAGGGCCGGGCATAGATGAAGTGCCTGAAATTATTCAATACGCCCAAAACCAAGGTTGGGAAATCGCCAATATTGATACAGTGAAGCACATGAACGCTGACCAAGCGACGTGTGGTTATGGTTGTTCGGGTAACCCTTACGATGCTTACTGGTCATTCAGCCCACTCGGTCACGGTGATTTACATGAGCTTGGTCATGGTTTAGAAAAAGGTCGATTCCGATTTTCAGGCTGGGAAGGGCATTCAACGACCAATTACTACTCGTATTACAGTAAGTCTCGTTTCTTCCAGAATACGGGAAAAGTTTCAACTTGCCAAAGCTTGGATTTCAAAGGCCAGTTTGAATTATTGCAAGCTAGCCGAACTCAAGCGGATCCAAACGCATACATGGCTGCGCAAAATCAAACCAGTTGGAGTTGGGGCGCTCGTGTTTACATTCAAATGATGATGGCGGCGCAGCATGAAGGTGTGCTTAAAAATGGTTGGCATTTATTGGCGCGCTTGCACCTGATTGAACGTGAGTTTAACCGCTTAAAATCGGACGACGCGCTTTGGGATGAGAGACGATTGAGCATTGGTTTTGCCAACTACTCTCGGGAAGAAGCAAATAGCATCTCGAACAACGACTGGTTGCTTATTGCTCTGAGCTACATCTCTCAGCGAGATATGACTAACTATCTCGATATGTGGGGGTTCTCGTTCACAGAAAAAGCGAAACAGCAGGTTGTGGCGCTGAATCTACCGCCGATGCCGCTCACTTACTTTGCAAGTAGTAATACAGGCTACTGTCTGAACGAATTTGCTCAAACACCGATAACTATTGATGGTCAAACGGTTTGGCCGCTGAATCAGTGATTAACTGGTAATTTGTATGAAAAGGGAGACAGAGTCTCCCTTTTTATTGGACTAAGCTTAGCGTTGAGTCTCGCTTATAGCTTTGCAATATATTACTTAAATGTTGACCAGATTGGTGCGTGATCTGAAGGCTTCTCGATACCACGAAGCTCATAGTCGATACCAGATTCAATACACTTTTCCGCTAGAGAAGGGGTTGCCAAAATGACATCAATTCGTAGGCCACGGTTATCATCAAAACCGCGAGAACGGTAGTCAAACCACGAAAATTGATCGTTCACCTCTGGGTATAGCTTACGGAAGGTGTCCACAAAGCCCCAGTCTAGTAAGGTTTTCAACCATTCGCGCTCTTCAGGTTGGAATGAACATTTACCTGTTTTTAGCCAACGTTTACGGTTTGGTTCGCCGATACCGATATCTGCATCAATAGGGCTGATGTTGATGTCACCCATAACAATCAATTGCTCGTCGTTATTGTGATGATCGTTTAGGTAGGTCATCAGATCTTTATAGAATTGGCGCTTGTATGGGAATTTGGTTTCGTGGCTGATGTTATCCCCTTGAGGGAAATAGCCGTTTAGCACAGTGACCTTTTCGCCGTTTTCATTTAAAAACGTTGCCATGATCATGCGCTTTTGATGTTCCTCGTTATCCGTCGGGAACCCTTTTTGTACGTGTAGAGGCTCTTGCTTACAAAGCATTGCTACGCCGTAATGTGCTTTTTGACCATGGAAATACACTTTGTAGCCCATGGCTTCGACAGCTTCAATCGGGAATGCTTCATCGTGAACTTTAATTTCCTGAAGACCAATCACATCAGGTTGGTGTTTGTCGATTAGCGCTTGGAGTTGGTGCAGTCGCGCACGTAGTCCATTGATGTTAAAGCTGATTACTTTCATTATTTATCCTTTTGGGGGCGTACTTTTTTATGAATAGTATCATTGTGTAAGAGCACTGAAAATGAGTCTCGGTGAAAGGATTGAAACGCTCTGAGCTACTTTGCTTTTAATTTGTTTTCTAAGTCGTTTTGCACGATCTTTAAAGCGTTAAGCGCAACTTCTGGATCTATCTCATTGCTCTCAAGCAAATAGATTAAATCGACAGCCAGTTTGATCTCTTCAGGTGCGTCATCTAAAGGCGAGGTTGGTTGGTCAGCCATTATTGATGTTTTTCCCTATGTGTAATTTGGTTCTCTAGCTTAAGAAGTGCTGCTTCACAACGCGCTAAACGTTGCTCGGTTGCTAGTAATACTTTTTGAGCGTCGGCACGCATAAAACTCGGAGCGCTTTCGACAGCACGTTCTTTTTCTAACACCATCTCGCGCAAGCGTCTTGCCCACTCTTGGTGTTGAGCGAGTTCCTGATAAAGCACGTTGATAGGCTTGCGGAAATAGCTGCTATGTTTGATTTCATTCTTACGAATTTTAGTGGTAGAAATCTCGCGTTGAATTGCACCGATTTGCGCCACTAACCGTTCAGTGAGGTACTCAGCACGCAAAGCGGTGAGCTTACCTTCATTTTGCTCACGCACAATCGCATCCAGCGTGGCTTTTGCTTCTTTTACGCAAGGAGTAAGTAAGCGAGAGCGGCAACCAAATAAACGCTCATCAAAAAGCGGAACATGATGTTCGCCTCTTTGACGGTCAAGAACAGCGGCTTGCTTCGCCATTTGTTCTAGATTTTCCTGGAGTTGAGAAATGTTCATGACAAGCCTACAAACCATGCGTCATAAGCCAATTTAATGGCTAGTATGCTGACGACAGTAACAAATACAGGACGAATGAATTTAGAACCAAATCTAATAGCGGAGTGCGCGCCAACAAAAGCACCAGCCATTAAACATACTCCCATTGTTAAGCCTAGCACCCAGTTGATGTGTCCGAGGAATGCAAAAGTGATCAAAGAGGTAAAGTTACTGGTAAAGTTCATTGCTTTTGCTAAGCCAGAGGCGAGCAAGATATTCAGTCGGTACAGCGCCATTGAACTTACTGTCCAAAAAGCCCCAGTTCCAGGCCCTGCGAGTCCGTCGTAGAATCCTATGGATAAGCCTTGCATGTACTGTTTTTTATGAAGTTTTGGGCAAGGCTCGGGTATTGGACTTTGATGAGCAGAGTGGGGCGTTTTATGAAAAACGGTATACAACGCTGCCGCCAAAATAACAAGCGGCAATCCTTTTTCCAGCCAATCCGTACTAATCGCATCTACAAATAGCGTACCTAATGTCGCTCCGAAGAGTGTCGCCACGAATGCACGCCGCCAGCATTGAGGCTTGAATAGACGTTTTTTGTAGTACGTAAATGCCGCAGTAGAAGAAGCAAAGGTAGCGGCAAGTTTATTGGTGCCTAGTGCAATATGAGGCGGCAAGCCCAGCGACAGTAGAGCAGGTACGGTAAGCATGCCACCACCACCGGCAACTGCATCAATAAATCCAGCGACAAAAGCGACAAGCGCCAACACCAACAGCATGGTTGGCTCAATCATTTCCATAAATGGTGATTCTTCTAATATTCTATTTTACGTTTAAATGGAGGTAGTGAGTCGATTAAGGCTTGTCCGTATCGCTTAGTGACTAGGCGTCGATCAAGAATCGTTACTCTACCAGAATCTCTCTCTTTACGCAGTAAGCGACCTACGCTCTGGATCAGCTTTTTGCTTGCGTCTGGTACAGTTATTTGCATAAACGGGTTTCCTCCTTTTTTCTCAATGTATTCGGAATGAGCCTGCTCAACAGGGGAGGTTGGAACGCCAAATGGAATTTTTGTAATCACCAAGTTTTCAAGTAATTCGCCAGGTAAGTCTAGCCCCTCAGAGAAACTGCCAGTACCAAATAAGACGCTGGTTTTATTTGATTCTATTAACTTTTTATGTTTTTTTAGAATTTCTTGACGTGAGCTTTCACCTTGAACTTGCAACGCCCAGCCTTTTTTTATGAACTCCGAAGAGAGTGCCTTCGCGACTTGGTTCATCTGCCAATAGGATGAGAATAATACTAAGTTGGCTTTCTTGTCTTCCAAGTACTTAGGCAATATCTCGATAAGATATTCAGTAAATTGAGGCGCTGGTGGTTCATATTTCATCGCAGGGATGAGCAATTCTGCCTGGTTTTGGTAATCGAATGGTGACGCAAGCGCTAAAAACTGAGTGCCTGATTCTGGTTTTCCATCAATACCAACCTGATGGCAAAAGTAATGGAAAGAGTTTAATGCACGCATCGTTGCGGAAACCAAAATGGCGCCAATACATCTGCTCCAAATCTGTTGGTCGAGTTGCCATCCAATTTCAAGTGGCGAAACACTCACAATGAAATCACCCTCGCGATCGGGGTGGGTTTCTAACCAGCGAGCTAAAGGCGCACCTTTTTCACGAGTTGGTTCAGCCATTAAATGCCATACTTGCGCTAGGTTTTCTAACCTTTGAATGTAGAAACCGAGCTCTGCAAGCGCTGGTTCAGCCAACCTTGTCGCAAGCTCCCCGTCTTTTACTCTTTCCGCAATAAGGTCGGCAATTTTTGCCACGCTCTGATTTGCTTTTTTACTGAACTGTTTTAGTTCTTTGGATTGGTTCTCTAGCCACTCAGGTAGTTCACCGTGTTCGAAGCGGTAGATACCCTCTTCAAATTGAGCTGGGTCGAACTGTTTGGGCAATTGAGTCAGTGCCGGTATCAAGTTCTGAACCGCGTCTTGAAGGTCGTTGCGAAATCGAGCTACGCGTTTCTCGTCTGCGAGTGATGAAAACTTACTAATCGACTGATTTAACTTCTCAAGCCATGCTGCCGCACCTTTTAAACTCGCAGATGCTGAAGCATGGTCACGAGCGACGTGAGGTAAGTGATGTGCCTCGTCGAAGACGTATATCGTATTTTCTGGCTCAGGTAAAATCACGCCGCCACCTAAATCTGCGTCTGCCATGACGAGAGAGTGGTTAGCAATGATGACATCGTTTTTATCCAACTCTGAGCGCGCTTTTTGGAATGGGCAGCCGCGGTGGCCTGGTAAACTGTTATTGCAACTGTGTTTATCACTGACAATCAGTTGCCAAAGCTTATCGTCGATGGGTTTAGGCCAAGAATCACGGTCACCGTCCCATTTACCTTGCGCAAGAGAGCGATGCATTGTTTCTAACAGCTCTATATCTTTTTGCTTAGGTTTGGTTTCAAACATGGCTAACTGGCCACCATCAGCACCGCTAGCAGTGGCGAGCTTTTCTGCACAACAATAGCGTTGACGGCCTTTTGCCAAAATAAAAGAAAACTCTCGGTCGGTAATCCGACGAAAAAGAGGGAGGTCTTTATTTATGAGCTGCTCTTGCAGAGCGACGGTCGCCGTTGAGATAACCACTTTTCTATTGTTATGTACAGCCACGGGAATGGTCGCCATTAGATAGGAGAGCGATTTACCAATTCCAGTCCCTGCTTCTGCAACGAGTATTCGGTTAGATTTGTGATAATGACCGCACAGCGTTTTTGCAATCTCTGCAACAAGGTAGTTTTGTGCTCTTCTAGGCACAAAGTTATCAAGTTGATCTTGAAGGTTTTGATAGCTATTACGAATCGATTTTTGAATGTTACTGGTCAGCATACGGGCCTCAAATGCGTTGGAGGCGAATAGTAGCACACATCACTAGTTGTACAGTAGTTCACAAAACGGAATGCTTTTATAAGGAATGTAGATCTCCTTCACAAAAAAATATTGAACCTAATCTTAATGAAATTAATTTCATTATATGAAAAATATAAAACTCTAAATATGATGTTTTTGTGGTTTTTTATTCCATTTTATGTGTTTCATAGAGTCTGTTTTGGGTTTAAAATCTCATTGTTAACGGTTTTATAAATTATGAAAAATCAAGAGGATTGATTAGATGTTCGTCGAGTAAATAAAGATAAGCATTACAAGTTATTGTTTTTTAATATTATTTTTGTTTTTTTACATTGGCATTTAGAAAATTTGACAGTCAGAATAATCTTTTGCACTCTTAGCTCCAGATTTTGAGGAGGCGTTGTATAACCTTTTGTTAACGCTCTATCTCAAACATATAAAAAAAGGGAACCGGACAAGGATATCCCGAACTAAGAAAAGGCAGTGGATTAATTATGAAAAAAACTCTATTAGCACTAGCTGTAGTTGCGTCTGCAACTTCAGTGAACGCAGCTGAAGTATTCAAATCTGAAGAAGGTTCTGTAGATTTCTACGGTCAGCTACGTCCAACTCTTCTATTCCTAGACAGCACAGACCACACTGCAGAGCTAAACACTAGCTCTTCTCGTATGGGTGTAAACGGTGTTTACGTTGTAAACGACAACCTAAAAGTTCTGGGTGAAGTTGAAATCGGTGTTGCTCTAGGTGACAACTACGGTGCAGGTGCTGATTCAAGCGAGCGTACTGATGACTCAGTATACGTACGCCGTCACATCTTTGGCTTCGACATGGGCGATATGGGTACACTTCGTTTTGGTAAAGAAGGTACTTGGGCTGATGACATCTACGGAGCTGATTACTCATACTTCTTCGGTGGTTCTGCACTTCTTTACGGACACGCGTGGAACAACTCTTCTCAAATTAAATACGCTTACGAAAATGACGCATTCTGGCTAAAAGCTGGTTACGCGCTAGGTGAGAAAGATCAAAACGAAGAAATCCGCGAAGTATTCGTAGGTAAGTCTTTCAATGACCTATCTGTACACGCTGGCGTTCTTTCTTCTGAGAACAAGATTGCTTCTAAAGGTAACAACACTGAAAACCTATCTTTCGAAGTAACTGCTGAATACGCTCTAGATGAGCACACTCTAGGTGCTACGTACTACTACAACGAAAATGAAGACAAAGCAGCTAACGAGACTATCGATTCTCACGGTATCTCTCTAGCAGGCATGTTCGTTGTAGCTCCTAAAACAACACTTTACTCTGGTTACGAGCTAGTAATGTCGTCTTCTGACCAATCTGGCAAGAAAGATGGCGACCAATCTAAATTTTACGCTGGCGTTGAATACAAGTTCTCTAAATGGGCTCGCGTATTCGCAGAAGCGGGTTACAATTTTGATGGTGATAAGCTAGAAGCTGGTAAAACAACTGCAGCAACTGATTCTAAAACTGACTTCGGTGTTGGTGCACGTTTCTACTGGTAATCAATACCCAGTTTGATATTGTAAGACCCAGCTATATGCTGGGTCTTTTACTATGAAGATAAGGATGAAAAATTCTATGCAGTTATCATTAAAAGTGGCAATGGCGTTGTCTATTCTTGCCAGTACAAACCTTTATGCTGCAACGACTTTAGTGGTTCCAGAAGACGTGAAGTTATTGGCCGTCAACATGGAGAAGCCAAAACTTGAGGGGGGACTTTTCTCTAGTGAGAAGACAATTGAGATCCCTGACGGAACTAACCAAATTGTCTTCAAATATCAACCTGCTTTTGAAACAAACGAAAACCTTAAGACGGTTTACAGTGATGTAATCGTTGCTAAATTTGATGCTGAAAACGAAAAGCTAACGTTTGAGCTGCCAGAGTTTAAAACTCTTCGCCAAGCGCAAAACAACATCTCGCCTCTAGATTGGCAATTACTGGATACCAAAGGCCAACCTATTGCTTTGGTCGAAGATGTATTAGAGTCAGATGGTGTTCAAATTGGTCGTAATTACCCTCAAGAAACTCGTAACTACAATATTGCTGGCGGTATCGCGAGTGTTGCTGTTAGCTATGTAACTGTGAATCAGCATCAACAATCAGTAAGTGATATCGAGCCTCGAGTTGAGACTAGTGATACCCGTTCAACAGCCGCATCGAACGACAGCCCAATGGTTGATGTATTAAAGACGATGTACCAGAAAGCGTCTCCGGCGGAAAAAGAGGCCTTTAAAAACTGGCTTGCTGAGCAGTAATCCCTTAGTTCATTAGATAGGGCTTAACTGAAAAAGTACGAATCTAAAAAGCAGGCTTTAAGCCTGCTTTTATCTTTTCTGCTTATTAGAGAGAGATTTCTCTCCATTCACCAGGCATTAGGTCGTTAAGGACGATATCACCCATCGAATGACGAATGAGGCGCAAGGTAGGGAAGCCAATGTGCGCAGTCATGCGACGCACCTGACGATTTCTTCCTTCAATAATGGTAATGGCTAACCAAGTTGTAGGGATATTTGCTCGAAAACGAACCGGAGGCGTTCTGTCCCAGACTTGTGGTTCTGGAATAACTTCAACTTCGGCTGGTAGAGTCATACCATCTTTTAGCTCTACTCCCTTTCTCAATTTTTCAAGATCTTGCTCCTGAGGAGCGCCATCGACTTGAACCCAATAAGTCTTCGGCGATTTTGACTTTGGCTGCGTTAGCTTCGCCTGCAAGATGCCATCGTTAGTGAGTACCATTAAACCTTCGCTGTCTCGGTCCAATCGGCCAGCCGCATAGACATTTTTGATCGGGATATAGTCCGCTAACGTTTTGCGACCATCGCCATCGGTAAATTGACTGAGCGTATCGTAAGGCTTATTGAAAATAATGACTTTACGATCTTTAGGGGGCACTTTTGGCTTTTGGCTCTTTGTTGGGCGATTAGGGCGGCGGTCTTGCTGAGTACGAGTCTTCGAGCCATTGCGAGCTCCTGAGTGTTTAAAATGGCCCGTTTTAGACTGGTTACGACTGCGACCTTTTTCCTGACCTGTACGAGATGACATGTTAACTACCCTGCAAAAATGTAAATGAACTGTGTTTGAAAGTTTTAAGTTTTCTCATGATCGGATATGATTTGCGCGCCTAAAACTAACAAACGCGCACAGAATGATAGACTAATTCGTGTTATTTGTTTAATTATATCAGTGCACTCATGGATTCAGAGCTTAGAGCTTCAAACTACAACAAAGAGTGCGAACCGCATGTGGCGTTAGTGAGGAGACATGTACTGCTAACGCGCAGCAATGCGTCAATTAAACCAACTCAGACGCTGAGTTGATCAGCCAACAAGTTGATTAAAAAATAGGGAAATTTCATGCCTACAGAAAAACCTACAATTATCTACACCATCACTGATGAAGCGCCGGCGCTAGCAACTTATTCATTACTACCAATCATTCAATCATTCACAGCATCGTCTGGCATCAATGTAGATACTCGTGATATTTCACTAGCAGGTCGAATTATCGCTAACTTCCCAGAGCATCTAAAAGAAGAACAGCGCATTGGCGATGCGTTGACTGAGCTTGGTGAACTAGCTCAAACTCCAGAAGCAAATATCATCAAGCTACCTAACATTTCAGCTTCAGTTCCTCAGCTTAAAGCGGCGATTAAAGAGCTTCAGGCGAAAGGTTACGATTTACCAAACTACCCAGAAGAGCCGAGCACGTACGAAGAGAAAGCGATTAAAGCGGCTTACGACAAAATCAAAGGTAGTGCGGTTAACCCAGTACTTCGTGAAGGTAACTCAGACCGTCGTGCTCCGACTTCGGTTAAGAACTACGCGAAGAAAAACCCACACTCAATGGGTGCATGGTCAGCAGAATCTAAGTCCCATGTTGCGAGCATGTCAGACAATGACTTCTTTGGTAGCGAAAAGTCTACAACTATCTCTGGTGCAACAGAGGTCAAAATCGAGTTTGTCGGTAATGATGGTACAGTTAAAGAGCTTAAGTCTGCGTTCCCATTACTAGATAAAGAAGTCATTGATACTTCAGTAATGAAGAAGAAGGCGTTGGTTGAATTTTTCGAGAAAGAGATTGCTGAAGCGAAAGCACAAGACGTGCTGCTGTCTCTTCATATGAAAGCGACGATGATGAAAGTTTCTGACCCTGTCATTTTCGGTCATGCAGTAAAAGTTTACTACAAAGACGTTTTCGATAAGTACGGTAAGCTGTTTGAAGAGCTAGGTGTTGATGTAAACAATGGTATCGGTGATGTTTACTCAAAAATTGAGTCTCTACCTGAAGCGCAAAAAGCAGAAATTGAAGCGGCCATTCAAGCGGTTTACCAAACTCAACCAGAGCTTGCGATGGTTGACTCTGATCGTGGTATCACAAACTTACATGTACCAAGTGACATTATTGTAGATGCTTCTATGCCAGCAATGCTTCGCTCTTCTGGTCAAATGTGGGGACCAGATGGTAAACAAAAAGACACCAAAGCGATGATTCCAGATCGTAGCTACGCAGGTATTTACCAAGCGGTTATTGATTTCTGTAAAGAGCACGGCGCATTTGATCCAACCACTATGGGTAGCGTACCTAACGTTGGTCTAATGGCTCAGAAAGCTGAAGAGTATGGTTCTCACGACAAGACATTCATTCTAGACGCTGCGGGTACTGTTCGCGTTGTTGATGCTTCAGGTAACGTACTGTTAGAGCAAGCGGTTGAAGAAGGTGATATCTTCCGTATGTGTCAGGTTAAAGACGCACCAATCCAAGATTGGGTTAAACTAGCAGTGACTCGCGCACGTGCAACAGGTGTTCCAGCTGTATTCTGGCTAGATGAAAACCGCGCGCACGATGCTGAGCTCATCAAGAAAGTAAACGCCTACCTACCAGATCACGATACTGACGGTCTAGAGATTAAGATCCTATCTCCTGTTGAAGCTTGTAAGTACTCACTAGAGCGTATGAAAGCGGGCCTAGATACTATCTCTGTTACAGGTAATGTTCTTCGTGACTACCTAACAGACTTGTTCCCAATTCTAGAGTTAGGTACGTCTGCTAAGATGCTATCTATTGTTCCATTGATGAATGGTGGTGGTCTATTTGAAACAGGCGCTGGTGGTTCCGCTCCTAAGCACGTTCAACAAGTAGAAAAAGAGAATCACCTTCGTTGGGATTCTTTGGGCGAGTTCCTAGCGCTTGCAGCTTCGTTAGAGCATTTAAGTGTAGCGACAAACAATCCTAAGGCTCAGGTTCTCGCAGATACACTAGATAAAGCGACCGGTGAGTTTTTAGACACCAACAAATCTCCGTCACGTAAAGTGGGTGAGCTAGATAACCGTGGAAGCCACTTCTATCTTGCACTTTACTGGGCGAAAGCGCTTTCAGAGCAAACGGATGATGCGGATCTTGCTGCTGAATTTGCACCAATTGCAAAAGCGCTGTTAGAGCAGGAAGAAACGATCGTTGCTGAGCTAAATAATGCGCAAGGCGTGAAAGGTGAGCTAGGAGGTTACTACTTACTAGACGATGCATTGGTTTCTAAATTGATGCGTCCAAGCGAAACCTTTAACGCAATCATTAACAAGTAAGTTAGTGTAAAAACACGTCGTTTTCGGCGTGTTTCCTATCCTGTAAGTGCGTTGTAAGTGTTCCTTTTGTAACACGTGCTCTAAATAGTAAGAAACCCGCTATCTTGGCGGGTTTATTTTTCTCTTCAAAACATCAACGTGGCGTTTCGAGAGCAATATTTTTATATTTCGACAGCGCTCTAATTATTTGGCTTGGCCTTCAAGAGGCACGACGCTACTCGCGTGACAGCCTTTGGGACCTTTTTCAATCTCGTAAGAGACTTGTTGGCCTGCTTTCAGTGTACGATAACCGTCCATCTGGATAGTTGAGTAGTGGGCAAAGATATCTCCCTCTTCTTCATCTGAACAAATAAACCCAAATCCTTTGGCATTGTTAAACCACTTTACTGTACCTGTAGCCATGCTTTACATCCCTCATGCATTTTTTACTGATGTTGTTACTGCAACCAAGTTATACCTTTAACTTGGTACTACCATTGTCAGCGAATGCCAACAAACGTCAAATCAATGATAAGTCACATTCATCAAACCACTTAAAGAAGAGAAGTTTCAAAATGATGATTTATGCATCGACACTTTCCACTGTAGTCAATGAATTTCGACAGTCAATAGCAGTGAGCAACAAACAGAAACATAATTGAAAACAAATCACTTTTGAGATTAACAAATTTGCAAACAGTTTTTCGTATATACGCAGAAGTTTAGTCAATTTGCCTATGAAGTGGCTCATACTGAAAAAGCCATACTGTCCGTGTTGCTTATGGGAGAAGAATCCTCTGACTGAATAAAAAATGAAGTTTTCGTGATAATTACCGTATTCTCAATGAGGAAGTGTGATCCAGATAGAAGATGATGGGGTGGTTTGCAATAGTCCGAAAGCAATAAATAGAAAGTTCTTTTATAAGAAAAAATGTGTAACTTATCGACAAGCATCTTTTATTTGCGCCGTATCAAGACGTGCATTAGTCTCTATATTAGGTAGCAACTTTTATCGATCAAAGATCGAATTCGGTGCCATAACTCACTACACCGCGCTGCACGCTTGTGGTAGATTGTTTTTATAGGTCGAAAACATCAACCCTTTGATACGATATCTTTAGATTGCCATGAGTAAAAATTTTGAATGGGTCACTCCGGACTCTGATCTTCTGGAGCGAGAAAGTACGAAAGTCCAGCCACCTAAGCTGTACAATGTCGTACTCAATAATGATGACTATACACCTATGGATTTCGTCATAGAGGTGCTTGAGCGATTTTTCTCACATGATATTGATAAAGCAACTCAAATCATGCTTCAGGTCCACTATGAAGGAAAGGCAATTTGCGGCACATACAGCGCAGAAATTGCCGAAACAAAAGTAGCGCAAGTTACGATGTACGCAAGGGAAAATGAACATCCGCTACTTTGCACTATGGAGCAAGCGTAAACAAAGAAGACTTGCTCGAACAACCCCAGTTGTTTTTTCGGGAGGTACTTATGCTAAATAAAGAACTAGAGTCAAGCCTTAACGGTGCATTTGCTCGGGCGCGAGATAAACGCCACGAGTTTATGACTGTCGAACACCTCCTACTTGCATTGTTGGAAAATGATGCAGCTAAGGAAGCCCTTCTAGCTTGTAAGGCGGATCTTGACGCTTTACGCAACGAACTCGATATTTTCATCGATCAAACTACGCCTCTTATCCCAGATAGTGATGAGACGCGTGAAACGCAGCCGACTTTGAGTTTTCAACGTGTACTACAACGCGCCGTCTTTCATGTACAGTCGTCTGGTCGTAATGAAGTAACAGGCGCCAACGTGCTTGTTGCTATCTTCAGTGAACAAGAGTCGCATGCCGCTTACTTACTGAAGAAAAATGACATCTCCCGATTAGATATTGTTAATTTCATCTCCCACGGTATTACTAAAGCATCAGGTGCAGGTGAGGATTCATCATCAGACTCGTTTAGCTCAGAAAGTGTTGAAGAGCCTAATTCTGAAGAACGCCTAGAAAGCTTTGCGACGAATCTTAATCAAGTCGCTAAAGATGGAAACATCGACCCACTCATTGGACGTGATAAAGAGTTAGAGCGCACTATTCAGGTACTTTGTCGACGCCGCAAGAATAATCCACTACTAGTGGGTGAGGCAGGAGTTGGTAAAACAGCCATTGCGGAAGGTCTTGCATGGCGAATTGTCGAAGGGCAGGTCCCTGAGGTCATTCAAAACAGCGTGATTTATTCACTAGATATTGGCTCTTTGCTCGCTGGTACCAAATATCGCGGTGATTTTGAAAAGCGCTTCAAGGCGATTTTGAAACAACTTGAAAAAGAAGAAGATGCCATTTTGTTCATCGATGAAATACATACCATCATCGGTGCAGGCGCGGCATCTGGTGGTCAAGTCGATGCAGCAAATCTTATTAAGCCTCTTTTAAGTAGCGGTAAGTTGCGTTGTATTGGTTCGACGACATACCAAGAATACAGCAACATTTTCGAGAAAGAGCGTGCGTTGTCTCGCCGTTTCCAAAAGATAGACGTTGTAGAGCCTTCATTGGATGATACAACTAAAATCTTGATGGGTTTGAAGCCGAAGTACGAAGCTCACCATGAAGTACGTTATACCAATAAAGCACTGCGTGCCGCGGTAGAACTGTCGGCTAAATACATTAATGAACGCCATCTACCAGATAAGGCCATTGATGTCATTGATGAAGCTGGTGCGCGTAGTCGTCTTGCTCCTGCAAGCCGTCGTAAAAAAACGGTCGGAGTGGCTGATATCGAATCAATGGTTGCCAAAATGGCGCGAATTCCAGAGAAGTCGGTTTCTTCTTCAGATAAAGACATTTTGAAAAACTTAGATAGCAAAATGAAGATGTTGGTATTCGGTCAAGATAATGCGATTGATGCATTGTCCGAGGCGATCAAGCTGACACGTGCAGGTTTAGGTGTAGACAACAAACCTGTTGGTTCATTCTTGTTTGCAGGCCCAACAGGGGTTGGTAAAACAGAGGTGACGGTGCAGTTATCTAAGCTTCTAGGTATCGAGCTACTTCGTTTTGATATGTCTGAGTATGGTGAGCGTCACTCCGTAAGTCGCTTAATTGGTGCGCCTCCTGGTTATGTCGGTTATGACCAAGGTGGTTTGCTAACCGATGCTGTTATTAAGCACCCACACTCAGTCGTATTACTTGATGAGATTGAAAAAGCGCACCCTGATATCTTTAACCTGTTGTTGCAAGTCATGGATAACGGTACGCTAACGGACAACAATGGTCGCAAAGCAGACTTCCGTAATGTCATTCTTGTTATGACAACTAACGCAGGTGTGGCGGAAACCGAGAAGAAATCAATTGGTTTGATTCAACAAGACAACAGTCACGATGCAATGGCGGAAATTAAGAAGGTGTTTACTCCTGAGTTCCGTAACCGTCTTGATAACATCATCTGGTTTAACAGCCTTGATGAAAGCGTTATCCATCAAGTGGTTGATAAGTTCATTGTTGAACTGCAAGTGCAACTTGATGCGAGAGGCGTTTCAATGGAAGTATCGCAAGACGCTCGCCATTGGTTAGCACATAAAGGTTATGACAAAGCTATGGGGGCTCGCCCAATGGGGCGTGTTATCCAAGAACAGCTTAAGAAGCCTTTGGCTAACGAACTGTTGTTTGGATCTTTAGTTGACGGCGGTACAGTGAAAGTAACGCTGGTCAACGATACGCTTGAGTTTGAATACTTAAGTGAGAAAGAGACAGCGATGCATTAATCGTTAGTCGGTAACAAACGCAAAAGCGCACGAGAAGATCGTGCGCTTTTTTATCTGAACTAAATCGGAAAAAATTGTGCAATAAAAAACGGAGCAGCTTGCTCCGTTTTTTATTGCATCCGAAAATCAGAGATTAACGAGCGCGGAAGACGATGCGGCCTTTTGACAGGTCGTATGGAGTCATCTCTACAGTTACTTTGTCACCCGTTAGGATACGGATGTAGTTCTTACGCATCTTGCCAGAGATGTGAGCAGTCACAACGTGACCGTTTTCAAGTTCAACACGGAACATAGTGTTTGGTAGAGTGTCAAGGACTGTGCCTTGCATCTCGATTACGTCTTCTTTAGCCATTTAATCCTCTTTAGAAATTAGGCAATATTAGCGGGCTATATTCTGCCGCTAAATAGTAATTATGTAAAGTTGAGGCGTATTCTACCCTCGCCAACGCTGATTTACTAGCCTTTGGTGGCGTTGAAAGCGTGTTTTGTAGCTCATTGCTGGGCACTCATCAATCTGATATCCCAAATATAGCCACTGTTGTTTGTTTTCTTGGCAGTATTTAATTTGATAAAGCACCGCTAATGTCCCAAGAGATAACTCGTAGTCAGGGTCAAAGAAAGTATAAAAAGCACTCGAGCATTGTGGCATCAAATCTGTCACTGCAATGGCAAGCAATTGATCTGATTCATCGTAAATGTGTAAAAACGACGTTGTCAGCCAGCTGGTTTGAGCAAATCGAGCAAACTCATCACGCTTTGGTGGGTACATAGTGCCGTTTTTATGCCGTTTGCAGATGTACCGACTGTAAAGCTCAAACCATTCCTCATCCATTTCAGGTTTCATTTCCCAGCGTAAAGACTGTGCTTTATTAAGCAGCCTCTTCTGACTTTTTGATAGTCTAACGTCTGGAATCGAGACTCGAATTGGCTGGCAAGCGGTGCAATGCTCGCAATGCGGTTTATATATGGTATCTCCGCTACGACGAAAACCGTTAGCCATGAGCAACTGGTAATTTTCTTCAGTATGCAGCCTTTCATCAAGCGCCACCGCAACCCGCTCTTGCCGTTCAGGCAAATAACTACAAGGGTGATTATTCGTCAACCCTATTCGAATATGTTGTATATCCGTACTCATACTGAATCCTGCAAAACTTGGGGCTGATAGGCATCAAATAGTGTTTGCTTTTCTCTTAAAGATAGTAGTTTTTGCATAAATTCGTCACGCTCAAGTTCAAATGCGCCAAGTGATGCCAAGTGAGAATTCATAACTTGGCAATCGATTAATTGACCTTGCTTTGACGCCAAATGGTTGCATAAGTACCACAATGCAATTTTGGATGCGTTATCTTTTAGACTAAACATCGACTCTCCGCAAAAAAGTTGGCCCACGCAAATGCCATATAGTCCGCCAATCAGGTTGTTGTCATGCCATACTTCTACAGAGTGACAGTGACCAAGTTTGGCTAACTCAATGTAGGAAGCTTGCATTTCCTCGTTGAGCCATGTTTCCTCTGCAGGGCGTGTTGAAGAACATAGTCTAATCACTTCTTCTGTCGCGAAATTGAGTGTTACTTTATAGTTATGTTTACGCTGAAATTTTTTGAGACTTTTAGATGGCTTAAACTGTAATGGGTCAAACACGGCGCGCGGAGAAGGGCTCCACCATAAAATAGGTTCACCAGGACCATACCAAGGGAAAATGCCTTGATAGTAACCATTGAGGATTCTCATGGGGTTTAAGTCACCACCAAAAGCCAGCAAACCATTGGGGTCGCTGAGTGCTTTATAGGGTGAGGGAAAGTTGAACGTTTCATCGAGTTCAGTTAAATAAATAGCCATAAGAAGTCGTTACCAACATTGGAGTCAGAGGAGTTTATGATGACCTGGTTAAGAAATATCGTAAAAGTATGGCTTGGGATCATACTGTTTTTACCACTTGTCGCCAACGCAGCCTATGAAAGAAATGTTGCCAAGCCAGTTAATGAAGTAGTTTACGGGAAGATTGACTCTGTCCGTTATATTACTCAACAAGAGGTTGTTCAATCGAAAAGTAACGGTTGGAAGACACTACTTGGTGCCACTATCGGTGGTTTAGTCGGTAATCAATTTGGTGGCGGTACGGGAAGAGAAGTCGCGACGGCAGTGGGTGCGCTTGCTGGTGCCGCAGTTGCTCAAAACCAAAGTAATTACCAATACACGGTTGAATATAAGTTAGTTGAGCTACTCATCAAAGTGAAGGGTGATAAGCTAATTAATGTCATCCAAGATGTTGATAAAAATATGTTATTTAGTCGAGGGTATGAAGTTCGTATTTTATATTTTGATGATGGAGTCAGGGTTGATATCACTTATTAACCCTAGGTTGTTTTAGTCTAACGAAGCCTAATCAGGCATGTACAGTCGGGCTGGCTTATAGTCAAATAAAGTCGAAATAGTTTGCTGTTTCGCCGTGCTTCTTTCGCTCTGATTTACATCGCTGGCAATGCCTTTAATTCTGTATCTTTAGGCTGCTTGAGGATATTCATAAATTAGCGCCGATTTACTCTGGTTTTGTCGTGTTTTTTTGGGTAGTCTGAATTCACGAAGAATTGTTTAGCCCTCATAAAAATCGTATGTTGAGGGCACAAAGGATTATCAACTTTTAATGGAAAGCCTAACGTTACAACCTATCAATAAAATTCAAGGGGAAGTGAACCTTCCTGGCTCTAAAAGCGTTTCTAATCGAGCTCTTTTACTTGCTGCTCTTGCTAAAGGCAGAACTCGCCTTACTAATCTCCTCGACAGTGATGATATTCGTCATATGCTGAATGCGCTGACTAAACTAGGCGTTCAATACCAACTTTCCGAAGATAAAACAGAATGTCTCGTTGAAGGCCTTGGGCGTCCGTTTTCTGTCTCAGAGCCGGTAGAGTTATTTCTCGGCAATGCTGGCACTGCGATGCGACCATTAGCTGCGGCTCTTTGTCTTGGAGAAGGGGAGTATGTACTGACGGGCGAACCTCGTATGAAAGAGCGTCCAATTGGTCACCTTGTCACGGCACTGAAAGATGCTGGTGCGAACGTTGAGTACATGGAAAACGAGAACTTTCCGCCTCTCAAAATAATTGGTACTGGCCTAAAAGCAGGTACAGTTTCTATCGATGGGTCCATTTCAAGTCAGTTCTTGACCGCTTTCTTAATGTCTGCGCCATTGGCTGAAGGTGAAATTCGCATCAACATCGAAGGCGATTTGGTTTCTAAGCCTTATATCGATATCACCCTGCATATCATGAAGCAGTTTGGAGTCGATGTGATCAACAATGACTATCAAGAGTTTGTGATCCCAGCCGGTCAGCAATACATCGCTCCAGGTGATTTCTTGGTTGAAGGTGACGCGTCTTCTGCTTCTTACTTCTTGGCGGCGGCAGCCATCAAAGGCGGAGAAGTTAAAGTCACGGGTATCGGTAAAAACAGCATTCAAGGTGATATTCAATTTGCTGATGCGCTTGAAAAAATGGGTGCAGAAATTGAATGGGGTGATGACTACGTAATTTCACGTGTTGGTCAATTAAAAGGCATTGATATGGATTACAACCATATCCCTGATGCTGCAATGACCATCGCGACAACAGCGTTATTTGCCGAAGGCACTACCGCTATTCGTAACGTTTATAACTGGCGTGTAAAAGAAACAGACCGTTTGTCAGCTATGGCGACTGAGTTACGTAAAGTTGGTGCGGAAGTGGAAGAAGGGGAAGACTACATCATCGTCAAACCTGTGTCTCAGTTAAAGCATGCTGCGATTGATACTTACGATGATCATCGAATGGCGATGTGTTTTTCGCTGGTGGCACTTAGTGATACGCCTGTGACGATTAACGATCCAAAGTGTACGTCGAAAACGTTCCCTGACTACTTCGACAAACTTAAGGCTTTAAGCTGCTAAATATTCTGACCTAAAACAGGAAAGCCAGAGTGAATAACACTCTGGCTTTTTTGTTTCCCAATACTATTTAACCAGCGTAAATTCCTTAGAAAGGTGATGCGCTAAGTATTTGAACATATTGAATACTGCAGTCGTATTTGAAGTTGGTAAACCTTTGTCATCAAGGAAGTATTCACCTTTAAAAACTAAAACACCTTCTTTTTCTTCTACACTTGTGGCTCGCATTCCCTCGATGTAATCATCGTGCTCTTGGATGATTTGGTTAGCGATCAAAAGAAGGTCGAACTCTTCGATAAACGTTCTATCAGACATATTCTTTCTACCATCCTATTCAGTTAAGAACGCTGAGTATACCTACAACTAAAATGGGTTTGCATGATTAATTCAGTCAATCGTTCAGTAAGACTAAACAGATCAATTTTTAGAGTATAAGCATGATGCGGAGGAAGATGGCAGAGCATTGAACCAAACTATTTTGTGATGGGTAACAAAATTTATTGCATTGGATTAGCGGATGCTAAGTTTGCCTGTTTAGATATGCCGCTCAATACCTTTCAGAACCCTGTCTCTTTGAAGTATAAAGACGATGAATTGTCAACCAATCGGATCTGAATTTCAAAAAAGCAGTTGATCTTCTTTTCATCTCGCACAATAGTAAAAAAAGAAGCAATGAAATAGAACATTATGCGGGTGGCCTTTAAACAAGGTTTCTACCCGCATTATTATGAAGGACGTTAGAGTCAGTTATGGGTAAATCACTCGTTATAGTGGAGTCACCAGCCAAGGCAAAGACGATAAATAAGTACCTTGGTAAAGACTTTATTGTTAAGTCTAGTGTTGGTCATGTGCGTGATCTGCCTACGGCCGGTCAAAGCACTGGTGAGAAAAAAGCCGCAGCCATCTCAACTAAAGGGATGAGTCCGGAAGAGAAAGCGCGCGTTAAAAAAGAGAAAGACCGCAAAGCGTTGATCAAAAAGATGGGGATTAACCCATATCATGACTGGGAAGCGAATTACCAAATCCTTCCAGGCAAAGAAAAAGTTGTCAACGAACTACAAAAACTCGCCAAAGACGCAGATTGCGTATATCTCGCAACCGATTTGGACCGCGAAGGGGAAGCAATCGCATGGCACCTTCGTGAGATCATCGGTGGCGATGAAGAGCGATACAAACGTGTAGTTTTTAACGAAATTACGAAAAACGCGATCCAACAAGCTTTCCAGACACCTGGCGAGCTGAACATGGATGGTGTAAATGCCCAACAAGCACGTCGCTTCATGGACCGTGTCGTTGGTTTTATGGTTTCACCTCTACTTTGGAAAAAAGTGGCTCGTGGTTTATCTGCTGGTCGCGTGCAGTCTGTTGCGGTGAAACTGTTAGTTGAGCGTGAGCGTGAGATTAACGCGTTTGTACCAGAAGAATTCTGGGACATTCATGCGAATACGAAAACGAAAGACAAAGCGGACTTTAAACTGCTTGTTGCTCAGAAAGACGGTTCTGCGTTTAAGCCAGTTAATGAGGCAGAAACCAAAGCAGCGATGTCTGTACTTGAGAATGCAAGTTACGAAGTATGTAAGCGTGAAGACCGCCCTACAAAGAGCAAGCCTTCAGCACCTTACATCACCTCTACGCTTCAACAGGCAGCAAGTACACGTCTGGGCTACGGCGTGAAAAAGACCATGATGCTAGCTCAGCGCCTCTATGAGGCCGGTTACATCACTTATATGCGTACGGACTCGACTAACCTAAGTGCCGAGGCTGTGGACGCTGTACGTGACTTTATTGGTTCTGAGTTTGGTGATAAGTACCTGCCAGCGAAACCATTGACGTACGGTAGCAAAGAAGGGGCACAGGAAGCGCACGAAGCGATCCGTCCTTCAAATGTGGGTGTTAAGGCGGAAGACCTGCAAGGTGTCGATGCTGATGCGCACAAACTTTACGCTTTGATTTGGAATCAGTTTGTAGCGTGTCAAATGACGCCAGCAGAATACGATTCAACAACCATCAGTGTAAAAGCGGCAGAATACACGCTTAAAGCGAAAGGCCGTATCCTTAAATTTGACGGCTGGACTCGTGTACAGCGTCCAATGGGCAAAAACGAGGATACAATCCTTCCTGCGGTACAACTTGGCGATAAGCTAAGCTTAGAGTCACTTGACCCTAAACAGCACTTTACAAAGCCACCTGCGCGCTACACTGAAGCTGCACTGGTTAAAGAGCTGGAAAAAAGAGGCATTGGTCGTCCGTCGACTTACGCATCGATCATTTCTACGATTCAAGATCGTGGCTACGTGAAAGTTGATCAGCGCCGTTTCTACGCTGAAAAAATGGGTGAAATTGTTACTGACCGCCTTGATGACAGCTTTAACGATTTGATGAACTACGACTTTACTGCGCGTATGGAACAGAAATTGGACCAAATCGCTGAAGGTGAAGTGAACTGGAAAGCTGTGTTAGATAACTTCTTTGCTGATTTTACTGGCGATCTTGAAAAAGCAGAGCTGGATGAGTCAGAAGGCGGTATGAAGTTAAACCACATCGTCATGACGGATATCGAGTGTCCGACGTGTAGCCGTCCAATGGGCATCCGTACTGCTTCGACAGGTGTGTTCTTAGGCTGTTCAGGTTACGCGTTACCACCAAAAGAGCGTTGTAAGACAACCATCAACTTGGGTGACGAAGAAGGTATTATTAACGTTCTAGAAGAAGACGTTGAAACCGCAGCTCTTCGTGCTAAAAAGCGTTGTCCGATCTGTGAAACAGCGATGGACGCATACCTGATTGATGACAAGCGTAAGATGCATGTTTGTGGTAATAACCCGAACTGTGAAGGCTACCTTGTTGAATACGGCGAGTTCAAAGTAAAAGGCTACGATGGTCCAGTTGTTGAATGTGACAAATGTGGCTCTGATATGGTGCTTAAGAACGGTCGCTTTGGTAAATACATGGATTGTACGAGCGAAACGTGCAAGAACACTCGTAAGATCTTGAAGAATGGCGAAGTCGCGCCCCCGAAAGAAGATCCTGTTCATTTCCCCGAGTTGCCATGTGAAAACTCAGATGCGTATTTCGTACTTCGTGATGGTGCTTCGGGTTTATTTATGGCGGCAAGCAATTTCCCGAAATCGCGCGAGACACGTGCTCCTTTGGTTGCTGAACTGGCACGTTTTGAAGAGCGTTTACCTGAGAAGTTCAAATACCTAGCAACTGCGCCGCAAGAAGATCCTGATGGTCGTCCTGCTGTTGTACGCTTTAGCCGTAAAACAAAAGAGAACTACGTTCGTTCGGAAGAGAACGGTAAGCCAAGTGGTTGGACAGCGCTCTTTGTTGACGGTAAGTGGGAAGTCACTGATAAGCGTAAAAAAGCGAAAGCATAAAAACGTACGATCTAAGTAATGTAAAAAGGCAGCGATATCGCTGCCTTTTTTGCGTTTTGTTTTTGCGTAAAGGCCACTGTGTTGTTCGTATAGATCTTTGCTGCTTTGACTGAGTTTTGCTGACGCGAGAAGATCCCAGTATCAATATTTCGTAGTCGCTGATGTATTTTTTATGTAAAAAATATTCGTTGTAACTTTCATTTTGCATTCACATATTTGTTATACATTGGGCTAAAAAATCGGCGGTGTAGTGAATCCGTTCGTAAATTGTTTTCACAATGTAATCGTTTGCTTTTCCATGTGTGATCTAGATATCGTCTTGAGTACGCAAGAGCTGTATGGTACACAGAATGGCGTATTAAAAATTGTAATTTAGAACCCGCTTAGATAATTTATTACAAAAATTAGTGCAACTGTGTGCATTGTTTGCGTCAAAAAATAAGGAAAGAGTGGACGTTGCATACTGGAAGTGCCGTAGCTTTTTTATCCGTGTTGTAAGAGTTCACAGAAACTCAGAGACGGTTGCTAAATGTATTCGCTTGACTCCCCGAGTATGACTCATTCAAGCGAGTACCAAATCCAAGCTATAACGATATGGAGAACAACAAATGGCTGGTGTTTTGGGAATGATTCTTGCTGGCGGTGAAGGCTCTCGTTTGAGACCTTTAACGGAATCTCGCAGTAAACCTTCGGTACCGTTTGGTGGTAGTTATCGATTGATCGATTTTGCTCTAAACAATTTTGTTAATGCGGATCTGATGCGCATTTACGTCCTAACCCAATTTAAATCTCAATCTTTATTCCATCACTTAAAAAAGGGGTGGAACATCAACGGCATTACAGACCGCTTTATCGATCCTATTCCCGCTCAAATGCGTACTGGTAAACGTTGGTACGAAGGGACGGCGGACGCGATCTATCAAAACCTGCGTTTTATGGAATTAGAGGAACCAGAGCAAGTTTGTATTTTTGGCTCTGACCATATCTACAAGATGGATATCAAACAAATGCTGAACTTCCACTCAGAAAAGAAGGCTTCTCTGACGGTATCTGCATTGCGCATGCCACTAAAAGAGGCGTCGCAATTTGGGGTTATCGAAGTGGATAGCGAAGGTCGTATGATTGGCTTTGAAGAAAAACCAGCAAATCCGAAATCGATTCCTGGTGACCCTGATTACGCTTTAGTTTCAATGGGTAACTATGTTTTTGAAGCTCAGGTACTGTTCTCAGAGTTGGTCGAAGATGCGGATAATGAAGCTTCATCACATGATTTTGGAAAGGACATCATTCCAAAGATGTTCCCTAGAGGTGATGTGTTCGTGTATGACTTCAGTACCAACAAAATCAGTGGCGAAAAAGAAGAGGTGTACTGGCGTGATGTCGGAACTATTGATGCGTACTGGCAAGCGCATATGGATCTGCTAGAAAAAGATGCACCATTTTCGCTGTACAACCGTAAATGGCCATTGCATACCTACTACCCACCATTGCCACCTGCGACATTTACCGACTCTGATAATGGTCGTGTGCAGATAATCGATAGTTTAGTGTGTAATGGCAGCTATGTTAGAGGCTCAAGAATCGAAAAGTCGGTGCTTGGTTTTCGCAGTAATATTGCTTCTGCTTGCGATATCAGCGAATGTATACTTCTTGGTGACGTAAAAATTGGCGAAGGATGTGTTTTACGTCGTGTGATTGTCGACAAGGATGCCGATATTGCTCCTGGTACTCAGATTGGTGTGAATCTTCAAGAAGATAAAAAACACTTCCACGTGTCTGAGGAGGGCATTGTTGTTATTCCGAAAGGAGCTCGAGTTGGCTACTAACAACTTATCTATTCTGTTTGTAGCTTCTGAGGTTGAAGGCCTCATTAAAAGTGGTGGCTTGGCAGATGTTGCCAAGGCACTACCGGAAGCCCTTCAAAACCTACAGCAAGACGTAAGAATTACCATCCCTGCGTACAGCAGTATTGATAAACTCGCAGACGCAGAAGTTGTATTAGAAACAGAATTAACATCATGGCCGCATACGGAGTATCGAGTTTTGCGGCTCATGTTAGGTCAAAATCCTGTTTACCTGATTGATTGTCCGCCGTATTTCAATCGACCATCAATGTATGCGGAGAACAACCAAGCGTATACTGATAACGGCGAGCGCTTTGCGTTTTTTAGTGCAGCATGTCTCGATATGTTACCCAAGCTCGCCTTTCAACCTAATATCATACACGCGAACGATTGGCACACAGGTCTTGTTCCATTTTTGCTCAAGCACAGGTATGGCAATGATCCGTTTTTTGCTCATACTAAAAGCGTCATTTCAATTCACAATGCGGTCTTTAAAGGCGTATTTAGTTATGAAGATGTGCAGTGTTTGCCAGAGTTTCATTGTAGAAACGTTCCCGATGCTGCGGTGAGTGCAACGCATATTACGATGCTTAAAGCTGGTGTAATGAATGCAGATAAGATAAACGCGGTTAGCCCTACGTACGCAGAGGAACTAAAAACAGAGCTTGGCAGTCACGGCATGGCTTGGGAGTTTCAGCAACGTGCGCAGGACTTAGTCGGCATCTTGAATGGTTGTGATTACAGCGCTTGGAATCCGGAAACTGATACCTACTTGCCGGTTAATTACTGCGCCGACCAGCAAAGTATGTCGCAAGGGAAGAAAGCTTGTAAAAAAGCATTACAACAACGACTAAATTTGCCCGAAAAAAATGTAGCTATGTTCGGTATGGTTTGTCGGTTGACCCAGCAGAAAGGTGTTCATTACTTGTTGCCTGCTTTGGCCGATTTTTTGAAGCACGATGTTCAGCTAGTTGTCGTTGGGACCGGAGACCCTATTCTTGCCGCTCAGCTACGAGAGGTTGCCGCGCAGTTTTCTAGCAAATTTGCCTTTGTAGAAGCGTATGACAATGAACTTGCGCATATCGTTGAAGCTGGTTCTGATTTCTTCTTGATGCCTTCTGAGTTTGAACCATGTGGCTTAAACCAAATCTATAGTATGGCTTATGGGACATTACCGATAGTACGCGGTGTTGGTGGCTTAAAGGACAGCGTTAGCGATTATGATGTAAACCCATCTGAAGCAACGGGGTTTGTTTTTTTCGAACCGACACCGCAGGCATTGTTGTTAACGATGCTAAGGGCACTGTTGCTCTACGCTCAAAACGAGCCTGAAGTGAATAAAGTACAGTTGCACGCGATGCAACAAGACTTTTGTTGGCAAAAGGCCGCAGAATCTTATTTGCAGCTTTACCACTCAGCGTTAGTTTGACTTAAAATTGTAACGAAAGGCACCGAATGAGGTGCCTTTATTATCTTGAGTAAGGGGAGTGTGGTAGGATGGCTTTTTACTCAATAGCACGATCTTTTTGATACTCAATATGACCCAGCCGCTACTTTTTCATAAAACCTATTTGCACCCTACTAGTAATGAGTGGGTTGTATTTGTGCACGGTGCTGGTGGTAGCTCTTCTATCTGGTTCAAGCAAATTAAAGCTTACAAGCAACACTTTAACTTATTGCTGATCGATTTAAGAGGTCATGGAAAGTCAAATCAGCTACTTAAAGAGCTCATTGCTAGCCGTTATACCTTTACGGAAGTTACCCAAGATATTTTGAAAGTATTGGACCATTTAAAGATCCAATCCGCTCATTTTGTCGGTATGTCGCTTGGTACTATTATTGTTCGAAACCTTGCTGAATTGTCATCAGAGCGCGTACGTTCGATGGTGCTCGGCGGTGCTGTCACAAGGCTTAACACTCGTTCTCAGATATTGGTGAAATTAGGTAATTTTTGTAAGCATATCCTACCGTACATGTGGCTCTACAAACTGTTCGCTTATATTGTTATGCCTCAAAGAAGCCAACGAGAATCTCGCCACCTTTTTATTCGCGAAGCCAAGAAGCTTTGCCAAAAAGAATTTAAACGTTGGTTTATTCTTGCCGCTGATGTAAATCCGTTAATGAAATATTTTAAAGATCGAGAGTTACCCATTCCGACTCTTTACTTAATGGGCGACAGGGATTACATGTTTATTAAACCTGTCAAAGAAATGGTTGCAGCACATAAGCTCAGCATTCTACGAGAAATCCCGAATTGTGGTCATGTATGCAATGTAGAGCGTCCAGAAGACTTCAATCAACACTCCATCGAGTTTATTAAACAGCAAGCTGTATGTGCTTAAAACTGAGTGCATCCACAGTATAGGAGAGCCGCTATAGCTCTCCTAGTTGATATCCACATTGCCAACATGCACCAAATTGCCCTTCGTTTATTTCATGACATTTTGGGCATTGCCAATCTTGATACTCATGCCTATCGGATTGTTTTCGATATGCTTTTACTATTTCTTCAGCTTTCATCTTTTGTGCCGTGTCAAAAAGCCACACATAAGGATCGGTATCATCACCAAACGGCAGTTCTCCTTTTAAGCCGAAAATACCTTCTCCGCGAACTTCACAGTAAATTTGTTCCACTTTAAGCAGCTCACATACAATGTGTGCTTCTGCTGGGTTTTTAGCGATAAATATTTTCATCAAAATACCCACTTCACCAATTACGAGTTTTGCTGACTTGGTGTCGGCCTTACTTTATTCATAACCCATTTAGTGATGATTGGAAATAGTCCCAATAGCGCAAAAGACGCTAATACTGCGGGTGAAACAATGCCCGATAGGCTTTCAATTGTTGCTAATTGAGTACCTGCATTCAGATATACGGCTGTGCCTGGCAGCATACCTATTTGGCTAGTGAGATAAAATCGACCTACAGACATCGGTGTTAAGCCCATCAGTAAGTTGATTAGAAAGAAAGGGAATACAGGGATTAGACGCAAGGAAAATAGATAAAAAGCTCCGTCTTTTTCGACACCTTGATTAATTGCGTTGAGTTTATTTCCGAATTTGTTTTGTACCCAGTCACGCAATAAGTATCGGCTGCTCAAGAAGGCCAGTGTTGCCCCCATAGTGCTAGCGAAAGAAACCAGTAGCAAGCTTGTCCAAAAACCAAATAAGGCTGCACCAAGTAAGGTGACTACTGCCGCTCCTGGGATAGAAAAAGCGGTAATTGCAATGTAGGTAAAAAAGTAAATCGCAGCCGAGAATACAAAATTCTGATCGATGTATGTAGTTAGTGCTTCTTGTTGGGCTTTTGCATTCTCTAAGGTTAAATACTGGCCAAAGTTAATACCTAAAAAGACGATAGCCGCTAGTAGGATGAGACCTAAAATCAGTTTCTTATTCATAATTTTGATTCCAATTTGGGATATATGTAATAAGACAGTAGGAAAACCGAAAAAATTTCACAAAAAAACCGCAGATTAGACTGCGGTTTTACAAGATAGTTTTTAGGCCGACTTTTATTGGAGGCCGTTCATCAACTCATCTCGGCGAGCTTGAGGTACCACACTCCAATGAGTGCCGTTGATAGCACCTTCTAGTGCCCATAGCAACTCAATGTTGACGGTTGCAGAGTGCGTATCTCTTATCGCTTTATAGGCGTTAAGCGCACCTTCCTCTTCAAGCTTCTCTACGGATTCGATGCCGGCTTTTTTTAGCATGCGCTCGGTAGCCAGTCGTAAGTTAGGCAAATCTTTCAAACGGTTAGGCTTTGTACTTGCTTGCTGTTCTTTCTCAAGCTTTGCCTTTTTCAATGATTGATTCGCTACTTCGATTAAGCGTTCGCTTGATTCCCATAAATCGCTGGAAATAGCGTAGTACTTTGTAACGACTGGGAAGCCACGTTTTTTATAAACGTAAGGCTTTAGCCCTTGTTTCTCGAAGTCAGATGAAGTTTTTTGGTCTGCTCTGATATGAAGCTGATTGTTTACCACTAGTGCAAACATTGTTTCATCAGCGAATAGTCCGAAGCCACCAAACATTGAGCGCGACTTGATATTACCAAGTGCCTCAAATAGCTTCATAGAGTCTTTGAGTATCGGTTTATCCATGTTTTGTTATCTCGGTGTAATTAATATTACGCCACCAAAAGTCAGGTCCGAGAGAGTAGCAAACATACGTAAAAACAATGTCATTACAGAGTAAAGTCATTGCTTACACACTTGCCATCGGTAACCCCGCTACCTTCCATATCGTAATATGGTTCAGGCCGGAGGCTTTGCGTCCCACTCTTTCGAATGGTTTGCCCTGTGCGTGACACAATGAGCATACTTCTTATATTGAATTAACATCACGGTTTAGCGTTAAAAGTGTGATTTCGGTTCAATAAAAATGATAGATTGAATGCTCTATTTTGCATATGGAAAGGTGCAAATTGGCCTTTGAAAAGGAGTTCTTAATATATATTACATTTATATAAAACAGGGAGTTAACGTTAGTCAATTGTTATTAGAGCGGTGTGAAGTATTAGAGAATGCTTAATTTTCCCAAAAAAATAAGCGCCCCTGTAGAGCGCTTATTTAACACGGTTAAATACAGTGAAATTTAGTTCATTTTTTTCACAGTATTTCGAATTACAAGCTCAGGTTGCATTTCGAAAATTCGTTTTTCGTGTTCTTTATCTTTGATACGCTCAAGTAGAATTTCGAATGCATTTTTACCAACACGACGTTTAGGTTGGTGGATAGTCGTTAGCGGTGGAGAGAAGTATTCCGCAAGCTCGATGTTGTCGTAGCCGATCACTGAAATATCTTCAGGAATTTTGATCCCGTTTTGTTGCAAGCGGCTCATTAGGCCTAGAGCCATTGTGTCGTTAAAACAGAATACCGCCGTCGGGCGCTTGTCCATTGCGGTAATTTTATCTGCAACTAATACGGCCGTATCACATTCAAAGTTACCTTCAAGGATCCAGTCTTCATTTACAGCTAGGTTCGCTTCGCTCATTGCGCGACGGAAACCTGCAATGCGCTCTTGGCAAGCAAGCTTTTCAAAATGACCGCTTAGACAAGCGATATCCGTATGACCATTGTCAATCAGATGTTTGGTTGCAATGTAGCCACCTTCTTCTGAGTTATCCATGATCTTGTCTGCTTGTGAGCTCTCTGGGCCCCAATCCATGACCACTTTAGGAATGTCCGCATGACGGTCAAGCATCTCTTTTAGTTCTTCGGTTAAGTCAGAACACATCACTAGGATGCCATCAACGCGCTTTTCAGCCAGCATACGAATGTAATCGCGTTGTTTTTCGTAAATCCCGCCTGTGTTACATAAAATCAGAGTATAGCCTTGGCGGTAACAGTAGCTCTCAACCCCGTCAATCACTTCTGAGAAGAATAGGTTGGTTGACTGCGTTACTAACATGCCAATAGTACGAGTTGAGTTGCATTTTAGGCTGCGTGCAACGGCACTTGGCGCGTAATTCAGCTCGTCAACGGCTTTCATTACTTTTTCTTGCGTTGCTTCTGCAACGAAACGCGTTTTATTGATAACGTGCGAAACTGTCGTAGTGGAAACGCCGGCTAAGCGAGCAACGTCTTTTATCGTGGCCATAAATGGTGTCCTGTATCGAGCTACTGAAATATGTCGTATTGGATGTACCTGATGCTCTAATGGTTTCACACCTAGCAATATAAAATTGGCGCTAAGTGTCTCGGCAGCGGTTGATCCAAGTGCGACAAAAGGGTACGTAGCAGCATCGGTCGATGAATTTTATCTTTTTTCTATCTGATGAGAAATTGCCATCAACCTGTTAAGAAAACACAAAAACCGCTATATTTCAGCGGTTTACATATAAATCATATTTAATCGTTTGCGCTCACATTTTAGCCCTATGTGGACTGACTAGCAATGTTTTCAGCAAGAGATTTGTGTATTTGAAGTCACATTTTGACTGCTAAATAACCAAGCGTCTTTGCGCTAAGTTAAGGCAAACGAATATTATACCCAAGTTACTTACAATTGGTCACTTTCAGGCATACAGGAAGCCCGATAGGCAGGCTCCCTAAAAATAGGCGGCAATTATTCACCAAGAAGGTAGGCGCTGTCTAGTTTACAAAATGCAACTAATAGTTTCGCGACACTCGAGTAAAATCCAAATTCGTCGAATTTTTTACATTTGTCTGAAAACTGAGGTAACCAAGACATCAATTGTTGCTGGATAAAGTCGTTTTGTTTAACGAAGGCTTCTTCCATGTGTTTTTCTTGTTCAAGCTCGTTTGAGCGGATAATCATGTTCCCGAGAAAGTCGAGCTCAACGGCTAAGTGATCCGCAGGTTCCTTTAGGTTTTCGTCTACTTGAACGCCAAATTCAGCCATCAACTTTTCCATTTCCTCAGCTGGCTTGTCATTCAGTAAACCTGATTCACCAATGTACATGGATGCGTAAGGAAGAGCGCCGTATTTTTCTGTCTTCAAAAACAGTTCACAAAAGTCAGCTGCAAGCTCTAGTTGTGCATCTTCACGATCTTGTAACCGATTCAATGCATCAACTAGGCTATCAACAGCTGGTTTCAGCGACTCATTTTCACCTAAACCTGCGAGAAAACTGCGAATTTCAACACTGTGATAGGCTTCCAATTCTTTCTCTGTTAGTTCTTTTGCGAACAAGCTCGAAAACCACCAGTAAATTTCAGCGCGTTTTTCATTAAAAGCTTTCACTTCTTGCATTTTGGGCTCCTGAATGATGCTTCAAGTCATGCATCACAAAGTCAATTAGGGATATCCCCTAAGTGTAATCAATTAAAATGAATAGCAGTAACTATAATTGTTATGTTTTATGGTCAAAAATGACCGTTTATTAATAGCAATGGGTAAGCTTGTTTTGAATCAATAAAAACGCTAAATCTTGCGTTTTAATGTATCTATGACTAGAAATGTTACTAGTTATGAATAGAATACGTCTTGGATAATAAGAAGACAGAAAAGTGGTGTAAATGAGCTATCACGTATTAGTCGTAGAAGATGATGTTGTAACTCGTAGTAAGCTTGCGGGATATTTCCAAAATGAGGGCTACCAAGTCAGCGAAGCAGAGAGTGGCGCAGAAATGCGTGAAGTTTTGCAAGCGGGCGATGTAGACCTGATCATGCTGGATATTAACCTGCCTGGTGAAGACGGCCTGATGCTTACTCGTGAGTTACGTAGCCAATCGGATATTGGTATCATATTAGTAACAGGACGCACGGATAGCATTGATAAAATCGTAGGCCTAGAAATGGGTGCTGACGATTATGTGACAAAACCTTTTGAACTGAGAGAGCTGTTAGTTCGCGTGAAAAACTTGCTGTGGCGTATTTCAGCAGCGCGCAGTGGCAGCTCGAAAGCGAATGAAACCAGTGAAGAGCACATTGTGCGCTTTGGGGAGTGGACATTCGACATTCAACGTCGCGCACTTAGCCGCAACGGTGAGCCAGTAAAACTAACTAAAGCAGAGTATGAACTTTTGGTGGCATTATCGTCTTACCCTAACCAGGTGTTAAGTCGTGAGCGTATTTTGAACATGATCAGCCATCGAGTGGATGCGCCGAATGACCGCACCATTGATGTTCTTATTCGACGTATGCGCGCAAAAATGGAGTTCGATCCTAAGAACCCACAGATTTTTGTAACGGTGCACGGCGAAGGCTATATGTTTGCTGGTGACTAGTTGGAACATAACTCAATCGTAAAAAGAAAAGGAGAGCTTCGGCTCTCCTTTTTTGTGGCTTCAAGATAATACTAGTTTGCTTCAACCATTGGTGTTTGGCCGACAGTATCACGCAACCTTTGCCAAATACTGCCCAAGTACTCATGCCAATAAAGCTCTGTTTGTTCTAAGTAACGCGCTTTAGGTGAGTATTTATCCCAAGGTTGACTTATCTCGCTAATAGCTAAGAAGTTGGTCGGGGCTGGGATTGGTTTAATGCCTGCTGCGTTGAACTCATACAATGCACGGCTCATGTGACTCGCAGAAGTGACTAACACAATCTCCTTTTGTTGAACGAATGCAGCCGCTTGACGCGCCTCTTCCCACGTATCTTTCGCATCTTCTAATAAAATGATATCGGATTTCGCGACTCCCAACGCAAGGGCAACGTTCGCCATCATTCGCGCGTGGCTAATTTCAGATCCGCCAGCATAGCCGGATAAGATTAATTTCGCGCCTGGATACATTCTTAAAATACGAATGCCCTCAGTTAAGCGCATTAATGCTGCACGGCTTAACTGCGAGGTGGGTGGAATTTCGTCATCGATAACATGACCATTCCCTAAAACCATCACGTAGTCGATGGTGCCAGAAACTGGCAAAAAGGCTTTATGCTCTCGCTCTAACGGCATAAGAAGCTTGGTTGAAACAGGTTGGAAGGCAACAAGAAAAATGCCAACAAAAGAGAATAGAACAACGAAGCAGCCAGTTTTACGTTTTGTAGTAAAACTAATGAGAGCAAGACCCAACAAGCCTATCAGCAGCAATGCCGGAAGGGGCATAAGCATGGCTGACACTACTTTTTTCAGCTCAAACATACATAAATAGTCCGAAAAAACATCAATTGATAATAAAAATGAGGGTATCCCTCTTTATTCCTGCTTTCCTTGTGCCAGAATAGCGGCACAATCCGTTATGATAACTCAGCAGAAGTGACAGAAGACCGCAATTTCGACGATATCGCCCACAAATTTGCAAAAAATATTTACGGCTCCGATAAAGGGGAGATCCGCCAAATCATTGTGTGGGAAGATTTTCTACAGATTCTAAGTGAATTAGATGCTGACCAGCAACCCCTAGAAGTGTTAGACGCTGGTGGTGGTTTGGCACAAATGTCGCAAAAGCTTGCTAAGCTCGGACATCGAATCGCTTTATGTGATCTATCTTCGGAAATGCTGCAGTTGGCTAAGCAGGATATTGAAAAAAACGGTTTGCTTGAGCAGTATCGCCTGATTCATTCGCCTGTCCAATCCATCGGTGAACATATGGATGGACAGGTCGATCTGGTTATGTTCCACGCTGTGATGGAGTGGCTGGTTGATCCTAAGGCCGCACTTGAAACAGTTCTAGAACAAGTAAAACCGGGAGGCATCGCATCAGTCATGTTCTACAACCACCACGGTTTAGTCTATAAAAACGTAGTTTGTGGCAACATTCCTCATATATTAGACGGCATGCCTCACCGAAAAAGATTTAAACTACAGCCGCAAAAAGGCTTAAAACCTGAAGAAGTCTACCAGTGGATAGAAAATTCAGGTTTTAATATTTGTGGCAAATCTGGTATTCGCTCATTTAGTGATTACATAGGCAATATGGAATACATGGGTGATTACGAGTTTGAAGATGTGTTGGCGCTAGAAAAACAACTTTGTCGACAAGAGCCATACCTCTCATTAGGCCGCTACATTCATGTGTGGGCTAAAAAGAACGATAAACAGGAATAACAATGAGTGAGATGACTCTCAATGCTGCAGAGCAACCAATCGATGAGCTGGTTGGCTGGGTTAAGCAGCACGATTTCTCGTTGAACCTGACCACAGAGCGATTGGCATTTTTGATAGCCATTGCCGTACTGAGTAATGAAAGGTTCGATGAAGAACTGGGTGAAGGTGAACTGCATGATGCATTTGCCATCGTCACTCGACTATTTGATGAGACCGGCGAAGCCTCCGCTTTTCGTGCGAACAATGCGATCAACGAGATGGTTAAGCAGCGTCTTATGAGCCGTTTTGTCAGTGAAATTACTGACGGAGCGAGCATTTACCGCTTGTCGCCATTAGCGATAGGAATAACCGACTACTACGTGCGTCATCGTGAGTTCTCAAAACTGCGTCTATCTATCCAGCTATCCATGGTAGCGGATGAAATGGCGAAAGCGATTGAGGCAGCACAAAAAGGTGGCACACCGGGTCACTGGAAGAAAAACGTATACGGTGTTTTAAAATATTCTGTAGGCGAAATCTTCGATCAAATTGACCTCAACCAACGTGTTATGGATGAGCAGCAACAGTCAGTGAAACAACAGATTGCTGACCTGCTTAACAAAGACTGGCGCGAAGCGATCAACAACTGTGAAGCACTTCTGTCAGAAACATCAAGCACGTTGCGTGAACTTCAAGATACGCTGCAAGCCGCCAGTGATGAACTGCAAACTCAGATCCTCGATATTCAAGAAATTGTTTACGGTGACCCTGAGCTGGAGTTTATCGAAGAAGCTTTGTTTGGTCTGCAAATGAAACTAGACCGAATCACAAGCTGGGGCCAGCAAGCTATCGACCTTTGGATTGGTTATGACCGACACGTGCACAAGTTTATTCGTACTGCAATCGATATGGATAAGAACCGTGCGTTTAGCTCGCGTCTGCGTCAATCTGTCAAAGAATACTTCGATGCGCCTTGGTATCTGACTTATGCAGATGCGGAGAGGCTTTCTGACCTTCGTGATGAGGCCCTAGTACTGCGTGATGACGAGGTCACGGGTCAAGTTCCGATGGAAGTAGAATACGAAGAGTTTCAACAAGTCAATGATGAGTTGTCTGAACGAATTGGTGACATGCTAAAAGCGCATAAAGATCAAGGCACACCAATCGATTTGAGTGTGGTACTGCGAGATTACCTTGCACAGCACCCTTATACTCATCATTTTGATTTAGCTCGCATTATCGTCGATCAAGCTGTACGTCTAGGGTATTCAGAATCGGATTACCAAGCGATTCAACCAGACTGGAAAGCAATCAACGAATTTGGGGCAAAGGTACAAGCGAATGTCATCGACCGATACTAATGAATACATGTCAGAGAATCTGGCAAAAGCAATTTCTAACCCTCTGTTCCCAGCGCTAGACAGCATGCTTCGAGCAGGGCGTCATATCTCAAGTGAAGATCTAGACAACCACGCGTTGCTGTCGGATTTCGAACTTGAGCTTTCTTCTTTCTACCAACGCTACAACACCGAATTGGTGAAAGCGCCAGAAGGTTTCTTCTATCTTCGTCCTCGTTCAACGTCTCTGATTGGCCGTAGTGTTCTTTCTGAACTGGATATGCTGGTGGGTAAGGTACTGTGTTTCCTTTATCTAAGCCCAGAGCGTCTTGCGCACGAAGGCATCTTCACTAACCAAGAGCTGTACGACGAACTGCTTGCTCTAGCAGATGAAAATAAGCTGATGAAGCTAGTGACGAACCGTGCTACCGGTTCTGACCTTGATAAAGAAAAGCTGTTTGAAAAAGTACGTACGTCACTTCGTCGTCTGCGTCGCCTAGGCATGATCATCAACATCGGTGAAACCGGTAAGTTCAGCATCAGTGAAGCGGTATTCCGCTTTGGTGCCGATGTACGTATTGGCGATGACATGCGTGAAGCGCAACTGCGTCTGATCCGTGATGGTGAAGCAGTAGTGCACACCAAAGAGCCAAGCCAAGGCAGTCTATTGTCTGAAGAAGATCAAGACGACCAAGCCCAAGAAGAAACGACAGAAGAGGGTGAAGCATGAGCATGATTGAACGCGGTAAATACCAATCGCTGACCATGGTCAACTGGAACGGCTTCTTTGCCCGTACGTTTGACATCGATGGTCTGGTCACCACGCTATCAGGTGGTAACGGTGCAGGTAAATCAACCACAATGGCGGCGTTCATCACCGCATTGATTCCTGACCAAACGCTACTGCACTTCCGTAACACCACAGAAGCAGGCAGCAGCCAATCGTCTCGCGACAAAGGTTTGTACGGTAAGCTACAGCCGGGCGCATGTTATGCGGCGCTAGATGTGGTGAACTCACGTAACCAACGCCTATTGTTCGCAGTAAAACTGCAGCAAGTTGCGGGTCGTGATAAGAAAGTAGACATCAAACCGTTTGTTATCCAAGGTCTTCCAAGCCATGTGAAACCAACAGATATCTTGGTTGAAAGCGTATCTGCGACTCAAGCTCGTGTACGTCAAATCAATGAAGTAAAAGAATCAATCGCAGAATTTGAAGGCGTTCAATTTAAAGCCTTCTCTTCTATCGTGGATTACCACGCACAAATGTTTGAATTCGGTGTGATTCCGAAGAAACTGCGTAACTCTGGTGACCGTTCTAAATTCTACCGCCTGATCGAAGCATCGCTTTACGGTGGTATCTCAAGTGCGATTACCCGTTCGCTACGTGACTACCTTCTGCCACAAAACGGCGGCGTGAAGAAAGCGTTCCAAGATATGGAATCGGCGCTGCGTGAAAACCGCATGACGCTAGAAGCGATCAAAACTACGCAAGCAGACCGTGACTTGTTCAAACACTTGATCACAGAGTCGACTAACTACGTGGCAGCGGACTATATGCGCCATGCTAACGAGCGTCGTAAAAAACTAGAACAGACATTGTCTTTGCGTTCAGAGTTATTTGGTTCTCGCGAGACCTTGATTGAGCAAAACAATCTGCTTAATCGCGTTCAAGAAGAGCTGGAACTGCTGATCGAATCAGAATCTTCTTTAGAGCAAGACTACCAAGCGGCTTCTGATCACTTGCAACTGGTGCAAAACGCGCTGCGTCAGCAAGAGAAGATCGAACGCTACCAAGAAGATCTTGAAGAGCTGAGCGAGCGTCTTGAAGAACAAATGATGGTAGTCGAAGAAGCGCAAGAACGCGTGATGATGGCTGAAGAGCAAGCTACCGTTGCAGAAGAAGAGGTGGATAGCCTTAAGACGCAACTTGCTGATTACCAGCAAGCTCTTGACGTTCAGCAAACTCGCGCCCTTCAATATCAACAAGCAGTTCAAGCGCTGGAGAAAGCGAAGCAGCTACTTGGCGATGACAGCCTAACGGCGGAATCGGCTCAAGCGCTTGTCTCTGAGCTTAGGAGCAAAGAATCAGAACACACCAATGCGTTGCTATCGGTTAAGCACAAACTGGACATGTCCTCTGCAGCGGCAGAGCAGTTTGAAACCGCGCTTAAACTGGTACAAAGCATCGTTGGTCAAGTTGAGCGCAAAGACGCGTCTGAACATGCGAAAACTGCAATCGCGAAAGCGCGTGAGTCACAACAAATCGCACAAAACGAACAGCAATGGCGAGCACAACACCGTGATCTCGAACGCAGCCTTAACCAGCAGCGTCAAGCACGTGAACTGGTTGCTGAATACAAAAAGCAATATCACGTTGAACTAACCGATGAGGTTACGTTTGAACAAGAACGTGAACGTCATGCGACGCAAATCGAATCACTAGAGATAGCTCAAGAAGAAGTTCGTGATCAGCGTGGTGAACAGCGCCGTCTAGAGCAAAACGCGGTGGCAGAAATCAGTAAGCTTGAAGCAATAGCACCAGCTTGGATCGCGGCGAACGATGCGCTAGAGAAACTGAGAGAGCAGAGCGGTGAAGAGCTTGAGGATCGCCATGCGGTAATGAACCACATGCAAGTTGTCCTTGAACAAGAAAGGGAGCTGTCTTTAGCTAAAGATAAGCTTGCTGAGCGCCGTAGCCAGCTAGACTCTGAGATTGAGCGTCTTGCTTCTCCTGGTGGTTCAAATGACCCTCGTCTGAAAGGTTTGGCAGATACGCTGGGCGGTGTATTGCTGTCTGAGATCTACGATGACATCACGATTGATGACGCGCCTTATTTCAGTGCGATGTACGGTCCGGCTCGTCACGCTATCGTTGTTTCTGACTTGTCAGGCATCGAAGAGAAACTGGTAGAGCTAGACGACTGTCCAGAAGACTTGTACATCATTGAAGGTGACATCGATGCCTTTGATGACAGCTCGTTCGATGCAGAAGAGTTAGAGGGCGCGGTTTGCGTTCGTATGAACGATCGCCAAATGCGTTACTCTCGCTTGCCTGAGATCCCATTGTTTGGCCGTGCGGCACGTGAGCAGCGTCTAGAGTTGCTGCGTAACGAACGAGAAGAAGTGGTAGAGAAACACGCAAAAGCGGCGTTTGATTCTCAGAAAATGCAGCGCTTGTACCAAGCGTTTAACCTATTTGTGTCTAACCACATTCAGGTTGCTTTTGACGCCGATCCAGAACAAGCACTGGCAACTATTCGTGATAAGCGTAACCAAATTGCTCGCGTGTTGGCGGATCTGGATGCGAAAGAGCAACAACAACGTTCTCAGCTTCAAACCAGCAAGCAAGCGTTGTCTTCTCTGGACAAGCTAGCGTCACACATGGTGCTTGTTGAAGATGAGTCATTGCAAGCGCGTTTTGATGAGCTAGAAGAGAAAATCGCTCAGCTTGCAGAGGCGAAGAACTTCTTAAGCAACCATGCAAAAGCCGTCGCGCAATTAGAGAATATTGCGTCTGCGCTTGATGCTGACCCAGAGCAATTCGACGCGCTAGAAGCAGAATACAAAGCGGCAGACGAACAGCTACAAGATCTTAAGAAGCAAATCTTTGCACTCTCAGATCTCGTTGAGCGTCGCCACTACTTCGCTTACTCAGATTCAGTAGACCTACTGAACAAGAGCAGCGAACTGAGCGAGCAGCTAAAAGCAAAACTGGTTCAAGCTGAACAAATGCGTACACGCTCTCGTGAAGAGTTGAAACAGTCGCAAGGCCAAATGAACCAATACAACCAAGTATTGGCGTCATTGAAGAGTTCACACCAAGCGAAACTGGAAACGGTTCAAGAGTTCAAACAAGAACTTCAAGAGTTTGGCGTGAACGCGGACGAAGGTGCTGAAGAACGTGCAATGCGTCGTCGTGATGAATTGCATGAGCGTCTACACACGTCTCGTAGCCGTAAGAGCGAATACGAGCGCACAATCACCTCTACTGAACTAGAGATGAAAGGCTTGGCGAAACGTCTGAAGAAAGTTCAGAAAGAATACGTTGAGCTACGTACCTTTGTGGTTGCAGCGAAAGCTGGCTGGTGCTCTGTACTTCGTCTGGCGCGCGAGAACGATGTTGAACGTCGTCTACACAAGCGTGAACTGGCTTACATGTCAGCGGATGAACTGCGTTCGATGTCGGATAAATCACTGGGTGCGCTGCGTCTAGCGGTTGCGAACAATGACGACCTGCGTGATGCGCTGCGTCTATCAGAAGACAACGCTCGCCCAGAGCGTAAAGTTCTGTTCTATATTGCTGTATACCAACACCTTCGTGAGCGTATTCGTCAGGATATCATCCGTACTGATGACCCAGTTGAAGCAATCGAAGAGATGGAAGTCGAGCTGGCGCGTCTAACGGAAGAGCTAACGCAACGTGAAAACCGTCTAGCGATCAGCTCTGAGTCGGTAGCGAGCATTATCAAGAAGACGATTCAACGTGAGCAAAACCGTATTCGTATGCTGAACCAAGGCCTGTCGAACATCTCGTTTGGTCAGGTGAAGGGCGTACGTCTGAACGTGAAGATCCGCGAAAGTCACGAAGTGCTACTGAACGGCCTAGCGACACAACAAGAGCAGCATAAAGACCTGTTTGAATCGACTCGCTTTACCTTCTCTGAAGCAATGGCGAAACTGTTCCAACGCGTGAACCCACACATCGATATGGGTCAACGTTCTCCTCAAGTTCTGGGTGAAGAGCTACTGGATTACCGTAACTACCTAGAGCTAAGTGTAGAAGTGAACCGTGGTACAGATGGTTGGCTACAGGCTGAGTCTGGCGCGCTATCAACAGGTGAAGCGATCGGTACCGGTCAGTCAATCCTTCTTATGGTTGTTCAAAGCTGGGAAGAAGAGTCTCGTCGTCTACGCAGCAAAGACATTGTGCCTTGTCGTCTGCTCTTCTTGGATGAAGCCGCGCGTCTGGATGCGAAATCGATCGCGACATTGTTCGAATTGTGTGACCGTCTGGATATGCAGCTTCTCATCGCGGCACCTGAAAACATCAGCCCAGAGAAAGGTACGACCTACAAACTGGTGCGTAAGGTGTTTAAAGACCACGAGCACGTACACGTAGTTGGTCTGCGTGGTTTTGGTCAAACGGATAAGCCTAAGACTGAAGCGCAAGAGATGATTGAAGAGTTTGAATCGTAAACTCCGAATCTAATAAAACGCCCGCAATGAACGCGGGCGTTTTTGTATCTATTTACGAGGTAGGCTTCGAACAACATAAGACAAGCCGAGACTGTAGGACGGCAGTCTCGGCTTATTAGCGGAACTTCACGAGGAAGCGACGTTTATTCCTCTGGAATATCGTCCCTGACTTCGATCATTTCAGCAAGCTCTTCGAGTGCTTGGACAGAAAGCTCAGACAAGCGTTGTAGGTGTTGGTCTAAGCTCTCTTGTTCTTCAAGCTCTGGTTCATCATTATTTGTTTCTTTTATTAGCATTTCTCAACCTCTCAAGTTGAGTAAGGGGAGCTCTCATCATACTCAAAAGGCAAAGTAGAAAAGAAACGATCTATGTTGATTTTGTTAGCTCGATCATTGATTCAACTTATATATGAGAAGGATGTGTTTAATAAGGAGAGCAAGTGCAAGGTTTTTGGATGCGGGAACAAAAACGCCAGTAATCATGACAATTACTGGCGAGTAATAACGAACATTATGTCGAAGGGTTAGAACAACGGCTTCACACCGAACTGCTCTGCTGCGTAAGCGACGCGTTCAATCGGTTTTGGATACTCAGCAGGTGTGCCAAGGCTCTCTATGTGTTTCAAACGAGGAAGCAAGCCTGCACCATTAGCGATTTGGATTGCCAGACCAGGGCGAGCGTTAAGCTCTAAAACCATAGGTCCTTCATCTTTATCCAGCACCATATCCGTACCCATGTATCCCAAACCTGTCATTTCCCAGGCACTTGACGCAAGCTCCAGCAAGCGCTCCCAATGCGGTACTTGAAGGGTCGAAAGGTCTTTACCTGTATCAGGGTGATGAGTCACTGGATGATCGAACTGCACCGCTCTGACGGCTTTACCTGTCGCGATGTCAATGCCTACTCCTACGGCACCTTGGTGAAGGTTTGCTTTGCCGTCGGAAGCCGCTGTAGAACAGCGCATCATCGCCATAACTGGATAACCTTTAAATACGATGATCCGAACATCTGGTACGCCTTCATAACTGAAGCCATCAAAACAGTCATCAAACTTGATTAAGTTTTCAACCACAGCAACGTCATTTTTACCACCAAGAGAGAAAAGGCCAGCAAGCGCATTACTAATGTGACGCTCGACCTCATCCCTACCAATTGTAGAGCCGGAGGGTTTGGTATATACCCCGTTTTTGTGAGACGTAACAACCAGAATGCCTTTACCGCCACTACCTTGTGCAGGTTTGATTACAAAACCAGGCCAGTTCTCAACCATTTTGTGGATAGTCTTAACTTCAGCTTGGTTATGAATGACACCGATCAGGGCAGGAACTGTTGCTCCTGCTGCCTGTGCAATAATTTTGGTCTTTAGCTTGTCATCGACAAGTGGGTATTTAGAACGATCATTGTAACGGCCAATATAGCTGTGGTTACGCTTGTTCATCCCCATAATGCCTTTATGGCGAAGCTTAGACGGCGAAGTAAAACTTTCGAACATCGTTTAGTCCTCCGCTAGTGGTTTGAAGCGTCGTAGCTCAGTGAGGCGGTAACCTGTGTAAGTACCTAGTAATAGAATACCGGCCAGAACAATCAACTGTAGACCAATGAAGTTAAAGGTTAAGTGTTGAATGTATGAGTTCGTCATTGCAAGGTAAACTAATACCGCTGTCAGCAATGAACCACCACCTTGCAGAGCAACTTCCTTCGCACCTTCCTCTTCCCATAGGATTGACATACGTTCAATCGTCCAAGACAAGATGATCATAGGGAAGAAGGTAATTGTTAGGCCTTCTGTTAAGCCCATTTTAAACGCAACAACGGTGAACACCGAGATGATCATAATAACGGTAATAATGACCGCAGATATCCTTGCTACCAGCAATAAGTTCAACCTAGACAAATAGCTCCGAATAATCAGGCCTGTACCTACAATTAGCAAGAAACCGACAATACCCGTTAATAGTTGAGTTTGAACAAAAGCAACGGCAATCAACACAGGCATGAAGGTACCGGATGTTTTCAGGCCGATAATCACACGCAAGAACACAACGATCAGAGCACCAATAGGGATGAGCATGATGGTTTTGAACATCGCTTGCTCTTCCAAAGGTAGGCTATGAATTGAAATATTCAGTAATCCATCTGCTTCTATTTTGTTGTTTGTAGCTTGTTGTGGTGTCATTTCTTGCTTAATCATCGAGAAATGCACTTGGCTATTTTTACCACCAACAAGGTCAAGTAAGGATACGTTTGATTCATCCCACACTAACAAGTTGGGTTTCACTGCTTTTTGTTCGGATTTTGGCGAAAACAGTACCCAATCTTTACCTGACCAAACCTGAACCATTGGTTGAATTGTTTGGCGTCGACGACCATCTTCTAGTTCGATAACACCGACGGTTTTGCTCTGTATACCTGCGGTAAGCAAAATGTTATGCAGCGCATCAGTACGGCTGAAATCGTTCAGTAGTAGCGACGAGTTTTGGCTATCTGGGTCATTAAGCGCTTTGATAAGCTCACGAGTAAACGTCACATTATCTGCTGAGCGACTCATCGCACGTTCGATAAGGGCATTTGCCGCTGCTGCTTGTGGTGCTGATAGCGTTGGTGGCGTAATGTCTTCCGTTGGCGGTAAAGGAGTGACTTTAGCCTGAGGGTCTACTAAGAACTGGGCTTTGTAGTATATGGTTTGTGGCCCTTGAGCTTGGCGAATTGACCATTCTGCACGACGGCCTGAATCGTCATTGATGTAGGAAACGCCATAACCTGATGAGGAAGCAGATTCACCAATAAGTGTGTAACCACTTTGCGTATGCGGTGCTGCAAGTGACGCTTTTACTTCGTTGCCGTTAGCATTGAACTCAATACGAGCTTCTACATCCCACACCTGGCGAGTTTCGCCTGGCGTCCAAGGCACGCCGTAGTTTTCATGCCTGAAAACACTCAGAGCAATGCCCGCAATCACCAATAAGATGATAGAAAGGTAAAACGGTATTTTTGACGTCATAATCTACCTTATTATTTTTTATCTTCGTCCGTTTGGATATAGGTACGACTTACATCGACAAGTGCTATGTCGCGCATAAATTCTCTACCCAGTAAAATAGGATGGTTCATATGTGAGCGATCTGCCAACGTAAATTGCGCTTTTTCATGAATTTTTCCAACGCGCACCCAAAGTTCTACCACAGCGCGGCGTTCTAACTCTTCACTGGTAACCTGGCGGATTTTGACGTAGCGAATGACAGGAGCTTCGATCCAAGTACTTTTCTCTTCTTCGGATTTACTGGTGTCTGCTAAGTGGAATCGGACCCATTTTTTGCCATTTCTTTCGAACTCTTCAATATCAACGGCATTTAAAGACGACGTCGCGGCACCAGTGTCGATACGTGCATCAAAAGTTTGCTTAATCGACTCTACCGTGACCTTTTCGATAGAGCCAAGGACAATATCGTGAGTTGGGGTTGGTTCCACAGGAGCGGGAGATTGGACAATAATCGGCTCTTTCGGTTTTTTTACTTCTGCCATTGCTTCATCGCGAAATGTAAGAAGTTCAACCTGTAGTTTATCGACTTGTTCTTCAAGGCTGTCGATATAGTCCGATTGGTTGCTGAGCTGTAGCTCTAGGTTGGTAATGCGATTATTGACATTCGCTTCTGAATTTTGAATCGCCGCTAACGTTTCTTGGTGGTACTGTTCGCCTTTGGTTAGTGAGCATCCAGATAGTAAGGCGATGGCAACAATCGGGGTCAATCGTAATAACATTGAAAACCTTGGGATTGGATTAAGTTGTTTATTTTTTAGGAGTTTAGCTTATATCGATAAAGCCTCACAAGTAAGAATGTTTCTCTATTACTTATTGTTTGAGGAATAGTGATGAAAAGCCAAAAATCAAGGACATAAAAGCGCATCCTTATTTAGAGCGTGCTTATATTTTGACGTGAAAAATGGATTCAAAAAACAAACTCGCTCATTACGAGGAAAGAGGGTAATGTCTTAACTCGTAAAATGAGTTAAGACAATGTCAGGAATCTCAGCGAATTATGATTTGCGAGCGACAAGAACCGCGCGGCGAGGGGCAGGATAGCCTTCTACAGTTTTGCTTGGGTCGTTCGGATCTAAGTAGTCAGGTAGAGAGTTATGCGTCATCCAATCTGTGGTACGTTGTTCGTCTACGGACGTGATGTTTTCATCAACGATACGAACATCTTCAAAACCGACCAATTCTAGCCACACTTTTAGGGCTTTTGCTGAAGGGAAGAAATAGACATTACGCATTTGCGCGTAACGAGCAGTCGGGACCAGTACTGCATTCTCATCACCTTCAATCACGAGTGTTTCCAATACGAGTTCACCTCCAGATACCAATTGATCTTTTAGTTGCACTAAATGATCGAGAGGCGAGCGGCGATGGTAAAGCACGCCCATGCTGAATACCGTATCGAACGCTTCTAACTTAGGTAGTTGTTCAATACCCAATGGCAATAGGTGTGCACGTTGGTCATCGCCCATTAGTTTACGAATTGCTTCGAACTGAATTAGAAACAGGTGAGATGGATCGATACCGACAGTTAAGCGTGCACCTTCACCTAGCATGCGCCACATGTGGTAGCCGTTACCACAACCTACATCGAGTACGCTGCGATTCTTTAATGGAGAAATATGTGGAAGCACGCGGTCCCATTTCCAATCACTGCGCCACTCAGTATCAATATGGATGCCGTGTACGTGGTATGGGCCTTTGCGCCAAGGATGGAATGTACGAAGTAAGCTTTCTAGCTTTTTAAGTTCCCCTTGAGGTATGGGCTCATTGTTTGAAATCGTGACAGAATCAACAATGTCGATGTTGTCCGGTCTACCCGCTGGGATTTTGTTCAGGGCTTTCAACCAGCGACCAAAGTCACCGTGCTCTGCATTTTGCCAATCCGTTAGCTGTTGCGGAAGCACATTAAGCCAAGGTTGAAGACGAGTGTCTTGGGCAATCAATTGGTAGAAATTTGCAAAGTTAAACATAGTTAGTCATCGCTGAGTTGATGGGTATAAATTATTAACAAAAGCCGAAATCGGTATGGTTCAGGCTTGGTATGCATGGTCTATTTAATCGCGAACATGGAGCCGAAGTTAAAGCATTGGAACCAAACGTCGTAGCTAGAAAAGCCAATTTTAGCGAAACGCTCTTTATGTTCTTTCTTTGAATCTGGGCGCATTACGTTTTCTATCGCGCTGCGCTTTTGGCTGATTTCTAGTTCGCTATAACCATTCGCACGTTTAAAGTCGTGGTGAAGGTCAATTAACAGTTCGTTCGACACTTCATCTTCGAAGACGAACTTCTCCGATAGAATCAAAATGCCGCCCGGACGAAGGCCAGCGTAAATTTTTTCGAGCAAGGAGTAACGATCTTCTGGAGAGAGGAATTGCAAAGTGAAGTTCAACACCACCACTGACGCGTTTTCAATTTCGATATTGCGAATGTCTGCTTCTACTACATCCACAGGAGTGTCACTGCGGTAAGCGTTGACGTGAAGTTTACAACGCTCAACCATCGCAGGAGAGTTGTCCACTGCGATGATTTGGCAACCTTCTTGTTTGATATGGCGACGCATAGACAATGTTGCAGCACCCAAAGAACAGCCAAGGTCATAGATGTTTGAGTGAGGTTTTACAAAACGCTCTGCCAGCATACCGATTGCAGAAATAATATTGCTGTAACCCGGTACCGATCGTTGAATCATGTCAGGAAATACTTCCGCTACGCGTTCATCGAACGTGAAATCCCCAATTTTATCGATTGGAGCCGAAAAAATAGTATCTGGATTGCTCTTAGGGTTCATAACTAAGTCTCTGCATACAAGCCGCCTGAAAATGTCAGGCACCAAAAAAGGCGCGTATTTTATGGGAATTTCGCGCCTCTGTCATGTGTTGCGTTAGAACATCTGTAACTGCGAGTTGCCATCGTCAGCTGGGAAAGGTGATAACTCAGGGAGTGTGATACGCTTTTGTATGTCTTTATATAGGTTTGCGGCCAACTCTGGCGCAATTATATTGTCTGCGGTATGGATCATGACATATGGCTGTTTACCTTCGGCAATCCATTGTGGCAACTTGTTGAGCCATGGTTTAAAAAACTCGTAATTTTGTTGTTCTTCTGGATGACCAATAAAGCGAATCAAAGGATGTGAAGCGGTAGCAATGGCGTGAACAGGGACTCGTGGTTTTTTCATTTGTGCATCAATAATCGCCTCATTGTCGGGCTTAGCGGCAAAGACTGGGCGGCTATCCATAATAATGCGGTCAATATTATTCTCTACTAACCATTGGTTAAGTGCTCGCTCTTCTTCGCCTTTGGAGAAAAATGCCATATGGCGAACCTCAACACCGAGAGGGAAGTTAGGTGGAAAGCTCGCACAGAACTTTTTCAGTCGATCAAGGTGCTCAGGACCAAATGCGGCTGGTAATTGAATTGTCCATTGGCCCACACGGTCATGCAAAGGCTCCATGACTTTCATGAAGTCTCTCAGTTGTTCGCTGCAACCTCTTAGCATTTGCTCATGAGTAATGGCTTTAGGAAGTTTGAAAGTAAAGCGAAAATCATCGTGGGTTGCGGCTCTCCAGTTTTGCACTGTATTGAGCGTCGGTGTGGCATAAAATGTCGTGTTGCCTTCCACGGTATGAAACACTTGCGCATACCTTTCTAAACGTTCAGCGGGCTTTGTCCCGCTGCCGTAAAAACTTTGTTGCCATTGATTGTGCGACCACATCGTCAATCCAAGTCGAAGAGGTAAGTTATCCATTATTCTTTACTGCTTGCTACTCGTGTGAATACTTTACGAGAGTTTTGCTGAAATAGGTAATTTCACGCTATAATCCTCCCCAATTTTTTCGCTTTGGTGCGCTTTTGAACATTTGTTGTACTAAAAAGCACCAGTGAATGATAAAACACACGTAATTGTATGTTGAGTAGTCGATTTTCGTGGACATTCAGCGTATAACTGAATCTTTACTCTGCTTAGCAATGAGGCTGACAGAGCGTAGTTAACAACATTTGAGAGATTGGGAATTTCATTATGCGTACCCATTACTGTGGTCACCTGAACAAGTCCCTTGCAGGACAAACTGTAGAACTTTGCGGCTGGGTTAACCGTCGTCGTGATTTAGGCGGTCTTATTTTTATTGATATGCGAGATCGCGAAGGTATCGTTCAGGTAGTTGTTGATCCAGATATGGCGGATGCGTATGAAGTGGCTAACACACTTCGTAATGAATTCTGTATCAAACTAACGGGTGAAGTGCGCGTTCGTCCTGAAAGCCAAGTAAACAAAGACATGGCAACAGGTGAAGTTGAGATCCTTGCGAAAGGTCTTGAAATCATCAACCGTTCTGATGTTCTGCCTCTAGACTTCAACCAAAAGAACTCTGAAGAGCAGCGTCTGAAGTACCGTTACCTAGACCTGCGTCGTCCAGAAATGAGCGACCGCATCAAGCTACGTGCTAAAGCGTCTAGCTTTGTTCGTCGTTTCCTAGATGACAACGGCTTCCTAGACATCGAAACACCAGTACTAACAAAAGCGACACCAGAAGGCGCTCGTGACTACCTAGTACCTAGCCGTGTTCACAAAGGCAGCTTCTACGCGCTTCCTCAGTCTCCACAGCTATTCAAACAGCTTCTAATGATGTCTGGTTTTGACCGTTACTACCAAATCGTTAAGTGTTTCCGTGATGAAGACTTGCGTGCTGACCGTCAACCAGAATTCACTCAGATCGATATCGAAACGTCATTCATGACGGCTGACCAAGTTCGTGCAACGACTGAGAAAATGGTTCGTGAAATGTGGCAAGAGCTACTAAACGTTGACCTAGGTGAATTCCCAGTAATGCCGTTCAGCGAAGCGATTCGTCGTTTCGGTTCTGACAAGCCAGACCTACGTAACCCACTGGAACTAGTAGACGTTGCTGACCTAGTGAAAGACGTTGAGTTCAAAGTATTCTCAGGTCCAGCAAACGATGAAAAAGGCCGCGTTGCCGTTATTCGCGTTCCAGGTGGCGCTTCTCTGACTCGTAAGCAAATTGATGGCTACGGTGAATTCGTTGGCATCTACGGTGCGAAAGGTCTAGCTTGGATGAAGGTTAATGACCGTGCAGCGGGCATGGAAGGTATCCAATCTCCAGTCGCTAAGTTCCTAAATGAAGACGTGATCAACGGCATTCTAGATCGTACTCAAGCGGAATCTGGTGACATTATCCTATTTGGCGCTGATAAAGCGGGTATCGTTGCAGAAGCAATGGGTGCGCTACGTTTGAAACTAGGTAAAGACCTAGAGCTAACGGATGAGTCTGCATGGGCTCCACTATGGGTTGTTGACTTCCCAATGTTCGAAGAAGATGACGAAGGCAACCTACACGCGATGCACCACCCATTCACATCGCCTCTAGGTGTGACTGCAGAAGAGCTAAAAGCAAACCCTGCTGCGGCAAATTCTAACGCTTACGATATGGTTCTAAATGGCTACGAAGTGGGCGGCGGCTCTGTTCGTATCCACAACGCAGATATGCAAGAAGCCGTATTTGATATTCTAGGTATCACACCTGAAGAGCAACAGCTTAAGTTCGGCTTCCTGCTTGATGCGCTGAAATTCGGTACGCCTCCACATGCTGGTCTTGCATTTGGTCTAGACCGTCTAGTAATGCTGCTATGTGGCACAGAGAACATCCGTGATGTTATCGCGTTCCCTAAAACAACAGCAGCGGCGTGTCTACTAACAGACGCACCAAGTATTGCGAACCCAGCAGCGCTAGAAGAGCTAGCAATCGCAGTAACTGCAGCGAAAGAAAAAGACGCAGAATAAGCGCACAACATTTGAAGAAAACTCCCGCAACTGCGGGAGTTTTTGTTTAAATAAACCCAAGAAACTTCCAAAGCAATTTCCCAAGCAACGCTTTTTAGAACATGTTTTTGTTATTAAGCGTCAAAATACATTAAAAGGTGAATTATGGCTGGTCATAGTAAATGGGCGAATATTCGTCACCGTAAAGCAGCGCAAGATGCGAAGCGCGGCAAAATCTTTACTAAATTAATTCGTGAAATCGTTGTTGCGGCAAAAGAGGGGGGCGGTGAGCCAGAAAATAACCCACGTTTGCGAGCAGCAATTGATAAAGCACTGTCTAACAACATGACACGTGACACTGTCAACCGCGCTGTCAGCCGAGGTGCTGGTGGTGAAGGCGACGACAACATGGAAACCGTGATCTATGAAGGTTATGGTCCAGGTGGTACGGCGGTCATGGTCGAATGTATGACGGATAACCGAAATCGTACGGTATCTGGCGTGCGCCATGCATTCTCAAAGTCAGGCGGTAATCTGGGGACGGATGGTAGCGTCAACTATCTTTTCGACAAGAAAGGCGTGATTTCATATGGCCCAGGTTTAGATGAGGATGCGGTAATGGAAGTAGCATTAGAAAGTGGTGCTGATGACATTGAAACGGCAGAAGATGGCTCGATTGATGTCTACACGGCCCCAGGCGATTTTGGACTCGTAAAAGATGCTCTTGATGCCGCAGGGTTTGAGGCAGAGAACGCGGAGGTGTCGCTGATCCCATCTACGAAAGCAGATTTGGACGCGGATACTGCGCCAAAACTACTTCGTTTGATTGACGCTTTGGAAGATCTGGACGACGTTCAAGAGGTTTATCACAATGGTGATATCTCTGACGACGTTGCGGCTACGCTAGATTAAACTCAAGGTGTCGGGAGCGGTATTTGCTCCGAAGTTAGCAAGTAATAATAAAAAGACTGAGGCCGAATTAGGCCTCATTTTTAGGAACATTCATGTCAATTATTTTGGGCATTGACCCAGGTTCGCGCATTACCGGCTATGGGGTCATTCGTCAAAATGGACGCCACTTGCAATACCTTGGTAGTGGCTGCATTCGTACTTCAGAAAAAGAACTTCCGGGTCGGCTTAAACAGATTTATGCAGGCGTCACGGAAATCATTACCCAGTTTCAACCGGACGTTTTCGCGATCGAGCAAGTGTTTATGGCCAAAAACGCGGATTCAGCGCTAAAACTTGGCCAAGCTCGTGGCAGTGCAATTGTTGCTGCGGTGAATGCGGAGTTGCCGGTATTTGAATACGCGGCTCGTCTTATTAAGCAAGCTGTCGTAGGCACTGGTGGCGCGGACAAAGCGCAAGTTCAGCATATGGTTCAGCAGATGCTTAAATTGCCCGCCAAGCCTCAAGCGGATGCGGCCGATGCTTTAGGTGTGGCGATTTGTCATGCCAATACTAACAAGACTCTCGTTGCCTTAGCGGGCAAAGCAACCAGTGCCAGAAAAGGGCGCTATCGATAAAATTAACTGGATGTCTATCCAGTTCTTTATTATCCTGTCGCAAATTCATTTCCAAAGAGTATTTATAGTGATTGGACGTCTTCGTGGCATACTGATTGAAAAGCAACCACCTGAAGTATTAATTGAAGTTAATGGCATTGGCTATGAAGTCCAGATGCCAATGAGCTGTTTTTACGAACTGCCAAATGTTGGCGAAGAAGCCATTATTTATACTCACTTTGTTGTCCGTGAAGATGCGCAATTGCTATATGGTTTCAACACGGTAAAAGAACGAGCACTTTTCCGTGAAGTGATCAAAGCCAATGGCGTTGGTCCTAAACTCGGTCTTGGTATTCTCTCTGGTATGACAGCAACGCAATTTGTTACTTGTGTGGAACATGAAGACGTTTCTACGCTGGTTAAGCTTCCAGGCGTTGGCAAGAAAACCGCAGAGCGATTGGTTGTTGAAATGAAAGACCGCTTGAAAGGGTGGGGCGCAGGCGATCTATTTACACCATTTACGGATGCTGCTCCTGCGGATTCTAGTGCGACATCCAACAACGCGGAAGAAGAGGCAATCAGTGCGCTTCTAGCTCTAGGTTACAAGCCGACTCAAGCGTCGAAAGTGGTATCTCAGATCGCTAAACCGGACATGAGCAGTGAGCAAATGATCCGTGAAGCTCTAAAATCAATGGTGTAACGCTGGTTGCACAGTGAACATTTGTTCAAGATAACTCATTCTCTAAGGTTAATGCCAATCGCTTAACGATGTTTTTTTGTGTCATTTCAGCGAGCCTGGCGAGACTGGGAATCTAATAGCAGCACGCTGAGCGGTTAATGAAACAATTTGACCATAAATCGCTCGGATAGAAGATCCTGTATCACGCTCCTTCGTCGCTGTACAGGATGACGAGATATAGAAATATGCCACTTGCTGTTAAACGAGCGGCATTATTCTCTCAGGTAACCATTTTTCAAGGTAAAAAGATGATTGAAGCCGATCGTTTAATCGCGCCAGAAAACCCTGCCTTTCGTGATGAAGATGTCATTGATCGTGCTATTCGGCCAAAAAAATTAGCGGATTACCAAGGTCAGGACCATGTCCGTGACCAAATGGAGATCTTCATTAAAGCTGCTCAGTTACGTAGCGAAGCACTTGATCACCTTTTGATTTTTGGTCCCCCAGGTTTGGGTAAAACCACACTTGCGAATATCGTTGCCAATGAAATGGAAGTGAACATTCGCACTACTTCAGGCCCTGTACTTGAGAAAGCAGGCGATTTGGCCGCGCTGTTAACCAACCTTGAAGAAAACGATGTGTTGTTCATCGATGAGATTCACCGCTTGAGTCCGATGGTTGAAGAGGTGCTGTATCCGGCGATGGAAGATTATCAACTGGATATTATGATCGGTGAAGGTCCGGCCGCTCGTTCTATTAAGATCGATTTACCACCGTTTACGTTAATTGGTGCGACGACCCGAGCGGGCTCTTTAACGTCACCATTGCGCGACCGCTTTGGTATTACTCAGCGCCTTGAGTTTTATAAGATAAAAGACCTCCAAGATATCGTGCAGCGAAGCGCGGATTGTTTAGGTTTATCAATGGAACCTGAAGGTGCATTGGAAGTGGCAAGACGTGCGCGTGGCACACCACGTATTGCTAACCGTTTGCTACGCCGTGTTCGTGATTATGCGGAAGTAAAAGGCAATGGTCACATTTGTGCCGATGTTGCCGATAAGGCGTTGAATATGCTTGATGTGGACGCCGAAGGCTTCGATTACATGGACCGTAAGCTACTACTCGCGATTATGGAAAAATTTGGTGGTGGTCCGGTCGGGCTCGACAACATGGCAGCGGCGATAGGTGAAGAAAAGGACACTATTGAAGACGTTCTTGAGCCTTATCTTATTCAGCAAGGTTATTTACAACGCACTCCGCGTGGAAGAATCGCGACAGATCGTGCGTATTTGCATTTCGGAATTGAAAAATAAGATTCCCTCGCTGGGCCTTTGTTGCCCAGCGCTTCATTAAAGTTGACCAAACTCACATTTTTTGAATTTTTTCTCATACTGGTTTAGTAAGTAAAAAGCATTGATTGTTAACTCGATGTTTGCTTGCAACTGGTTAATTTCTCTCCTGATTACTCTCTCTTAACATCCGTATCCAATACTGGTTGATCTAGATCAATGTGATGGATTTTTGTGCAAATTCCGCGCATAAACATTGATGTATATCAAAGCGCGTTACGGCTATAAACCTTTTGAAACAATCTGTTTTTACAAGTAATATTAGCCCCAGCTATATTAGCTGATGCTTAACAATTAACTAACCAATGAAGCACATTTTTGCAACAATGAGTTGTGATAATTCAACATTTTTCAAGTGTAAATAACACCTGAATATGGATTGCAATATGTAGAGAGTGTCATTCAGCCGACACATAGGAGTTACCATGATTGACGTAGTTGATCTATCGCGGTTGCAGTTTGCACTGACAGCGATGTATCACTTCCTATTCGTACCATTGACCCTTGGTATGGCCTTCCTTCTGGCCATTATGGAATCGATGTACGTAATGACGAACAAGCAAATCTATAAGGACATGACCAAGTTCTGGGGTAAGCTATTCGGTATTAACTTTGCACTTGGTGTGGCGACAGGCCTTACCATGGAGTTCCAGTTTGGTACGAACTGGTCTTACTACTCCCACTATGTAGGTGATATCTTCGGTGCACCGCTAGCGATCGAAGCACTTGTCGCATTCTTCCTGGAGTCAACTTTTGTTGGTCTATTCTTCTTCGGGTGGGATCGTCTATCTAAACGCCAACACTTAGCGGTTACCTGGCTTGTGGCACTAGGCTCTAACTTCTCTGCTCTTTGGATTCTTATCGCAAACGGCTGGATGCAAAACCCAGTAGGCGCAGATTTCAACTTCGAAACCATGCGAATGGAAATGGTGAGCTTCTCTGAGGTTGTACTAAACCCAGTTGCTCAGGTTAAGTTCGTGCATACGGTTGCTTCTGGTTACACTTGTGGCGCAATGTTTATTCTAGGCATCAGTTCATACTACCTATTAAAAGGTCGTGACATTGCGTTTGCTCGTCGTTCGTTTGCTATTGCTGCTTCTTTCGGTATTGCAGCTATCTTATCTACCATCGTTCTTGGTGACGAATCTGGCTACGAGCTTGGTGAAGTTCAAAAAGTGAAACTCGCTGCAATTGAAGCAGAGTGGCACACTGAACCTGCACCTGCCGCATTTACGTTATTTGGTGTTCCTAACCAGGAAACGATGCATACCGATTACGCAATTAAGATCCCTTACGTAATGGGTATTATCGCGACACGCTCTTTTGATGAGCAAGTAACAGGTCTTCGTGATTTACGTGATGAACACGTCGATCGTATTCGTGACGGCATGTACGCTTATGAACTTCTAGAGAAGCTTCGTGCGGGCGACAAGTCAGAAGAAAACATGACTGCGTTTGATGAAGTGAAAGGTGACCTAGGTTACGGTCTACTTCTAAAACGCTACACAGACAATGTTGTTGATGCAACAGAAGAGCAAATCCAAGCTGCTGCGGACGACTCAATCCCAACAGTATGGCCGCTATTCTGGTCATTCCGTATCATGGTTGCTTGTGGCTTCATCATGTTGTTTGTCTTTGGTGCGGCGTTTATCCAAACGTGTCGTCAGAAGATTGAACAGAAACAATGGATTCTAAAAGCTGCACTATTTAGCATTCCACTACCTTGGATTGCAATTGAAGCGGGTTGGTTCGTCGCTGAGTACGGCCGTCAACCTTGGGCTGTAGGTGAAATTTTACCAGTGCATGTTGCAGCTTCTGCACTAACTGCAGGTGAAATCTGGACTTCACTCTTCGCAATTCTGGCGCTATACACGGTATTCCTGATTGCAGAAGTTTACCTAATGTTGAAATTCGCTCGTAAAGGCCCAAGTAGCCTGAAAACGGGTCGCTACCACTTCGAGCAAAATGCTGACTCTGTTGAAGACAAAGTTAGTCGCCAAGTAGAAGCGTAAGGTAAGGAGATAACAAGATGTTTGATTACGAAATCTTGCGACTCATCTGGTGGGTACTAATCGGTGTTCTACTAGTTGGTTTTGCAGTAACAGACGGCTTCGATATGGGTGTAGGCGCGCTTGTACCTATCATCGGTAAAAACGACACGCAACGCCGTGTCATGATTAACTCAATTGCTCCTCACTGGGATGGTAACCAAGTTTGGCTTATCACTGCTGGTGGTGCACTGTTCGCTGCTTGGCCTTTGGTTTACGCAACGTCATTTTCAGGCTTCTACTTAGCGATGATTTTGACACTAGCAGCGCTATGGCTTCGTCCTCTGGGCCTAGACTACCGCTCTAAAATCGAAGATCCAAAATGGCGCAATACCTGGGATATCTGTATCTCAATCAGTGGTTTTGTTCCGCCAATCATCTTTGGTGTAGCGTTTGGTAACCTTCTACAAGGTGTACCATTCCAATTGAGTGAGTTCTTGATGCCAACATACCATGGCTCATTCTTTGGTCTACTAAACCCATTTGCACTGTTGTGTGGTCTAGTAAGCTTGTTCATGATTTTGATGCAAGGTTCTACTTGGCTACAAATGAAAACAACAGGCGAAGTGCATGTGCGTGCGCGCAACGTTGCTCAGTTGGCTGGTTTACTGACGGTTGCTGCGTTTGTAGCGGCTGGTTTCTGGATCCAAAATATCGATGGCTACGTCATTGTTGGCGGTATCGACACTAACGCTGCTTCTAACCCTCTAAACAAAGAGGTTATCCGTGAAGCTGGTGCGTGGATGAAGAACTTTGAAAACTACCCACTACTATGGGCTGCTCCTGTATTAGGTGTTGCAATGCCGCTTCTCGCTGTATTGGCATCTCGTCTTGAAAAATGTGCGATTTCGTTCATTACTTCAAGCTTGGGTGTTGCTGGTGTTATCTTTACTGCAGGTTTTGCGATGTTCCCATTCATCATGCCTTCAGACTTAATGCCAAGCCACAGCTTAACAATGTGGGATGCAACGTCATCTGAGCTGACTCTGAACCTAATGACAGGCGTTGCGTTTGTTATGGTGCCAATCATCCTTGGTTACACATCTTGGACTTACTACAAGATGTTTGGTCGCCTTGATGACCAGTACATTGAAGACAACAAAAACTCACTTTACTAAGGAGCATTTACTATGTGGTATTTCGCATGGATTCTAGGTGTACTACTTGCTTGTGCATTCGGTATCATCAACGCTCTTTGGCTAGAGCACTCAGAAATGATGGATAAAGACAGTGAGTAACCTCGCTGATAAGGTAGCGAAACTTCACGCACCAATGGATAAGACTCTGCTACGAGTCTTATCTCTCATCCTTGGCTTTATGCACGTAGGATTGGTGATGTGGGACCCTGAAGCTTACCATCAAGCAATTGGTGGTTTTAACTCAATCATCGCACCAGCACTGATTTGGTCTGTATGTTCAAGCATGGTGTATGGGGTGGGCTTCAAGCCAAGAAACTGGTACTGGCAAGTTTTGTTTAGTCCTTATTTCTCGTTAGCTATCTTAATTTATCTAACGGCACTTTATTTCATTTAGGCTGAAATATGCTGTAATAAAGTCGGTTACTAAATTATCGAATAAAAGCTAGGTATCTCGCCTAGCTTTTATTTTTTCTACAAATTTCAAAAATATTTCCTTAGCTCGGTACCAATTGCTGTCGCTTCAGTTATAGTAATTACTTTAAAGAATTGAATATATTGGTACTCCCTTGCAAGGCACATCAAATCTCTTTCACTGGCCGATCACCGTGTACTATGAAGACACTGATGCGGGCGGTGTTGTATATCATTCTAATTATCTAAAATTCTTTGAGCGCGCACGGACAGAGATGTTACGTGCTAAAGGCATTTCTCAACATGTGTTACTGGAACAAAATATCGGCTTTGTTGTCCGACACATGGATATCGATTTCAACCAAGGGGCTAGGCTGGACGAGCATCTGACAGTCGTAACCCGAGTGTCAGAAATAAAACGTGCTTCTCTGCAATTCTGTCAAGAGTTGGTCAATGATCAAGGCAAGATATTGTGCAAGGCCTCGGTTAAGGTAGCATGTATCGATAATAAGAAAATGAAACCAATAGCTATTCCAACCTTTATAAATTCGGAGCTAACAAATAGTGACTGCTGATATTTCCATTTTAGATCTCTTTCTTCAGGCCAGTCTGTTGGTAAAGCTTGTGATGCTGACGTTGCTTGGCATGTCAATTGTGTCATGGGCAATGATCATCAAGCGCAGCAAAGTGCTTTCTCAAGCGTCAAAAAATGCAGAGCAGTTTGAAGACAAATTTTGGTCGGGTACTGATCTTTCTCAGCTTTACCAAAAAGTAAAAGCGCGTAAAGACGAAATTGAAGGCACAGAAGAAATCTTCTACGCAGGTTTTACAGAGTTTGCTCGCCTACGTAAGAGCAACGCAAATTCACCAGCTTACATCATGGAAGGCACTGGCCGCGCAATGCGCGTTGCTGTTTCTCGTGAAGTTGATGAGCTAGAAACAAGCTTACCGTTTTTGGCAACAGTCGGTTCTATAAGCCCTTATATCGGCCTATTTGGTACCGTTTGGGGCATCATGCACGCCTTTATTGCGCTGGGTGAAGTAAAGCAAGCTACGTTGTCTATGGTTGCACCGGGTATCGCCGAGGCACTTATCGCGACAGCGATGGGTCTATTTGCGGCTATTCCGGCAGTAATGGCGTACAACCGCCTAAGCAATAAAGTGAGTAAACTAGAGCACACTTACGCAACATTTTCTGAAGAATTCCACAGCATCCTTCATCGTCAAGCGATGGCTGGCCGAGACAGCGCGGATAAGGAATAAAGCATGGCGGGTTATCAACCTAAAAAGCGAAAAATGACAGCGGAGATCAACGTTGTTCCGTATATCGACGTAATGCTCGTACTGTTGATCATTTTTATGGCGACCGCTCCATTTGTGACTCAAGGCGTCGACGTTGATCTTCCGAAAACATCGACTGCAGAATCTATGCAAGACCTTGCTGGCGAGACTGACAGTAGCTTTATTATCATCGAAATTGATAGCGAGGGTAATTTAGGCCTAAGCGTCAATGATGAAGAAGTTCAGCGAGGTTTGTCGTTGCAAGATGTTATTGTGCGAGTGAAAGCGGAGCGAGAGGTTAAGCCGGATTCACCAGTTGCGGTAGGTGGCGACGCGGCAACACCATATGCCGATGTTGTTCTATTGCTGGATGAACTAAGTCGAGCTGGTATCCCTAAGGTAGGTCTAATGACCGATATCAGGGAATAGACATCAATTATCTATGAAAGATCACAAGAAGAAACCCAACCAATACACCAAACCGATAGCAATATCGGTTGGTTTGCATGCAATTCTAGTTGCAGCCCTGCTTTGGGGGACGGACTTCAATATGTCTAAACCAGAGCCTACAGGGCAAATGGTTCAAGCTGTTGTCATCGATCCAAAACTTGTGCAGCAACAAGCGAAAGAAATTCGCCAGCAACGCGAAAAGGCAGCGAAAAAAGAACAAGAGCGTCTTGATAAACTGAGACGCGAAGCAGAGCAGCTAGAAAAAAACCGCAAAGCTGAAGAAGAGCAAATTCGCAAGTTGAAAGAGCAGCAAGCGAAAGATGCTCAAGCGGCACGAGAAGCAGAAGCTGCGCGTAAGAAAAAAGAGCAAGAGCGCAAGCAGGAAGAAGAACGTGTTCGCAAAGAAAAAGAGCGAGCTGCTAAGCTAGAAAAAGAGCGCAAGGAAAAAGAAGAAGCCGTGCGTAAAGCTGAGCAGGAGCGTTTAGCAAAAGAAGCGGCTATCGCAAAAGCTGAGCAAGAACGTTTAGCTCGTGAAAAAGCAGCAAAAGAAGCGGAAGAAAAAGCACGTCGTGAGCGTGAAGCAGCTGAAAAAGCTGAACAAGAGCGCATCGCAAAAGAGAAAGCGGCAAAAGAGGCAGCGGAGCGAGAGCGTAAAGCGAGAGAAGCAGCTGAGCGTGCCGAGCGTGAGCGTAAAGCTCAAGAAGCCGCGTTAGATGATATTTTTGCGGGTCTCGAGGATGAGGTCAGTAAAAACAGTGCTGCGCGCAATCAATTTATTGACGACGAACTTTCTCGTATGTCATCCATCTATACTCAAAATATTCAGAAAAAGCTGATTAAGGATGACTACTTGCTGGGAAAGGAGTGTAGGGTAAACATCAAATTGATTCCGACAGGAACTGATATGATGGTCTCTGGTGTTACCGTTTTGAGTGGTGATGCTCGAGTATGTGCTGCGGCGAAGCGAGCAATAGCTCAGGTAGGGACGTTCCCTAAATCTTCAGAATCAGCGGTCAATGAAAGACTAAAAGACATCAACATAACTGTTGCTTTGGACTAAAAGGAATAAGACGTGATTAGACGCCTTTTACTAGGAATGTTTGTACTGTTTAGCAGTATGACAAATGTGGCGAATGCCGCATTAGAGTTGGTCATTACCGATGGTATTGATTCAGCACGACCAATTGCTGTTGTTCCGTTTAAGTGGGAGGGCACACAAGCGCTTCCAACGGATGTTTCTGCTGTTATCGCCTCGGATTTACAACGTAGTGGTAAATTTAGCCCAGTTCCAACGAGCAAAATGCCACAAACACCGTTCAGTGAATCAGAAGTTAATTTTGATGCTTGGACCAATTTAGGCGTGGATGCGCTATTGACTGGTTCAATCAAGCAAAACGACCAAGGTGACTACGTTATCAACTATCAACTTGTTGATATTGTGCGTGGTCAGTTAACGGGTGGGAAGAGTAAGGCGCTTGGTAGTGACGGTGAATTGGTTCTGTCAAAAGATCATGTGCTGTTCAATAAAGTAGCCACTGTTCAAGGGCCTCGTATGCGTGAGTACGCTCACCGTATCTCTGATTTGGTGTATGAGCAGTTGACTGGCGACCGTGGCGCTTTCATGACTCGTATCGCATATGTGGTAGTGAACGATAAAGACCGTTTCCCTTACCAACTTCGAGTCGCTGATTACGATGGCTACAATGAGCGTCTGGTTTTACGCTCTAAGCAACCATTAATGTCACCAGCGTGGTCACCAGATGGTAAAAAGCTTGCGTATGTTAGCTTCCAAAATGGCCAAGCAGAAATCTTCATAATGAACATCTACACCGGTGAACGTGAGAAAATTACTTCATACCCACGTCACAATGGTGCACCAAGATTTTCGCCTGATGGCAATAAGTTAGCGATTGTTCTTTCTAAAACAGGCTCGCTTCATGTTTATACGTTTGACCTTAACACTCGTAAACTGACGCAAATTACGCGTGGCAGATCAAATAATACGGAACCGTTCTGGCATCCGGATGGAAAATCGTTGATTTTCACATCGGATAGGGGTGGTAAACCACAGATTTATCAAGTAAATTTGGGCAGCGGTTCTATTGACCGTTTGACTTGGCAAGGCAGCCAAAATTTGGGTGGTCAGATTACTCCTGATGGGCGATTCCTAGTTATGGTGAACCGCAGCAACGCAGGATTTAATTTGGCGAAACAAGATTTGGAAACTGGTGCTCTTCAAGTCTTAACTAAGACCTTGCTTGATGAGTCTCCTAGTATTGCCCCAAACGGTGGCATGGTTGTGTATAGCTCGATTTACAACAAGAAAAACGTACTATCGATGGTGTCAATTGATGGTCGATTCAAAGCTAGATTACCGGCAACAAATGGGCGTGTTCGAGCGCCTGCATGGTCACCGTTTTTGTAGTAATAAGTTTGATTAATAAAGGAAAATAAGATGCAACTGAACAAGGTTCTAAAAGGGCTACTAATCGCGCTTCCTGTAATGGCTGTTACAGCGTGTAGTTCAAGCGACGACGCTGCTTCTAACACTGGTGCAGCAACAAACAACAATGGCGCAGTGGAAACAACAGTAGCTACGCCAATTGATCAAAGCGGTCAGTTGACAGAGCAAGAGCTAAAAGAGCAAGCGCTACGTGAAACTCAAACAATCTACTTTGCTTTTGACAACTCAACAATTGCAGCAGATTACGAAGAGATGCTAGCGGCTCACGCTTCTTACCTAAGCAAGAACCCAGCACTTAACGTAACTATCGAAGGTCACGCTGATGAGCGCGGTACACCTGAGTACAACATTGCTCTAGGTGAGCGTCGTGCACAAGCAGTAGCGAACTACCTACAAGCACTAGGTGTTCAAGCTGACCAAATCTCAATCGTTAGCTACGGTGAAGAGAAGCCACTTCTTCTAGGTCAATCAGATGAAGTTTACGCTAAGAACCGTCGCGCGGTTCTAGTATACTAATTCGAGGTAATCCTCATGTTCAGTAACACTAAGCGCGCTGTTGCGCTTACGTTACTGGCAAGTGCAGCGAACTTTGCGTTCGCTGCACCAGCTCCAGTATCCGATCTCAACAGCACATCATCCGTCTCTAAGAGCCGTTCATCTGAAACGGAAGTAGAGCGTCTAGAACGTTTGCTCCAAAACCGCAATCGCGTTCAGCTCCAAATGCAACAGCAAATTGACCAAATGTCACAAGAGATCAGTGAATTGCGTGGTCAATTAGAGCGAAATAGCTACGAAATGAAACAAATGTTGCAACGTCAACGTGAGTTGTTTGTCGAGCTGGATCGTGTTCGTGGAGAGATAAAATCCACACCTGCACAAGAAGCACAACCTGTGAAAACAGGTGGCCAGTACACTCCAAATGTTGATGAGCAAACGGCATATCAGAATGCAGTTGACCTCATTCTCAAAAAGCGTGATTACACTGGCGCAATTGCAGCGTTCCAGCAGTTTCAGAAAGATTATCCTGATTCTACATATTCAGCGAATTCTCACTACTGGCTAGGTCAGTTGTACTTCGCTAAAAAGCAGGATGAGGATGCAGTGAAAAGTTTTGCCGCTGTGGTGTCTTACAAAGACTCCAATAAGCGAGCCGATGCGTTGCTTAAGTTAGGCGAAATCGCTGAGCGTAATAACAATGCAGCTCAAGCGAAAAAGTACTACCAACAAGTGGTTGATGAATACCCAGGTAGTGCATCTGCAAAACTTGCCAGCTCTAAGCTGTAAGACGTTATGTTTTGAAAAGGAAGCTTCGGCTTCCTTTTTCTTTTCCATTTTCTGTTGGTGCAGAACGGCTAAGTCGATAGCAATGATGCAGAGCCTCTGACCTTGTGTTGCACCGAATTTCGCTACTCGGAAATGCTACCTGTAACAAAGATATACGGCTAGACCGCTAGAAATCCCCGCGACAAGTTGGTTTTTGAAAATTAACGAGGTTACAATACTCGGATTAAAGGAAGTTGCGTAGAGCAAGAGCAATGAGCCATATATTAGATAAAATCGACACTGTTTACCCATTCCCACCGAAACCAGTTCCATTAAGCGAAGAAGAAAAAGCATCTTACATTGAGCGTATTAAAAAGTTACTCAAAGAAAAAGATGCGGTACTTATCGCGCACTATTATACCGACCCTGAGATTCAAGCCCTAGCTGAAGACACTGGCGGGTTTGTTGGTGACTCGTTGGAAATGGCGAAGTTTGGTAATCGTCACCCTGCAAGTACATTGATTATTGGTGGTGTTCGCTTTATGGGCGAGTCGGCCAAAATTCTGACACCAGAAAAGCGCATTCTAATGCCAACGTTGGAAGCGGAATGTTCGCTCGACCTTGGCTGTCCTGCGGATAAGTTCAGCGAGTTTTGTGATGCTCACCCTGATCATACGGTTGTAGTTTACGCAAACACCTCAGCAGCGGTTAAAGCCCGTGCCGACTGGGTCGTTACATCGAGTATTGCGCTTGAAATCGTGGAACACTTAGACGCTGAAGATAAGCCAATTATTTGGGGACCAGACCGTCACCTAGGATCGTACATCGCTAACAAAACTGGCGCAGATATGCTGCTTTGGCAGGGTGAGTGTGTGGTTCATGATGAGTTCTCTGCTGATGCGTTACGAAAAATGAAGAGCGTGTATCCAGATGCGGCTATTTTGGTTCACCCTGAGTCACCAGCAAGCGTCGTAGAACTTGCCGATGCCGTTGGATCAACGAGTCAGCTGATCAAAGCAGCGAAAGAGCTTCCTCACAAACAAATGATCGTTGCGACAGACAAAGGTATTTTCTTTAAAATGCAGCAACTAGTGCCAGAAAAAGAACTTATCGAAGCACCAACCGCAGGTGCAGGCGCAACATGCCGCAGCTGTGCACACTGTCCTTGGATGGCAATGAACGGTTTGAAAGCAATTGAGAAAGCGCTTAGTGAAGGTGGTAAAGAGCACGAGATTTTTGTTGACGAAGAACTGCGTGTTAAATCCCTTATACCACTTAACCGCATGCTAGATTTTGCTGAGCAGCTAAATATGCAAGTGAAAGGTAATGCTTAAAAAGTAGGCGTAACTGAAAGTAAATCTCAAAAACCAGCCGAATATGGCTGGTTTTTTTGTGTCTTACTATCAATGAGTTACTATTGATGCAATCAATGAATATCGAGGTCATAAATTTATGGCGGTGTGGTTAGTAGTTAAAAAGTGGCTTAGTTCACACCTTTTTAAATTGAGCAACCGAAGCCTTCTCATCTTTAGTGGCTTATATGTGAGCCTTTCATGGTGGCTGCTGGTTCTCGCTGGTGAAACCGCATTAACAGACAGTTTCGCTAACTTTATCTATTACCTCATGGTTACGGCGAGTACGGTGGGTTATGGCGACCATTCTCCAGTAACAGATTTGGGTAAATGGGTTGTCGTGCTATTTGTAATCCCCGGCGGTTTGAGCTTATTCGCCGCATTATTGGGGCGTGTCGCTGGAGCAGCGATGGACTATTGGCGAGCGGGTATTTTAGGAAAACGGAGAGTAAGAGTGGAAAACCATATTGTATTGTTGGGCTGGAATGGATCGAGAACGATGCACCTTATTCGCATGTTACAACATGAAGAAGAGGGAAAGCGTCCGATTGTTTTATGCAGCCGTTCAGAAATAGAGAACCCGTTACCTGGCGAAATCAGTTTTATCAAAGTGACCAGTTATACCGATTCGCAAGAAATGAAAAACGCCAATATTGCCGAAGCCGCTTGCATTATTGTGGATAATCTCTCGGACGACATTACCTTGTCAGCCGCTCTATACTGCGCATCTGTAAACCCTTCCGCTCATTTGGTCGCTTACTTTAAAGATGAAGCGCTAGGCCGACTTCTAAGTCAGCATTGCCCGAAAGCGGAATGCATACCTGCTGTTGGCGCAGAAATGTTGGCAAAAGCGGCGGTTGACCCGGGCTCAAGTGCGCTTCATCAGGAGCTTTTGGCTTCAACACGAGGTATGACGCAATACTCAGTTATTTATCCCGAGGGTCAGTCTGCCACCACTATTGAGAATCTCTTCGTTTTTCTCAAAAGACGCCATCATGCCACGCTGATTGCTTTTGATATTGGCGATGGTATTCAACTCAACCCAGATTTAGATGCTGAAGTACCCGCGAGTACCAAGCTGTTTTACATTGCAGATGAACGTATTGAAGATTTTGCCTGGAAAGAAATGAACAAGGAACAATAATGCACATGATTGCTGGCCTGTTAGCAGGCTTCCCAAACTTTTTACTCTATTTCTCTGTTTCTATTATTTTTGTATTGGCGTTTAAGTTCATCTACGTCAAGTTGACGCCATACGATGAGTGGCATCTGATCAAAGAAAAACAAAATACAGCAGCAGCGATTGCGCTAAGTGGGGCCTTCCTTGGTTACTGTCTCGCGATTTCGGGGGCGGCAAAAAACTCAGTCAATATCGTCGATTTTATGGTATGGGGCGTTGTTGCAATGCTTGCTCAAATTATTGCATTTGCAATTGTACGCTTTATTTTACTTCCGAAAGTGGCAGAGCGTATCGAAAAAGATGAACTGCCAGCCGGTATTGTATTAGCAGCAGTTTCTGTTTCGGTTGGCGTATTGAATGCCGCGTGCATGACCTACTAGGAGGAACGATGAAGCGGAGTTCTAACGTTAAACGTTCTTCCATGGACAAAAGCTTAAAGCTTGGGAAAATTCTTCCCTTTGCTGCCTTTGGTGGTATTTTCTTCTTTGCTACGTACGAGTCAAAAACAGAAGGGTACATTTTTTCTGATGCTGATGAGTGTAAATCTAACTCGCCTGAGTTTAGTGAACAGTGTGACATTGCATACCAAGAAGCTTTAGCTCGTGCCGAACAAAATGCCCCTCGCTACCGCAGCGAGTTCGAATGCGAGAATGATTTCTACGAGGATGATTGTTACTACAGTTCCAGTTCCCGAGCTTATGTACCTAACTTTGGCGGTTTTTTTTACAGTCGCTCATTAAGCGGGTTGAAAGGTTATAACAAGAGCTATTACTCAGAGCCGATGTACCGTTATAAATCCAAATTCTATAATGGAGCAGGACAATTCTTTGGCTCCTACCGAAATCAGCCGACCAAAGTTGCGACGAATAGCCTTAATAAACGTGGTGGCGGCACCATTGGCAGGGCGATGTCTCGAGGCGGGTTTGGTAAAGCGGTGTCGGTCAGTCGAGGCGGTTAAAAAGCACTATGTTTCGACGAGAAATACAAGAGCGCGAAAACTGGCGTGAATTAGCACGCCAGTTTGGTTTTGGTTTCCATACCATGTATGACCAACCGTATTGGGATGAGAGTGCTTACTATCAATTCACGCTGGAGCAAATTGAGCGCGATATAGAAGCGCCCACTGAAGAGCTGCATCAGATGTGCCTGGCTATTGTGGATGAAGTCGTTCGGAGTGAGCGGTTGCTGACGCAATGTGCGATCCCTGAATCTATGTGGGAGCAGGTCGCTTCTTCATGGAGACGAAGCGAACCTTCGCTTTATTCGCGGCTGGATTTCGCGTACAACGGGACCTCGCCAGCAAAATTACTGGAAAACAATGCGGATACGCCAACCAGCTTGTTTGAAACTGGCTTTTGGCAGTGGGTGTGGCTAGAAGATGTTGTAAATAAAGGTCGAGTTCACCAGAGCGCGGATCAATTCAATATTCTTCAAGACTTTTTGATCGAGCGCTTTGCCGAAATAGCAAAATACCAACCAGGACAAACACTTCACTTTAGCTGCTGCAAGTACACTGAAGAAGATAAAGGGACTGTCCAGTATTTAGAGGATTGCGCGCGAGAGGCAGGGTTAGCAACGGCATTCGTGCATGTCGAAGATATTGGAGTGACGGAAGATGGTCTGTTTGTGGATGCTGACGACAGAGCGATTCGTTGGATGTTTAAGCTTTACCCTTGGGAGTTTATGTTTGAAGAGGAATATGCGAAGTACTTAGCGACTGCGAACGTAAACTGGTTAGAACCGATGTGGAAGTCGATTCTATCCAATAAAGCACTTTTACCGTTATTGTGGGAGCGCTTTCCTAATCACCCGAACCTTTTGCCCGCTTATTTTGCTAACGATTCAAAAGCGAACACTATGAGAGATTATGTCATCAAGCCACTATTTTCTCGAGAGGGCGCGAACATCGAGATCGTCATCGATGGAAAACGTTTTGTTAAAACGTCAGGGCCTTATGAATCTAAATTCAATATCGTCCAGCAATACCATCCACTACCTAAGTTTGGGCACAACCATACGTTAATTGGCAGTTGGTTGGTCAATGATAGAGCTGCCGGTATTTCGATTAGGGAAGACAGTAGCTTAGTGACTCAAGATATGGCGCGGTATATTCCACATGTAATTTTAACATGATCAAAAAAGCTCTCCATTTGGAGAGCTTTTTGTCTATTCAGCCGTTCAATCTTGATGGTCGACAGCGTTGCGTCTATTGTTCTTCAGCTAATGCAACACCGCGCTGGGTAAGACCACATAACATCACTGGCATTGCATTGAAGATCTCTTCAAACTGCTCTAAGCCTTCCATACCTTGTTCGGCCAATGTTTCAATGGTTGTTTCTGGGTCGTAAAGCATAGTAAGAGAAAGTAAAACACCACCGAGTAGGGCATTATCTTCGCTATCCTCAGGCATCAACGTTTCCCAGTCATCACGCGCAAGTTGCCAGCCTTGTAATACACCTTCACAGAAATCGCGAGCCTGACTTGTTACAATGTCTTGCTCATCTAGCGCGCACCCTGCAGGCCACTGCCAAGTGCCTTCTAGGAGAGCGGGACGAGTTTGGTTCCACATTTGTACAATCTCGTCAATGTACTGCTCTAGTTGTTCACCGTCAGTAAATGGCGCTGTTTCTTCTCCACCCCATAAGAATGGCAACCACTCTTGAGGCATTAATACGTTTGGCGCTGCAGCCATCGCTGTTACAAAGCCTTGAGTTTTTGCTAGGTTTAGTAGTTTACCGTCAAGTTCTGGGAGAGAAAGGATGTCTTGTAGTTTCAAAATAGAATACCATTTGTTAATGGGCTGGTTGATTGCGCTCATCTTACCAATCAATTAGTGATAAATCGATATTAGGGAATGATTCACACATCTATGGAAATTCGCTCATCACTTAGAAAAAAAAGCATTCTCGCCCTAACACTTTACCTGTGCTTCTTTATCGCCACTATCGGTTCTGTCGCCTATTTGGTTGTTGAGCCACCGGTTAGACAAAAGCTAGAGCAAAACCTAGAGTTACGTACCCAACTCCTGGCTCTTGAGATAAAAGAGCCCCTCCTCAGTTCTACAGGTGTATTGAGCAGCTTAGTAGGGCTAGCCCAAGGGACTGAAAATATTCAATCTCTCAACACAATAATTCCACATATACTTCAATTGAGTGACAAGATGCTTGTTAGTGGTGGCGTATGGCCTAAACCCGAACTCAAAGCAGAACAATGGAGATATAAAAGTCTATTCTTCAATAAAAACAGTGATAGTGGTATTGACCAAATTCACTCCTACAATAACCCCGAATCTGGCGGTTATGATAATGAACCCTGGTATGTCGCTGCCGCCGATGCTCCGGTAGGTTCTGTTAGTTGGTCTACGGTTTACATCGATACCTTTACTCAGGTCCAGATGATTACCGCGTCTTCTCCGTACTACCAAAACGGTCGATTCGCTGGAGTTGTAACGGTAGACCTATCACTTGATGCACTTTTTCAGTTTATTCGAGAGCACACGAACCAGCATTCTTTGGGGGTAGTGGTTCGCGATGCTGACTCAAACGTGATTATTGAGCACAACTTTCAACTGACGGACGAAATTTATGTCAGCGAGCTTGATTTCGGAGAGTTCGATTGGCGCATGGAAGTTGTCAACGCAAAAGCTAAAGTCGCCGATCAAGTGTTTGAACAAGTGATGAGCGTTGAGGGGAGGATCATTCCATTTTTGCTCTTGTGTGTCTTGGTCGGTTACTACTTACTGAATCGCTATATTGTTGAACCAATTGTTCGCATTGCCGCTAAGATTGATGACTCGAAAACTGGTGGGATCATAGATATTGACTACGATAGCGATGACGAAATCGGACAGCTTATCGAGAAGTTCAATGAAAAGACGATCTATTTAGAGCAGGAGAGAATAAAAGCTCAGGCTTCGACAAACGCTAAAACGGCATTCTTAGCCACATTGTCCCACGAGATTCGCACACCAATGAACGGTGTACTAGGAACTGCCCAGATACTGTTAAAAACACCACTTACCGATGAGCAGCGTAAGCACCTGAGAACACTTTATGATTCAGGTGATCACATGATGACATTACTCAATGAGATTTTAGATTACTCAAAAATTGAACAAGGGCATGTTGAGTTTGAAAATAAGCCTTTCCCAATTGAGTCGATTATCGGCAGTATCAAGAGTGTTTATCAAACTCTATGTGCAGAAAAAGGTCTTCGCTTTAGAGTAGTCTCGCATTTACCAACGGGTCGTTGGTACAACAATGACAAAGCCCGTTTGCGTCAAGTACTGTTCAATCTACTCAATAACGCTGTTAAGTTCACCGATCGTGGCATCGTAGAGGTAGAGCTAGCCGAGAAATCGAGTAAGGCAGGCACCAAGCTGATACTAAAGGTAAAAGATACAGGAATTGGTATTTCAAAAGAGGCACAAAAACGCATTTTTCGTCCTTTTGAGCAAGCGGAGTCATCAACGACTAGGCGGTTTGGTGGTACAGGGCTTGGTTTAGCAATAGTCAAAGAAATCGCGGAACATATGGGTGGGCAAGTGGTTGTAGAGAGTCAGGAGGACGCTGGAACGACTTTTACTGTCGAAATTGCCCTTACACCTTGCAAGCCAGGTAAAGTAGAGTCAATCAATACACATAAATTGAACTGTAAAGGGTTGAAAGCACTCATTGTTGAAGACAACCGAACAAATGCGATCATTATGGAAACTTTCCTCCGAGCCAAGGGCTTTGAGTGCACAAGTGTCGAAAATGGTCAGCTTGCAGTCGATGAGGTTGCGATCAAACCATTTGATTTGATACTGATGGATAATCATATGCCTGTTCTAGATGGCGTTGGGGCCATATCAGCCATTCGAGCAATGAGTTCACCTGCTAAGTCGGTACTGATTTTTGGCTGTACAGCGGATGTGTTCAAAGAAACACAAGAGCGTATGATTAATGTAGGAGCAGATCACATAATAGCGAAACCAATAGTGGAGTCTGAATTAAATGATGCACTGTATCTTCATGCGACACAGTTATATCAGTACCAATCGGACTTTGATGGAAATGCAGCAGATAGCTTTAATGCTGAAAAGTGGTTACTCAACTTCTATGTCGCTCTAGATAATGGACATCTTAATGAAGCACTTGAGGCTATTTCAGCGATCATTGCGGAGGCTCCCCTTGAACTCAGTGACGACGTTTCTTCAGTCGCTGAACGGATAAGAAGTAACTTAAAGCGTCAGCAATCCCCAGACCAAGATGATATCGATACATTAACGATTTTGCTGGCCTCACCATAACTGAATCAATATGGCGCAACTGTGAATTGTTCTTACTATTCATACGTCATCCAGCTTCGTGACAAACTCTTCTAACCTGCAATGAACAGGCTTGCAGTTTTACTTTTACGAGTAAAGCAGCAAGACCTTCTACTGTGATTATATCGGTAATACTCTGAATTTTCGCAGCTTGGTAGCATAAGCTATAGGAGTGACTGTTTACAGTCCGAGTTTTGTTCTAACTTTACGCCAAAATAATTATCGTAACCCCTTTTTATGTAAGTGAAATCCGTGTTTTTGTACCATTTTTACGTAATTTTAGGCGCTTTTACTCGCCATTGGTGAAAAAAACTACTTTTACTTTAAAAGTTGGTTATAAATTTACAACTTAATTTTAAATACAGAACCATAAGCTAGTTTTTGTGTGTTCTAATTGCATCATTAGCTGGCTTGATGTCTTTTTAGTGGTTAATAGTTTTATTATTTTTATTAATTGCAGTGTTTGATTTTAAGGGTTTTGTAAATGAAGTCTCGTGGACCATTTTGTATTCGTCACGCCGCAGCGGATACCTTTGCTATGGTTGTTTTTTGCTTTATCACAGGGATGATTGTCGAGATTTTGATTTCAGGGATGACATTTGAGCAATCTCTAGCATCGCGTACGCTATCGATTCCAGTGAATATCGCTATTGCTTGGCCGTATGGGGTTTTTCGTGATTGGGTGCTGCATCAAGGTAGTAAGGTGTCACCGTCTTCCTTTATGAAAAACATCTCCGATCTGGTCGCTTATGTACTATTTCAATCTCCAGTTTATGCGGGTATCTTATTCGCAGTTGGCGCGTCTACAGATCAAATTGTGACCGCAGTGGCAAGTAACGCTGTTATTTCTTGTGGCATGGGTGTGTTGTATGGGTACTTCTTGGATATGTGCCGCCGTTGGTTCCGTGTTCCCGGTTATTCTCAAAGCATGTAAATGCCCCAGTTTTGCTCAATTTAGTTACTTAGTGAGCAATCGATTCGAGAAGGGCGCTTTTTTTTATGTTTAGCCTTGACCATCAGGCACATAATCATTAAATTAGCGCCTCGTTAGCCAATGATGCTAACCAAAATTTGATTCGGTGAGTTGTCCGAGTGGCTGAAGGAGCACGCCTGGAAAGTGTGTATACGGCAACGTATCGAGAGTTCGAATCTCTCACTCACCGCCACATTCATGTAAAGAGACGTCCAAGGGCGTCTTTTTTCATTTCTGATATTCTTAAAAATCAATAAGTTAGTGTCCATTCCTGTCTATTCGTGTTAATTCCAAACCATTTTTTTCTGTAATGCCAAAAGTAATGCCTCTATAATATATGGAAAATCGGCATTACTTTTGGGAAAGAAATCAGCATTACTTAAGAGTGAAGAAACAGGCTTAGAGTTGGCTTCTGAATTTTGTAACTCGTTGATATCTATCAAGGCTGCAAAAAAGCATTACTCGAAAATCGAGGAGCAGTATTGAGCCCAATAAAGCATTACTTTTGGGGGGAATATGGCCAAGTTGACAGCAAAAGAAGTCTCTAGCGCAAAATCCAAAGATAAGCCTTATCGTCTTGGAGATGGTGGCGGGTTGTTCCTATACGTTCGTAAGAGCGGGGCTAAGTCTTGGGAATGTCGCTATGTTAAACCAGCTACAGGTAAACCGACTTACACCGGTATTGGTTCCTATCCAGATACATCATTGGCTGAGGCTAGGTTAAAAGCAACTGAAGTTAGAAAGCTGGTGGCTGATGGTATTGATCCTCAACTTGTTAAAGCTGAACAAAAAGCGAGAGCCACCAGCGAACAGAACAGTACATTTAAAGCTGTGGCTGTTTTATGGATGGATACCAAGCGAAACCGAATCAAAGAAAAGACGATTGAGGGAAACTGGCGCAAACTTGAGTTATACGCTTTCCCAGAAATTGGCTCTATTCCAGTATCAATGCTTACCGCTCCTATGGCTATCGCAGCGCTCAAACCTGTGGAGAAGAAAGGGCAGCTAGAAACGGTGAAGAGGACAGCACAGCTTATCAATGAGGTTATGACCTATGCTGTTAACGCTGGTCTCATCCACGCTAATCCACTTACTGGCATCAAAGAAGTATTTCGTAAGCCAAAAGTTCAGCATATGTTGGCATTAAAGCCTGATGAATTGCCTGAACTAATTCAAGAAGTCGCTAAAGCTAATATGGCGATAACAACGAAGTGTTTGATTGAATGGCAACTTCACACAATGACACGTCCGAACGAGGCCGCAGGAGCAAAATGGTCAGAAATCGATATTGATAACGCAGTTTGGACCATTCCTGCTGAACGCATGAAGATGAACAAAGAGCACCAGATACCACTCACAACTCAAACACTCGCCATCCTTGAAGCTGTTAGGCCGATAAGCGGTCATCGAGAGTTTGTGTTCCCGTCTATACGCGACCCTAAGAAACCTACAGATGCAGAGAGCATCAATAAAGCTCTGAGTCGAATTGGTTTTAAAGGTAGAACAACCGCCCACGGTTTGCGCTCCCTTGCATCGACGACTCTAAATGAACAGAGTTTTAATGCTGATGTGATAGAGGCAGCACTTGCGCACACCGATAAGAACGCGATTCGTAAAGCGTATAACCGTACGAGTTACTTCGAGCAGCGTAAACCACTAATGCAATGGTGGAGTGATCATATAGAACAGGCTAGCTATGGCTCATTATCTGTAACTGGGTTGCGTCAGTTCAAGGTTGTCTGAGTACATAACATTTTTTGAATATATGTTGTTCAGCGTGCTACTAGATACCGTAACTCTATCTGCTGACAACACTTTGATACTAGAGATCACATTAAAGAGGTTGTGATTTTATGACAGATTTTACTAAGAATTTAATAAGATCTTTGAAGTACTGTTCAATAAGTCGGGCTGCAAAAATTTTGCAGTGTGAAAAGGAAGATATAGAACATTACCTAAACCTAGGCACGATAAATTGCTGTATTGAAATGAATGGCGAATTTTGTCACTCAAAAGTGATTTTTGGTAGCAACGTCTCGGATAACAAAAAAGCAGAACTCTTAGAAAAAGCATGTGCGGATATAGGTACTGAATTATCGTTTGCGGATATATTTGATACTGATGTTACTAGTCGTTACGGTTCGGTGAGTGCTCATTTAGGAGGTATCTGGAAGCTTAGTTATTTAGCCGATGCTGAAGGTGCACTATTAAAAGCGGTAACTATAGAGTCGGACGTAAACTTGGTTAAATCAACAAGTTGGGATAGTGATACAGTGTTTTTTTGGGGCTTCCATCTCGAAAAAGTAAATAAAGGTAATTTACGAATATTAAGTAGTGATTTGCTTGAATTGTATTATTTGCTGTATGTAGATATAACCGAATCTAATAATTTAAATAATAACAGTGTGTTACGCGATAACATGGCTGTTGTTGAGGCTAGGCCTGAAAAAAAAGACAAGACTCATGGAAATGCGGTTAATAATGCTATTAAAAGGCAGGAAATATTAGAGTTTGCTATCTTCGTTAAACATAAATGGCCGGAGCAATGCGAGGATTGCACTAAATGGGCTAACACAATTGACCAAAAGGCAGGGCTTAGATGGAAAGACACTGGATCTCCACCGCTAGCCAACTCGACTATTATTGATATGTTAAGAAATTCCCTAAGAGATCCCAAAGACTAGGGAGTAAATTTAGTCCCCCGTGAGTAAAATTTACTGCCCAATATTCAGATATACGATTTTGTAATATCTCCCTTGTCCAAAGATGCAAATATACGACAAGGGGAAACCATGACACAAATTGAAACCAATAACGCCTTAAGTATCGATCCTATTTTACGCTTTCCTGAGGTTTTAGCCTTAACTGGTGCGCGTTCTCGCCAAACAATCTACAACTGGATGGAAAGAGGCTCTTTCCCCCAGGCCATTAAAATTGGTCCTAACTCTATTGGCTGGCTCAAGTCAGAATGTGATGTATGGAAAGAGAAGCTTGTCAATAATCGTGAGGTCGCCAGCTAATGGATACCAACGAGAACGGCAGCAAGCGAGTATTAATCCTTGTCCATCCAACACCTAGCGCTGGTGGATATTCAAGACCAGCTAAATCATTCCTAAGTGACCAAAGCGCTCTAGATTACGCCCTAGAGGGTGATGCACTTCTCTATGTGTTCGAAGACGGAACAACCTATCCAACAACAATGGGACCTAAGTCTGGTGTTTACTGGGGTAGCTGTGTAGCTAAGGCTTATCTGTATTCGGATTGGGTGCCAGAAAAGTCAGATATTCTAGATATGTGCTTTCACGAAGATAAAGAAGCAAGCATTGGGTTTGTTAATGCGCTGGGGGATTACGTTATTGAATGTCGAGCAGAAAAGGTGGCGGGGCTATGAAGAAAGAAAACGCCCACCAAGGGGCGCAATCCGTTTCAGTTTCCGGCAACGAGTATAGCACTATCCAACCGATAGCCAATACTGGTGAGCCTATTGCTATGAGTAGCGTTGAAATTGCAGAGCTTACGGGTAAGCGTCACGACCATGTAATACGGGATGCTGAATTAATGTTGAGCGAACTTGAATTAGACGCCCCCAAATTTGGGGCGGTCTATCAAGGCGGTAATGGACAGGCCCGTAAGTGCTACTACCTACCAAAAGACCTCGCCTTGACTTTAGTCTCTGGTTACAACATTAAACTACGCCACCCCATTGTCAAAAGACTAGATGAACTGGAAAGAGCATCGAAGCCGCAATTGCCCCGCACAAGAACGGAGGCTATTGATATGATACTAGAGCAAAGCCGGATGTTGGACCACCAGCAAGCCTATATCGAAGAAACCAAAGATGATGTTGAATTTGCTCGAGCCGTGAGTTCGTCTAAGTCTGGCGTGAATCTTGACGTGTTTGCTAAGTCGGTAGGCATAGGGCGCAATAAGCTGTTTGCATGGTTGCGTGAAGAAAAGATCTTAATGTCTGACCCTATCCCGAAATACAGCAAGAATCACAACATGCCATACCAGCACTTTATTGATGCTGGATACTTCACTATCAAACGTCGTGTGTTCAACACGTCCCACGGTAGAGAGAGAAGCTTTACTTCTCTTATCACTGGCAAAGGTGAGGTATGGCTTGCTAAGAAGCTGATCAATGCCGGATTAATTGAAAGCACAGCGACTAACCACCCATCGTTACCCCACCAGCAATAGGACTAAATTTGATGAAAATACAGTATATGTGGGTTAGCCGCAGGGGGAAGGCTTGCCAAGAGAGCGCTAAGGAGATTGAAGTATGACTCTACATGAAATAGAAGAACAGTCGTTGGCTTTAGATCGGGCTCGTAGTGTAATTGACTGTGCCTACGATGCTTTATGCCTTAATTCGGAAGGGGTAATGGATGACTTGTGCTGGACATTAAACGGCCTGTACGAATACTTAGTGGTTATTGATTCTCCTTCTGCTCAGCAACTAGCTAGCCTTGCTCATATAGTTTCATAGAACATAAGCTCAGGTATGGAGTTTAAACAAAATACACTACTTAACATCCTAACTTTCATGTTGAATGTTGCTCAAAAGTCTCTAGAGAAACCTGAAAGGCAGCCAACGCTCCTCCACCAGCGATAGGAGCACATTTGATGGCGAATACAGCATTGAAACTGAACTCTCTAATTAATCATGAATACTCTGTGTCATTGACAATTGAAGAGTTGGCGGGCCAAACGTGTATGCCTGCAACCGAGATAGAGGCGGCAATCAAAGCTCTCGAGGATAGAAATATTGTAACCGTGGTGAAGCTCCCCTTGTCGGAACCTAGCTACATTAATGATATTAAGAGTATTAAAAGTCAGGGAATGCGAAATGGCTAAAGAGCGCAAAAACAAGGGGCGGTTTGCTGGCATTCCCTTGTTTGTTATGGAGTCTAGCGCCTATGTGACATTGCCACCTTTGGCTAAGTGTTTGTTGTATGAACTTGCCGCACAGTACAACGGGAAAAACAACGGCTATTTGAGTCTGGCTAGGGCTGATTTAAAGGCTAGAGGCTACCCTTCTACAAATTCAAATACCAAGGCAATAAACATATTAATTCAAGCTGGGCTTATCACGCAGACCCGCAACGGTGGCGTGGCTAAAGGTAGGCGAATTTGTAATCTGTTTGCTTTGAACTGGCAGCCAATAGACGAAAGGATTGATAAGTCTCTTGAGAGCGGTTTCCCGTTCAATGGTAGTTTTCAAGTGTGGCTAACAGATATGAGTAGACAGGTTAAAATCCTAGCTCGCTAAAAATCAGGCGTATTGATTTAATACACGGTAGCCCTATTTACGGTATTGATTTAATACATGGTAGATCTCCAACGGTATTGATTTGATACACGGAAGAAAAAAGTTAGCTTAACTAGAAGCCCCGTCTCGTATAGGTTTGGGGCTTTTCTTATGGAAATTGTTAAATATATGTACCGTGTATCGATTTAATACACCTTTATATATAACCATATCTATAAAATAAAAATTATGGCTTACGTATGCGCGCGGGTCATTTTCGGCTTAAACGATTTTTTCAATTTGGTAGGTAAATTACCATACATCCGATCTAAGGCAAAATCGAAGAGATTAAATGAGCAATTGGCAAGTACATGAAAGACAGCCATAAGTATCGGAAGTCAATATAGCTTGAACGGAAATGAGCCACTTTAACGCTATCACAAAACGATGTGAAGACTAACGCTTGATTGGTTTTATACTAATTTCATTTTATATTTCATTTTATGTTGACGCTAAATAGTCGAGTAAAAAACAAAAAAGTTTGATCACAACAACTACAATCAGTTTCTAAAAAGGTTTTGGACAAAATAAGTTTCGCGTTTCAATTCAACTAAGCTGAATCGAATTAGTTTTTGTATTGGGAAGTTCAATTTTGTCCAGTTGCTAGAGCAGATAACACTGAAATTATCAGACAACCTTGAGGCGGCTCAAGCAGCGATTGAAGAGTTTCAATCCACGCGTCTGCGGGAGACGCGGCATAACGTGGATAATAAAGTGCACATCATTTGGAATGATTCGGGAAGCTGTGATAATTCTTATAAATTTAGTGTTAAAGAATAGTGATCAAGTCTATGGCGAAAATAAATACATGCAATTTGGTTGATTTTCTTTGGGTTGATGACGCCGTTTTAGATGATCAAGATAGTCACGAAAAGTTCAGAAGAGCATATGAAGAAAGTGAGAAAATTACGGTAAATTATAGACAGTCATTATTTCGAAATGGTGGTGCCTATCCCAAATCGGATGCTCTAAACAAATTGCTCTACAACAAGGAGCAGGCAGGGGTGTTAGAGGTGATGCTTGGATTAACATCAGGTCCAAACACAGGATTGATGTTTGATGACCTTAAATGGATAAAACCGGACTATTCAACCGCCTCAGATGAAATCATTTTGAACCTGTCTAATGACAATAAATATACCTTTATTCCGGAAGATTATTTTTTTGTAAATCCTCATTTATCAAACCAAGAAAGGCATCAAGGTTATCTCGATTATGTAAAAAATCAGGCTTCGAACATTATATGTAGCATAGGTGGTATGAAGTCGGACGGCATCAATAAACAGACATTCCCTACGTCTAGTGAAATTCGTCAGGTGACAGAGTTTGATCGCTCCTGCACTATAATAATAATCAACCCTACTTACTTAGTTGTCCCGAAATCGATAGAAAATTTACCCGAGAGAGATAAAATACTGGTGGAGGTTAGAGCGAAAAACGGGCATCAATTTGGATTTTTATGTAAACCCTCTATTGTATACGCCTATGAACAGCCAAGTTCTGAACTGGTTGGAAAATATATTCGTTTCAGAAAATACTGGTTTGCCTATACGGAAAATCTCATTAGAGAGCGAAAAGAGTCTAACCACAGTCGTAACTGGCAGTATCAGTTGTCCGATGTGTTTCCAGATGAAGATAGTTTGCTCCAATATCTGGAGTGGGTGAGGCAGGTGCTTTCCTATTATGAACACCAGAACACGCATTCGTTACCCGCAGTTTTATCTTACGCACTCAGTACAAAATTGAGTGCGCGGTATCCTGATGTACCGAGTGCGATCGATTTTTTTAATAGTCTAGTGCGTCAAGACAACGCTGAAGTTCGTGTTGACAAAGGGTATACCGTATACAAAAGACATCAGCCCTTTATCGACATGTTGATTAATGGCATCCGAGAACTCCGTGGACGACCATACGATTATTACAGCAAATCTAATAGTCTGTTTCTCAATGAGGACCAAATTACTGCAAACTTGAACAACCTGCTCAAGGTGCCTGAAGGTGTTGTAACGGAACTTCAGGTTACAGATGGAAAGAGTTTTATTGATTTGCTGTTGCGGTCCAAGGAGCCTGTTGCTGAGCTGGCGGTTGAGGCTAAAATTGCCTATAAAAATGGAAAGTTGTGCACTTCAAAGGAGGAAATACCGAAAGCGTTGTTTGTGCAGGCCCCTGCATACGCTGAGCGATTTAATTGTGATGCCTGTGTTGTTTTCTATATACTTAACGGTGATTTATTGACCGTTACAAATCGCGTTTGTGAGATTGTAAAAAGTAAGTCCGGTTGGTCAATTTCTCCAAGGCTGGCCGAGAAGGCACCGAAACACTATGTATTAAGGAAAAAAAGTTGGGTAGAGAACGTAGATTTATTGATCGACGTCCTGTTTGTGTGTCTGCCTAGCCAATCAAATACTCAAAAATCACGTTCAGATAAGTGAGAAATGCAATCGTTAAAGGCAGGTACGGTTTTCCGATTATCTTTGCCTTTACGTTCGTCTCGAAAATCAAATCAAGGTTGCATTTCAGTTGTTATATCGTCACGCCAACTGATTGCCGAAGACGACAGCATTGGTTAGTTTAGCCACCGACCAATAGTTGACCTATCATGTCCAAATAATCCGTAATCGTGCACAACAGCCTGCCAATCAGATAAAAATTAATCTATCAAGCACTTGACAAGCTATCGCCTAAAGTGATTCAAGCTCTTTAAGCTTGAAGATGAGTACGCCTCTTTGTAACCGTTGAGCTGCGGCATCATTCCCAACCATTTGCTTTGCAGTGATAAACAAATAGGTATATTGGTTTTATATTAAGCGTATTAGATTTATTAAGTCAAAATGAGGTTTTGTAGGACAGTGGCAGTCAGCTACTCTGGCACGTTATGGGGGACTTCTGAGTTACGAAGTGCCAACTGTGAAGGTCCTGGAAAATTCCGAGTTACGAAGTATGTGGCAATCTGAAGTTTAGGGTTACATTTTTGTTTATATCTTGCTCTCTGAATAGATACAAATCGGGTACGAACTATTTGATTATTAGAAAAAGATATAGTTAAATGTTCATCATAACTTTGATTAATAAGGGTATTTTTTTGAATTTCTCCATAAACACCAAGCTCACAGTGGTGGGATGTGCATGTGTTATTTCACTCTTCTCCTCACCTCTTTATTCCATGAGCCAGAAAAATACTTTGACTCCCTCTGAGGCTATAAGTTTACTCCAAGCAACGAATGAACACTCACCTAGGTTTATTGAACTTCTATTTGTGTCCGTTAACGAAAAATTCGAACACGAGAACCCAGAACTAAAAAGAGCTGTCACTTCCCAACAAAATAGACTAGCTGCACCAATGAATAGGAATGCATCTGCGTCTGCGCTACCTTATCAAGTAGACTCCGAAATAAAGCGAGATGTTTGCGTAATTACTTTCGATAAATCAAAAGCAATGGATGATCTAGATTTTGATATGACGCTACGTCATGAGTTGGGACATTGTTATCAAAACTACCTTATTGACAGAAAAAGCGACTATGGAAAGTTAGTTGGGATCGAAAACCCTACGCTTTTAAGTACTAACAGTAATAATTTTCGCTCAGAATGGAACAAGTACAATCAAGAAGCTTTTGCAGAGTTAACAACCGCTACTTTAGAGTACAAAAAATATCGAAACTTTAAGTGGTTGGACTCTCGGTTAAATGATTATCAGTACAAATACAATCTCCCTGTGTACTCTTTCGCAGAACCGTTGCTAAAAGAATATAAAGGATTTGTTAAGTCCAAAATAGCAGTTTCGCCGACGTATTTCGACGACACTAGCACGTTTGAAGCGATCGAGGATGTATACAATGATTACTTTTTACACCATGCATTAAGTGAGCTTGATTTTGAGAAGCAGTGCGCAGATAGAAAAACAGAAATGGCCGATAAAGCTTTGGTGAAGTGTAATTAGCCACATACTAAGTTTATATAAATACCAAATTACACTCACCCCAATTCAGCATATAAAGCGCCTTAGGGCGTTTTTTGTGACCATAGTAACTTAAATTCAAGATTTAGATCTGACGATCTTGCTTTCGATTAGCACAAATGAGGTCAGGTCTTGACTTTCACCTCACTCAGTAGCTTTCATTACGCAATTATGACCTTAGAACAAGAGCGTTTCTATCTACACTGGCACACAATGGGGCATAAGTAATTTACGAAACAAGCTGTTCCGTTGTGATCACCAAGCGATTCTGTCGTACAAACAAGCTGTTTCGTTGCGTCGTTCTTCACATACCTCTGATAAGCAAAGTGGCATAGAGAAAGTGGCAAATTCTTATTGTCTTCCGGCAATAAGAAACCAGTTCGTGCTCTGCTTGGAGTGTACCGAATCGGTACAGTTGAATTAAATCAACAACTTATGCTTATTAATGAGGCTAATCTTTACAGTTTGGTGATGACAAGTTACACACCCAAAGCGGCCTTAGTTCAGAACTGGTTGGCGAGGCACTTTCACCTGTAGCATAGGATTAGAGACCTAGCTGAGTGTGTCCGGTTTGGTACAGTTGAATTAAATCAAAAACTTAAGCCATATAAGCTTACTGCGAGACCACCGAAAAGGAAGGAAAGTGAACACTGAATGAACGATCAGAAAAGTACAGCTAAACCTAGAAGTACCCAGGGATTAGCGCCTTTTTAATGTCAGGGAAATCAGCTAAAAATTGAGAAACAATCAAAGGTGAACATCAGGTGTTACTTGATACATAAAACATCACCTAATCTTGCTTTGCTCTGATAAGACAGCGTCCATATACAGGTGCAATAAGACCCAACTTCAACCAATGTGACTTCTGCGCTATGAAACTGATAGAAAAGTGTACCAACAAGGTTTATACTTTTCTTTATTTTACCATTTTTATAAACCAATCCGTTGCTTGAGAGGATACCATGTTTGCAGAACGCCTAGAACGAGCCCGCAAGGCTGCCGGGCTATCAATGAGTGCATTAGCTAACGAAGTTGGTCTGTCAGCTAACGCCATTAAAAAGTACGAACATGGTACAACTATGCCCTCTTCTTCAAACTTGCTTAAGCTTGCGAAAGCGCTAGATGTACGCACTGAATACTTCTTTCGACCGACCAAGGTGAAGTTAGAAGGTGTTGAGTACCGCAAGCGTGCTAACACCCCAAAGAAAGTACTAGATCGAATCAATGGCGACGTCTTAGATCAAGCGGAGCGTTGGCAAGAGCTTTTAGAGCTTTATCCAGATTCCGTGAAACCTATCCCTGATTTCGAGCTACCTGATGACCTTCCTGTGCAAATCACTCGCTTGGAGCAAGCCGAAGACTTAGCGGTTCAAATGCGCCACGCATGGGATCTTGGTTTAAATCCAATCCACGATATGATCGATACCCTCGAATCTAAAGGAGTGATGATCATTACCACTGATGTGGAAACGGATAAAAAGTTTGATGGTCTTGCGGGGAAAATCGGGAACACGCCTGTAGTGGTTATCTCTACGGCTCAAAGCGGTGATCGTCAGCGCTTTACCTTGGCTCATGAACTAGGTCATCTGGTTGTGCATGGGCGCTTGGCTGAAGGTCTTGATGAAGAGAAGGTTTGTAATACGTTTGCTGGTGCGTTTCTCCTCCCTGCTCAAACACTTATTGAACACTTGGGCGAAAAACGCCGTCACATCGAACCACGTGAATTATTTATGCTTAAGCATGAATATGGTATTAGCATGTTGGCAGCACTGTTTCGTGCTGGGCAATGTGGGATTATTACGCCAGCGACTCAGAAAAACTTGTTTATGCTGTTTAGTAAAAATGGATGGCGCACTCAAGAGCCTGGAAAGGCATACCCTCATGAATCGACATATCTACACAAGCAACTGGTTTACCGTGCTTTAGGTGAGGAGTACATAGGGGAATCAAAAGCCGCTGAGTTACTTGGCATGTCTGTCTCTAGCTTTCATAAAGAACGAAAGTTGGAGGTGTTGAGTGCAGCAACTTTTAATTAGTGACGCCAATATCCTCATTGACATGGAAGAAGGCGGCCTGTTGGAAGTAATGTTTCAATTACCTTTTGATTTCGCAACGCCAGATATTCTTTTTTTCGAAGAGCTGGAGGAAGAACATGCCCACTTACCCGATTTAGGGTTAGCGTTAAAAGAGGTGTCTTCAGAATCAATGATGTATGCCATGCAGCTAACAGGCACCTATACCCAAGCAAGTAGAAACGATTGCTTTGCCCTTGCTTTAGCTAAGCAAGAGCAGTGCCCTTTGCTAACGGGAGATATGGCACTTAGAAAAGCAGCTGAGAAAGAAGCTGCCATTGTCAAAGGCACAATTTGGCTAGTAAGCCAGCTGGTAGTACATCAGAAAATTAACACAGAACAAGCGAGAGAGGCCTACAGGCAGATGCAAGACAGTGGTAGGCGTTTACCATGGACTATCGCAGAAAAAGCTTTAGTTGAACTAGAGCATTGAGGGAGTAGTTATATATGTCGTCAGAAGCAGATACCAGAGCAAACTACATAGACCCAGCATTAAAGGCCGCACATTGGCAACCGGGTAACATCATTCGGGAGCATTACTTTACCGATGGCCGTAAGCTTGCTGGTGGTGTGCGCGGTCGTCGTTGTTTCGTCGATTATCTGCTCCACAAAGACAATCGTTATCTTGCTGTCGTTGAAGCGAAGAAAGAATCAGAGCACCCAACCAAAGGTCTTCAACAAGCCATAGACTATGCAAAGAAGCTACTTGTTCGCTTTGTCTATTCAAGCAATGGCAAGCAAACTTACGAGTTCGATTTAGAAACTGGTAAAGGCGACTACATCGAGTTTTACCCAACGCCACAAGAACTAGAAAACCGCTACGCTGGTGTTAATTCGGATCTAGGCCAACAACTTCGTAATGTGCCTTTCCATCTAGAAGGCGCAATGCAGCCACGTTATTACCAAGAATTAGCGGTACATGCTGCCACAGATGCTATTGGGAAAGGTAAGCCACGAGTACTGTTAACGCTAGCTACCGGCACAGGTAAAACTTTTATTGCCTTTCAAATCGTCCATAAACTGTTCCAGTCTCGGTGGAACAAAGAATCTCCGGGTACACGCAGGCCTCGAATTTTGTTTTTAGCGGATCGCAATATATTGGCAGACCAAGCTATCAACACTTTCAACCCATACGAAAAAGATCTCATCAAAATAAATGGTGAGGAGGTACGCAAGCGTGGCGGTGTGGTGCCAACCAATGCGCATATCTTTTTTGCTATCTACCAAGCCATTGCTGAGCGTGAAAATATCGAAGGCTATTACAAAGCGTACCCAAGTGATTTTTTTGACCTTGTAATGATTGACGAGTGTCACCGTGGCAGTGCCAATGAGACAGGTTCGTGGCGAGCCATACTCGACCACTTTGGTAGTGCGGTGCATGTCGGCCTCACAGCCACACCAAAACGTGAAGCCAACGTGGACACCTACGAATACTTTGGCACGCCTGCTTTTGAGTACTCATTAAAAGATGGAATCAACGATGGTTTCTTAACGCCATATCGTGTCAAACGGGTACGCACCAACTTAGATGAGCTGGTGCTAACCAAAGATGACCAAGTGATCGAAGGTGAATCAGGTCAAGACGTCTATCAGGTTGAAGATTACGACAAAAAAATCGTCGTAGATGAACGTACTGAACTGGTCGCAAAAGCTATTTTGGACAATATCAATCTATTAGAAAAAACCATCGTCTTTTGCGAAAACCAAAATCATGCGCTGACCATGCGTGACATGATCAACAAACACAAAAAGCTGACAGACCCGCATTACTGTGTGCGTGTAACCAGTGATGAAGGCAAAGTTGGTCGGGAGCTTTTGGAAAAGTTCCAAGATAACGACAAAGACATTCCCACCATTATTACTTCATCGCAAATGTTAACCACTGGGGTAGATGCCCGTAATGTGCGTAACGTAGTGCTGGATAGAACGGTAGGTTCAATGGTGGAGTTTAAACAAATTGTCGGTCGTGGAACCCGTGTTTTTGATGGCAAAGACTACTTCTCCATTGTTGATTTTCGCGGTGCAACCAATAAGTTTTATGACAAAGATTGGGATGGCGAACCTGAAGCGCCAGAGCCAAGTGGCACTGGTGAGCCAACTCCACCACCTTACACACCAGAGCCACCCGGAGGAACAGATGGCCCAGAGCCTGAGCCGGGCGAACCCAAGCCACGATTAAAAGTAAAACTAGGTAAACACCGTGAACTTAAAGTGATTGACGTTGAAACTCGGTATATCGATGACAACGGTAAACCACTCACCATACAAGAATTTGTTGAACGTTTAATCAATCAGTTACCAGGATTATTCAAATCAGTAGACGAGCTGAGAAGAATTTGGTCAGATCCAGACGAGCGCGAAAGCTTGCTCGGCAAACTCGTGCAAGCAGGCTTCGACGAAGAGCAACTCGCCACGCTGCGGCGCATGTTTGAAGCAGAAGAGTGCGATATCTTCGACCTATTGGCCTTTTTAGCCTTTGAACAGCCAATGGCAACCCGCAAAGCTCGCGCCGATCAAGTACGTACAAACAGCGCTTTCTTTAATCAGTACCAAAAAGAAAAGGCTCAGCAGTTTTTACACTTTGTACTCAATCGTTATGAGCAAACCGGTAGCACGGAGTTATCACGCGAGCGCTTGCCTGCTCTCATCGAGCTATCAGGGTTGGGTACAGTGAAAGATGCTTCAACTGCATTCGGTGGAAAGCCAGCCTATTTGCTGGCAGCTTTTAAACAATTACAACAACAGCTTTATCATGTGAATTGAAATGGAACTAACACTAGCGCCTAACCCGCTACACGATCAGCCGCAAACCCTACATATCAACAAAGTAGCGACCTTGATTGGTGAAAATGGCAGCGGTAAATCCAGTATCTTACATTCAATCTTTAGAAAGCAGATTGAAGAACCTAGCGACACGCTTCAGCTGATCTGTGCTACTTCAGGACAAAATGAAAACTTCTCTTCTTTTTTTGAACGAAGACTAACCTCTTTACGTTCAAGGAAAGATATCAGTGACATTGATTTTTCTAGCCTTTTCTTTACTCAGAAAGATGTTCGGTTCCTTACATTTCTCGCCTACACATTCAAGAGGGACGGCTTAGTTTTTAATTTTGTTAACAACCACAAGGCATTTAAGGATCAAGTTTCAGTTAAATTGAGACTGAACATATCTGTTCCTGATACTTACATAAAGAATGTACAACAAGACCAGATAGCTGAAGCTAAAGACTATGAACACCCGTCGATAAGAAAAAGACCTTTTAATCAGCGACTTGACGCCTTTCTTGAAAAGATAGAAACACTTCCGGACCTTGATGCTCTGCTAGAAACAAGCAAAGGCTTAAAGTCAACCGAAGTAGAAGTAACTTATGAACAATTTTTTGAGGTTTTTGATGGCTCTAGAGTTGATGCCACAAAATTTCTAATAGAAGGCTCATACAACGAATATTTCTTTTCAGCCTCTGAAATGTCGCTTTACCTAACTGATAATATTGAATTTTCATTGCTCAGTGATGGTGAATATCAGTTTCTATTCGTAGCTTCACTAATTGATCTATTTGATAGCACTTCTTCTCTTTTTATGTTCGATGAAGTTGACTCACATCTACACCATAAAAACGTTGAGCTACTTTGGGATATCCTAGGCAAAACTAAAGCTAAGGTCATAACCACAACTCATTTAGTCGATTCAATCGCTGAGAACGACTTCGAATCATTGCTTTTGGTTGAAAATGGGCAGATAAAAAATGAGCAGAAGTCTCAAAAGTTATTGGAAAGATTGAAAATTTTGTCAAAAAGTAAAGTCGTCGAATTAGAAATAGCCTCTAAATTGAACAACATTTGCTTGATTGATTACTACAACGATTGGAAGATTTTTGAGTTATTAGCAAAGAAGAAAGGACTTGATTGGACACCGATATCCTCAATCAATCCTATAGCAAAGTCATCTGGTTACAGTGCGGCAGGCGATAGCTTCGGTGCGTCTAAGATCAAGTGGTTGCATGAATTGAGAGATATGAAGGACTATATCAGGGCGTGTAAAGCTGAGAAATATGGCAAAACACCTGCGTTGCATGACCACAAAGTAACCAACGTCTTTTTGGTATGTGATCGTGATGAACTGCCAGAAGCTAACATTCACACACAAAGCGGTGTCAAGGTGATTGGTGTCGATTGCCCAGACAAATTCAACATAGGTTTACCTTGTCCAGAAAGAATAAACTTCCACTTACTAACTTGGAAACGCCGCGAAATCAAAAACTATCTGCTCTCACACTCAGCGTTATTGCACCATGATGTTTTAGATCAAATCAACAACGCTGAACGATTAAGGGCGCCGTGTTATTTACAACCAAATAACCCAGGTGATAACGACGATATCCGCCGATTGAATGCTAAAAGTGTCATTGACCCTCTGCTCAATACCGAGGGTATAGGGCTCGACATTGACAAGCTCCAAGCCTATATCGACCTGATGCCGCCAGACGAAATCAGCGAAGACATCACCAATATGTACAATTTTATTATCAGAAAACTATAAGCCATGTCATTACAACAAAAAATTGACCGAATTACAGACATACTGCGCCGCGACGATGGCATTAGTGGTGCCATGCACTATACCGAGCAAACCTCTTGGGTGTTGTTCTTAAAGTTTTTGGATGATTATGAGTCTGAAAAAGAAGATGAAGCAGTACTGTCAGGTAAAGACTATCAACCCGTATTGGATGAAGAGCACCGCTGGTCAAATTGGGCCTGCCCGAAAAACGCCGATGGCAAGCTAGACATAAACAAAGTTCGCACGGGTGATGACTTAACCGATTACGTTAATAACGAGTTATTTCCTTACTTAAAAGGCTTTGCCAATGCCGCTATTACGGGGTCAGACCCTAAATCCTTCGCCTATAAAATTGGTGCCATCTTCCAGTATTTAGACAACAAAGTTGCGTCTGGCCACACCTTGCGTGAAGTGCTGGATATTATTGACACGCTGAATTTCCAATCCAGTGATGAAATGTTTGAGCTCTCGCTGGTCTATGAAGGTCTATTGCAAAACATGGGAGATGCTGGTGGTTATGCGGGCGAGTTTTACACGCCGCGCCCCGTGGTACGCTCCATGATCAAGGCTATTGATCCACAAGCAGGGCAAACCATTTACGATGCGGCTGCGGGCTCGTGCGGATTCTTAGTCGAAGCCTTTGACCACTTAAAAGCCAAAAAGAGTGCGCTTTCTACCGAGCAATGGGACTTTATCCAGCACGATACTTTCTTTGGCTTTGAAAAAACCTCACTGGCTTATGTTATGGGTATGATGAACATGATTTTGCATGGCATCGAGTCACCCAACTTGTTCCGTGGTAATACCCTGACCCAGAATATCCGCGACATTCAGGAAAAAGACCGTTACGACATTATTCTGGCTAACCCGCCATTTGGGGGTAAAGAAAAGTCGCAAATTCAGCAAAACTTTCCTATCCAGAGTAATGCGACTGAATTGCTGTTTTTACAGCACTTTATGAAAACCCTTAAAAGTGGCGGCAAAGCAGCCATCGTAGTACCAGAAGGCGTCCTGTTCCAAACCAACAGCGCCTTTAAGCAAGTCAAACAAGAACTGCTGGAAAACTTTAACCTGCACACCATTTTAAGCCTACCCGCTGGGGTATTTTTGCCATATTCGGGCGTAAAAACAAACGTGTTGTTTTTTGAGCGCAGCGGCGGTACTAGCGATGTGTGGTACTACGAATGTGAGCCTGAGCAAAAACTTACCAAAAACAAACCTATTACCGATGACCACCTAAAAGAGTTTGTTGAGCTGTATAACAACCGCGAAACTACTGAACGTTCATGGACAGTTTCAGCCGGTAAATTGTCTGAAGACTATGACCTATCCGCCAAAAATCCAGCCAAGCAAAAAGATTTCGAGCATTTAGCACCAAGCGATATCCTCAAACAAATCCGTACCAAGGAAAAGCTGGTGTCTGTCCTCTTGGATGAAATTGAAGAGCTATTGGTGGAGCAAGCTTGATGGAAATAACTCAATTCACGTTAAATGATATTGCCCACGTCAAAGGAGGTAAACGCCTTCCGAAAGGCTATACACTCTTGGACGAGGCTACCGAGCACCCATATATCAGAGTCTCCGATTTTAACGAGTCAGGTTCTATTGATCTCGATAGAATCAAGTATATTTCGGCTGAGACACACAACAAAATAGCTAGGTATACAATTTCCGATGATGACTTATACATCAGTATCGCAGGTACAATTGGAAAAACTGGGATAGTTCCATCACATCTAAGTGGTGCAAACTTAACTGAAAATGCTGCCAAAATCGTATTTAAGGATAAAGAAAAGCAACTTCTTAAATATGTATATTATTTTACAAAAACTTATTCATTTATTGAGCAAATTGGATTAGCTACAAAAACTGTTGCCCAACCTAAGTTAGCTTTAAAACGGTTGGGAGATGTACAGATTCCAATCCCTCCTATATCTGAACAAAAACGCATCGTTGAAAAACTCGATGCACTGCTCACCCGTATCGACACCGCCATAGAGCATTTGCAGGAAAGTACCACACTTGCCGATTCGCTATTTAAATCAACATTGAGTTCATTAGTTTGCGATGAATCTCAAAAATATGAAAAGTTATCGCTAGAAGAACTAGGCTCTTTTTCTGGTGGCGGCACTCCATCAAAGAGCAAATCTGAGTTTTGGAATGGAGAAATTCTGTGGGTTACGCCCAAAGACATGAAATCTCCAGTGATTACTGATTCCGAGTTAAAAATAACGAAAGAAGGTGTCTCGGGTTCGTCAGCTAAATTTATTCCGCCTAAAAGCATATTAATTGTGGCTCGGAGTGGAATATTACGACATACCTTACCTGTCTGTATAAATGAAGCTGAATGTACAGTAAACCAAGATATTAAAGTTTTCATTCCTAGCGAAAGGATAAGCTCTGAATATACACAACATATGTTGAAAGGTTATGAGTCGTTCATTTTGTCTGAATTGGTAAAAGGCGGCGTTACAGTTGAAAGCCTAAAATATAAAGACTTTCAGAATTTTAAGTTTCCTGTGCCGTCAGTAGAACAGCAAAAGAAAATAGTAGGTGAGCTATCTAAAATTAGTCAGTTAACCACTCCAGTAAAAGCTGAATTGGTTGATAAAATAGAACAGTTGAAACAGTTAAAAGAATCAATTCTTGATTCAGCATTCAAAGGCGAGCTCTAAGGAGGGAGTGTGGCATTCGATACCACAGTTTTTGAACAAAAGGAGTTCAGAGAAGCAATCAATAAACTCGAAGAATTGCTCTCGCACTCAAAAGCGGTTCTGTTAGGTGCAGGTGCGAGTTTTTGTGCTGGTCTTCCATTAACAAACTACTCGAACTGATAGTAATTCTCTGAGTATTGTCCGAGTCCTATCGTTTGCTTTAAGTAATGCTTTTTGAAATGCTTTTGAATATCGAATTGAATAATTTCATTTTAAATCAATTAGTTAAGTTTTAAAGTTGGAGTCTCACTCTCTAAAAGGTCTGATTTGTCAGGCCTTTTTTCGTATCTACACTAAAGTAATGCGTCATTGAAAGTACACAAGAGTGCTCAAGGTGCAAACGCAACTCTATCTACAAGCCAACTGTTCATATCTCACCTCGATACAACGCCAAAATTGAAGAAGCTATACAGAGGCAGCCATAATCTGATTGGTGCGGGTTAGCCTATCCGCTTTAATCTAGAATTTAGCAGCTATATCACATGAGGTATGAATACGGCCACAAGAATGAACGTATTGCTACTAGATGCTAAGCAAAACAGCCATGAACACGAATACAACAGCAATCATAACAAAGAGATCTGTGTTTGGATTGAGGTCATCTGGGTTAAATTTTTCAATGCTTTGCGTCGTTTTGCATCGTATCTTCATGTTCTTGTCCTTATTTCATGTACTATTTCAACAGCAACATAACATGCAATTGAGTGTTCACAAGTCATAAAAAGCATAAGTATACTTGCACCTCATTGAGCGCAAAAAATACTCAAAGCGTTTTTAAGTGGCGGTCTACCTTCTGTAACATCAAATATTCTTTCTGTTTTTGTGCCTGTATCGCTATAGTTGAGAAACGGTTATCTCGTTCTAGTTAGGAGCAAACTACTGGCTGCCGCTACATTCTCTCAGCGTTCCCACTCAGTCGCTTTGGGTAGATACTTTAGTCGTGAGTACTGCAAAAAAACGCCGCATGAGCAGCGGCGCTTCGTTGAGGAATTCCCTTCCTACTTGTAGCTAAGTTCTGTCGCTTTGCCTTTGAAGATCCGGTATACCACAAAGGTGTAAAGCAATATCACCGGCATAACAATCATTACACCGTAGCCCACGATTATTAATGTCGCAGGTGAGGAGGCCGCTTGTTGTGCGGTCATCAACCCCGGCACAACTTCTGGGAAGAAGCTGTACGCAAGACCTAGAAAGCTCAACGCGAAAATGACGGTGACACCAAAGAAAGGCCAGCGCACACCCAGATCATTCACCATTGGAACCTGACGCAAATAGCGATCAACTAGGAAGATGGTTGCCAATACAATTAACGGAACTGGGGCAAGCAACAAGATTTCTGGGAAGCTGAACCAACGCAAGGCAACTTGTTGATTTACAATTGGGTTTACAACACTCACTACCAAGATACCCAGAGCCGCTAACCAACCAGCACGGCGAGACCAACGCGCCGAACGTATTTGCAAATCACCTTCCGTTTTCAGTACCAACCATGCGCCACCGATGTAAACGTACGCCGCTGTTACACAAAGTGCGCTTAACCATGCAAAGCCAAATGCTTCGGTTGATTGCTCAAACCCCATGATGTAACGACCCACCATGTAACCCTGAGTTAGTGCGGTGATTAGCGAGCCAATTCGGAAGCACCAATCCCAATGAGGCTTATGATCCGAGTTGGCTTTGGCTCGGAAGTCGAATGCCACGCCACGCATGATCAGTGCGATAAGCATTATGGCGGTCGGCATATAGAGCTCCGTTAAAATCAAACTGTGAGCGGTAGGAAAGGCAATCAACAAAATACCAACGGCTAACACCAACCACGTTTCGTTCGCGTCCCAGAAAGGGCCGATAGAGGCTATCATTCGGTCACGTTGCGCTTCATTATCACTTGGTAAAAGGATACCGACGCCAAGGTCGTAGCCGTCGAGCACAGCATACATAAAGACCGAGAAGCCAAGCAGCAGAAGATAAATTTCTGGTAGATAGTCGAGCATGATTAGGCCTCTTGTTGTGTCAGTGGGACTTCATGGGCTGCAATGTCTTTGCGCGCCAAATAGAATAGGGTATGGATGTACGCAACCAGCAATGCAGCATAAATGGCTAAGTACATAATGAGCGAAGTCATCACGCTACTGCTCGCAACCGTGGTGACGGCTTCGGATGTTCGCAATACACCGCTGACCAACCAAGGTTGTCGACCAATCTCAGTAACATACCAACCCGCCAGTGTGGCTATCCAACCAGAGAACGTCATGGCTAATACCGTGTACAGGTAAGGTTTAGGTAGCGCTTTTTTACGTGCTAGCTTCACCGCGCCATACCAGCTAACAAGCAACATAAGGACACCAACACCAACCATCACGCGGAAGCCAAAGAACAAGGGCTTCACTGGCGGGTGGTCAGGTGCAAACTCGTTAAGTCCTTGGATTTCCCCATCTAAGTCATGCGTAAGAATCAAACTCGCCAGCTTTGGGATGCCCACTTCAAAATCATTGCTGCGAGTTTCTTCATTTGGCATCGCAAATAGTAGAAGAGGTGCGCCTTGCTCGGTCTCCCACACGCCTTCCATCGCTGCGATTTTTGCAGGTTGATGTTCAAGCGTGTTTAACCCGTGAAGGTCACCGACAAAGATTTGTACCGGGATGAACCCAGCCGCCGCGAACAGCGCGACTTTTAGGCCAAGTTTGGCTGAGCGGTGATCTGGCTTTTTCATTATTTGATAAGCCGAGATACCTGCAATCAAGAAGCTGGCAGTCAGCGCCGATGCTAATAGCGTGTGCAGAAGACGGTAAGGTAAAGAAGGATTGAAAATAACTTCCTTCCAACTGGTTACATGAACAATGCCGTCAATCACTTCATAGCCACTTGGTGTGTGCATCCAGCTGTTAAGCACTAGAATCCAAAACGCGGACATACTTGTCCCAACAGCAACCAGAACGGTGGCGAGAGTATGAACCCATTCCGGTACTCGTCCTCGTCCAAAAAGCATTACACCCAGGAAGGTGGCTTCCATAAAGAAGGCGGTCATCACTTCGTATCCGAGCAATGGTCCAGCTACGTTTCCGACTCGTTCCATAAAGCCTGGCCAGTTGGTACCAAACTGGAAACTCATCGTAATGCCGGATACCACACCCAAGGCGAAAGTGAGAGCGAATATCTTGACCCAGAAGTAATAAACATCGAGCCATACGGGGGCTTGTGTGCGGTTATATCGCCACTTGAAAAACACCAACATCCATGCCAACGCAATGGTGATGGTCGGGAAGAGAATGTGAAAGCTGATATTGGCCGCGAACTGGATCCGCGACAGTATGAGGGTATCTAACATCTTGGTTCCTCAAAAACGTGCCATACTAAAAATCGTGTCTATCTGTAATTTAGTTACGAAAAGTCGGGCAGTTTGGATTCATGTATCGAGAAATACAGGTGATTCTGTTTTCTTCTAACCATGATTTATATCAACTAAGACAAAGAAAGGAGTGTAGGAAATTGTCTCAAAATGCCACTAATAGTCGCGAGAAGTGAGTAAAAGAAAGCAAATGTAACTGAAGGAGCATGGATTAAGATTAGTTCGAATTATCCTTATGATGGTTTCGATAATCCTGAAATAAAATTACAGAAACAATATTTTTAGTAAGGAAATTTGCCTTGCCTTCACTTTGAACCTCCATACTATTTATACACTAGTCATGTCGAGATCATCTCAAACACAGCAAGCTTACTGACAGTTAAGGTGGGAAACTTTAGCTAATTGATAAACTCAAAATTGCGCCGTTAATGACATATGCATCATAAGTTCGTTAGCACTCGACCAGAAGTGCGATAGGCTACATTTTTATACTAGCGAACGATTTAGCACTAGGTAATTCGGCTTTCACTAAATCAACAAGTCGACTGCGGACCATTTTCGATTCCTGATGAGTTTCAATCCAAACTGACACTTACTTTTCAGCAAGTGTGCTAGTGTCTTTCTTGTTATTTATTAAATAATTAATAAATGCCGATATGGTAAAGAGAGTTGTGGACAGCTATCTCGAGCAGTAGACTGACGCTAGCCAGAGAGTCTGACTTTGAGGGGGGCATTCTACATGAATCTTGGATTCTGCCACCGCAAAGCTGATATTGAATTTGATGGAGATGGATAATGAACGACAGTTGGGCTAATTTCTTTCCTTACTTTGCTGGAGCTTTTAAGCTTATTGTATTAGGGATAGGAGCCTACTTAGCCATTAAATGGCATTTTGACGAAGAGCGAAGGGTAAGAGAAGCGGAAGGTGTGGTGTTTGATAACCCAAGTCTCATGAAAAAGTTTGCGAAGACGCTAACTCTGCCATTCCTTTTGTGTCTTCTAGTTCTTCTTGTTATATATGCTACCAACTGGTTCCTGTACTGACGGCTTTATTGTTTGTTGTAGTAAAGTTGAATGCTGCCACCTCTGAGAGTCGAGCCGTAGTTGAAGTTAACGCCTATGCCGAAATTGTCCAACCAATCAAAGGGCTTTGGTGCATAAAATAGCCATCCTATAGAAGCTTCGTAGTAATGCGGACTTCCAAGTTCGTCGCTTAAATCATGCGAAAGGTCGACTCTTTTAATCCCAGTAAATAAAGCTTGCTCACCGTGATAAATATTGTAGTAACCGGTGATTTCATTAGATAGGTACCAACCTTTAGGGTTGCCTATATTGCCGTTATTTGCGCTTCCCCAGCTGTGCCCAATGAATGAATTCAATGTCGAACTGGCATGCCATTTCCCCCAACTTGTGGGAGACGTGTATTTGGCTTTAATGGATGGTTGAACTATTGCCGCCCATGCTGAAACGTTAACGGCACGGCCGTCTAGGATTCTTCCAATGATGGATGAAAGTTTATTATCGGTAGAGAATGAGTTTTTATAACGCATAAGGTGAGTCGTCGTTCTGGTGCTAAGGGTGACGTTTTCACTTGCTTTGTATAGATACCCATAACCAATCGATGCACCGTATGTCCTTTCCTTGAGAAGATCCTTACTTGTGCCGAATAGTTTGAGATCATTCTCTGTTTGTATCGTAAATGCCTTAAACGACAGCTCATGTAAGTCCTCGCTGCCCTCTATGTCAAAGTTAGTCGTGTAAGGGAGAACATATACGGATTTGCTTCGACGTTCATTGATTGACTCGTCAGTCCCGAACTCTGGGTTGGCGGTATCAAATAATGCATTCGGATCAAAGTCGCCAATACCAAACGCAATTGCGTCAGTGTCGGACAGCAACACCGCGATAGAAAAACGTTGTTGGAGAAGGTTGCTAATTTCCTTATCTAGTGGATCCGCTTGAGCAGTGTGAGGAAGAGAGAGTAGGAGAGCGAGCGAAACGACTCGCCACTCCACTGAGGCGAAGTTGGGTTGGAACATTTTGGCTCTTTCAAATGGTTCATGCATGGAGTTTTCGGACGTACCGGTACGCTAACATTAGTTTAATCGTTGAATGGTCGGTGTAACTTTGAGAAATCTATGTTTTCTCATATTGATATGAAAAAGTTCCTTAAACGAGTTTAGCTTCAATGTGTATGCTGCACCAGATTTGTTTAGCAACATCATTCTTTTCTGAAGATGTAGCAAGACTTTGTGACTAGGTTGCATTATTTTCTTTAATGCGTCTCTTGAGAGGAAAATAGCAAACTTTTTTATTGCCTTGGCGCTCAAGAAAATCTGAATCGTTCACTGTGCTACTGGTTAACTTCGAAAACTTGTAAGCATCCTGTTTGCCAACATCACGACTAACATCATCAAGGAGTACCCTTAAATACGTCAGATAAACAATGGTTTTTTGAGCTTTAGAAGAAATGTTCGGACCTTTGCATATTCCGCGGTGGTGCTCAATCCAAGAACTGTGTTTTGTATGTGTTCTCAGTAAATCATTGATTCGATCTATTCTTCAAAATGTGGTCCCTTTTAATTCACTTTCTGTTACATATTTTTCGTTTTGAAAGAGCATTTTAATTTGCATCTTTTGAAAAGGTCTCTTTGTTAAATTTTGTATAAAATCAACTAATTGTTGAAATTAGAACCCTTGTCAAAAAGTCATTAGATTTCATGTTGAATAGCCTCTTTTACCTAATAGTATACTCTATTTGTTTGATATAATTTCCGGCAGTTTGTATACCATAAATAAAGAGAGTCTATTCATGTTCCAGAACTTAACGATCAAGCAGAAGATAGTGATCCCGCTGTCATTGATTATTGGATTGTTTATTGTGAGCTCTGTATTAAACGTTATGACAAGTTGGAAGCAATCTGAATTGAGTGAGACACTCAACGAACAGATCGTGCCGAACTTATTAACGATTGAGGATGCTTATCGCGATCTTTACCAAGCAACATCTGCAATCCAAGGTGTTGCACTTTCTGATACTCAAAACGATATTGATCATCACATCGGTGAATACAAAGACAACGCCTACAAAGCACTGCCACGTATGGAACAAATGATTGAGCTATCACAAGCCGGTGTGATGCCTTCTACACATGGTAATGAAGTTCGAACGCTTGTCTCTTTGGGTGAAAAATGGTTAGTAAGTTATGAAGCGATGCTACGTTTACCTCAATCTCAATGGCGTGGTTACTATAATGAGCACAAACATACCTTTGAAGACCAATTTATCGAGGTTAGAGCGCAGCTTAACGTTGTAAAAGATGCAATAGAAGAAAAGCAAAGCCAATTGAAGGACGAAATATCAGCGGCTGCAACAAGAGCAGAACTCATTCTTGAGGCTGGCATTGTGATTGTTATTTTTGCCGCTATCGCGATGGCTTTTTTGTTGTTACAAACGGTTGTGAAGCCTATCAATGATATTAAAAATGCGATGACAGAAATTGCGTCCGGTGAAGGTGATCTAAGTCAGCGAATCGATGTAAAAACACAAGACGAAATTGGCAATTTAGCAGACGCATTTAACCAGTTTGTGTCCAAAATTCAAATGACAGTCGCTCAGGTAATTGAAAGCTCAAATACCTTACGTAACGAAATGGCAAATCTTAGCTCGTTGACCACGACCATCGCGAACTCGACCGTTTCTCAGCAAAAAGATAGCGAGGCGGTAGCGGCGGCAGTGCATGAAATGCAAGTCACCAGCAGAAATGTAAGCGATAGCGCTAACGAAGCTGCGGTTGCGAGCCAAACAGCGAATGATGAACTTACCAATACCAATGTTATTTTGGATCAAACGGTTAGCTCAATTCGTAGCCTCGCAAGTGAAATCGAAAGCGCAAGCCACGTCATTAACACATTGGATCATGATGTGAGTAACATTGCGTCCGTACTGGATGTAATTCGTGGTATTGCCGAGCAAACAAACTTATTAGCGCTTAACGCAGCCATTGAAGCGGCTCGCGCTGGAGAGCAAGGGCGAGGCTTTGCTGTGGTAGCGGACGAGGTTCGTTCTTTAGCCAGTCGTACGCAACAGAGTACGGGAGAAATCCAAACCATGATTGAAAAGCTACAATCTGGTGCAGGACAAGCTGTAGAAGTGATGCGCGGTAGCCAAAATAGCAGTGATGAAACGATCAAGTCCGCTGGCCGAGCGAGTGAATCCCTTTCTGAAATCTTGAACGCGATTTCACGTATGAACGAGATGAATACACACATTGCAACGGCTGCGAGCCAGCAAAGTACAGTAAGTGACGAAGTAAATAGCAACGTACAAGGCATTGCAGACAGTAGCACTTCAATTGTGGAAATCGTAAACCAAGCGCAAGCTTCTTTAGCCATGTTGTCAGAGCAAACTCAACGTTTAGATCATCAGGTCAGTCAGTTCAAAGTATAAGCTTGAGAACAGCAATCTCACTGACGAAATAACCCGCTTCTTAGCGGGTTATTTTTTAGATAAGTGGCGAACCTGACTTGTGAAATTTCGACTATATTTACATTCCTTTCTCACTTTAGTTCGTATACCAGAGTGGGCAAATAACCCTAGACAGCGGTAACAAACTCTGTACAGCGTGATGATGCTTTTATCATCACTTTTGCTGCTTTTTAACCATTGCAATTGCACACAGGAAAATGTGATTTCCAACCCAAAATCTTCAAATTTGAGAACTTTATAACACCTTTACCATAAACGTTTTCCGTAAGCGTATAGAACTGTAAATTTTGTTGTATGTACAACACTGGGTATTTATCATCCTAATTAATTTGTTCTGGATATACATCCTTTAGTCATTATTAAGTCATTCTAGAAGCTTTTAATAAGGAATCTTGAAGGCTTGTCGGTAGATAAGAGAGAAAAATTCATGAGACGTAAAACCACGCTATCTCTGCTGATTGCGTCGAGCCTTTTTGTGGTTGGATGTCAACCTAGCGAAGAAGGATCGAGCCAAGGAGGGGGGCCTGCGCCCGCAACCGAAGTAGAAGTGTTAACAGTGCAGCCAACGCGCCAAGCATTGACAGTAGAGTTGCCGGGTCGTAGCCGAGCATTCAAAGAAGCGGAAGTTCGTCCGCAAGTCACTGGCATTATTTCGGAGCGAAATTTTGTTGAAGGTGGCCTTGTTGAACAAGGACAGTCGCTATATCAAATTGATGATTCATCATTTCAGGCGGATTTGCTGAGCGCTGAAGCGGAATTAATCCGTGCGCAAGCTGCGGCAGAGTCGACCTATGCCACGGTGAAGCGTTACAGAACCTTGATCACCAAAAAATCCATCAGCCAACAAGACTTGGATGAAGCAGAAGCGGCATACAAAGAAGCGAAAGCGCAGGTCCTAGTCGCAAAAGCCAAGATCAACACAGCAAAAATCAACTTAGATTATACGCAAGTCAAAGCTCCGATTAGCGGGGTGATCGGTAAATCGAGTGTGACAGCGGGTGCGTTGGTTACGGCTAACCAAGCTGCCAAATTAGCGACCATTCAGCAGCTTGACCCTATCAATGTTGATATTGTGCAATCATCCGCGCAACTGCTGCGTTTGAAAGCATCACTCTCCCAAGGCCATATGCAAGAAGATGACTCTGCGCAAGTTACATTGATGCTTGAAGATGGCAGCACTTACGAACACAAAGGCACAATGAAATTTACTGAGGTCAATGTGAACGAAAGTACGGGCAGCGTGACGCTTCGTGCCGAATTCCCAAACCCTGACGGTTTGTTGCTACCTGGAATGTTTGTTCGTGCGACGGTCATTACTGGTGTCGACCCTGATGCGATTCTAATACCACAAAATACGGTATCTCGTGATGCGACAGGTAAAGCGACAGTGATGACGGTTAATGGCGAGAACAAAGTGGAAGCGAAACCAGTGAAGACTGCCGAAGCGATCAATAGCCAATGGCGCATTATTGATGGTTTGAACGCGGGTGATAAAGTCATTACCGCCGGTTTACAAAAGGTAGGGCCAGGCAGTTCGGTAACTATCCAAAACGGTGAACAGGAGTAATCATGGCACGATTTTTTATCGATCGTCCGGTATTTGCTTGGGTTCTCGCGATTCTAACGATGTTGGCGGGGGTAATGTCATTATTCAATTTACCCGTCTCGCAATACCCAACGATTTCACCGACGACGATCACCATCAGTGCTCGCTATCCAGGTGCATCAGCAAAAACCGTTGAAGACTCGGTAACGCAGGTTATCGAGCAAAACATGACAGGATTAGATTACCTTCGCTACCTATCATCGAGCAGTGATGCATTTGGTAATGCGACAATTACCCTGACGTTTGATAGCGAAGCTGATCCTGATATCGCGCAAGTACAGGTGCAGAACAAACTGCAATTGGCATTGACTTCATTGCCGATGGAGGTACAAAACCAAGGTATTGTCGTCAATAAATCCAACACGGCATTTCTCATGGTTGTCGCAGTTTATTCTGAAGATCCAGACTTTACAGAAAACGATATCGGCGACTTTGTTGTAACGAATATTCAAGACCCGATAAGTCGTGTAACTGGCGTAGGACAAGTGCAGGCGTTTGGTGCGCAGTATGCAATGCGAGTTTGGCTGGACCCTTTTAAGCTTACGCAGTTCAACTTGACCGCGATCGACGTAGCAAATGCAATCAGTGAACAGAACGCGCAAGTTTCTTCAGGTCAACTTGGTGCGGCACCTGCGCAGGAGGGTCAGTTGTTGAATGCTACGATTTCTTCTGCAAGTCGTTTGAGCAGTGTAGAAGAGTTCCAAGACATCATTCTTAAGTCCGACGCCAGTGGTTCGAATGTTTATTTGAAAGATGTAGCTCGCGTTGAGCGTGGTGCAGAAAGTTATGATATTCGAGGCCAATATAATGGCTTCCCAGCATCGGGGTTAGGTATTTCATTAGGTACTGGCGCAAACGCGCTTGAGACAGCCAATGCGGTAAAAGAGCGCTTAGAACAACTGAGTGCAACGTTCCCAGAAGGGTTGCAGATTGCTTACCCATTTGAAACAACGCCATTCGTCAAAGCTTCGATTCAAGAAGTGGTTAAAACGCTATTAGAAGCCATTCTTCTTGTGTTCTTAATCATGTACCTGTTCTTGCAGAACTTCCGTGCGACGATCATTCCAACGATCGCAGTGCCTGTCGTATTGCTCGGAACCTTCGCTATTTTGTATGCGACTGGATTTAGCGTAAACACGTTAACCATGTTCGCGATGGTTCTGGCTATCGGTTTGCTGGTGGATGACGCCATCGTTGTGGTGGAAAACGTCGAGCGTGTGATGCATGAAGATGGTTTAGAGCCCAAAGAAGCGACCAAAAAGTCGATGGGGCAGATCACTGGTGCCCTGATTGGTGTGGGGTTGACGCTTTCAGCGGTATTCGTCCCTATGGCGTTTATGTCTGGTTCTACCGGGGTTATTTACCGTCAGTTCTCGATAACTATTGTGGCGGCTATGACGCTTTCCGTTTTGGTTGCGATAATTCTGACTCCAGCATTGTGTGCTACGTTGCTGAAAAAAGGCGATGCTGAGCTTCTAGAGAAGAAAGGCTTCTTTGGCTGGTTTAACCGCAAGTTTGATGCGATGACAGCAGGCTATGAAACCGGCGTTGCCAAACTTCTAAAACGCACAGGTCGCATGTTGGTTGTATTTTTGGCAATGAGTGCAGGTGCTGGCTGGTTATTTATGAACCTTCCAACGTCATTTTTGCCAGATGAAGACCAAGGCACAGTATTCTCAATGGCTATTTTGCCACCTAACTCAACACAAGAACAGACGGAAAAAACACTTGAGAAAATGCGTGACTTTTACCTAGTAGACGAAAAAGACAATGTAAAATCCGTCTTCTCCGTTGCTGGATTTAGTTTCGCAGGTCAAGGCCAAAACATGGGGATGGCATTTATCGGCCTGAAAGATTGGTCTGAGCGTGAAGCGCCTGGCGCCGATGCCGCTTCCATTACAGGTCGAGCGATGGGGTACTTCTCTACCATTAAAGAAGCTTTGGTGTTTGCGTTCGCCCCTCCAGCGATTCAAGAGCTAGGTAACTCGACAGGTTTCGATTTCTATCTCCAAGACTCGTTGAATAAAGGGCACGATGCATTAGTTGCGGCTCAAGGGCAACTTCTGGGCATGGCAGCACAAAACCCGAAACTTGTCGGTGTTCGTCCAAACGGTCAGGCAGATGCGCCAATGTACAAAGTGAACATTGACCACGTCAAACTTCGTGCTTTGGATGTCAGTATCAATAACGTAAACCAAATCCTGTCAGCTGCATGGGGCGGGGCTTACATTAACGATTATATTGACCGCGGTCGTGTGAAGAAAGTGATGGTACAAAGTGATGCGGAATACCGCATGCAGCCAAAAGACTTCGATTCATGGTACGTACGCAACGCTAAAGGAGAGATGGTGCCTTTCTCTGCTTTTGCGAGTGGCGAGTGGACCTATGGTTCTCCTCTTTTGCAGCGCTTTGATGGTTTGCCAGCAATGAATATTCAAGGCGGTGCAGCTCCTGGTGTAAGTACTGGTGAAGCCATGGAAGAAATTGAAGCAATGGTAGAAAAGCTACCGGAAGGCTTCACGGTGAACTGGAATGGTATTTCGTATGAAGAGCGCCTTTCCGGAAACCAAGCGCCGATGCTATATGCGCTATCTATCCTCGTCGTATTCTTAGTTCTTGCCGCTTTGTATGAAAGTTGGTCAGTACCTTTCGCCGTGGTGTTAGTTGTTCCTCTTGGTGTGCTTGGTGCTGTGCTTGCGGTAATGACGCGCAGTATGGATAACGATGTGTTCTTCCAGGTGAGCTTATTAACTACGGTCGGCTTGGCAACCAAAAACGCCATTCTGATTGTTGAGTTTGCAAAGGACTACTATGAGAAAGGCGCTGGGCTTATCGAAGCAACCTTACATGCTGTTCGCGTTCGTCTGCGCCCAATTATCATGACATCGCTTGCTTTTGGTTTGGGTGTGGTACCACTTGCTATCAGTTCAGGTGTGGGATCGGCAGGTCAAAACGCAGTGGGTACCGGCGTACTTGGTGGCATGATCAGTGCCACGATATTGGGTATATTCTTCGTCCCAATCTTCTTTGTAGTGGTTGAGCGATTGTTTGATCGACGTGCGAGAAAAGAGTCGGAGGCAGAGTTGTCTGAGACCAGCACTAAACCCACTCAGCAAAGCGAGTAGGACTTGGTTGTGTTAACTGAGTTATACTAGTGATAATAAACACAATAAAAGGGCGCTTCGGCGCTCTTTATTTTATGTTTTCACTTGGTGGTTACCGTCTATGACGCGAGCCTGAAAGACGGCGTGTTGTGTGCAGTATCAGCACAGCCTTTTCGACCGAATGAAAGCCTAAAGAAGAAAAACGACGATGAAAGATCAGAAAATTTCTCCAATTTCCGTTTTGGATCAAAGCCCTATGTTTGTCTGCGGTGTGATGCAGCGCATGTACCGCAATCGTGCCCAAGCCGAGCTCTCTCGGCAAAATTTGATGACACTAGAAATGGCAAGTGCACTGGCCGCTTTAGAAGAATTTCAACCTATGAGCCAGCAAGCGTTGGCTGATGCGGTTCGAACTGAGCGAAGTGTAGCAAAGCGGATGGTGGACAATCTGGAAAAGAGAGGGTTTGTTCAAGTTTCTAAAAGTAAATCGAATCAGCGCCTTAAAATGCTAAGCATGACAAAAGAGGGAGCAAATGCTTTAAAGCAAGTTCATCAAATCATGACGAATTTACAGAAAGAGTTTTTTTCTTGTTTGTCGGAATCTGAAGCGAGTGAATTTTTTCGTCTGGTAAGAAAGCTCACTTTTGCGAATCACGACCAGTAACTGACATCAATGCCGTTTAGCGTCTTTATTTTATCGCGGACCAATTATATTAAGTTGTAGAACTTAAGAAATAGGATGCCCAACGTACAGGTCACGGTAGAAAGCACCGTAGTGAGTGCGATGATATTTGCAGCTAACGTGGCATTGCCTCCCATGGAACGCGCCATGACATAGCTGGCAGCAGCGACTGGAGAGGCGTTCATAAAGAAAAGAATACCTAGCTCAATTCCTCGAAATCCTACTAAGTAAGCTCCCATGGTGATGATGACTGGCGCTACGATGAGCTTGTAACTGCTCGCAAACCAAGATGGACCTTTCTCTTTTCTCATCAAGCTAAAGTCAAGTGAGCCACCCGTACACAACAGCGCCAAAGGCAATGTCATTTTGGACAAGTAGTCTCCTGCGTCAATAACCACATTCGGTACTGGAATAGCGAGTAAATAAAAAGCCATTCCTAGAACAATGGAGATTATGAGCGGATTCCTAGTCAGTGTTCGGCCCATCATCTTTGCTGCTTGCGAGGCAGACGTTGCCCCCTTGGGCGATAAGCAAATTACCGCTTGGACGTTATAAATAAATGTGGTGACCGCGACATAGAGCGCTGCTAGCGCCACACCTTGAGAACCATACGCATTGGCAACGTAAGCGATACCAATAATACCTGTATTTGCTCGGAACCCACCTTGGATGAGAACGCCTTGGTCAGGCGATGCTTTGAACAGAAGTTTGACGGAAAGGTAGGTGAAAATGAAAAACGAAATACTAGCGATGACGCCGAAATTGACGAATCCACTTGCCGCGGAAAAGTTGTGTTCTGAAGCCACAATGCTGACAAATAACATCGCAGGCAAGGTAACTTGAAACACCAGCTTAGAGCCTACTTCGATAAAATTATCGTTGATTAGACCAAAGCGCTTAAAAAGAACGCCAAGTACCAACATCAAACAGATAGGTCCGGTTATCGACAAAGAGAATTGCAACTGATGTAAAACAGCTTCCATGTAAGTATCCGCAGCAAAAGAAAAAAGTGTTCCTGTTGCCTATTAAGCCACAAACCCGGAGGGTAGGACAGTAACGTGATGAAATTTTCTTCTGTTGTAGGTTCCGGAGTCATTTACACTCCAAGTTATGGACGAGGTCCCAATTTAACAAAGCGGTACTGGTCCTACGTGCGATATGTTGGTTAACTCGTTGTCGTGATGCATCCACATGCGTATTAGATGTGAGGGGTGGTCATCGTAGTTATGGATAGGAGTTCATCAATGAAAAGGAAACACAACAAAACTGTACTGTGTGCGTTTGTCTCTGGTTCGGTATTTGGTGCGGTTTTGGTCATTGCGATGTCTTTACCAATGTAATCCTCTTAATTGGCTGTTGGAACACTCACACTAATTCAGTACAAAACAGATTGAGTTCTGCGGTGTGTGCTGTTAGTTTAAAAAACATGAAAATACACGTTCGCCCTTCATTAACAACCTTCTCTTGGTGGCGCTCTAAATAGAGCGGCGCGGAATACTTACATTCTTAAGCTGCTGGATGGTAGCTAAGAGTGTTTGATCTTTTTATCTCCAGTAGCGATCTATTAAATACTTGGAGACAAATATGAATACCCATAAAAATACATCTCAGCGTGAAATTATACTTACCGGAGATCGAGCAACAGGTCCATTACACCTAGGGCACTATATTGGTTCATTGCAACAACGAGTCAAATTGCAAACGGAGCACGAGCAAACGATCTTGGTCGCGGACATGCAAGGGTTGACGGATAACGCGCATAATCCATCAAAGGTATCCTCTAATATTCTCAATGTCGTTGCAGATTATTTGGCTGTTGGTATCAACCCCACTCAAACTACGATCACGTTGCAGTCTCAAATTCCAGCGTTAGCCGAGTTGACAATGTATTACAGTAATCTTGTTTCTATCGCACGATTAGAGCGAAACCCTACGGTTAAAAATGAGATTCAGAGTAAAGGTTTTGAACGCTCTATTCCCGCAGGCTTTTTAACGTATCCAATTTCTCAAGCTGCTGATATTACGGGGTTTCATGCGACGCTAGTACCAGTGGGTGATGACCAACTGCCGATGTTAGAGCAAACTAATGAAATCGTGAGAAAAATAAACCATCTAGGTGGAAAAGAGGTTCTTAGAGAATGCCGTCCATTACTTAGTGATGCACCTCGTTTGCCGAGTACTGACGGTAAAAATAAGATGTCTAAAAGCATGGGGAACGCAATCAACTTAGGGGCCTCCGAAAAGGAGATTTCCGCGGCAGTGAAATCTATGTATACCGATCCCAATCATCTGAAAATTGAGGACCCTGGCCAAGTCGAAGGGAATATTGTATTTATCTACCTCGATGCTTTTCATCCTGATAAAAATTATGTCGAACAGCTAAAAGACCAATATCGACGAGGTGGGTTAGGTGATGGTTTGACCAAGAAAGTGTTAGAAGAATGTTTACAAGAGATGCTTCGCCCTATTCGAGAAAAGCGCGCTATGTATTTGAATGATAAAGCGCAACTGATTGATATTTTAAAACAAGGTAGTGAGCGTTCTCGCGAGAAAACCGAAAAAGTGCTATTTGATGTGAAAGATGTATTTGGTTTGAATTTGTTCTGAATTAAAAGTAAAGAGTTGAACATAAGGCACGACGGTTGGTTAACAACGTGCCTTTTTAAGCTCCCAGTCAGTCAAAGCGCATTGTTAAGAAGAAAAAAATTCACGACGAAAATCCGCGACTTCTTGTTGGTAATAGCTTTGCCATTCCGGTTCTGACAAATGTGAATGGCTAGAGGCTCTTTGTGTTCTTAGCTTGGACTCAAGTTGTTGTAATGCTTGTTGGTAATCTTTGACTTGTTTTTTTTGCTCTGTAATTTGCTGCTGACGAGCATGAATGTTTTTACTTTCTTCTTTCGTTAAGTAAGTTCGTTCTAGCTCTGCGATGAGCGCCAAGCGATCTGGTAGGCTCATACTATTAGGAATCAGGGTGACCGCACGCTCATATTTTTCCTGGTCGCTTGTTAGCCCGATAGCATCTGCATGTTCTTGCCAGTCAATGGTGAGTTGCTCGAAAGATCGCAAAAAGTTATCTGGGCTTTGAGTGTCCAGCTTTTGGGCTTCTAAGTTGAAATCGTACAGCGCGAACTCATCCGCAAAAACAACATCAGCCAATTCCCCCCAGATGCTTCTTGCTTCGTTCTTCAGCTGTGCAACACGCGACGCCAGTGATTGTTGCTCATCAAATAACAAATTTCCTACACTCTCTTGCCATTGGCTGCTGAGCTGAGGGTAGTTCGCCAAAAGCTGGAATCGAGCTGAAGATAAATGAGCCTCAAACAAGGCGATCTGCTCTTCACAACTACGGTTCAACATACACTCATGCCAAAACGTCTCAAGTTCAGCGACAAGTTTCCTGCCTTTGAGTTGAGTTAATCGCTCAGTCGTTATTTGAACTGTGGAAGGGAGCTTAGTTGTTTGTGGTGAAGTATCTGTATCGGGCACGATGCTGCTTGTTTGTGGTGATGTACTGGAGACACTCTGATTTTTTGTCTTAGGGAAAGGAGAGGAAGCGAGCTCTTCTTTTTGAACATCGTGACTGAAAGTTAAAAATATCATGCCCGCCATAATGGCGGACATGATTATCAAAGCGATTTTCTTCATGGCTTGATTGTTGCGCTTACTGGGAAATGGTCAGAAAGGTTATAGTGTTTCCATAAACTCTCTGCGGTTGTGCGCGGCACGTCTACACGGTTGTCATTGAATGATTTCACCCCGTATTCACTACTCACCATAACATAGTCAAGGTATTCCACGTTTTCGCCACCTGATAACGCTTCACCTGCGAAGTTATTGATACGGGGATCAAAGGTTGACTCCGTGTAACCAGAGTAGTGAGGCTCTATGGCACTTAAGTTAGCGATCATTTGTTGGTAGTCACCAGGGAACTTTCTTTTGTTTACGTTAAAGTCGCCGCTGTATACCACAGTTTCGCTCGAAGGAATGTCAAGAGATTGGGCGAGTGTGCGGATTTGTTTGAACTGGCGCTGACGATACTCACGGGCGGTGTCTGTATCGAAAGATGCGGTATGGGTAGCAAACACATGGTAAGCCTGACCACCTTTAATTATTTCCGCATAATTTACGCCTTTATCGGCAAAGCAGTCTGTACCAGAGCAATCGGGAAAGACATATTGCGCTTCGTTCACGATAGGGTAGCGACTAACTATGATTACGCCACCATCATGAATATTAACGCCTTCTTTATCTAACATCTTTGTTTGGTAAGGATATTCCTTGGCTAACTCACGTAAGAATGCTTCACGGCCGCTGGCAAACACCTCTTGCAGCGCCAAAACATCGTAACCTTTTACATGTTGAGGAATCAGTTCGTAACGATCTCCAATGTGCGATGCAATAGCCGTCAACGCCCAGATGTTATAAGTCATCAACTTAAGGTTTTGTTCTTCGTTGTCGACAGACTCCGCTACCTTGCTTGGCGTGATGGTGTAGTAAAGATCATCATATCGAGCGGTACTGTCTGACTTAAATGCCAGTTCGGTTTCTCTCGTACCAAAAGCGTTAGTGTTGGCACGATGAATGTTACGATCATCTTTGAGAGATAACTCGACATCGGCTGCGGATAAGCCGTATTCAATGGTCGAATTGTACCAATGGCCTTCCATTATTTGATTGAGTGTTATGCTTTCACCTTCGGGGCTAGAAACCACAGTTTCAAAACGGTAAGTTTGATTTGATTTCACGCCCTCCCAGCGGTTGAAGCTTAATACAGATTTAGTTTCCCACGGACCAAGTACCTGCACATGTTGTTGCCACTCTTCTCCGTATTGAAGCAAATCACTGCCTTCATGTTTTACTTGAATAGTTAACGGTTGATCAGAGTTATTCGTTAGGTAAACGTCGGTATCTGCAATGCTGGGTAACGCTATCAAGCTACTTACTAAAAGGCTCCACTGCGAAAATTTCATCTTATTTTTCCATCATTTGAACTAGAGCAATCATTCTTGTTTATAAATGTTACTTGCACGTTAAATATGGATGACATCTAAGTCAGTGCTGAAAATTGTTATCAGAATGTGATCTTTATTCAATGGTGAGGGTGGAGGTATTGAGTGTGTTGCCGTTGAAGCGGTGGAAAATAATACCAACAGTCAACGAATTGCATTCACTGCAATCAAGCTGTCATCTTTGCTCTATAAGTTGTGCGGCGTCATTCATCTAGCCATATGGCTAGAACTCAAATTGATAGATGGAGCACCATGGCTAGAGCAGTAAATCCAACCGATGAAACCATCATTAAATTGTTACAAGAGCAAGGTCTGATTAGAAGTGAAGCAGAAGCGCGTTTAAAGAAAGAGGTGTACCGCTTGCAGCCTAATGAGATAGCAAAAGTAAAAAATTATGCCCAGCATTTTGGGATAAACGCGAAAGAAAAGCTCATCGATGAGATCTTGGATCTGCGCCGAGAAGCGCTCATGAAAAGATGTAGACACAATACGGAGCATACGAGCCTATCTCTAAAATAGCATGTGATAAAACTATCAATTACTGGTCAAGATTTGATCTCTCAAGCCGATGTATATAAGAGCGTTCAATGATATCGAGCGCAAAAACAGTGTGTTTTAGAGGTTAAGCTTTCACTTAAGTGAGAGGTTTGGAAAGGCTGCGGGGAGAAAGTGCATGCGTATTAAAGACTTAAGTGTCGTAAAGAAAATATCGGTTAGTTATTTAACCGTTTTTGCCGTGTTTGGTTTAGTGTCAGTAATGTTGGTGCAAGGTTTGTTAACACTGAATAAAGACATCTCAGTGTTAACAGATAAAAGTTTACCTTCTGTTGCGATTTTGAAAGGTATCCAAGTTGATATTACTAAAGTGCGTAAAGATGAGTTCTCTTTATTGCCAAACGCAAATCACCCCAAAATTGGTGAGTGGTTAAAAGGCCTCGACCAATGGCGTTCTGATGTGCAGGCTGGTATTGCAGAATACGAAAAGCTCGACCTTAATAAGCGTGAAACGCAGTCTTTTAGCGTTTTTAAAGAAACTTGGAATCAATACATCAAAGAAACGAAGACTTACAACGCACTGCTAAGCCAAGGTGATGCTGAAAGTGCAAATGATGTGATTTTATCGAGTTTCGATACCTACTCAAAAGCGTTGAGCAGCTTGGATGATACCCTCGCGTTGAACGATGAGTTGGTGAATTTGATTGGTGAAGAAGTACAAAGTGAAGCGGCATTTACACAATACAGCGCTGCTGTTGGTGCGCTCGTCGTCGCATTGGTCATGGTAATGTCTGCCATGTTGCTTTCTCGAGTCATTTGCGGGCCTGTTGATCGAGCACTGGAATTCGCTTCCAAAATCGCCAAGGGTCAATTGAATAATCAAATCGACGAAAGCGAATTGAGCAAAGACGAGTTAGGAATGCTGCTCAAAGAGCTTGTCGGTATGCAAACAAACTTACATTCGTTGGTTTCTGAGATTAATGACTCAACGATTCAGCTAACGGCAGCAGTAGAGGAAGTGAGTGCTATTTCTTCTCAGACCGCCTCTGGTATGCAAAATCAACAAATTGAACTTAGCTCGGTGGCTTCTGCGATGACAGAAATGCAAGCTGCTGTAAGTGAAGTGGCACAAAATACCGAAGTTGGCGCAACCTCTGCTTATTCGGCTGCGGAAGTGGCAAAGCAAGGAACGGCGACGTTAAAACAAACTATCGCAGTAATTGAGCGTGTATCACATACGATCCAAGAGTCAGATGAACTGGCACGTGAGCTTGAATCGAGCTCAAACAATATCAATGTGGTCGTCGATGTGATCCGCGGGATTGCGGAGCAAACAAACTTGTTAGCACTGAACGCCGCAATTGAAGCCGCTCGGGCAGGTGAACAAGGACGTGGGTTTGCTGTTGTGGCAGATGAGGTTCGTTCTCTGGCGCAACGCACTCAAGACTCCACTTCACAAATTGTGGAAATTGTTAATCAACTACAAGAGAGCAGCAGTAAAATAGGGCATTCAAGCCGTGATTGTCAGGAGGGTATTTCTCAGTGTGTTGAGCAAGTTAATGACGCTGATAGCCAGATAAAAGAAATTGAACATTCTGTCGATAACATAGCGCAAATGAGCACACAAATCGCAACGGCGTGCAGTGAGCAGAATTCTGTATCCGAAGAGCTGAATCGCAGTGTGGAGCATATTAATAGTGCTTCAACAGAGATGGCTGAGGGAGCTTCACAAACGGCTGTGGCTTGTCAGCAGATCAGTAGCCTAGCGCACAACTTGAAAACTCGAATGGGTTCATTCCAGCTCTAGTTGTTGTGTTTCAGCTTTATTCCTAACCTCATTGCTACAATAAATAAGCCGGACGGAGTGTCCGGCTTATTTATTCTCTGTCTATATAAGTTCAGAGTATGCTCAACCTTGGGAGAATATGCTCGCTAGGCTGGAATACCACTGTGAAACTTAAAATCTGTATCTGGCGTAGAAATTAAATCTGCCTCGATACGTCCAAAGTAGGCGATGCGCTCGCTGATATCTTTGCCTGCGATTTGCTCCGCTAATACAAGATAATCCTGGTAATGGCGTGCTTCTGAACGTAATAAAGAAATGTAGAACTTTGCGATATCGTCATCCATATGTGGTGCTAGTTTGGCAAAACGCTCACAAGATCGGGCTTCGATGTACGCACCAATGATGAGTTTATCGATCAGCGTTTCCGGCTCATGAGTCTTCATATGCGAAATCAGTCCTTTAGCATAGCGACTTGCTGGAATATTTTTATACTCAATTCCACGACTTTCCATGATCTCTAAAACTTGATAAAAGTGGTGTAACTCCTCTTTTATCAAAAGCACCATCTTATCGATCAAATCTTGGCTGTATGGTGAGTCGGACTTAGCCATGATTGCCTTGGAAATATTGCTCTTGCCTTTTAAAGTTTCCAATGAGCCTACGTTACGGTAAGCAAAATCTTCGTAGGGCTTAAACCAGTCAAGTAGAGCATGTGAACTGGATTGGTCAACGGCATACTTACGAATTAAAAACATGGCAGATTGGCCAGCTTTTAGTTCGCACAGTAGGTGGTCTAACAAAATGGTTTGAAGGTTCTCTGGTTTCTTTGCTTCCTCTACCCATTCATCAGGTGTACTGCATTGCAGAAATTGGTTAATGGGAGCAAGAAGATCTTGATAGGCGTCTAGATTCATCATTTTAGTTTTAGTACTTCACATTTTTATTGGGCATATCCGTTGTCTTGCGGATAGAAAAAAGGCTGCAATTGCAGCCTTTCTTGACCTGAAGTGAATGTTACCACTTTTTCTTCTCGCCGAAGAGTGCTTCCATGTCATTGTCACGCTCTTTGTCAGCAATCTGCTGCATTTCGGCATCGCTTTTATCTTGGCGCTTTTTATCTAAGTCACCCAACATCTCTTCAAGCTTTTGTTTCGCTTGAATAGAATAAGGATCGCTCTTAGTGCTCAAAGCATCGATACCTTTACGCAGCAGTTGAAGCGCGGTGCCTGGTTGGCCACGAGCGATAGAGTCGTTTGCTCTTTTGATGACATTTTCAATGTTGATGCGAATTTGCATCGTTTCCAAGCGCGCATTTTCGGTGACGTAAGTCTGGGTATCCAATCGGCCTTTGTTGTGCTCGTTACGGATAGTGTCGCGAAGTCGTTTAACCAGCTTAAGCATGACGATAGCTTGTTTATCACTACTCGGCATCTTGAAAGTGGTACTCTCGCCAGTAGGGCCATTCTCTTTTAGCTGCGTAATCTGCTGCTTCATATTTTCGATACGTTGAGCAAGTTGCTTGTTCTTCGGGTCCAGCTCATGCATGCTCTCTAGCGCGTCAAGAATACGATTGTTTAGACACAGCAACAGCTCTTTACTAAAAGGGATATGGTGCGCATGACCAATCAACTCTTCAGTACCATCTATCAAGGCTACATATCGCGCTGATTCCTGCCTTTTTGCGGTTTCAACTTTAACCTTATATTGCAACATAATGTTATAGCCTAGGATTAACACCAGTAGGATGGCTACCAAAGCGATTATTAAACCAATATTCATATCTTTGCGTCTGCTTTACTTTTCTGCGGCTAGCGTTAAAGAATACATGAATCTTATCTTACTCGGCACCTTATTTGTTTGATTATTTTGTCTCTCCCACGTTTTAGTTACTGATAGAAGTCACATCATAGAACTTCGGTCATTTATTGGCTCAACTTTGTGCATATTGTTTCTTGCTTGAAGATTATTAGTATGTGATTGAGGTATAAGTTAGAAATTGCTGTTCATTTCGATTTGAACGCGTTATAACTAATTATTATATCGCTCGCTTGAGTGGCCAATAAACTCTCTCATGAATAAGTAAGGGATTACGATGAAACTGCAGCAGCTGAAGTATATTGTTGAGGTTGTAAACCATAATCTGAATGTATCTGCAACGGCGGAAAGCTTATATACCTCTCAGCCAGGTATCAGTAAACAGGTTCGGTTGCTGGAAGACGAGTTAGGCATTCAGATTTTTGAACGTAGCGGTAAGCACTTAACGCAAGTGACGCCAGCTGGAGAAGAAATTGTACGTATCTCTCAAGAAATTCTCGCTCGTGTAGAAAGTATCAAAGCGGTGGCTGGAGAGCACACCCATCCAGAAATGGGGACGCTGAATATCACCACGACACATACGCAGGCTCGTTATGCACTGCCAGATGTCATCAAAGGTTTTACTTCTCGTTATCCAAAAGTGTCGTTACACATGCACCAAGGTACACCGTCACAAATGTCTGAGGCGATAGCTAAAGGCACAGCGAATTTTGCGATTGCGACAGAAGCGCTTCACTTATATCAAGATGCCATCATGTTGCCTTGTTATCACTGGAATCGTTCAATAGTTGTGCCTAAAGACCACCCACTAGCGAAGAAAGACAAAGTAACGATCAGTGATCTTGCCGCTTACCCATTAGTCACTTACGTGTTCGGTTTTACTGGCCGTTCAGAGCTGGATACAGCATTCAACCGCGAAGGTTTAACCCCGCGAGTGGTGTTCACTGCAACTGATGCAGACGTCATTAAAACTTACGTTCGTATGGGTATTGGTGTGGGTGTGATTGCAAGCATGGCTGTGGATGAAGAGCAGGACGGTGACTTGATTGCAATAGATGCGAGCCATTTGTTTGGCGCGAGCACCACGAGCATCGGCTTCCGCCGTGGTACATTCTTACGCTCTTACATGTTCGATTTTATGGAGCGTTTTGCACCGCACTTGACGCGTCCAGTGGTTGAGCAGGCGATTTCGTTGAAGTCTAATGCAGAAATCGAAGAGATGTTTAAAGACATCGATCTTCCGGTCAGATAACACTTCATTGATGTTTCGATTCCCTCTACAATGCGCTCGTTGTAGGGGGAGCTATGAAAACGCAATTTCAATTTATTAATGACTGCTTAATCGAAAACCAATCTTTGTGGCGATTCGAGCCTTTTAAAAGCAGCATTCACACATCATTACCTTGGCAGGAGCAACATCCTCGACTGTGCCAATGGCTAGCGTCTCTTACTCCCTCTCAAATCGAAGAATACAAAGCAGCACCAGAACTCGCGTTAAAAGCACTTAGTCCGTTTTTGCCTGAGCTTGAACAACTCGCAGAACCGACTCATTTAGAGCTTTTGTCGTTAAACGGCTTGGAACTCGCTCGTGGTTTAGATAACGGTATTCCGGGACGTAAGTTGGAGCAAATTAGCTCGATGGGTGAAGCTGCAATTCAACAACACTGTGGCGAAGAATGGCTAGAATGGTGCTCAGGTAAAGGTTACTTGGGGCGAATCCTGACAACGCAAACCGATCAGCCTGTAACCAGCTTTGAATACCAACAAGCACTGTGCGATTCGGGGCAACAAGCAGCCAATGAACATCATTGGAAGATGACGTTTATTCAAGGCGACGCGTTTGATAGCAAAGCGAAAGCCGTGTTTAAGCCAACGCAACACGCAGTAGCACTGCATGCATGCGGTGACCTTCACGTTCGTCTAATGCAGTACGGCAGTGAAAATGGGATTGCTGCGATGACCATATCACCTTGTTGTTACCACTTGATTCAGTCGGAACAATACCAGCCGATGTCGGAATCGGGCAGGGCTTCTTCTCTCTCATTGTCTAAGCAAGAACTGCGTATCCCATTACAACAAACGGTGACGGGAGGAGAGCGCGTGCGTCGTCATCGTCAGCAGGAAATGATGTTTCGTCTTGGGTTTGATTTGATCACGCGACAAGCTTTGGGAATGGCAGAGTATCAGCCTGTGCCGAGTATCCGTAAGTCGCAATTAAGTGATGGTTTTGAAGCCTTATGTCGCTGGGCAGCGGAGCAAAAAGGCATTGTTCTTCCTCAAGAAATCGATTTCTCTCATTTTGAAAAGTTAAGCGAACAACGCTTCTGGCAAATGGAGAGAATGAGCTTAGTGCAACTTGTTTTTCAACGTCCGTTGGAGATCTGGCTCGCATTAGACAAAGTGCTTTATCTTGAAGAACGTGGTTACCGTGTTAGATTGTCAGAGTTTTGCCCTAAATCGGTCACGCCTAGAAATATTTTAATTTGTGCATATAAGATTTAGTTATTCTTTATAGCCAAACGCTCTATATGAAAAAGCCCACTTATGAGTGGGCTTTTGTAAACAAAACGTGACAAGTTATGTTTTATTTTGTCATTAATTAAACATAGCGATAGCTTGAGTTGGTTCAACGTATTCCAAGTCAAAGCTTTCTGCTACTTCTTTACACGTTACTTTTCCGTGAATAACGTTTAGACCTTCAAGGAAGCCTTTATCTTCTAGAAGTGCTTCGCGGTAGCCTTTATTTGCTAACTTCACGATGTATGGAAGTGTAGCGTTGTTGAGTGCAAATGTTGAAGTGCGAGCAACTGCGCCAGGCATATTTGCTACACAGTAGTGAACCACTTCATCAACGATGTAAGTTGGATCTGCGTGAGTTGTCGCGTGTGAAGTTTCGAAACAACCGCCTTGGTCAATTGCCACGTCAACCACTGCTGCACCAGGCTTCATCTTAGCAATGTGCTCTTTAGTGACCAGTTTAGGTGCTGCTGCGCCAGGAATTAGAACGGCACCGATAACCAGGTCCGCTTCTAGAACATGCTTCTCGATAGCGTCTTCAGTAGAATAAACCACTTTTGCGCGACCTTGGAATTCTTCGTCAAGCTTACGAAGTGTGTCTACGTTACGGTCTAGAATAGTGACGTCAGCGCGAAGGCCAACCGCCATACGAGCAGCGTTTGCACCAACAACGCCACCACCAACGATAACGACTTTTGCAGGTTCAACACCAGGTACGCCGCCTAGGAGTAGACCACGACCGCCGTGCGATTTTTCCAACGTTTGCGCGCCAGCTTGGATAGACATCCGACCTGCCACTTCTGACATTGGTGCTAACAGTGGCAAACGACCCATATTATCTGTTACAGTCTCATAGGCTATACAGACAGCTTTGCTCTTGATTAGCTCATCAGTTTGTGGAAAATCTGGTGCTAGGTGTAAATAAGTAAATAAAATTTGCCCTTCGCGGAGCATTGCTCTCTCTACTGCTTGGGGTTCTTTTACTTTTACAATCATGTCTGCTTGCGCAAATACGTCAGCAGCATGAGGGAGAATGGATGCGCCGACAGCGATGTAATCATCGTCTGAAAAACCAATGCCGGCACCTGCATTGGTCTCAACTAAAACTTGGTGACCATGTGAGATGAGTTCTCTCACGCTAGCTGGGATCATACCAACACGATATTCGTGATTCTTGATTTCCTTAGGTACGCCAATGATCATCCTGTATCCTCTTTCTATAATGGTTGTATTAACTGTTAGTAGGGTGTTATTGTCGAATTAATAACTAGTATAGTTATAGATTTGTAAAATTTGGCACCAAATATTAAAAAGTTGTAGTATATTTTTTTGCAAGGAAGTAATAAGGTGGAATAAAAAATGGCAGACAACTATAAAAAGCCGTCCAAGGAACTAGACCGTATCGACCGCAACATTCTTAATGAGCTGCAGAAAGACGGTCGTATTTCAAACGTTGAGCTTTCAAAACGTGTGGGACTTTCTCCAACGCCATGTTTGGAGCGTGTACGTCGCTTAGAGCGTCAGGGTTATATCACAGGGTATACTGCATTATTGAATCCGCAGTTCCTGGATGCATCACTATTAGTATTCGTTGAGATTACGCTAAACCGTGGTGCGCCGGATGTGTTTGAGCAGTTTAACTCAGCTGTTCAAAAGCTAGACGACATACAAGAGTGTCATCTTGTTTCAGGTGACTTTGACTATCTTCTTAAAACCCGTGTATCAGATATGGGTGCTTACCGCCGACTATTGGGCGATACGTTACTACGTCTACCTGGCGTAAATGACACTCGCACATACGTTGTTATGGAAGAAGTGAAACAATCTAACCAGCTTGTGATCAAAACTCGTTAATTTCTTGCAAAGAAAGCGGTATATGCTTCCGCTTTCGCCAGAGAGTAATTGGGTTTTTCTCCTTGATATGGTTAAATCAATTTACCGAGCGGCTTGATGCCGCTCGGAATGTTTTGCAATTTCCTATTTCATTTCCATATTCAAGTTGATTTATGTTCAAAGAGAACGCAAAGAAAGTCGAAACCATTATCAAAACCAGTGAAGAGCCCCAGTCTTCACGCTTAAATGGCTTCCAACGCTTAAAAGAGTGCTGCTTTATCGTTGGCGTTCTTAGCTCGGTATTGCTTGCGGTTGCACTATTTACCTTCAGTCCGGCCGATCCTTCTTGGTCCCAAACCGCATGGGGAGGGGATATCGATAATGCTGGTGGCCTTTTCGGCGCTTGGCTAGCCGATACTCTATTCTTCACATTTGGCTCTCTCGCTTACCCAATCCCTTTCTTGCTAGCGGCGGCTGCATGGGTGATTTGCCGTAAACGAGGAGAAGATGAGCCAATTGATTTCATGCTATGGGGTACAAGGCTGCTCGGTCTGGTCGTCCTTATTATGACCAGTTGCGGTCTTGCCGATATTAATTTTGATGACATTTGGTATTTTTCATCCGGAGGTGTGGTCGGGGATGTGTTGTCTAGCCTCGCTTTACCTACATTGAATGTACTCGGTACCACATTGGTATTGCTGTTCTTGTGGGGAGCGGGCTTTACGCTCTTCACTGGCATCTCATGGCTTAACATCGTGGAATGGCTTGGTGATCGTGCGTTAGCACTAATTGCCGCGCTTGCAAATAAGGCAAGAGGTTCAGAGCAGGAAGTTTTAGAACCTCAGCTTGATGAGTTTGTAGAAGACAAAGTCTCTACGCCTAAACATAATGTAGACCATGAAATTGATGATGAGCCGCTTCCTCATTTAACGGCGTACGATGTCGATGAACCGAAAGAGTCGGCGCCAGCGCATGAGTACCCTATTTATATGCCGCAAGCTAAACCTGATAAGCCTGCAGAACAGGCGATGGTAGAACCGACGCCACCACAACGCAAGGCTACGGTTAATGCTGCGCCAGTCTATTCTGAACCTGAGCCTCAAATACAACCTATCCATACGGTTAACACGGATAACGTTGATCCGCTCTTGGAACGCACCAAGCAACTGAATGTTACGATAGAAGAGCTTGAAGCAGCGGCGCAACAAGCAGATGACTGGGGAACTGAAGAACAGGCTACCCCATCATTTGCAGACACTTATTCTTCCTATGTCGAGCAACATACAGCTACAGAAGAACCGATCAGTGTTGAACCAGATTATGCGGAGTACGAACAATTTGAAGCAGAGCAAGTACAGCCGCCAAGTATTGAGCATCCTGTACATGAAGAGCCTGCAATTGATTCTGCTGTATTAGATAGCATCACGGCGCAAACAGAGTCGAGCCAACATATTGAGCCTACGATCTCTGACTTTGATGTGTTAGATGATGAAGACGAAGTGGAATCTCAGCCTGCACAGCAAGCACAGCCAACAACGCCTCATCAGCAAGTTGCAACACCTTCAACAACATTTGAACCTGCACCTCAAAAAGTGGAGGTGGAAGAGGTCCAAGACAACGACCAAGATGTTACCGCATTCCAAGATATGGTTTCCAATGCGCAAGCCAAAGTCGCTGCAACACAGAACCCATTTTTGGTACAGAAAGAAGAAAACTTGCCAGTTCCGGAAGAGCCACTCCCAACGCTCGAGTTGCTTTATCATCCAGAAAAACGTGAAAACTTTATCGACCGTGATGCGCTAGAGCAGGTCGCTCGATTGGTAGAGAGCAAACTCGCTGACTACAAAATCAAAGCCGATGTGGTTGGTATTTATCCTGGTCCAGTGATCACTCGTTTTGAGCTTGATTTGGCGCCAGGGGTGAAAGTAAGTCGTATTTCTGGTCTTTCAACTGACTTAGCGCGTGCATTGTCTGCGATGGCGGTACGTGTTGTGGAAGTAATCCCTGGCAAGCCTTACATCGGTTTGGAACTGCCAAACATGAGTCGTCAGACGGTCTATTTATCTGATGTCATCAGTAGCCCTCAGTTTGAGCAAGCAACGTCACCAACAACGGTTGTGCTAGGTCAAGACATTGCGGGCGAAGCTGTGGTGGCAGATCTTGCGAAGATGCCTCACGTGTTAGTAGCAGGTACAACAGGTTCTGGTAAGTCGGTGGGTGTGAACGTGATGATTTTGAGCATGCTGTATAAAGCAGGTCCAGAAGATGTACGCTTCATCATGATTGACCCGAAAATGCTAGAGCTTTCTATTTATGAAGGTATCCCTCATCTTCTTTCTGAAGTTGTGACTGATATGAAAGACGCATCAAATGCTCTGCGTTGGTGTGTGGGCGAGATGGAACGTCGTTACAAATTGATGTCGGCATTAGGTGTACGTAATGTGAAGGGCTTCAACGAAAAATTGAAGATGGCAGCAGAAGCGGGCCACCCAATCCATGACCCGTTCTGGCAAGAAGGCGACAGCATGGATACTGAACCGCCATTGCTAGAAAAGCTGCCTTACATCGTCGTTGTTGTTGACGAATTTGCTGACCTGATGATGGTGGTAGGTAAGAAAGTTGAAGAACTGATTGCTCGCTTGGCGCAAAAAGCGCGTGCGGCAGGTATTCACTTAATTCTTGCGACTCAGCGTCCATCGGTTGACGTTATTACCGGTCTAATTAAAGCGAACATTCCAACTCGTGTTGCGTTTACGGTATCGACTAAAACGGACTCTCGTACAATCCTAGATCAAGGCGGCGCAGAATCACTACTTGGTATGGGTGATATGTTGTATCTACCGCCGGGATCAAGTCATACAACTCGTGTTCACGGTGCATTTGCATCAGATGATGATGTTCATGCTGTTGTAAACAACTGGAAAGCGCGTGGTAAACCGAACTACATTGAAGAGATCATCAGTGGAGATCAAACTCCAGAAAGTCTATTGCCTGGTGAGCAAATGGAAGCGGATGAAGATGTAGACCCGCTCTTCGATCAAGTTGTTGAGCACGTGGTTCAATCACGTCGAGGTTCGGTTTCCGGTGTTCAGCGCCGATTTAAGATAGGTTACAACCGTGCCGCCCGTATTGTAGAGCAGCTTGAAGCGCAGGGCATCGTAAGTGCTCCGGGTCATAACGGTAACCGTGAAGTACTGGCACCTGCGCCACCAAAAGATTAATGAACTTGTTTTACTCACCTCAGTCCAACTGAGGTGAGTGGTTCTAATAATAGGTATCTGAATGAAAAAACTATTTTCAGCGAAACTTTTCTCTGCGCTTGTTTTAAGCTTTTCCCTCTTTTCTACCGCACACGCAGCATCTCCTAAAGATGAATTAAACAAACGTCTTTCTATGAATGATGGCTTTAGTGCAGATTTCTCTCAGCAGGTTATCAGCCCTGAAGGCGAAACGGTTATGGAAGGAGAAGGTACGGTTGAAATTGCCCGCCCAAGCCTGTTCCGTTGGAGTACAACATTCCCTGATGAGAACCTATTGGTCTCTGACGGTAAGACATTGTGGTACTACAGCCCATTCATCGAGCAAGTGAGCATCTACTGGCAAGAGCAAGCAACAGAGCAAACGCCATTTGTTTTGCTAACGCGTAACCGAGCAAGTGATTGGAATAACTACAAAATATTTCAAAAAGGTGACCAGTTTACTCTCATTCCTACCGCAGTAGACTCCACACAAGGTCAATTCCAGATTAATATTGATGCCAAAGGTGTCGTGAAAGGCTTCAACGTGGTTGAGCAAGACGGCCAAAAAGGTTTGTTCACCTTTAACAACGTGAAGCTGGGTAAACCAAAAGCAGACAGATTCACATTCACAATTCCAAAAGGTGTGGAAGTGGATGACCAAAGGAATTAATTGGTAGTGAGTAATTACACATTAGATTTCTCGGGGGACGAAGATTTTCGTCCCCTTGCTGCTCGTATGAGACCGGAAACAATCGAGCAATACATTGGACAGCAGCACATTTTAGGCCCTGGTAAGCCACTGCGCCGTGCGCTAGAGGCGGGTCACATTCACTCTATGATCCTTTGGGGACCACCAGGCACAGGCAAAACGACATTAGCGGAAGTGGCTGCAAACTATGCCAATGCTGAAGTAGAGCGCGTGTCTGCCGTGACGTCTGGTGTGAAAGAAATTCGTGCTGCAATCGAGAAAGCACGTGAGAACAAAATGGCGGGCCGCCGCACCATCTTATTTGTGGATGAGGTGCATCGCTTCAACAAATCTCAACAAGATGCGTTTTTACCGCATATCGAAGATGGCACGGTTACCTTTATTGGTGCGACGACAGAAAACCCATCGTTTGAGTTAAACAACGCATTGCTGTCACGTGCACGTGTCTACAAGCTAACGTCTCTCGATAAAGATGAAATCTCACTGGCGCTGAATCAAGCGATCAGTGACAAAGAGCGTGGCTTGGGCAATACACCCGCACATTTCGCTGATAACGTATTAGACCGCCTAGCAGAACTGGTCAACGGTGATGCTCGCATGTCTCTCAATTATCTTGAGCTGCTCTACGACATGGCAGAAGACAATGCGCAAGGTGAAAAAGAGATCACGCTTAAGTTGCTTGCGGAAGTAGCAGGGGAGAAAGTCTCTCGCTTTGATAACAAAGGTGATATCTGGTACGACTTAATCTCTGCGGTCCACAAATCCATTCGTGGTTCAAACCCGGATGCGGCGCTTTACTGGGCTGCACGTATGATTGCAGCGGGATGTGATCCTCTTTACATTGCCCGTCGATTACTTGCGATAGCATCGGAAGATGTCGGCAATGCGGACCCTAGAGCCATGCAAGTGGCACTCTCCGCGTGGGACTGTTTTACGCGCGTTGGTCCAGCAGAAGGTGAACGTGCGATTGCACAGGCGATCGTGTACTTAGCGTGTGCGCCAAAAAGTAATGCGGTATACGTGGCGTGGAAACAAGCGCTCACGGACGCTCATAACTTACCTGAATATGAAGTGCCGCATCACCTTCGAAATGCACCAACCAGTTTGATGAAAGACATGGGTTACGGTGCAGAGTATCGTTATGCTCACGATGAGCCTGGTGCTTACGCAGCAGGTGAGCAATATTTGCCGCCTGAAATGGGCGATCGTAGGTACTATCAGCCGACAAATCGTGGTCTGGAGACCAAAATCGGCGAAAAGTTAGATTACTTGGCTACTTTAGACGCAAATAGCCCACAAAAGCGCTATGAAAAGTAGGCGTTTTTGGATACATTTGTTTAGTAAATTTTTTTAACGCGTACGCTTGGAAAGTGCGCGTGATTTCACAACAAAAAGCATAGGATTAACAATGCTGGATTCTAAATTACTTCGTACAGAGCTGGATGAAACAGCTGCTAAACTGGCGCGTCGTGGCTTTAAGCTAGACGTAGATACTATTCGTAAACTTGAAGAACAACGTAAGTCCATTCAAGTAGAAGTAGAAAATTTACAATCCACGCGTAACTCCATCTCCAAGCAAATCGGCCAAAAAATGGCGGCTGGCGACAAAGAAGGCGCAGAAGAGATCAAGAAACAAATCGGTACGCTAGGTAGCGATCTTGATGCGAAGAAAGTTGAACTTGAGCAAGTAATGGCTCAACTAGACGAATTCACGCTTTCTGTACCAAACATCCCAGCAGATGAAGTGCCAGATGGCAAAGATGAAAACGACAACGTTGAAATCTCTCGTTGGGGTGAGCCAAAGTCTTACGACTTCGAACTGAAAGATCACGTTGACCTAGGCGAAATGGGCGACGGTCTAGACTTCGCAAGTGCAGTTAAGATCACTGGCGCACGTTTCATCGTGATGAAAGGCCAATTCGCTCGTCTACACCGTGCAATCGCTCAGTTTATGCTGGATCTTCACACTGAAGAGCACGGCTACACAGAAATGTACGTACCTTACCTAGTAAACTCTGACAGCCTATTCGGTACTGGTCAGCTTCCTAAGTTTGGTAAAGATCTTTTCCACACTGAGCCGCTAGTAGAAAAAGTAAACGACGAAGAGCCACGTAAACTGTCTCTAATCCCTACTGCAGAAGTACCTGTAACGAACCTAGTTCGTGACACGATTTCTGACGAAGCGGATCTACCAATTAAGATGACAGCGCACACGCCATGTTTCCGCTCAGAAGCAGGTTCTTACGGTCGTGACACTCGTGGTCTGATTCGTATGCACCAGTTCGACAAAGTTGAGCTAGTACAAATCACTAAGCCAGAAGATTCAATGAACGCACTAGAAGAGCTAACAGGTCACGCTGAGAAAGTTCTACAACTTCTTGAGCTTCCTTACCGTAAAGTGGTTCTATGTACAGGTGACATGGGCTTCGGCGCTCGTAAGACTTACGACCTAGAAGTTTGGGTTCCTGCTCAAGAAACTTACCGTGAAATCTCTTCATGTTCTAACATGTGGGACTTCCAAGCTCGTCGTATGCAAGCGCGTTTCCGTCGTAAAGGCGAGAAGAAACCTGAGCTTGTACACACGCTAAACGGTTCTGGTCTAGCTGTAGGTCGTACAATGGTTGCTATCCTAGAAAACAACCAAGAAGCAGACGGCCGTATTGCAATCCCTACAGTACTTCAGAAGTACATGGCGGGCGCAACGCACATCGGTTAATTCATTAACCACTAGAACACCAAAACCCAGCCTTAGTGCTGGGTTTTTTGTTATCTGCGTCGAGTGAAAATTGATTATTACTAAGCTGCAATAGTGTTTTCGAATTTACCCTAATTATCTTGTTATTTGTAATCGATATAATCATCCACCTTACCACGGTAAGTAGATTTTCTCATTCAAGTAACGAGGAGGGCTTATGGCCGTAGGGTGGGCCAATGACGATAGCGTCAGCCAACAAATTCAAAACACAATAGACGACGAAATTTCCCGTGTTCGTGGCAGTATCACAAAGGGTGAGAGCGCCCATTATTGCGATGAGTGTGGTGATGAGATTCCAGAAGCGCGTCGCCTTGCAATGAAAGGCGTTCGTTTGTGTATCGAATGTCAGTCAACAATCGAATTGGTGTCTCAACGCCAAGCATTGTTCAATCGACGAGCAAGTAAAGACAGTCAACTTCGATAGCTTTACTGCTCTGATAAATAACGAGACGGTTTGAGTCTCATACTCAAACCGTTTTCATGTTGAATTGAACTATGAAGCGAAGCAGTCTTTACGTTGTAACGCAGCATCAATCGCATTCACTAACTTTTCAATATCTTCTGGCTTGCTGATGAACGGCGGCATCATATAAATCAGTTTGCCAAATGGACGAATCCACACTCCGTGTTCAACAAACAAGGCTTGGATGGTTTCCATATTCACAGGGCGATACGTCTCCACGACGCCAATGGCACCTAACCAACGGGTGTTTTTTACCAATTCGTGTTCTTCAAGTTTTGGCAGCAACTCAGAAAACAACGCTTCGATTTGTTGGGTTTGCTGTTGCCAGTTACCTTGTTCAATCAATTCCAAACTTGCAGTGGCAACAGCGCAGGCAAGTGGGTTACCCATAAAGGTTGGACCGTGCATAAAACACCCAGCATCACCACCACAAACGGTATCCGCAACGTGTTTGCTCGCCAGGGTCGCAGAGAGAGTCATGTAGCCGCCAGTGAGTGCTTTCCCAACACACAGAATGTCTGGCTGAATATCTGCATGTTCGCAAGCAAACAACTTACCAGTACGCCCAAATCCGGTTGCGATCTCATCTGCAATCAATAACAAACCGTATTTGTCGCAAAGCCTACGCACGCCTTTGAGAAATTCTGGATGGTAGATACGCATGCCGCCTGCGCCTTGAACGATAGGCTCAAGGATCACTGCAGCAAGTTCTTGATGGTGAGTCTCAATCTTGTGCTCGAAGTTGGTAAGGTCTTCTGGCTTCCATTCATCCCAATAACCACAAGTTGGTGACGCCGCAAAGATATGCTCAGGCAAAAAGCCTTTGTAAAGAGAGTGCATTGAGTTATCAGGATCGGTAACCGACATCGCCGCAAACGTATCGCCGTGATAACCGTGTCGCAAAGTAAGAAACTTCGGTCGGCGTTCACCTTTTGCATGCCAATATTGCAGTGCCATTTTTAAGCTGACTTCTACGGCAACGGAGCCTGAATCGGCAAGGAATACATGTTCAAGATTACTTGGAGCTAGGGACAGTAGCTTCTTACACAAACTGATTGCTGGCTGGTGGGTAATCCCGCCAAACATCACGTGAGAGACTTGATCGATTTGCTGGTGAGCGGCTTGATTTAAGTGCGGATGGTTATAGCCGTGGATCGTCGACCACCAAGAAGACATGCCATCGACAAGCTCAGTGCCATCTTCCAGTTTAATGTGAACACCATTTGCCGATGCCACTGGGTAGCAGGTCAGAGGTGTCAATGTCGAAGTGTAAGGATGCCAGATATGCTGGCGGTCGAAGGCGAGATCCATGTGAGATTCCAATAATAATTGAGATTAAAAAATAGACAGATGTAAACTTTGTTCTTTTGCGTTGTGTTGACAGTTTATCGAGACTCAGTAGACTGTCAACACAACAACAAAAGTGACTAAAGGAATACACGTGGAAGTTCGTCATAACTGGACGCATGCTGAAGTGCGCGATCTCATGGAAAAACCATTCATGGATCTCCTATTCGAAGCGCAGCTTGTACATCGTCAATATCAACAAACCAACCATGTTCAAGTAAGCACGCTTCTGTCGATTAAGACAGGTGCTTGTCCAGAAGATTGTAAGTACTGTCCTCAGAGTGCTCGTTACACCACAGACATCGAAAAAGAGCGTCTGATGGAAGTAGAACGCGTACTCGATGCTGCGCAAAAAGCCAAAAATGCTGGTTCTACTCGATTCTGTATGGGCGCAGCATGGAAAAACCCGAAAGAGCGTGACATGCCACATTTGACCGACATGATCAAAGGCGTGAAAGGCATGGGTTTAGAAACGTGTATGACATTAGGCATGTTGACGCCAGATCAAGCAAAACAATTGGCAACCGCAGGTCTGGATTACTACAACCACAACCTAGATACCTCTCCTGAATTTTACGGCAACATCATTACCACACGTACTTACCAAGATCGTTTAGATACTTTGTCTCACGTTCGTGATGCTGGCATGAAGATCTGTTCCGGTGGCATCATCGGCATGGGTGAAAGTGCCAATGACCGAGCGGGCTTGTTGGTTGAATTGGCGAACTTACCGGTACATCCTGAAAGCGTTCCAATCAACATGCTCGTGAAGGTAAAGGGCACACCACTGGAAGAAGTGGATGATGTTGAGCCATTCGATTTCATTCGCCTGATTGCGATTGCACGAATCATGATGCCTCAATCAGCCGTTCGTTTATCCGCTGGCCGTGAAAACATGAACGAACAAATGCAAGCGCTGTGTTTTATGGCGGGTGCAAACTCCGTCTTCTATGGCTGCAAACTGCTGACCACACCAAACCCTTCTGAAGACAAAGACATGATGTTGTTCAATAAGCTCGGCATTAACAGCCAAGAGGTGTCTCAAAAACCTGATGAAATCGAAGAAAACGAGCTACTAGATCGCGTCGTAGAGCGCGTTGCTGCTCGTCCGACAAAAGACGACCTTTTCTACGATGCCAGCGTTTAAATCTCGAATCGACTCCGCCCTTGCTGAGCGTAAAACGCAAGGGCTGAATCGTTCTATGAATGTGGTGTTTGCCGGTAATCAGTCCGTTTTGGAACACGAAGGTAGACGCTACATTAATTTCTCAAGTAATGATTATTTAGGATTGGCTAATGACCAAGCGCTTGTTCGGGCTTGGCAGCAAGGTTTAAGCGTATATGGTAGTGGCAGTGGAGCATCACCGATGGTGACTGGCTTTAGTGCCGCGCACAGCAATTTAGAAGCCGCACTGACCGAATGGTTGGGTTACAACAGAGCAATTCTGTTTGGTTCTGGATTCAGTGCTAATCAAGCCTTGTTGTTCACCTTGTTGGAAAAATCAGACGTATTGATCCAAGACCGTTTGAACCATGCCTCACTGATGGAAGCGGGGGCGTTGTCACCAGCTAAGATGAAGCGCTTCAAACACAATGACATCGAGCACCTAAAGTCGTTGATTAATAGCGAAGACAACCATCTAGTTGTGACTGAAGGGGTATTCAGCATGGACGGCGACTGTGCGCCGCTCACCGATATAGCTGAAGTCACTCGCAGTAATGATGCTTGGTTTGCTGTCGATGATGCTCATGGTATTGGCGTTCTTGGTCAATCCGGTGGTGGTTCTTGCGAGTTGGCAAAGGTTAAACCTGAGATACTGATCGTTACTTTCGGCAAAGCGTTTGGTATGTCTGGCGCGGCTATTTTATGTGACCACGCAACGGGAGACTTTTTGACTCAGTTTGCTCGTCACCATGTGTATTCCACGGCGATACCACCAGCACAAGCGTATGCGTTGACTCATGCAGTCTCGATGGTTCAAGAGCAGTCTTGGCGACGTGAAAAGCTCTCTGAGCTTAGTGAAGTGTATCGAGATAGTCTTAGCGACCTTGAGGGGTTTGTTGAGACTCAAACTTCGATTAAGCCCTTTTTGATTGGTGAATCTGAATTGGCTTTGCGAGTAGCAGGTGCTTGTCGCCAAAACGGTATTTGGGTTACCGCTATTCGACCACCGACGGTGCCTAAAGGGACGTCTCGTCTTCGAATCACACTCACTGCCAATCACACCAACGAACAAGTTAAAACGCTTTCAATGGCATTGAAGCAAGCATTAGGAGCGCTGTAATGGATAATGCAACTACCGCATTAGCGCAAACGCTCGCGTTAGAGAGTTTCCATCAAGATAAAGACGCGATTGCCTCTTCGTTTGGTAAAGCAGCAGAAACATACGATAAACATGCGGCTTTTCAACGTGATGTCGGGAATCAGCTGCTTGATAAACTTCCTGAAAACTTGACGGGAAAACGTGTATTGGATTTAGGTTGTGGCACGGGTTATTTCTCCCAACTACTTCAACAACGCGGTGCGGAAGTAGTCTGCGGCGATATCTCTCAAGCCATGTTAGATAAAGCAGAGCAGCGTTGTGGTGCAGTACGAATGCACTACCAAGTTGCTGATGCTGAAAACTTACCATTTGACGATGATAGCTTCGATTACGTGTTTTCAAGTTTAGCGCTGCAATGGTGTACAGATTTAAGTTACCCACTAAAAGAAGTGCGCCGCGTGCTAAAAAATGGTGGGAAAGCGTGGTTCTCTACACTGGTTGATGGATCACTGTATGAGCTGCGTGCATCATGGGAAAAAATTGATGCATATCAACACGTCAATAACTTTCTAACGCTCAATCAGGTAAAAATTGCGTTAGCGCAATCTCGATGTGACAGCCATCAACTAGACTTGACCACCATCACAGTTTGGTATGACTCTGCATTTTCAGTTATGCGTGACCTCAAAGGTATAGGTGCAAATCACGTAAGCGGGCGCTCACACGGTTTAACTAGTCGCGAGACTTTGTTAAAAGTTGAGCATGCGTACCAAGCGTTTAAAAACGATCAAGGTCTTCTACCTGCAAGTTATCAGGTTTGTTTTGGAGTAATACATCTATGATTGATGCTTTTTTTATTGCTGGTACGGATACTGATGTTGGAAAGACGGTAGCGTCTAAAGCCATTTTGCAAGCGATCGCTGCAAAAGGACTAAACACTATTGGTTATAAGCCAGTGGCAGCAGGGAGTGACAAGACTGAAGCGGGATGGCGCAACTCTGATGCTTTACACTTACAAGACGCCGCAACACTCGATGTGGCCTATGATGATGTGAACCCATACGCTTTAGAGTTGCCTGCTTCTCCCCACATTGCAGCGAAGCATGAACATGTCGAAATAAGTTACGATGTTCTGAGTCAAAAACTGGCTCAACATAAGCAGCAAGCCGATGTTGTTCTCGTTGAAGGTGCTGGAGGCTGGCGTGTGCCAGTATCCGATACGGACTGTTTATCTACATGGGTAAAAGAAGAGCAGTTACCTGTTGTACTGGTGGTTGGCATTAAATTAGGCTGTTTGAGCCACGCTTTACTCACAGCGGAGAGTATTAAAGCGGATGGTTTGAATCTTGTTGGCTGGGTGGCAAACCGCGTCAACCCAGGCACAGAGCACTACGCTGAAATTATCGAGATGCTAGAAGCACGTATCGATGCACCTAAGCTTGGGGAAATTCCATATATTCCAAGTGCTAAACGCAAAGAGCTAGGCAAGTACATTAATGTAGAGCCGTTGCTAAACACTGACTAATGGTGTTTAGGATAAAAGACTAAAAAACCCAAAGGGCTGCGCAATGCAGCCCTTTCTTGTTGGTGTAACCTAAAAAGTCAGATTACTTATCTTGGCTGAGCCCCATCAATGCTTGTTGTGTTTCTGCAACACGCTGAGACATATGATGATCGGTTGAAATACCAAGTTGTTGCTTTGCCTCGTCCTCTGAGATGCCTAGGTGACAACGTAGTAAATCAATAGCCATTTGATAGTCGTTAGTTTCTACCATGGTTTTTCCCTCAATACATGGAGTTTTTGAGCTCACCCAATGCACTTTTTGCAATGTACTTAGAGTGGCTCTGTTTTGTTCATCTCATTTGAATTTAGCATGTCCATGTAGCCGCACAATAAGACCAAAGTCTATAGCAGAGCTAACGTACTGTTTTTGGTCTATTAAAAAATTTCTAGCTAAGTTGCTAAGAGGTGATAGATTTAACACCAAGATCATCTATCAATAGATGATGAGTAGCTCAGAGCTTATTTTATCATTTTGATAAATGTATATGAACGGAGGTTCCAGCTCCTACCAAAGCATGTTTTGAAATCGCTTGAATCAAATATTTCAGTCCCGAAAACAAATGTTGCAATTTATTGCTTAACCTTGTTTTTATCGCGGATAGACTATATCTATAACGCACGGAACATGAAAATCAACGGAATTGGCTTTTATAGCGATTACCATTTGTTCCTTATAACAATCCGTTTTAAAAAAACGATAAGCTTCCTCGGAGAAAAGTAATGAAGCGAATTATGTTATTCCTAGCAACTAACCTAGCTGTCGTGCTAGTGCTTAGTGTTGTTCTGAATATTGTTTACGCTGTAACTGGAATGCAACCAGGCAGTCTGTCAGGTTTACTTGTAATGGCTGCTGTATTTGGTTTTGGTGGCGCATTTATTTCGTTGATGATGTCAAAGGGTATGGCGCTACGCTCGGTTGGTGGTATGGTCATTGAAAGCCCGCGCAACGAAACGGAGCATTGGTTAGTCGAAACTGTGGGTCGTCAAGCCCAACAAGTGGGTATTGGTATGCCAACGGTGGCTATTTATGATTCACCAGATATCAATGCATTTGCGACAGGTGCAAAACGAGATGACTCTCTTGTCGCAGTTTCTACTGGTCTTTTACACAATATGACTCGTGATGAGGCAGAGGCAGTACTTGCACACGAAGTGAGCCATATTGCAAATGGTGATATGGTCACAATGACGTTGATGCAAGGTGTCGTGAACACGTTTGTTATCTTCCTATCACGCTTTATTGCCAATATCGTGGCATCGAACGATGATGAAGAAGGCCAAGGTACAAATATGATGGTTTACTTTGGCGTATCCATGGTGCTTGAACTGGTATTTGGTTTCCTAGCTAGCTTCTTGACTATGTGGTACAGCCGTCATCGCGAATTCCACGCGGACGCAGGTGCTGCGCGCCTCGTTGGCAAAGAAAAAATGATTGCGGCTCTAGAGCGTTTGAAGGTGAGTCATGAATCTCAACTGGATGGCACCATGATGGCATTTGGTATCAACGGCAAGCAGTCGCTGACTGAGCTACTAATGAGCCACCCTCCGCTAGATAAACGTATTGCAGCGTTGCGAGGCCAGCAATACTAACTGTGTCTACTTAAATAATTGTTAATTTGCTGAAAAGGCTTGGTTTTGACCAAGCCTTTTTTTTCGCCGATTGATCGCGTGCGAACTTCATCACGTACTACTTACAGAAATAAAGTTATACAAAATTATTTTTGTACAACTTTGGTGGAATGAACTATCTTGTACATATAATAATTTTGTACAACTTAATGGGCGTGTAGGAGTAAAAAATGGACATACAGTCTGTTGGCAATATCTATCAAAAGCTCAACAAAGCGAACTTACATCTGCTTAAGGATATATATCACCAGGATGTAGTATTTGAGGACGCAGCGCATCGTTTAGAAGGATGGCCAGCACTTTCGGATTATTTCACCTCATTATATGCCAACGTCATCAGTTGTGATTTTGTAATCCATGAGCATCAACAAGTCGGAGATACAGGCTTCCTAACTTGGACAATGGACCTTCAGCATCCCAAACTTCAGAAGGGTGCGCCTATTCTCGTCAATGGTGTTTCGCACCTCAAATTTAGCGAAGGTCAGGTCATTTATCACCGAGACTATTTTGATCTCGGAGAGATGCTCTATGAGCATTTACCGTTACTTGGTTCAGTCGTTAAAACCATCAAGCAGAGGTTAGGACAATGAACAACACCATCTTAATCACAGGCGCCACCTCCGGAATAGGAAGACAGCTTGCCCTAGATTATGCGAACTCAGAATGGAATGTGATTGCTTGTGGTCGGAATCAAGATGTTCTTGCAGAATTGGAGGCAGTTTCCTCCAAAATTCATACATTGCAGTTTGATGTGACAAATTATGAGGAAACTCAGCAGGCGCTCTCTAATTTGCCCTTTACGCCAAACACATGGGTTTTTAACGCAGGCGATTGTGAGTACATGGATGAGGGAGTGGTCGACGCGAAACTCATGGCGCGTGTGATGAGCGTAAATGTTGTCGGTGTTGCTAACTGCGTCGAAGGCTGCCAAGTGCATTTAGAGAGAGGGCACCGCATTGTTATTGTTGGCTCTATCGCATCAGAAGTGGCACTGCCTCGTGCTGAAGCTTACGGCGCATCCAAAGCGGCAGTCAGTTATTTTGCACGCACGCTCGCCGTCGACTTGAAAAAGAAAGGGATCAAAGTGGTAACGGTGTTTCCTGGTTTTGTTGAAACGCCGTTGACTGACAAAAACGACTTCGAAATGCCAATGATCATTTCTACTCAGCAAGCGTCGGACTCTATCAGGAAGCAGTTAGCCGCCAACAAGACCTATATCTATTTCCCAGCGAGATTTACCAGTATTTTACGTTTTATCTCGTTACTTCCATACAGTTGGCAAGCTCGCCTAACTGCTAAACTCGTATCATAAGAAGGAATAAAAATGAAAACAGCAGGAAGAAAGAAGGTAGCGATTGTGGGAACGGGAATCTCTGGCCTTACTTGCGGTTATTACTTGCATAAAGAACATGATGTAACGCTGTTTGAAGCGAACGATTACATCGGTGGCCATACTGCAACCGTTGATGTGAGCCTTGATGGTAGAGAATACGCGATAGACACTGGGTTCATCGTCTATAACGATCGTACGTACCCTAATTTCATTAAAATGATGAGCGAGATTGGCGTTGAAGGTCTGCCGACTCAAATGAGCTTCAGTGTCAGAAACGATGGGAACGGACTAGAGTACAACGGCCACACAGTGTCGACATTGTTTGCTCAAAAACGTAACTGGGCAAACCCTAAATTTTATCGATTTATCTTCGAGATACTTCGTTTCAATAAACTTGCCAAGCGCTTCGCTAGCGAGCAATCTTCGCACTCTCAGACGTTAGGTGAGTTCCTTGACGAACACAAATTCAGTGCTTTCTTTACCGATAACTACATTTTACCGATGGGTGCTGCGATTTGGTCGTCGACTTTAGCTGACATGCGCGCATTCCCTCTTATGTTCTTCTTACGTTTCTTCCTCAACCACGGTCTGCTAGATGTGACTAACCGACCGCAATGGTATGTGATTAAAGGTGGTTCACGTTCATACATTCCACCATTGACCAAAGGCTTTGCCGAGAATATTCGTCTTAATAGTCCTGTCGAAAAAGTGGTTCGCAACGAAAAAGGGGTTGGCGTTCAAGTTCGCGGAGAAACGCATTGGTTTGATGACGTTATCTTTGCTTGTCACAGTGAGCAAGCAATGAGAATGCTAGAGGATATCAGCTCAATTGAGCAGGAAATCTTGGGGGATATGACATACCAAGCAAATGAAGTTGTTCTTCATACCGACTCTGCCGTATTACCAAAACGTAAGGCAGCATGGGCATCATGGAACTACCTATTGGAAGGCAGTGAAGAGGAACAGCAACGCCTCCCTTCGCTCACTTATAACATGAACATTCTTCAGCATATTCAATCAGAACATACGTTTTGTGTAACGTTGAACAGTACTGAGCAAATTAACTCAAATAAAGTCTTGCGTTCGTTCACTTATCATCATCCAGTATTCACCACTGAGTCTATTGCAGCGCAGCAGCGCAAAGATGAGATACAGGGCAAACAAAGTACCTGGTTCTGCGGCGCTTATTGGTACAACGGTTTTCATGAAGATGGCGTGCGTAGCGCGCTTGATGTTGTGAAAGAACTAGAAGAAAAGTACCGCGAACAAAATGTGGTTCCTTTCGAAAAAGGCGCAGCGTGATATGGATAGCCAAATGAACAGCCGATTGTTTATAGGCAACGTTCGTCACCGTCGATTCACGCCTGTGAATCATGAGTTGAACTACTCTTTATTTATGCCCGCCATCGATGTAGACGAGCTCGATGCTTTAGAGAAAAAAGTATGGGGTTTTGGTTCGCGTTGGTGGCATTGGGCTCGCTTCAAGCGCAGTGATTACATTGGTGAAGGTAGCGTCAAGGCGGCAGTGCACAGCAAAATTGAAGAACTGACAGGTGTTCGCTGTACCGGCAAGGTAATCGCAGTCTGTCACTTGCGTTATCTAGGACTTTATTTCAGTCCCGTTAATTTCTACTACGTTTATAACACGGAAGGAGAATGGAAGTATCTCCTCGCAGAGGTGAGTAACACTCCTTGGAATGAACGACATTACTACGTGGTGTCAGCAGATAAAGAAGAAAAGTTTGGTTGGGAACAAGATAAAGCATTCCATGTTTCACCATTCAACCCGATTGACCAACTCTACCGCTGGAGAATTAAGCCTTTGACAGACAAGTTGAATATTCATCTTGAATGTCACAAAGGAGAGAAACACTTTGATGCCACCATGGTTATGAAAGCTAAGCCACTTTCAAGCAAAACCTTATTGAGGTGTTTGATCGTTACACCAATACAAACGGTAAAAGTAATGGTTGGTATTTATTGGCACGCATTAAAACTTTGGGTGAAAGGCGCACCTTTTTATTCTCATCCTAAATATTCAACGCATGAAGAAATAGAAGCCGATATTGAAAAAACAGACAAAAAAAATAAAAAGCACAAGGAGAATTCTGCATGTTAAATACTAGTTCTATGACATTGCCGCGTAAATTGACGACAACGCAAAAAGCGGCTCGCGGAGTTATTTTTCAATGTCTGCAAAAAATGGAAATCGGCTGCTTAACCGTTATTGAAAGTTTTAAGACGGAAACGACAGAGCGAAGCGAGCGTTTTAGTGCGCCAAATGGGGAGTACAGTGGTCAACCTGTTGTCGCTACTATAGAGGTAAAACATCCAGGCTTTTATTCACGGATCTTGCAGGGCGGCAGTATTGCTGCTGGTGAGGCTTATATGGATGGGTGGTGGGATAGCCCCGATTTAACCTCATTAATGAAACTGATGGCCCTTAACATGCGTGCTCTAGATAAACTCGAAGAGCAAGGCAGTTGGTTGACTAAAATACTGTACAAGTTCAGTCATTGGTCAAACAGAAACTCTGAAGAGAACTCACGTAAAAATATCCATGCGCATTACGACTTGGGTAACAACCTATACGAAGCGTTCCTTGACACCAATATGCTGTACTCGTCGGCGCTTTACAATCATGCGGATGACTCTCTAGAGCAGGCTCAAATCAACAAAATGGATCGTCTATGTCAGCAACTTGAGCTGAAGCCCACTGATCATGTTGTTGAAATTGGCACTGGGTGGGGCGCTATGGCGATTTACATGGCAGAACAATACGGTTGTCAGGTCACCACAACAACGATATCTGAAGAGCAACACGCGTACGCGGAGCAAAAAATCAAAGAGCGTGGCTTAGAAGACAAAATCACTCTACTCAAAGAAGATTACCGAAACCTAACCGGAACTTATGACAAGCTCGTTTCTATTGAAATGATTGAAGCTGTGGGCAAACAATTCCTGCCTTCGTACATTAAGGTCTGTGAGTCTTTATTAAAGTCCGGTGGCTTGATGGCGATTCAAGCGATTACGATTGCCGATCAGCGTTACGATTACTACAGTAACAACGTCGACTTTATCCAAAAGTACATTTTCCCGGGTGGTTTTTTACCGTCGGTAACCTCACTAACCCAAGCCACAACAAAATACAGTGACTTAGTGACGCGAGACTTGTTCGATATTGGTTTGGACTACGCCAAGACGCTGAACGAATGGCACTTACGTTTTAATCGAGCAGAGAATGAAGTGCGCTCGTTTGGCTACGACGACCGCTTTGTGCGTATGTGGCGCTACTATTTGAGCTACTGTGAAGGTGGCTTTTTGGCTCGCACGATCAGTGCCGTTCACATGACGTTTCAACGCCCGTAGTTCGTTATGAAGGTGTTTCTTGCTTCGACATGGTTCCAACTCTGCTGGTTTGCAGCGGTGCTTGGAACCTATCAATGGCAATGGGTGACGTTATTCCTTACTTTGGCAACCCTACTATATTGTTTGAAAACTGACGCATCTTCGCTCAAAAGTATTGGTGTTATCGCCACGATTGGTCTCGTGCTTGATACATTAAATCAGCAATTTTCAATTTTCATGTTTGCCACTCAATGGTTACCCCTTTGGCTTTTGTGCCTTTGGATTCTGTTCGCCTGGTATGCCTATCAACTCAAGTCAATTTTGTACCGTTTCCCAAAAACCTACGTATCAATAGTAGGCGGTATCGGAGGAACAGCGAGCTACTTTGCTGGCTATAAGCTCCAAGCCGTTGAATTTGGATTTAGCACTGGCGCTACACTGGCAATGTTGTTTGTCGAATGGTGCGTCATGATGCTCTTGATACTCAAGGTGTACGGAAATGGAAAGCTTGAAGAGAGACTTAACTCAGAGACTGACTAGGCTGCTTGCGTTGGTAATAGTAACTGGCTCTTTTGCTCTGCAAGCTCAACCTGTTGGAAATAGCGAAGCTGCCAGCAACATTGCGAATTGGAAGGGATGGAAAACTGTTGGAGAAGCCCAACTTACTTGGTTCATCTTCGATATTTATCACTCAAGATTAAAAGCGCCTGATGGAAAGTTCATCGTAAGCGATGACGTATCGCCACATCCCCTTGCGTTGGAAATTAATTACAAGAGAGACATCAGTAAGCAACAGCTGCTTGATGTGACGGATGAGCAGTGGGCGAAATTGGGTTTTACGGACTCATATCGAAAAGCTTGGATCAGCGAGCTCGATCGTATGTTTCCTGATATTCAAAAAGGTGACGAGCTTACTTATCTAACAGATGGAAAATCTGGTCAGCTGTTTTATAAGCAGGTTGGGGACGTGCAAGTAAAGAACGTTGGCATCATTGAAGACGAACGAATGAACGATGCATTTTTGGCTATATGGTTATCACCCAACACAGAATTCCCGAAACTCCGAAAACAATTGATAGGGCAGGTTAGATAGTGTTTAAACGAATTTTTAAAGCAGCGACTTTAGTGGCAGCTGTTTTTCTTTCGGCATGTTCCGCAGACATTGATAATTACCGCTCTTCTACACCGACTTTTGACGTATTCGGTTATTTCGAAGGCGACATAAAGGCGTGGGGGATGGTGCAAGATTATACCGGACAGCAAACGCGTCGCTTTGAGGTCGATATAGTGGGTACTGTAGCGGGTGATACGCTGACGCTGGTGGAAGACTTCGTGTTTGATGACGGAGAGGTGGACCAGCGAATTTGGGTTATCACTAGATTAGAAGACGGTCGTTATGAAGGTAAGGCAGACGATATTATAGGTGTAGCAACAGGGGAAGAGCAGGGCAATGCGCTACAGTGGCAATATGACTTTGAGCTACAAATGGAGGATTCATCAGTGACAGTTGCTTTTGATGATTGGCTTTATCGTCAGGATGACAGACACGTTTTCAATCTAACGAAAATAAAAAAGTTTGGTGTGGAAGTAGGAACAATAACCTTGTTCTTCCAAAAGCAGCCATAACAAATGGGGCTGATCTTCAATTAATAATCCATTCCATATAACTAAAATTATTTTCTCCCGACCTAACTCTCCTAACTAAAAAAGGTTGACGCTTTCGCGTCAACCTTTTAGGTATCTGGTCGTTACAGGAGGATTACAGCTTATCTGTCAGCTCGATTGCTTGACCGATATAGTTCGCTGGCGTCATCTCTTTCAGACGTGCTTTCTCGTGCTCAGGAAGCTCAAGACCGTCGATGAAGTTACGCATTGCTTCGCCGTCTACACGCTTACCACGAGTTAGCTCTTTCAGCTTCTCGTATGGCTTCTCGATGCCGTAACGACGCATAACGGTTTGTACTGGCTCAGCTAGTACTTCCCAGTTCTTGTCTAATTCAGCAAGAAGCGCTTCACGGTTTACTTCTAGCTTGCTGATGCCTTTAAGCGTAGAAGTGTAAGCGATGATAGCGTAGCCAACACCAACACCAAGGTTACGTAGAACCGTTGAGTCAGTTAGGTCACGTTGCCAACGAGAGATAGGCAGTTTCTGTGCTAGGTGGCCGAATACAGCGTTCGCAAGACCTAGGTTACCTTCTGAGTTTTCAAAGTCGATTGGGTTAACTTTGTGAGGCATTGTTGAAGAACCGATCTCACCAGCAATAGTTTTTTGCTTGAAGTGGCCTAGTGCAATGTAACCCCAAACGTCACGGTCGAAGTCAATCAGGATAGTGTTGAAACGAGCGATAGCGTCGAACAGCTCAGCGATGTAATCGTGCGGTTCGATTTGAGTTGTGTAAGGGTTCCAAGTTACGCCTAGAGACTCTGTGATGAACTCTTCAGAGAACTTGTGCCAATCTAGCTCTGGGTAAGCAGAAAGGTGTGCATTGTAGTTACCTACTGCACCGTTGATTTTCGCTAGGATCTCAACGTTTTCGATTTGCTTGAATTGACGCTCCATACGGTACGCCACGTTTGCCATTTCTTTACCCATAGTAGATGGAGAAGCAGGCTGACCGTGTGTACGAGATAGAAGAGGAATGTCGCGGTATTCCACTGCTAGTGCTTTGATAGCGTCGATTAGGTTACGGATTTCTGGAAGAATCACGTTCTCACGAGCTTCTTTAAGCATTAGAGCGTGTGATGTGTTGTTGATGTCTTCAGAAGTACATGCGAAGTGGAAGAACTCGTTTACTGCGTGCAGTTCAGGAACGTCTGCTACTTTCTCTTTTAGGAAGTACTCAACCGCTTTTACGTCGTGGTTAGTTGTACGCTCGATCTCTTTGATACGGCGTGCATCTTCTTCAGAGAAGTTTGCAGCAAGGTCGTCTAGGAATTGGTTTGCTTCTGCGCTAAACGCTGGCACTTCTGCAATTTCAGCAGTAGCAGCAAGCTTTTGTAGCCAGCGGATTTCAACGATAGTACGGTACTTTAGTAGACCGTATTCACTGAAAATTTCGCGTAACGCAATTGTCTTGCTTCCGTAACGGCCGTCTACTGGTGAAACAGCAGTCAATGCTGACAGTTCCATGATGTTCTCCTGAATTGGGTTTCTAAATTTCGTGAGCTTTATACCAATAACTGTGGCAATTGTCACGAATATCGCGCAAACGTTTGCGCGATATTTGTTTTAGTCGAAAAAATGAGCTCGCGATAAACGCGAGCTGCTTATTTGATATTTTACTACAGACGAGCAAGAAGGATTTGTGCTTGCTCTACCATCTTCTTGCGCCCGAAGATTAGGTGGCGACGCTTACCACCAACTTGACGCCAAAGAACTGCACTACGAATGCCAGATAACAACAGCGCACGAACTTTGTGTTGGCTTGCCGTCTGCTGCAGTACAGATGGCGTGCCCGTTACTTGAATGCGTGGGCCAATAGGGCTAACGACATCCAGATAGATGCTCGCTAAATTGCTGATCATTTGATCGTCTAGTAGCTCAAAGTGCTCTGACTGACGCTTGGCCATTTGAATACGATCACCAAGCTGAGACATAGCATCGTTACGAGAGCTTAACTTACGCTCTAACGCCATTAAACTAATAATGTAACGAGTAATTTCACTGCCTGATGGTGTGCTATCAATCCCTTTAACCAAGCATTCTAGGCCGAGCTTTAGATCGGCTTCGCGACCGAATACGCCAACTGTGTTAGCAGGGTTCGTGCTCAAAATAGCGTTGATTGATGTTTCAAAAGCATCTTGATCACAATGTCCGTTTCTCGCTACCTGTTGAACTAAAGCAACAGCTTGGCAAATCCCAGCGAAAGCGATAGTACGGTCATAAAGTGTATTCGCCACGTAACGACTCCTAAGCTTGAGAATATTTAATGCGTTGCTCGATGATGCCGCCACCTAGGCACACGTCACCTTTGTAGAACACTGCTGATTGACCTGGAGTTACAGCAATTTGTGGCTCGTCAAAGATAACTTTAATGTTTTCATCATCGATAGGGATGATTGTACAAGGAATATCTTCCTGACGGTAACGAGTTTTCACTGTGCACTTCATAACATCGCGAATTGGCTCACGATCTACCCAGTGAAGTTGTGATGCAAGTAGACCTTCTGATTTCAACATTGGATGGTCTTTACCTTGAACAGCAATCAAAACGTTACGTTCTAGATCTTTCTCACCAACGAACCATGGGTCCTCGTTACCACCGCCGCCTTTACGGCCACCGATGTGTAGACCTTTACGCTGACCAAGTGTGTGGTACATCAGGCCTTGGTGTTGACCAATCACTTCGCCTTCTGGAGTCTCGATATTACCAGGCTGAGCTGGAAGGTAGCGACCTAGGAATTCCGTAAACTTGCGTTCACCGATGAAACAAATACCAGTTGAATCTTTCTTCTTAGCAGTAATTAGGTCTTGCTCTTCCGCAATGCGGCGTACTTCTGGTTTCTCTAGGTCACCAACAGGGAATAGGCTACGTGCGATTTGCTCGTTGCTTAATGTGTACAGGAAGTAGCTTTGATCTTTGTTGCCATCTAGACCACGTAACATTTGTGGTTTTTCACCGTTTTCTGGGAAAGAGCGACGCACATAGTGGCCCATTGCAATGTAATCAGCATCAAGTACTTCATCAGCGAATTCTAGGAATGCTTTGAACTTGATTTCTTTGTTACAAAGAATGTCAGGGTTCGGAGTACGGCCAGCTTTGTATTCAGCAAGGAAGTACTCAAATACGTTATCCCAGTATTCGGCAGCAAAGTTGATAGTGTGTAGGTGGATGCCTAGCTTGTCACATACTGCCTGAGCGTCAGCAAGATCTTCTGCCGCTGTACAATATTCTTCGTTGTCATCTTCTTCCCAGTTCTTCATGAAAAGGCCTTCTACTTGGTAGCCTTGCTGCTTTAGAAGATACGCGGAAACAGATGAATCAACGCCGCCGGACATACCGACGATGACTTTCTTTTGGCTGTTATCAGACATTACTAAACACCACTTAAATAAACGGGATGCAGATTCTATCAGAATCCACAGACCGGTGACAGATCCGAGATCGAAATCACAATTCGTTTCGCTGGATTTTTCTTCAACAAAGATTCGAACGAGTAATTTCGCAAGTATAGAAGAGGTATATATGGCATAGTTGGCCAAAATCCAAGAGGAAACACCAAATGACAGAAGAAAACCAATTTATGCAAGAAAGTGAGTTGATTGAAATTGTTGAAAATCAGCTCGAAGATGGCAACCCGCTTAAAGTAAAAGAAACCCTTATGCGTTTAATGATGACTGGCACACCACGTGAAGATGCGGTTGCGATGATGGCATGTGCGATGTCAATTGAGATTTTTGATGTAATGAAGAATGAAGGTGAGTTCAACCTAAAGCGTTATAGCGAGCACCTTGAGCAACTACCAGATCTCAGCTTTATGGAAGGTGAATAAGCCACCTAAAAGAAAAAAGCTGTCAGCAAACGTTTGCTATAATCGCTTTTATTGCTGCTTTATTATTAGCGGTATAGAATCCGCTCTCCTTTTCATCCCCTTACTCAGACTGACAATATGAAATTTCCTGGACAACGCAAATCGAAGCACTATTTTCCTGTTCATGCTCGTGACCCGCTGGTGAGCCAAGCACAAGAAAGCAAGAAGATGACGCGCACTCACATCATTGGTATTGACCAAACCTTGGTTGATATTGAAGCAAAAGTTACAACGGATGTGATTGAAAAGTACGGTCTGAGTAAAGGTCACTCTCTGGTTATCGATGACGAAAGAGCAGAAGAGTTATACCAGCAACTGAAAGAAGAGAACTTGATTACCAATGAGTATGCGGGCGGTACAATTGGTAACACGCTACATAACTACTCCGTGCTAGCGGATGACCGCTCCACACTACTTGGAGTGATGAGCCAGGATATTAAGATTGGCAGCTACGGTTACCGTTATCTTTGTAATACATCAAGCCGCATGGACTTGAACTACCTACAAGGTGTAGATGGTGCAATTGGCCGTTGTTTTGCTCTTATCACAGAAGACGGTGAACGTACTTTTGCTATCAGCGAAGGGCAAATGAACCAACTCCATCCTGATAGCATTCCAGAGAAAATCTTTAAAAATGCATCAGCACTTGTACTGACGTCATATCTAGTACGTTGCAAAGACGGCGACCCAATGCCGGAAGCAACAATGAAAGCAATTGAGTACGCGAAAAAGAATGATGTGCCTGTTGTTCTGACTTTAGGCACAAAGTTTGTTATTCAAGATGACCCTAAATATTGGCAAGAATTCATTCGAGATAACGTTTCAGTCGTTGCGATGAATGAAGATGAAGCAGAAGCACTGACGGGGGAATCTGATCCACTTGCTGCGTCTGATAAAACATTGGAGTGGGCTGATCTAGTATTGTGCACGGCGGGTCCTGTAGGTCTATTTATGGCTGGGTATACGGAGGATAGCGCGAAGCGCGAAACTTCTTTGCCATTACTTCCAGGGTCAATTGCTGAATTTAATCGTTATGAATTCAGTCGTCCGGCGAAAAAAGACTCATGCGAGACGCCAATAAAAGTGTACTCGCATATCTCGCCATATATGGGTGGCCCAGAAAAAATTAAGAATACAAATGGCGCAGGTGATGCTGCGTTATCTGCTGTTCTTCATGATATGGCAGCAAATAAATACCATAAAGAAAATGTGCCTAATTCAAGCAAGCACAGTAACGAGTATTTAACTTACTCTTCTTTTTCTCAAGTCTGCAAATACGCAAACCGTGCTAGCTACGAAGTTCTCGTGCAACATTCACCACGATTGTCGCGCGGACTTCCTGAGCGAGAAGATAGCCTAGAAGAAGCATACTGGGAACGTTAATACGAAGCGGTTTAATTAACTATTCTGTAACTAAAGTAAAAGGCACATTAAGAAATGTGCCTTTTTTATTTGTAATGGTTTAAATAAAAAAGGCTCCCTATGGGAGCCTTTTAAAAATAGCACGGATCTAGATTAGGAACTCATCCAGAGATTTACCTGCATCAAGTTGCTCTTGAATCGCCGAAGGTGTACGACCTTGGCCAGTCCAAGTTTTCTCATTACCGTTTGAATCTGTGTATTTGTATTTAGCAGGGCGAGGTGCGCGCTTCGCTTTGCCTTTCGTCTTAGTTTCGCCAGATAGCGCAGTAATAAGTGCTTCTATGTCAATACCGTCTTGAGCGATTTTCTCAGCAATCTCTGCAAGCTTAGCTTCTTGCTCTGCTTGTGCTGCGCGTTCTGCTTCTTCTGCTTCACGACGCTCATCTACGACAGTAGTGAGTTTATCTAGAGCTTCTTCCAATTGTTCTAGAGTCAGCTCACGAGAAAATGCACGAAGGCTACGGATATTTAGAAGGGTTTTAGTCAGCTCTGACATAACGATTCCTATTAAAAGGTTAATGTGTTGGGCACTTTTTATCGTTACGATTAAATAATGCCAATCTATAAATAAACAAAGAGTCCTTATATTTAACTTTATCTTTTCCTTATGTGCAAATGCTAAATCAAGATTTTGTTTAAATTTGACTATTTTTTAAAGCCATTAATATTATTACACTCGAAATAAATCATTATTAGATGAGAACTAAAATCAACAATCATTATTGTATAGAGAGAGTGACAGCTTGGTTTTTTATAAAAAAATTTGAGTTATTACTTAAAAATATGAAGCATCCATCTTTAATGGTGTGTCATATATCCTTAATTTATTGATATAAGATAAACCATGATATTTCTAAGGTAGTAATAATGTTTCATAAATAACATGATTGATGTGATTTCAGTTGCACAAAACTTATGGAAGTAGGCAAGGTTTATAAATTATCTCAGTCATTATTTATTTGTTTAATTTAGTTTGATGTGTTGCATTGACTCTCATCATAAGTACAATGGCTGCCACCTGATGCAATATTGCAGACAATTTGTTGTTAATTTGTACAGTTAGTGGTTAATTGTTTGTTGTTGCCGTAGAGGCGCGGTCTCGAAGAGTAGCTATTATTGGGGTGATGCCAATGAATAATAGTGGAAGGCGAAGATTGCCGAAGTAAGTAACTCATCAAAGTTACTTGCTGGGGTTGTATCTGAAAGGAACAACACTGCCATAGTATATATTCACATTAAACTATGGAGCGCTACTGTAGGGTTGGGTGGAGTGTTCGCTTCCCTGTCGCTAAGTTCAACATGAGCACGTATCGTATGCTACGTGACTTGTCTGCAGTAGATCTCTAGCCAAACTTTGGTTTTTGAAGATCATGAATTTAATAGATTTTTCTAGTTCTCCTGTTTCATTATTGCCACCTATTGTCGCTTTGACTTTGGCGATTTTGACTCGACGTGTATTAGTTTCCTTGGGTGTAGGTATCGTGCTAGGTGCGGTGCTACTTAATAGCTGGTCTATCAGCGACACCGCAGGTTACGTCAGTTCTCAAGTTTCTTCTGTCTTTATTGAAGATGGCGGAATTAACACTTGGAACATGAGCATTGTTGGTTTCCTAATCTTATTAGGTATGACAACAGCTTTATTAACGCTATCTGGCGGTACTCGTGCTTTTGCTGAATGGGCACAATCTCGAGTGAAGAGTAAACGCGGCTCCAAACTTCTTGCCGCCTTTTTAGGCGTATTCATTTTTGTCGATGATTACTTTAATAGCCTTGCTGTTGGTGCGATCTCTCGCCCAGTAACCGATCGCTTTTATGTGTCTCGCGCTAAGCTTGCGTACATTCTAGACTCAACCGCTGCTCCAATGTGTGTAATTATGCCTGCTTCTAGCTGGGGTGCTTACATTATTACTATTATTGGCGGGATCTTAGTCTCACATGGGATCACAGAGTATTCGGCTCTTGGCGCATATGTTCGTCTTATTCCAATGAACTTCTACGCCGTTTTTGCGCTGCTAATGGTGTTCGCTGTTGCGTGGTTTGGTCTTGATATTGGTAAAATGCGTGAGCATGAGATCTCTGCATCGCAAGGTCGTGGCTTTGATAAAGACAAAGAAAATGACTCGCAAGAAGCGCATGACCTAAACGAAGAGCTAGATATCCGTGAAAGTGAAAAGGGTAAAGTGTCAGATTTGATACTTCCTATCGTGACGCTGATTATCGCGACTATCGCTTCAATGCTTTACACGGGTGGCCAAGCATTGGCTGCTGATGGTAAGGAGTTTGCGCTTCTTGGTGCTTTTGAAAATACAGATGTAGGTACATCACTAATCTACGGTAGCTTGCTTGGCTTAGCAGTTGCACTGTTTACTGTTGTGAAGCAAGGTCTACCAATGGCTGAGATCGCACGTACACTTTGGATTGGTGCTAAGTCTATGTTTGGTGCGATTCTAATCTTAGTATTTGCCTGGACCATTGGTTCTGTTATCGGTGATATGAAGACTGGTACTTACCTTTCGACAATGGCGCAGGGCAACATTAACCCGCACTGGCTACCAGTTATCCTATTCTTGTTGTCTGGCCTGATGGCGTTCTCAACAGGTACTTCATGGGGTACGTTCGGCATCATGCTACCAATCGCGGGTGATATGGCTGGCGCAACAGATGTAGCGCTAATGCTACCGATGCTAAGTGCGGTTCTTGCTGGTGCTGTATTCGGTGACCACTGTTCGCCAATCTCAGATACGACGATCTTGTCATCGACGGGTGCACGTTGTAACCATATCGATCACGTATCAACACAGTTACCTTATGCATTATCAGTCGCGCTTGTTTCATGCGTGGGCTTTATTGCTCTTGGTATGACAGCTTCAATTGCGTTCTCTTTCATCGCAGCGTCGATTACATTCGTTATCGTTTGCGCGATTTTGTCATGGCTTTCAAAGTCAAAAATGGCATCTTGCCAGAGTGCGTAATTCACTGATTTAAAAGGTGAAATTGTAGGAGGCTTCGGCCTCCTTTTTTATTTGTATTATACAATTCGAATTTTTTTAAAATTAAGGGTTGAAAAAAGTAATCAGCTTGGTTAGTGTGGTTGGTAACAAAGCAAATGAGAAGAGCCTTGAAATAAGTATGCGTAATTTTGTAATGAACATTCATCACCATCATCACCCAATCTAGTCTTTCGGGCGATGTACGCATACCCGGGAGGCAGGAAACTCCCGGAGGTAAAATCAAAGTAAAAGCAGATTTTAAACCCTCGGGAGACTTCAATCTCCCGAGGGTTTTTTAGTTTTATTAGTTTGAAAAATACTTAGATATCAAAATCTTGCATAGGGACAAAGCAATGCAAACACAACGTTTAAGAATCGCAATTCAGAAAAAAGGTCGTCTTAGCAAAGAGAGTCAAGCTCTACTAAAACAGTGCGGCGTAAAGTTCAACGTAATGGGCGAGCGTTTAGTTGTCCATTCTGAAAATATGCCAATTGATTTACTCTTGGTTCGTGACGACGACATCCCAGGTTTAATTATGGATGGCGTGGTTGACCTTGGCTTTATTGGCGAAAATGAACTAGAAGAAGTTCGCCTTGACCGCAAAGCATTAGGTGAACCCTGCGAGTTTGTTCAGCTTCGTCGACTTGATTTTGGTGGCTGTCGTTTATCTATCGCAATCGACAAGGACGAAGAGTACAACGGTCCACAAGACTTAGCTGGCAAGCGTATTGCTACAACGTATCCTCAACTTCTAAAAGCGTACATGGATGAAGCCGGCGTTCCATTCTCTACATGTATGCTGACAGGCTCTGTAGAAGTTGCCCCTCGCGCGGGTCTCGCTGATGCTATCGCTGATTTGGTTTCTACAGGTGCAACACTGGAAGCGAACGGCCTTAAAGAAGCTGAAATTATCTTTAAATCAAAAGCGACATTGATTCAACGCACAGGTGAGTTCGACGCAGACAAAGTGGCGCTAATCGAAAAGCTGTTAACTCGCATGCAAGGCGTGCAGCAAGCGAAAGAATCTAAGTACATTATGCTTCACGCCCCAGCAGAGAAGTTAGATCAAATTAAAGCACTACTGCCAGGTGCTGAAGACCCAACTGTTCTTCCTCTTTCTGCAGATAAGCAGAAAATGGCTGTTCACTTAGTGAGTTCTGAAAACCTATTCTGGGAAACAATGGAACAGCTGAAAGAGTTGGGCGCAAGTTCAATTCTCGTTCTACCAATTGAAAAAATGATGGAGTAAGCATCATGAGAACAGTCGTTTGGCAATCATTAAGTGAGAATCAGCAAGACTCTATTTTGGAGCGCCCTGCTATTGCAGAAGGTGCCAATATCACCACTGCTGTGGCCGAAGTTATTGCTAAAGTTCGAGAAGAAGGTGACTCTGCTCTTATTGAGCTGACAGAAAAGTTTGACCGTGTTAAGCCTGAATCCATTCGTGTTTCTTCTCAGGAAATTAAGGCAGCGTCAGAGCGTTTGTCAGAGTCAATGAAGAGCGCACTAGAGCAAGCTTACGCCAATATTTCTAAGTTCCACAAAGCGCAAAAGCCGCAACCGCTCAAGGTGGAAACGCAGCCAGGTGTTCTTTGTGAACAAGTAACACGTCCAATTCAAAAAGTGGGTTTGTACATTCCTGGTGGCAGTGCGCCTTTGCCATCGACTGTTTTGATGCTCGGCGTTCCTGCAAAAATTGCAGGTTGTCGTAAAGTCGTTCTTTGTTCTCCACCGCCAATCGCTGATGAGATCCTTTATGTCGCGAAGCTGTGTGGCATTGATGAAGTGTACAACGTCGGTGGTGGCCAAGCAGTTGCTGCAATGGCTTATGGCACCGAGACTGTATCGAAAGTAGATAAGATCTTTGGTCCGGGCAACGCTTACGTGACCGAAGCAAAACGACAGGTTAGCAATGATTTCCGCGGTGCTGCGATTGATATGCCAGCAGGGCCATCAGAAGTGCTAGTGATTGCAGATGAAACCGCAGATGCAGACTTTATCGCTGCGGATCTTTTGAGCCAAGCGGAACACGGTCCTGATTCTCAAGTGGTATTGGTGACTCCTTCTCCTGTGATTGCTGATCAAGTGACGGATGCGGTTCAACGTCAGCTTAAGGAGCTATCTCGTGCAGACATCGCAGAAAAGGCTCTGGCATCAAGCTTGATCATTATTTCCGAGTCGATGACGCAGTCAGTTTCTATTTCCAATTACTACGGTCCTGAGCACTTGATTGTTCAGACTAAGAACCCTCGTGAGCTTCTACCTCTATTAGATAACGCAGGTTCTATCTTCCTTGGGGATTGGTCTCCTGAATCTGCGGGAGATTACGCATCGGGGACTAACCACGTCCTTCCTACTTACGGTTACACACGTACTTATTCAAGCTTAGGTTTGGCGGATTTCTCTAAACGAATGACGGTTCAGGAGCTTTCTGCTGATGGTTTAAAGAACCTTGCACCAACGGTAGTCACGATGGCTGAAGCAGAAGGTCTGGACGCTCACAAACGTGCTGTTACTATCCGCGTAGAAAAATTAGCAAGTAAGTAAGAATAAGAGAGTAATGAGATGGAAAAGCTAGCGCGTAAACAAGTCCAACAGCTTACCCCTTATATGTCGGCTCGCCGAATCGGTGGTACGGGTGACGTATGGCTAAATGCCAACGAATCACCATTTAACAATGAATACAAAACAGACTTTGCTCGTCTTAATCGTTACAGCGAATGTCAGCCTAAAGAACTGATTTCTGCTTACGCAGCCTATGCGGGTGTGAAACCAGAGCAAACATTAACATCTCGTGGTGCGGATGAAGGTATTGAACTACTGATTCGTGCATTCTGTGAGCCGGGTGAAGATGCGATTCTTTACTGCCCACCGACTTACGGTATGTACGCCATCAGTGCAGAAACCATCGGTGTAGAGTGCAAAACCGTGCCGCTAACGTCAGATTGGCAACTAGACCTTGCAGGCATCGAAGCTAATCTGGATAACGTGAAACTGGTTTTTGTATGTTCGCCAAACAACCCAACAGGTAACTTGGTTAAGCGTGAGGACATTGTGTCTCTGCTTGAGATGACAAAAGACCGTGCAATCGTGGTGATGGATGAAGCGTACATCGATTTTTGTCCAGAAGCGTCAACGGTAGACCTACTGGCGCAATACCCGAACCTTGCAATTCTGCGTACTCTGTCGAAAGCTTTTGCGCTTGCAGGTCTACGTTGTGGATTTACGCTTGCGAACGAAGAGCTGATTAATGTACTTCTTAAAGTTATCGCACCTTACCCAGTCCCAGTTCCAGTGGCAGAAATTGCGACTCAGGCGCTTTCGGAAGCTGGTTTAGCGCGAGCGAAGTTTCAAGTTCTCGATTTGAATGCAAACCGTGCTTACTTGCAAGTTGGCCTTTCAATGATTCCGGGCTTGGAAGTGTTTGAAGGGTGGGGGAACTACCTATTGGTGAAATTCCCAGATGGCGATGACCTTTTCAAAGCGGCTTGGGATACGGGCATTATTTTGCGTAACTCGCCAATTGAAAACTGTGTGCGTATCAGTGTGGGTAACCGTGACGAGTGCGAAAAAACGCTTGGATTTATCAGAAACTACTACGCATAAATAGAGACAGAATTTATCGCTCTCGCTAAATAGCGGGAGCGCCAAAAGAATAGCAATAAGGAAGTTCGAGTGAGCAAACAACAAAAAATCCTTTTTATCGACCGTGATGGCACCTTAATTGTTGAGCCGCCGATTGATTTTCAAGTAGACCGTTTAGATAAGCTAAAACTAGAACCATTTGTTATCCCAAGCCTGCTGTCGTTGCAGGATGCAGGATACCGTCTAGTGATGGTCACGAACCAAGATGGTTTGGGTACCGACAGCTACCCACAAGCTGATTTTGATGCACCACACAACATGATGATGGAGATCTTTGAATCTCAAGGTGTGAAGTTTGATGATGTGCTGATTTGTCCTCACTTCGATGAAGATAACTGCTCTTGCCGTAAGCCTAAATTGGGCTTGGTAAAAGAGTACCTTCAAGGTGGCAAAGTGGATTTTCAAAACTCTGTTGTGATTGGCGATCGTCAAACCGATCTTCAACTTGCAGAAAACATGGCAATTCGTGGCATTCAATACAACCCAGAAACCATGGGTTGGAAACAGATCCTAAAAGATCTCACGGTGAAGGCTCGCGTTGCTGAAGTGGTTCGCACCACAAAAGAAACAGACATTAAAGTATTCGTTAATCTTGACGAGCAAGGCGGTAACGATATTTCTACAGGTCTTGGCTTTTTTGACCACATGCTGGATCAAATTGCGACGCACGGTGGATTCCAAATGGTGTGCAAAGTGGAAGGTGACCTGCACATTGATGATCACCACACAGTAGAAGATACCGCTCTTGCGTTGGGTCAAGCGTTGAAAGAAGCACTGGGTGACAAGCGTGGTATTGGTCGCTTTGGCTTTAGCTTGCCAATGGATGAGTGTTTGGCGCAATGCGCACTAGACCTATCAGGTCGTCCTTACCTTAAGTTCGACGCGCAGTTTAGTCGTGAGCAAGTGGGTGATCTTTCAACAGAGATGGTGGTTCACTTCTTCCGCTCTCTGACTGACACATTAGCGTGTACGTTGCACCTTTCTTCTGCGGGCAACAATGATCACCACATCATTGAAAGTCTATTTAAAGCGTTTGGTCGTACGTTACGCCAAGCAATCAAAGTAGAAGGCACTGAGCTACCAAGTAGTAAAGGCGTGCTTTAAGGCTAACGTTAGCAAGGAGAAAAACAGTGACAGAACAGAAAGTTGTCATTATCGATACTGGCTGTGCCAACGTTTCTTCGGTGAAGTTTGCCATTGAACGCCTAGGCTATGACGTAACGATTTCAAAAGATCCGCAAGTCGTATTATCCGCAGATAAGCTATTCCTACCGGGTGTGGGAACCGCCAGCGAAGCGATGAAGAACCTAGAAGAGCGCGATCTGATCAGCTTGGTAAAACAGGTAGAAAAGCCATTACTAGGTATCTGTTTAGGCATGCAACTGTTGGGCAAAGTGTCTCAAGAGAAAGGGCAGAAAGCCGACGAGTTAGTTGAGTGTCTTGGACTTTGTGATGGCGAAGTGAAGCTACTACAAACTGGCGATTTGCCGTTGCCGCATATGGGGTGGAACACGGTCTCTGCAAAAGCAGGTAATCCACTTTTCAAAGATATTGAAGAAGGAGAGTATTTCTACTTCGTGCACAGCTTTGCGATGCCTGTTGGGGATTACACGATTGCGGAATGTGAATACGGCAACCCGTTCACAGCAGCAGTACAAAGCGGTAACTATTACGGCGTGCAATTCCACCCTGAGCGTTCTTCAAAAGCGGGCGCGAAGCTTATTCAAAACTTCTTAGAATTATAAAAGGGATTTAGTGTGATTATTCCAGCTCTTGATTTAATTGAAGGACAGGTGGTTCGCCTTTATCAAGGTGATTACGGCCAAGTAACTGAGTACAAAGTCGACCCAGCAGAGCAGTTCAACTTGTACCACCAAGCTGGTGCTAACTGGCTGCACTTGGTGGATTTAACTGGCGCGAAAGACACGACAGCACGTCAACTTGATTTAATTGCAAAGCTACTAGCAAGCACGCCAGCGAACATCCAAATCGGTGGCGGAGTGCGCACAGAGCAAGACGTGATTGAGCTGCTAGAAGCGGGGGCTCAGCGTGTTGTCGTTGGCTCAACAGCAGTAAAACAGCCAGAGCTTGTGAAAGGTTGGATGGAAAAATACGGTGCAGAGAAAATCGTTCTCGCGCTAGACATCAACATCGATCAAGACGGCACACGTAAAGTAGCGATTTCTGGTTGGCAAGAAGATTCAGGCGTGACTATCGAAGCTCTGATCAACGATTACCTGACGGTAGGTTTGCAGCACGTGCTTTGTACGGACATTTCTCGTGACGGTACGCTAGAAGGCTCAAACGTAGAGCTTTATGTCGACCTATGTAAACAGTACCCACAAGTGCAGTTTCAATCTTCAGGTGGCATTGGCTCATTAGCAGATATCGAAGCGCTAAAAGGCAGCGGTGTGGCTGGTGTGATTGTTGGTCGTGCATTGTTAGATGGTAAGTTCACAGCAGAGGAGGCATTTGCATGCTGGCAAAGCGAATAATTCCATGTCTTGATGTTCGTGATGGACAAGTGGTCAAGGGTGTTCAGTTCCGTAACCACGAGATCATTGGCGACATCGTTCCTCTGGCGCAGCGTTATGCTGAAGAAGGTGCTGACGAGCTTGTGTTCTACGATATTACCGCTTCAAGTGACGGTCGTGTCGTCGATAAAAGTTGGGTCGCTCGCGTTGCTGAAGTGATTGATATTCCTTTCTGTGTGGCTGGTGGCATTAAATCAGCGGAAGACGCAGCGCGCATTCTTGAGTTTGGTGCAGACAAAGTGTCTATCAACTCACCTGCATTGGCGAACCCGCAACTGATTACCAACCTTGCTGATAAGTTTGGTGTGCAATGTATCGTCGTTGGTATCGATTCATACTACGACAAAGAGACGGGCAAGTATCAGGTTTACCAGTTTACTGGTGATGAAGAACGCACCAAAGCGACCCAATGGGAAACGCGTGATTGGGTGCAAGAAGTACAAAAGCGTGGCGCTGGTGAAATCGTACTGAACATGATGAACCAAGACGGCGTACGTAACGGTTACGATATTGAACAACTTAACATGGTGCGTGAAGTGTGTAACGTGCCATTGATTGCATCGGGTGGGGCAGGTGCTATGGAGCATTTCGCAGAAGCCTACCAAAAAGCAAATGTGGATGGCGCGCTTGCCGCATCGGTATTCCACAAACAAGTCATCAATATTGGTGAACTAAAGCAGTATTTGAAACAACAAGGCATTGAGGTACGACTATGAGTGTGAAAGCCGCCGAAGTAAGTTCGCTAGTTGAGCGAATCAACTGGGAAAAGGTGGATGGTCTGGTACCTGCTATCGTACAAGATTTCCAATCAAGCCAAGTGCTGATGATGGGTTACATGAACCAAGATGCGTTGGCAAAAACGGGAGAAACGGGTCAAGTGACGTTTTTCTCTCGTACCAAGCAACGTCTTTGGACGAAAGGTGAGACTTCTGGCAACGTATTGCAACTAGTGAACATGCAGCTCGATTGCGACAACGATACGCTACTGGTGAAAGTGAATCCCATTGGTCCTACGTGTCACTTGGGTAACACAACTTGCTGGGATGTGGACCCTCAAGAGGAGTCACAAATGGTGTGGCTTCATCAACTTGAGCAGCTATTGGCTGCCCGCAAGAGTGCCGACCCAGATTCCTCTTATACTGCCAGTCTTTATACCCGTGGCACCAAGCGTATTTCGCAAAAAGTGGGCGAAGAAGGCGTTGAAGTCGCGCTTGCGGCGACGTCGGGCGATAAGGCGGAGTTAGTGTGTGAATCTGCGGATTTGATTTACCACTTAATGGTATTGCTTCAAGACCAAGGCTTATCGATGAATGACGTAGTGAACAAACTGAAAGAGCGTCATAAGTAAGCTTGCTATAGATAAGTGAAAGCCCCTATGCTCTCGAGCCTAGGGGCTTTTTTAATTTAGTGTTCTTGATTCGGGGTAAAAACCGGCAACAGTGCTAGTAGCGATTAGATTCTGAATCACACTCGTTCCTCGCTGTTCAGAATGACGGTATATTTTCTAATGGTGCTTGCAGTAGAGTTATTTACTTCAAACAGGTACATATATTCACGTCACTCCAACGAGCCTAGGCGAGATCAGGAATTTCATTAAAGAGAGCTCAATAAGCTAGGAGTGGATGATCTTACCCACAACACTTCTTAAATTTCTTACCGCTTCCACAGATACACGGGTCGTTACGACCTACTTTTAGGCTACTCACTGGTTGGTTTAGGCGAGGATCTTGTTCTGGTTCTTCTTCTAGCTCTTCTTCTGGAAACGTGCCGTCAATGTAGTACCAAAGCCCATTTTCTTTTACAAAGCGAGAACGCTCTGTCATACAGTAGCGCTTGCCGTCTTCATCAAAATAAGCGCTAAATTCGACAAAGCCTTCATTGTCATTACTGCCAGCTTCTGTTTTTACAACTTCAAGTTTGCACCAATCGCTGTCGATAGATTGGGCAATGCCTTCACGTTGCTCTTCTGCATTACAGCTTGGGTGGTACGTGTTCACCACGTAATCGACTAGACCTAACACATGCGCACTGTAACGAGAGCGCATTAACTGCTCTGGAGTGGTGACGTCAGCATGGTTGTTGTGGGCAATTTCACAACACTGTTGGTAGGTGCGGTTAGATCCGCAAGGGCAAGAAGAAGCCATAAAATGAAATCTCGATTAATTAAGCGGTAAAAACAAACAACCTCACAATTGCGAGGCTGGAGGTGAGGCATTATAGCGATTTAGGGCGTTTGAGACAGCAGTTCTTGAGCCCATTCCGTCGATTGATTAAAAGCGTCCGCTAATTGAGGTTCGGTTAATTTAAGAACGGTGCAATATCGCTCGGCTAACTCCCAGTCCGCTTGTTCATAGGCGATCGTCATCGAAAGTAAGTGACCAAGTACGCCTTTTCGACTGGTTAATGCGAGTTTTATATCTTCGTCAACGGGGATATCTTCAATGACATCCGAGAGCGGTTGATCGAGCAAAGATCCGAGTAAAGAAAACATGCCTGTCAAAAAAGCCTGCCCAGGGTCATACCTAGTGTTCATTTGACTAAGTAGCAGTTCACACATTCGTGCACGCTGAATCGCTAAAGAGTAAAGAGAGTCAGGTTTATCTTCTTGAACGGAGGCAATTGCAACTAAGGAAATAAAGCGTCGTAGTCGCTCTTCACCCAGATAAATAAGCGCCTGTCTGAACGATTTGATCTTAGTCGTTAATGTATAGCCTGAATTTACGTAAGTAAGCAGCTTGTATGACAGCGTCACATCAATCGAAAACAGACGTTCAACCTCATTGAAGTCGATGGGCTTATCTGCAATCTCTTTACAAAGCTGGATGACGGTAAGAAACGCGGGGTTCAACCGTTTTTTCTGGATCATCTCAGGTTTGCTAAAAAAATACCCTTGAAAATAGTTAAAACCGGCTTCTAGAGCTTGCTCGAACTCTTCATAGGTCTCTACCTTTTCCGCAAGAAAGTCGATTTTAAATGGGCTCAACGCCTGAATAAAAATGGCAGCTTTCTTGATCGGCACAAGTCTAATATCAAACTTGATCATGGAAACGTATGGAAGAAAACGCTTCCAAGCTTTCGTCGGAACAAAATCATCCAGAGCAATTTTGTATCCGCACTCATGAAGGTGCTTGATGGCTTCTAACAGTTCTTCTGTCGGTTCGCAGTCTTCAAGGACTTCAATGACGAGAGATTCTTTAGGAAACAAAGTTGGGACCAAGTTCACCAAGCTTTGATGCGGAAAGTTAACAAAGCCAAGTTTGTTTCCTAATGTGTTGTAATGCGTCGACAAAAAATGATCGGATAGCAGTCGACTAGTAGCCAGCTCTGGTTCTACTTCAGGGAAGGTATTTTTAGGGCCGTCTCGAAAGAGGAGTTCGTAACCTATGGTTCGTTTTTCTCTATCCAGAATCGGTTGGCGAGCTACGTAAGAATACTTCAATTAGGTACTTCGTTCTGTTTAACTTAGTATTATGATAATAGCGATTTTCTACAAAATATCTACGACTTGAGCGTGAATCTTCTACACGCTCTACATGCTTAACGCAAATTCTGTATGAACGGTCTCGTTTGTAGGTCAAAACTATCAGAATTTACTTTTAAAACTGAGCCTTGCGTATACCAATCCCCTAAAACAATTCGGGTCTTTTTAACTCCATCGACGTCAAAAAAATGTGTGTTCGGGCGATGTGTGTGACCATGAATCATTAAGTTGACGCAGTTCTGAGACATCACTTTCTCGACCTCATTTTGGTTGACGTCCATGATATCTAATGACTTGCTCATTTTATCATCACGAATATCGGATTGAACTTTTGAGACAATTTTCTTCTTAATGAACCAAGGAATACGGTTAAACAACCATTGTAGCCATGGCTTGTGAACGGTTTTTCTAAACTCTTGGTATTTCACATCGTCAATGCAGAGCGTATCGCCATGTAGGATTACGGCTTTTTGACCATAAAGATCAATCGTGCAGACATCGTCGAGTAATGTCATACCGGTTTCTTTGCAAAAGCGTTTGCCGAGTAAAAAATCTCGATTGCCTTGGATGAAAAAAGTTGGCACACCCGCATCCGTCAGTGCTTTAAATTCTGCACGGATTTGGTCTGCAAAAGGGGTGTTGTCATCGTCACCAATCCAGAACTCAAACAGATCGCCGAGTACATAAAGTGCATCAGCTTTTGTTGCTTCTGTTCGCATGAACGTCACAAAACATTCCGTGATATCAGGACGTGATGGGGTAAGGTGAAGATCGGAAATAAATAATGTCGTCATAGAAATAAGGGGAAGCTATGCCTCCCCATTAACTTATCTTTTAAAAATAATTCCTAAGAATTACTCTTCAATTGTTGTACCAGTGATTACTACGTCTTCTAGAGGTACGTCTTGGTGCATGCCGTAAGAACCAGTGCTAACGCCTTTGATCTTATTTACGATGTCCATGCCTTCAATTACTTCACCGAACACACAGTAACCCCAACCGTCTAAGCTTTCGCTACGGAAGTCTAGGAACGTGTTGTTGTTTACGTTGATGAAGAACTGAGAGCTTGCTGAATGCGGCTCCATAGTACGTGCCATAGCAAGTGTACCCACTTTGTTGCTAAGGCCGTTGTTTGCTTCGTTCTTGATAGGTGCACGAGTCGCTTTTTCACGTAGACCAGACTCCATACCACCACCTTGGATCATGAAGCCGTCAATAACACGGTGGAAAAGCGTGTTGTCGTAGAAACCGTCGCGGCAGTACTGAAGGAAGTTTGCGCTTGTCTCTGGCGCTTTCTCTTCGTTTAGTTGAATCTTGATGTCACCAAAATTAGTGTGAAGGGTGATCATGCTACTTTCCTTTACTGTGTTGTGTTGAGCCCGAGATTCTAGCCTAAGTTCTAGTGCTTTAAAAACTCAGGAAGAGGAAATTCTTCGTTTTGTGCTTGAAGTTTAGCCGATTATCGTTTTATCGGTTAATTGCTATTACCTAACTAGGTTGGAGTTGATATACTCATCTTCTTTTATTCATTCACAATCATAGATAGAGATCATGTTAAAGATATATAACACACTCACAAGACAGAAAGAGGAATTCAAACCAATTACAGCTGGCAAAGTCGGTATGTATGTCTGTGGAGTTACCATCTACGATCTCTGTCACATTGGTCACGGTCGTACTTTCGTCTCTTTTGACGTTGTATCACGTTACCTTCGCTACTTGGGCTACGATCTGACGTTTGTACGTAACATCACAGATATCGACGATAAGATCATCAAACGTGCCGCAGAAAATGGTGAGTCTTGCGATTCATTGACTGAGCGTTTGATTGGTGAAATGCACGCTGATTTTGATGCGCTGAACATGAAACGTCCGGACGTTGAACCTCGTGCGACACAGTTTATTGCTGAAATCATCGAATTGGTTGAGAAGCTAATCGAGCGCGGTTTTGCATACGTTGCAGATAACGGTGACGTAATGTTTGAAGTGGGCAAGTTCAACGAATACGGTAAGCTGTCTAAGCAAGACCTTGATCAGCTTCAAGCTGGCGCGCGCGTTGATATCGAAACAGCAAAACGCAGCCCTCTAGACTTTGTACTTTGGAAGATGTCTAAGCCGGGTGAACCAACGTGGGAGTCACCATGGGGTCCTGGTCGTCCAGGTTGGCACATTGAGTGTTCAGCAATGAACTCTTCAATCCTAGGTAACCACTTCGACATTCACGGCGGCGGTTCTGACCTTCAGTTCCCACACCATGAAAATGAAATCGCGCAATCATGCTGTGCACACGATACACAATACGTGAACACATGGATGCACAGCGGCATGGTAATGGTAGACCGTGAGAAGATGTCTAAATCTCTAGGTAACTTCTTTACTATCCGTGACGTTCTTGGTCACTACGATGCTGAAACAGTGCGTTACTTCCTAATGTCTGGTCACTACCGTAGCCAGTTAAACTACAGCGAAGATAACCTAAACCAAGCACGTGCTTCGCTTGAGCGCCTGTACACATCTCTACGTGGTTTAGACCTAAACGCTGCGCCTGCTGGTGGTGAAGAGTACGTATCTCGCTTTACAGCAGCGATGAACGATGACTTCAATACACCAGAAGCGTACTCAGTTCTGTTCGACATGGCGCGCGAAGTTAACCGTCTGAAGACAGAAAACCTAGAGAAAGCGAGCGAGCTAGGTGCGCTAATGCGTGAACTAGCAGATGTGATCGGTATTCTTCACCAAGATCCAGAAGCCTTCCTAAAAGGTGATGCAGGTAACGATGATGAAGTGGCTGAAATCGAAGCTCTGATCAAGCTGCGTAACGACTCTCGTGCTGCGAAAGATTGGGCGAATGCAGATATGGCTCGTGACAAGCTGACCGAAATGGGCATTGTTCTGGAAGATGGTCCAGAAGGTACAACGTGGCGTCGTAAGTAATTGAATTTTCATTTTTAAAGGGCTGATAATTCAGCCCTTTTATTTTCCATTTCCATAAATTAAAACTTTAACTTTAGGTAATGCTCTGTGGCTCAGATGTATTTCTATTACTCAGCAATGAATGCGGGTAAATCAACAACACTTCTTCAATCCTCTTTCAACTATCAAGAACGCGGCATGACGCCAGTTATTTTTACGGCTGCGCTAGATGATCGTTTTGGTGTCGGTAAAGTGAGCTCTCGTATTGGTCTTCAATCTGACGCACATTTATTTCGTCAGGATACCAATTTGTATCAGGAGATCGCAGCTCTGAATGAGGTTGAAAAACGTCACTGTATTCTTGTTGATGAGTGTCAGTTCTTGTCGAAAGAACAAGTTTATCAACTTACTGAAGTCGTTGATAAGTTGCATATTCCAGTATTGTGTTACGGCCTTCGCACCGATTTTCTAGGCGAACTTTTTGAAGGCAGTAAGTATCTATTATCTTGGGCAGACAAGCTGGTTGAGCTCAAAACAATCTGCCATTGCGGCCGCAAAGCGAATATGGTTATTCGTACCGATGAACACGGCGTGGCAATTAAAGAAGGCGATCAAGTTGCGATCGGCGGTAACGATAAGTATGTCTCCGTATGCCGCCAACATTACAAAGAAGCGCTCGGTAAATAAGCCGTATTGATACAGAAAAGCCACCGAACTTGGTGGCTTTTTGTTGTCGGTTAGAAAAAGTTAGACTAAGTCAAAACCAAACCGCTCGAGTAAAACCTGGTAAGAAGATTCGACTTGCTGAGGGATGTTCTGCTCGGTTTGAAATCCTTTCTCTGGATAGCTTTTTACGCGAGAGAAATCTTCCATTAGTGCTTCTAGCACCATCATTAATGGCATGTCTTCATTAATGTATTCAAAAAATGGAAGAGTCGCAGAGCTTACTTGGAGCTGAGTGTAGGGTGACTGCCACTGTTTTTCAAATGTCGCGATTGCTCTACGCTCCATAAACGGTTTTTGTACCAGAATAAACGAGGAACATTGTTTTCCTTCCTCTTTTAATCGTTGCTCAGTAAAGCGGACGTTTTCTCCGCTGTTTGTGGATTTAGTCTCGAGCAAAATTGCTTTGCTTGGAACGCCCGACAACTTTGCAATCTCGGCAAAGGTTTCTGCTTCGCTTTTTTCAAACAGTCCATCTGTGAAGCGACCTTCACCCCCTGAAAATACAATCAAAGGTGCCAACTTTTGGTGGTAGAGCTTGGCAGCGTGCTCCGCTACACGCACATCATTACTGCACATCACAAACAAACAGTCCGCAGGCTTCAGTTCATGTTTAAGTTGCATGTAATCCCAAAGCGTTTCTATATGTCTATAGAGTCTCATAGCGCATCCAAAGTTGAATTGAAGTGAAATCGATAACCAAGTGAGAGTAGTTTGTCAGCAAGAATACGCTTGTCAGCTTGCTCTGTGACGGGTGGAAGAGGTATCTCACTTCCGATTTTGTTTATGGCAGCTTGGTAGAACTCAGCCTTGCTGACAGTATGAGGTGTCGTAACATTAATGACTTGGTTGCTTAAATTGCCTAAGGCAAATTTCGCAGCCGAGACAGCATCATCTTGATGAAGCATATTAGCTGGTGCTTTACGACTAACTTGTTGAAGCCTTGCTGCAAAGCGAGATGGGTGTCTATCTGGCCCGATTAATCCGCTACAACGTAGAATAACAAAGCTAATATTCGAGTCGATAACATGCTGCTCTGCTTGAAGCATAATACGTGCATTGTCAGAGAAATAAGGGCTTTCGGCTGCTAAAGAGATTGACGCGTCAGCTTCTTCCATATCGGAAGCAAGGTTAGGGTAAACCGTTGTAGAGCTGATCATGAGAAGTTTTTCAACGTTGTTTTGCTTAGCTGCGTTGGCAAGTATTTGCCATTGCTGTGCATATTCTTGACAGCGTCCTTTACGAAATCCTGGAGGAAAAGCACCGATAACGTGCGTAATTTGATGCTGTTTGAGCAGCTCATCTAGCCGTGCTGTGGCGTTCAATTGATTGAAATCGAACAATGCGGAGTGAGTTAATGAGGTGGGTAACTCTTTTAATCGAGTTTGGCTACGACGAGTGACAACAACATAGTGTCCATCTTTCATCAATGTTTCTGCTAGCGGAGTTCCGAGCCAGCCTGCACCTACGATCAATGTATTTGCCATTTGGGTCTTCCTACTTACTTATGTCTGCCCGAATAGGTTGAGCAGTTCTGCTTTGGCTTGTTGATGGAGGGGATCTGAATGCCATTTCTGGTGCTGAATAAGGTCAACATTGACTTGCCAAGCCAGTTTTGTGAAATCATCCCCAACTTTTTTTAATGTATTAGGTGAATACGCGACTAAATGCTGTGGTAGAAAGCACCAACCAAACCCTTTATTCGCCAATTCCAACAAAATATAGTAGTTATCAGCGTACCAGATATCTGGGCTAAATGCTTGATTGAGACCACATGGCTCTGCACTTTTGGATCGTATGACCAATTGACGATGTTGTTTTAGTTGATCAATGTGAGTGATTTGCTGCTTTGCTAAAGGATGTGTTGAAGAGACATAGACATCAAATGCAATATTGCCAAGATTGGTGAAATCGATGTGCCTTGGCATTTGTAAATCACTCAAAATAATCCCAGTCGTGGCGCGTTCCGACTTAACCAATTCAATGATATCAGGGCTTGATGCCGTTAAGCATTCAACTTGTAAGTGTGGAAAGCGTTGCTCTAACTTCTTTAGCACATCCGGCAAGCGAGTCAGAGGAATCCCTTCATCAATAGCTAAGACTAATTTGTTCGTTGGCGTGGAAAAGAGCTGCGATGCCCTATTGTTTAGGCGGTCGAGTTGGCTGATTGTTGCTTGTGCATAAGGTACGAGCGCGAGGCCATTCTCAGTTAATTTAGGGTACCTGCCTGATCGATCAAAAAGCTCAACGCCACAGTCGATCTCCATATTCATGATGTGCTGGCTCACTACAGATTGAGCTCGCCCCAGTTTTCTAGCTGCTCCTGAAAATGATCCTGCTTCTGATGTAGCAATAAAAGCTTGCAGTTGTTCGATGGTAAACATATCGCTTAAACCGATGGTATCTAACTTTTGGTTATCTAAATAATAGATAAAATTCTAAGCATTGAGTAGAACTATTTGGACAGAGAAATATGACTCGTAACGAACGAATTTTTCATGCAGTACTTTTTGAGTTAATCGCACTCGCGATTATTGTACCAGCGGCTTCATTGATCACTGGAAAGGGCTCTAGTGATCTTGCGTTGGTTGGGGTCGGGTTGAGCATGTATACCGTGATATGGAACTACATCTACAACTTGTACTTTGATAAGTGGTTTGGTGGCAATCGAGCTGAGCGAAGTTTAGCGATGCGGCTTGGACACACTGTTGGTTTCGAGGGAGGATTGATCTTTATCTCTCTACCTGTGATTGCCTGGTTCTTAGAAATTACGCTTCTTCAAGCTCTGATGCTGGAAGCCGGCTTCCTCGTTTTCTTCCTATTTTATGCTACTGGTTTTAACTGGTTGTATGACAAGGTTCAACCATTTAGCAAAATGAAAAAGCGATTATTGCCGCAGGCATCGACAGGAAAAATATAGGACTAAAAAACGCCACCGAGTTCGGTGGCGTTTTTTGTTCAAATTACACAGACAAAACTCTTAAAATCTTATCTGCATGTTCTGCAACTTCAATGCCTTCGTCTGTTAGATAGCCACCGTCAGGCTGTGTACAAAGTTGCTTCTCATATAGACGAGCAACGGCTGCCTGCATTTCTTCTGACGCGTCTGTATGAACTTTAATACCAGTTGCAGCACTACTTAGGTCGAACTGAAGAAGTAGATTCAATTCGGCGATATGTTCAGCTGAATATTTCATAAATGATTCCTTTGCGCTTTTTTTACCAAGCTAGTCTGAAAAGTAGCGTTGGGCAACATTCAACGACAAGAAGTGTTAAGTATGGCGCTATCAGGCTGATATAACGCAGGATCTTTGTTCGAAAGGCCGAATACTTGTTAAGTATCAATGATACTTACGGTAGCGAATGATAGGCGCTATTTATTGCTTGATCTCCCAATAACAACGATTTTAGTAAACACGCCAAATAGCACTTGAAAAAATAGGGAAATAGAGCGATTATCCGCGCCTCTTTAAATGTTTCTAAATGTTACACCAGAATGAACTTTAATCAGTTTGACTCACTATTACCGCCACAAGCTGCGGAACGCGCAGCTGAAGTGGGGGTAGGCAAAGCAACGAAAGCTCCAATCAAATCTTTTCTGCTCGCCATTTCTGCGGGGCTTCATATTGGTATTGCTTTCATCTTCTATACCACAGTAACGACAGGCGCAGGCGAGCTGCCTTGGGGCATTACACGACTCATTGGTGGTCTGGCATTTAGCCTTGGTTTGATTTTGGTGGTGGTTACTGGCGGCGAGCTTTTCACTAGCTCTGTACTGACACTAGTTGCGCGTGCGAGTGGAAAAATCTCTTGGCAAGCACTTATCAAAAACTGGTTGGTGGTTTACTTTGGCAATATGGTTGGGGCCATTTTGCTCGTGGCCTGTATGCTAGTTACCAAGCAATATATGTTTGATCATGGCCAAGTTGGTCTTAACGCGATGGCGATCTCCCAACACAAATTACATCATGGTTTCTTTGCTGCTGTTGCGCTTGGCATCATGTGTAACGTATTAGTTTGTATTGCAGTTTGGATGACGTTTAGTGGGCGAACATTGACAGATAAAATAGCGGTCATGATTTTGCCTGTGGCTATGTTCGTGTCGGCAGGTTTTGAGCACTGTATTGCGAACATGTTCCAAGTACCTATGGCGATTGGTATTAAGTACTTTGCGCCAGAAGCGTTTTGGCAAATGACAGGGGTAGATATTGCAAACTACGCGGACTTAAACATGATGGGGTTCATCGTAAACAACCTAATTCCTGTTACGATAGGAAACATTATTGGTGGTGGCGTATTTGTTGGCATGTGGTATTGGATGATTTATCTACGCGATGAAGATAACCATTTGCGATAAGTTTAGAAGATCACAAGAAAGGCGAACCAGATGGTTCGCCTTTCTTTTTATTTGTCTCTGCAAATGTCAAATAAGTCGAGTCATGCTAAATCAACTCTTCGTTGATGCCAAAATCGGTTGGGAGCCAATGAGAAGTTACTTCCTTTGGTTCTTGAACGAGCCAATCCAGAGGTGCATCGGACAGGAGTTCATCGTAATTTTCTTTGATCATTAAGACATCCATGTACGTCTCTCCAAGTTTGTGGTCACTGCCTTTACTTTAAAATTAGAACATGTCAGTCACGTGATCAATGCATGAAGATTCGATTGATCACTTATGTTGCTATGTTTCTGGTTGCGTATGGGTTTTGGGGGCTTATCCACATTTTCTGTGGATAACCTGTATCAAAGATCGTGCGTATCTAAACTTGCAAAGAAAATTTCATAAAATTAGAGGCTTATATCAAAAAGAATTCTGCCTGACTTTTCATCTGAAAGCGTCTTGATGAGTGCTCGAAGAATAGTTGAGTTATTCAGTTATAAGTACGTTCGACTTGGCAACATAAGTTGTTTAACGGGCTTTACCCACAAGCGCCAACTAACCGTGAGTTTTGGTCGATTCGGGTTGCTCGATTTTTATCTTGATTCGGCCTTCTTTGGTTTGTACCCAGCGCAATGTCATTTCTAACGTTATGGTTACGGAGGCACTCAACATAACGAAAATAGCCAGCATAATTACTAACTGGTATTTAATCGCAACCATCGGGCTCGCGCCACCTAGAATTTGACCGGTCATCATACCCGGTAAGGTAACCAGTCCTGTAGTGGCCATAGAAGCTAAAGTCGGGGCAAGGGACTTTCTAAGAGCCTCCTGAATGAAGGGGAAGGATGCGTAGCGAGGAGAGGCTCCAAGTGAGATTGCAGCCTCATATTCTGCTTGTCTCTGCTCAAAAGCCGTAAACAAATTCTGAAGAGCGATGATATTACTACTCAAGCTGTTACCCAATAACATACCAGCAAGTGGGATCATGTACTGCGCATTGTAAATAGGGGATGGTTGCACTAAGCCTGCTGTAATTGCTATCAGAAGTGGTATTAGACCACAGGTAAGGCCCGTTAGTAGCGGAAGCATAAGTGGCTTTTTAGGTAAGCGAGCTTTTCCCGCAATTGAGCTGGCACCAATCAGTAGCATGATGGCAAGCCAAAGTATATTGACAAGTAAGCTGTTTAATTGAAAAAGATATTCTAAATACACGCCAATCAATATGAGCTGAAATGTCATTCGGATAACACTGATTATCGTGTCTTTTGCTATCCCTAATTTGTAGCGGGCATTGATAAAGAAGGGGACCAATAAAATCAAACCAAACAGTGCCAGTTTGACCCAGCTTATATCCACCACGTTATCCATAATCGCTCCTTGAAAATACGCGAATAATTGTATCTAAGCCTCCCCTTTATATGAACCACTATGTGCACTTTTTGCTGTTCTTAAAGTAAACCTTGAGTGCTATTTTAGACATTAATACGCAGCATTCTGTTTACAAGTGGTTATCTTTTTCGGAGTTTTTAAGTCGATTTATGGCATGGTAATTACGATTTAAATGTGATCGATGTTTCTTAAATGTTGGTTATTTAACAACTCCTTAAAAGACTTATTTTGTCACATCTGTTCATGTTTTTTAATAAATAACATCAATCCATCATATCTCTGGATGAGCTCAAAAAAGTGTTGAATTACAAGGTCTGAGGTCGCTTATTTGATTGAACCCTACTATTAGTATGGTCTAACATTTTCCATTAGAGATTGTAAAAAACTTAAGCTTGGTTACGCGGGCTTTTCAATAACACTAGATACAAAATAGGCAAATGTATGAGTGATGTTAATAAAATTGAGAGTGGTGAAAAACGCTCCCTGGAGTGGAAGTCGTTCCTCTTCATTGCAGTTGTTCTCTTCCCAATTCTGAGTGTGGCCTTTGTTGGCGGCTACGGGTTCATCGTTTGGATGTTGCAAGTCTTCTTCTTTGGGCCTCCAGGCGCGCACGGCATGTAAGCCAGTGAGCTCATAACCACACTTTTGAAAAGATTTTAAGAGAGCAAATAATGAAATCATTAATCATTAAACTGTGGCGTACCATGACGCGCCCAGCTGTACATATCAGCCTAGGTGTGCTGACTATGGGCGGCTTTATTGCTGGTGTTATCTTTTGGGGTGGCTTTAACACCGCTCTAGAAGCAACCAACACAGAAGAATTCTGTATTAGCTGTCACACAATGCGTGACAACGTGTACGTTGAGCTGCAAGAAACGGTGCACTGGAAAAACCACTCTGGTGTTCGTGCTACCTGTCCTGATTGTCACGTTCCACATAACTGGACAGATAAGATCGCTCGTAAGATGCAAGCTTCTAAAGAAGTATTTGCACAAGTATTTGGCAACTACGACGAACCGGGTGTGTTCGAAGAGCGTCGTATCGAACTTGCTAAACACGAATGGGATCGTTTCTCGGCAAACAAATCTCTGGAGTGTAAAAACTGTCACAACTATGAATCGATGGATTTCGAGCAAATGTCTCCTACGGCTCGTATCCAAATGAAGCAAGCCGCTGAGAAAGATCAAAGCTGTGTTGACTGTCACAAGGGTATTGCGCACAACCTACCAGCAGGCATGGACAGCATTGGCGGTATCGTGGGTGATCTAGAGGGTATGACTTCTAACACGGATTACGGCGTTGGTCAGCAACTCGTGAGCGTTCGTCACCTACCAATTTACTTTGATGCGCAAGGCAGTAAAGAAGCTGGTCTTCTTAATCCTGCATCGACCGTTAAAGTTCTTGAAGACAAAGGCGAGTTTGTTGAGATCGAAATTGACGGTTGGCGCAAAGCAAAAGGTTTTGGTCGTGTAATTCAAGAAGACTTCGGTAAGAACATTGCGACTGCGTCTCTGATGAAAGAAGCAGCAACAGACAGCAACATTGTGACGACTGGTGAGAAAAAAGTGGATGAGCTAACAGGCCTTCCTTGGGAAAAAGTAGCGGCGAAAGTATGGATTAAGAAAGAGTCTATGCTGAACGACATCAATCCTGTTTGGGAAAAATCTCGTGAAGCCTACAAGACCAATTGTTCTGTATGTCACACTCAACCTGCGGAAGCGCACTTCGACGCGAACACCTGGCCAGGTATGTTCGACGGTATGTTGGCGTTCGTTAACCTAGATACAGACAGTGAAGCACTGATCTTGAAGTATCTACAGAAACACTCTTCAGATTATGCTGAAGGTCACCACTAATAAGCGTCGGATTGGAGTAATTTTAAATGGCTATTACACGAAGAAGTTTTCTTAAAGGTGTAGCAACCACAAGTGCAGCGTCAGTAATTGGTCCTAGCTTATTGGCGTCCGCCTCTGCAAATGCCGTTGAGACGACAGGTACTTGGAAAGTAACCGGTTCTCACTGGGGCGCGTTCCGCGCCCACATCTACGCGGGTAAAGTTCAAGAGATCAAGCCGCTAGAGCTAGACAAAAACCCAACAGAAATGTTGAACGGTATCAAGGGCATTATTTACAGCCCTTCACGTGTGCGTTACCCAATGGTTCGTCTAGATTGGTTGAAGAAACATAAATACAGCGCAGATACGCGCGGTAACAACCGTTTCATTCGAGTAACTTGGGATGAAGCGCTAGACTTGTTCTACCGCGAACTAGAACGTATTCAAAAAGACTACGGTCCATGGGCGCTACACGCAGGTCAAACGGGTTGGAACCAAACAGGTTCATTCAACAACTGTACCGCGCACATGCAACGTGCAGTAGGTATGCACGGCAACTTCATCACGAAAGTAGGTGACTACTCGACGGGTGCAGGTCAAACCATTATGCCTTACGTACTTGGTTCAACCGAAGTTTACGCACAAGGTACGTCTTGGTCTGAAATCCTAGAGAACTCTGACAACATCGTTCTCTGGGCTAACGACCCAGTGAAAAACCTTCAAGTAGGTTGGAACTGTGAAACGCATGAGTCGTTCAAGTACCTAGCACAACTAAAAGAAAAAGTAGCGAAAGGTGAGATCAACGTTCTATCTGTAGACCCAGTGAAGAACAAGACTCAGCGCTACTTAGAGAACGATCACTTGTACATCAACCCGCTGACAGACGTAGCATTCATGCTTGCTGTGGCGCACGTGCTGTACAACGAAGATTTGTACGATAAGAAGTTCATTGATACTTACTGTCTAGGCTTTGAAGAGTTCATTCAATACGTTCAAGGTAAGACAAAAGATAAAGTAGAGAAAACACCAGAGTGGGCTGCGGCTATCTGTGGCGTGAAAGCGGACAAGATTCGCGAATTCGCGCGTATGCTAGTAAGTGGTCGTACACAGATCCTGATGGGTTGGTGTATCCAGCGTCAAGAGCACGGTGAGCAGCCATACTGGGCAGCGGCTGTGGTTGCTGCAATGGTTGGTCAAATCGGTCTACCTGGCGGTGGTATCTCTTACGGTCACCACTACTCAAGTATCGGTGTACCTTCAACTGGTTTCGCGGGCCCTGGTGGTTTCCCTCGCAACCTTGACCAAGGTATGAAGCCGAAGTGGGACAACAACGACTTTAACGGTTACAGCCGTACTATCCCAGTTGCACGTTGGATCGACTGTCTGCTTGAGCCAGGCAAAGAGATCAACTACAACGGCGGTAAAGTGAAACTGCCAGACTTCAAGATGATGGTGATCTCGGGTTGTAACCCATGGCACCACCATCAAGATCGTAACCGCATGAAGAAAGCGTTCCGCAAACTTCAAACGGTTGTAACGATCGAGTTTGCTTGGACTGCGACATGTCGTTTCTCAGATATCGTTCTACCGGCGTGTACGCAATGGGAACGTAACGACATCGACGTATACGGTTCATACTCGAACAAAGGTCTGATTGCGATGCATCGCCTCGTTGATCCATTGTTCCAATCTAAGCCTGATTTCCAAATCATGAGTGAACTCACTCAGCGTTTTGGTCGCCGCGAAGAATACACTCGTGGTATGAGTGAGATGGAATGGATCGAAAGCCTTTACAACGATTGTAAAAAAGCGAACGAAGGTAAGTTTGAAATGCCAGAATTCAACGAGTTCTGGGAGAAGAGCGTACTAGACTTCGGTGAAGGTAAACCTTGGGTTCGTCATGCGGACTTCCGTAAAGACCCTGAGCTGAATCCACTAGGTACGCCGTCTGGCTTCATCGAGATCACGTCTCGTAAGATCGGCCGTTACGGTTACGAACACTGTCAAGAGCACCCAATGTGGTTCGAAAAATCAGAGCGTTCACACGGTGGTCCTGGTTCAGATAAATACCCATTCTGGTTGCAGTCTTGCCACCCTGATAAGCGTCTGCACTCTCAAATGTGTGAGTCTGAAGAGTTCCGCGCGACTTACGCGGTACAAGGTCGTGAGCCGGTTTACATCAACCCAGCGGATGCCAAAGCAAAAGGCATCAAAGATGGTGATTTGGTACGTGTATTCAACGGTCGTGGTCAGCTATTAGCTGGTGCTGTTTTGACTGACAGCTACCCACGTGGCGTTATTCGTATCGAAGAAGGTGCGTGGTACGGTCCTCTAAACGAGAAAGAAGGCGCAATCTGTACCTACGGTGATCCTAACACGCTAACGCAAGACATCGGTTCTTCTGAGCTTGCACAGGCGACTTCTGCGAACACATGTATCGTAGACTTCGAGAAGTTCACAGGTAAAGTGCCGCCAGTCACTTCATTTGGTGGTCCGATCGAAGTTGCTTAATTAGTGCAGTTTGCATAAATCCAAATACCAGCCTCAGGGCTGGTATTTTTTTATCAAAATTTCAGTGAGCGTTGTCTCAATAGTAACTTCATAACGTTAAACGAGACTGGTATTCGTGATGATGGTAACGAATTGGGTGAGACAAGCAGGAGATAATGCGCCAAGCTAAACAATAATAATTAAGTGAGTAGACTCTTTATGGCTCAGAGCATTCAATTAGCAAATCACACTGAGATCACTGTGAATAACAATGACTTCCAAGTTGAAGTCGAGGGTAATCAATTACATTTTTCTTTTGCTGGTCTTCACAATAAAACCTTTACGGACCGTGAAGTGTTATTCGAAATGCCGTTTTTGTACGAGCACGAGGCCAACGTAATTGGGGATGGTTTTCAAATGTTGGCGCAAACGGCGGGAACGATCAATCACCCCGTTGATATTGGTCGCTGCCCAGACAATAATCCTTCTTATCGAATCTACCCTAAAGATGCCCCTAAGCGTTATTACAACTATTTAGTGGTGGAAGGTTCAGCGGGCTACACATTATTTGGCTTCACATCATGTCATCGCTTTGCAGGCTATTTTGATGTTGTGCTGCGTGATGGGCATTGGGTTTTATCAGCCGCAATTGATGGTGAGTTGACTCAAGTGGCGGATTGGGAAAGTAATCAACTTGAATCCGTGGCGGTACTCTGTGGTCAATCGCTGTCCGAGCTTTATCAAACCTATGGCGAGATGATTGCAAAGCATCATCCTGTTCGCCAAGGTGTGACACAAGATGCGCCTGTTGGTTGGTGTTCGTGGTACGCGTACTACGCGGACGTGACAGAGCAAAACATCATGCAGAACGTGGATTGCATGCAAGATAAGCTCGAAGACCTAGAGTGGCTACTTCTGGATGATGGCTATCAAGCCTTTATGGGCGATTGGTTAACCCCATCAGATAAGTTTTCTGGTGGCGTAAAAGAGCTCATTCATAATATCCGTGCAAAAGGAAAAAAGCCGGCAATTTGGATGGCGCCTTTCATTGCACAGCCTGAGTCGGAGATCTTCAAACAGCATCCAGATTGGTTTGTTCTCCACAAGGATGGTGGCTTACTTAAAGCAGAAGATGTCACATACGGTGGTTGGCGATGCACGCCCTGGTACATACTCGATACCTCAAACCCAGAAGTGCAAGACCATCTGACGCATGTGGTCTCTGTTATGCGTCAAGAGTGGGGCGTTGAGCTATTCAAATTAGACGCAAACTACTGGGGCACCTTAAAAGGTGTTCGTAAACAATCTGGTATTACAGGCGTTGAGGCGTATCGCTTAGGAATGGAAGCGATTGCCAAAGGCGCTGGTGATGCGTGGCTTTTAGGTTGCAACGCGCCAATGTGGCCATCTCTGGGGCTTGTGGATGCAATGCGTGTTTCTGACGATGTAGAGCGTCATAGTCGTCGATTCGAACAGATAGCCAAAGAAACCTTTTACCGTAGTTGGCAGCACCGAAAATTGTGGCAAATTGACCCGGATTGCGCCACGTTCACTTCATTAGCTAATCAATCTGCATCCAGAGAAGAGTATGAATTTCATCGCACGGTGTTATTAGCGAGTGGTGGTTTGCTGCTGTCTGGTGACCCGCTCCCTGAGATTACACCGTTTGCTAAGAAGACACTGTCTAAGCTCATGTTACGTCAACAACGTAACCAACAATCTGCAAAGTTTACCGCTTTGAGTTTAAATCACGCGTTTTTAAAACTAACGACGAAGAATGACCTCCATTGTTTGTTTAATTATGCGAGTTACGGAGCGATGGAATTTACGCTGACGTCTGATCAACCGGTGGACTGGTATGATTACTGGACAGGGGAAAAGCTAAACCAAGAACCTTGCCAGTTGTTAATGGTGAGCGTGGATAAAGGGCTCAATGCGAAAGCGATCGTTACAGCATAGCGTGAAGTAAATCGCCCAATACCGAGATCAAGAAAGGAGCCTATTGCGGCTCCTTTCTCGTTTTGATGCTCTGGGCGTTAGAACTCGAATAAAAAGTAATACCCGTATCCAACAATAAACGCAGGAATGGACGAATAAATTGTCGCGACCAAAGCAGCTTTCGGTGCCATTGCAATGGCGGGGAATAGGGCGTCACCATCGTTAGAAATCGCATTGGCCAGTTGCGCAGAAAGTGGCGCTGCACCAGAAATGTATAGGCTAGTGACTAAAATTTGCGGTCCGCAACCAGGCAACATACCAATGGCTAGGCCAGCTAATGGCATCCAAATTCCCCAATGAGAAAAGGTTTCTACAAGGTCGAGTCCAGAAAAATAGGTTGTCAGCTCAAACGCCAGAAAAGCAACGATCACCCAAGCACTGACGAAATTCGTATCTTGTGCTGCTTTTTGAATCGGATGTGAGTCCACGATTTTTTCATCTTCAGAGACCGTTGACTGATAATCGCCGAGCTCTTTTGTCATCGCCCACAACGACATTGTGATCACCGCGAAGATAGCGCCTAGCCATTCAATGGTATTGGTCTGCAAAGACAACAGCTGATTAATATCTATTTGGAAAGACATTAACACAGCAACGACACTAGCAGGCACAATAAGCCATTTCCAAAATGCGCCTTGTAGATTGATTGCACGTTGTTCAAGAGGTGTGTGTCGGTCTGTCTGGTGTTGGCAACAAGCATGTGTCTGAGGTGCTTCTTTTGGTTCTGGTCGCAGAAAGTTATCAGCATGAAAAGCATTAACGACCAGTCCTGAAAGAGTACCCACGATAATGCCTAATCCAACCACGCCTAATCCTACACTTGGCTTGGCGGCAAGAAGTAAAAAGGCAGCGTCACCCATTGTTGAAGTAAGTACCGCGACAATCGCACCAAATCCCACTCGGCCACTAATAAATTGCGTTGTCACAACAATAGCGCCACCACAGCCAGGCAAAGCACCCAACAAAGAAGCAAAGAAAACCTGATGATTACGCGAGCGATGATATAGCTCGGTAATTCGATTGGTTTTCGACATAAAGTTTGAAAGATAATGATAAATAGCCAATGTGGCAGCAACATAGCATGACACCGCCCAGAATGAGTCGGATAGCGTCTGTACGGCTACGTCACGTGTATTTTCATTGCCTAGCAAAATGAGCATGACGATAGGGATCAGCAATCGCTTATAAGCTAAACGAAACTGAGTAGGCTGAAACAACTGCTGTGCAGAGTGTAATAATTGGGTCGCGTTCATCGTTTACTCAAATGCAAATAGGAATAATTATCATTATATGTAAATGAGATTTATTCGCAATAGCATTGTGAACTTTTCTTCGTGTCAAACTCTCTGAAATCAGGTAAAGTATCGGCCTTTGTGAGCAAACACGCCCTAATTAACTGTATTAGGCGGCGTATAAAATTGACTTGAATAGGAAGAAACATGATTCTAGTTGTAGGTCATAAGAACCCAGACAGTGACAGTATTTGTAGTGCACTCGTTGCAACTGAACTTCTAAAAGCGCGTGGCGTTGAAGCTATGCCAATTCGCCAAGGCGAAATCAACCGTGAAACTCAGCACATCCTAGAAGTTGCTGGCGCTGAAGTTCCTGAGCTTCGCACATCAGTTGCGGGTGAGACCGTTTGGCTAGTAGATTACTCAGATCTAGCACAAGCACCAGACGATATCGCAGAAGCTGAAATTGCGGGTATTGTTGACCACCACCGTCTAGGTGACGTGATGACAGTAAACCCAATGGAAGCATGGATCTGGCCTGTTGGTTGTACCAACACTGTTCTATTCAACATGTTCAAGATTGAAGGTCACGCGATTACTCCACAAATTGCTAAGCTAATGATGTCAGCAATTCTATCTGACACAGTAGGTTTTGCTTCTCCAACTTGTACACAAAAAGACAAAGATGCCGTTGCTGAACTAGCGGCAATCGCAGACGTACAAGATGTTGACGCGTTCACTAAAGATCTTCTAATTGCTAAAACAAACATCGAAGGTCTATCAGCGGCTGAGCTTGTTGAGAAAGACCTTAAAGGTTACCCATTCAACGGTCGTGACGTAGTGGTTGGGCAAGTTGAACTTGCAACTCTTGAGCAAGTTGACGGTATGATCGAAGCACTAGAAGCAGACCTAGAATCTCGTTGTGAGAAAGATAACCTAGCGTTCGCTGCTGTAATGCTAACAGACATCACGACTGCTCAAACTCGTCTTCTATACAAAGGTGAGTGGGCTGAGAAGCTTGTTAAGCACGAAAAAGACGGCATGCTAATGATGGAAAACACGCTAAGTCGTAAGAAGCAAGGTTGGCCTTGGCTTCAAACTGAGCTAGCTTAATTTTCTAGCATATACTTTAAATGCCCGCCTAGCTGCGGGCATTTTTCTATGGGAAATAGGAGACGAATATGTCTGAGCAACTGACCCAAGAGCAGATGGATACCATTAATCGCTACAACGAAGAGCAACGTTTAAAGTACTGCGTAAAAGAGATTGTGGCGAATCGTAAGGTTTGGATTCTGAAAGACGAACATGGCTGTGTCATGTTAAATACAGAAGATGATGATTGTGTACCAGTATGGCCAAACGAAGAGTTCGCTTTGCAATGGGCGAATGGTGATTGGGAAGATTGCGAGCCAGAAGCGATCTCTCTAAACAAGTGGCACAGCCGTTGGACCTCTGGTCTAGAGGATGACGAGCTATCGATTGTTGTATTCCCAAATCAAAATGAAGAAGGGGTCGTATTGTTTCCTGACGAGTTTGATTTTGAACTGCGCAAACAAGCGAGCCGCCGTTAGTTTTTTGATTAGTACCCATGCAATAAAGAAGCCTGCGTTAAAGCAGGCTTCTTTACATTTGCACGATTACATCTTTGATAAGCTATTTTGTTTGATGGCTTGGCGCTTTGTAAAAGTGGCTTTCGACTAATCGTTGAGTAATAGGATGCTCGGGATGAGTCAGTACTTGGTTGGTCTCGCCAAACTCGACCACTTCACCTTCATGCATCACCATCACTTTATCAGTAATATGCTTAACAATGCCAATATGCTGAGACACGTACACAAATGACAATCCCATCTCTTCTTGCAACTCGAGGAATAAGTTAATGATCTGCGAGCGCATTGCCATATCCAAACCGTTTAACGCCTCATCAGCGACAATGATGGAAGGTTGAAGAATAAGTGCACGAGCCAAACATACGCGCTGTTTTTGACCGGCAGCTAGCATTTGTGGATAAAAATAGGCGTGCTCAGGCAGCAATCCTACGCGGAGCAGGGTGTTCTTTACACGCTGCATGCGCGCATCTGGCGGCATGTTGGTATTTCGCTTTAGCGGACCTTCTAAAATACGACCAATCTGGATTCGTGGGTTTAACGATGTGTTTGGATCTTGGAAAATCATGCGGATGAGCTTGCAGCGTGTCGCGTAATCTTTGTGCTCCAATCGTTCGCCATTCACACGGATCTCTCCGGAGCTTGGTTCAACAACGCCAGCAAGCATACGAGCTAGTGTGGATTTTCCTGACCCGTTTTGACCAATAAAACCAATAGTTTGCCCTGGCTCTAAAGTAAAGCTTACCGGTTTTACTGCCTCATTAACCTGGCGTTTGAACAGACGGGAGCGCGTAACAAATTGCTTCGATAAATTATCGACTTCAAGTAACGCACTCATGACTTTTTCTCCGTGTTCAATGGAAAGTGGCAGTTAAATTTATGATTCTTAATTCGTCTGGTGTGTGGAATTTCTACACATTGTTTCTGCGCATATGGGCAACGTGGTCCGAGGCGACAACCGATAGGTAGATGCTGCAATGGCGGAATCGAGCCCGGTAGGGATTGGAGTTTTTGCTTGTGTGGTACCCAATCATTAAAGTCAGGCATCGCTTTAAGCAAGGCATCGGTGTACGGGTGCTTGGGTGCCGCAATGATTTTACTGGTATCGGCAGACTCCACCGACTGACCACAATACATTACCGTAATACGTCCTGCCCACTGTGTTATGGTCGCTAAGTCGTGGCCGATAAGCAAAATGGTTGTGTTATTAAGTTGGTTCATGCGGCTCAACAGACGCAAAATTTGCGATTGAGTAATTGGGTCTAAGTCGTTGGTTGGCTCATCTGCGATCAGCAACTTTGGTTTGGTCGCTATCGCCATGGCAATCATGACTTTTTGACACTCACCATCAGTCAGTTCATAAGGGTAGCTACCCATTAAACGCTTGTGATCTTTAATACCCACTTTATGCAAAAGCGCGATGGCCTGTTTTTTACGCCATTTAAATCGCTCCCACCATTTCCCTTCAAATGCGCGAGATGGAATGGATTCAATCAATTGACGCCCGACTTCCTCTGAAGGGTCAAGACAAGTTGAAGGCTCTTGGAAAATCATCGCAATATCACGAGCAATGACGCGCCGACGCTCTTTTGGCGTAAGCTGAAGCAAGTCAATATTGCCAAGGCGCATACGGTCAGCGGTGATGCGCCAGTTATCTTTACTCACACCGACAATCGCTTTTGCAACTAAGCTTTTCCCTGAACCAGACTCACCTACAAGACCACGAATTTCGCCTTCGTTCAAAGTTAGGCTCATTCGGTCAACGGCTTTGACCAACCCTTGAGGTGTTTCGATCTCAATGGTCAAATGTCGAATATCTAACAACGGCATTATTCGATCCCCGCATTAAGCGCTTGACGTACACCTTCACCTACTAAGTTTAGGGTAATAACAGTAAACATGATGGTCAGGCCGGGTAGGGTCACTGTCCAAGGTGCAATATAAATAAGCTCGACAGAGTCACCTAATATTGCTCCCCACTCGGTGCTTGGTGCCTGTGCGCCTAGGCCAAGAAAACCCAGTGCCGTAATATCTAAAATCGCAGCAGAGAGCGCGAGTGTGATTTCAGCGGCAATGACCGTCAGAATGTTAGGAAGAATTGAACTCCACAGTAAGTAGAAATCATTAGCGCCATCAAGGCGTGCTGCCATTATGTAGTCTTTTTCAACTTCGGTGTGGACTGCGATATAAACGGAGCGAATAAAACGCGGAATCAAAGCCAAGCAGATTGCGAGTAAAATATTGAACCCACCAAAGCCTAGAAATGCCACAAAAATGATTGCTAATAAGAGCGACGGGATCGACATGACGGTATCGAGCAAGTGGTTGAGAGTACTCGACAGTAAGCCTTTCGTCATACCTGCCAATACGCCAATTAAACAGCCTACAACGGCAGCAATTGCGGTGATGGCGACAGCAGCGCCAAATGTCAGCTGAGAGCCCATAATCAGGCGCGAAAGAATATCTCTACCTAAGTCATCGGTCCCCAAAAAGTAATCAACCGTTCCTGCTGGAGCCCATGATGGCGGCACAAGCAACTCACCTGACTGTGCTTGGGCGTCAAATGGTGCAAGTAGGGGGGCAAAAATGGTAATAAGGACGATAAACACCAAGCACCACAAGCCAAACATGGCTAGTCCGTTGGCGCGGTAGCTTCGCCAAAAACGCTCAAACTGTGTTGGAATGCGCTCTTCCTGATAAACGTTATTTGTTAGCATACCATTCCTTTCGAACTAAAGGGTTAATCATCGCGCCAATCAAATCCGAGAGTATGTTAGCGGTAAGAACCAAAGTCGCAAGTACCATCACGCCAGCTTGGATAGATGCATAGTCTTGGCTTGCTAGCGCATCTAAAAGCCAACGACCAATACCTGGCCAGTTAAAAATAGACTCCGTGATGATAGCTAAGGTAATCATACTCGAAAGTTGAACACCAACCTTGGGAATGATAGGCGGTATCGCATTCCGCAATACATGTTGAGTTACGATTTCGCGGTTAGAAAGACCTTTGATTCTCGCTGCACGGATGTAGTTTTGGCTCATCACTTCCGCTACCGAGGAGCGCATTAGTCCGACAACCTGGGTGGTTGGAGCCAAAGCAAGCACCAAACATGGCAGCACCATATGCTCAATAACGCTTTGCAGTGCGTGAGCGCGGTATTCGCCTTTCGCCATGAATGCGTCGATAATGGCAAACCCGGTTACATGATCAATTTCGTAAAGTAAATCATACCGTCCCGCAACGGGAAATAGTTGGTATTCCAATGAAAAGACCATGATAAGTAGCAGAGCTACCCAAAAGATTGGGGCGGAATAACCAGACATTGACATGAATGAAATGCTGGTATCGAGCCATTTACCTTGCTTCATCCCAGCCACGGTTCCAAGTGGAATACCGATCAAAAGGGACACCAAAAAGGCAAAGAAACACAATTCCAAAGTGGCTGGGAATACAACGGCGAGCTCGTCATAAATCGCGTTGCCGTTTTTACTTATGCCAAAATCAAGCTGAGAAAGGTTGATTAAGTAAGTTTGCCAACCAGACCAAAAATCAACGTTTGCCCAGTGCGAGAGAGGGTCAAGGCGCAGCAGAGAAAAACCCACTAATGTAAGGATCATCAAAGTGATGATAAATAGGTTAAAGCGTCGAACGGTATACCAAAACATCAGTGAATTCTCTCAACTCTATCAAACGGTTGGGCATTGAAAGGGCTTGATTTGAAGCCTGTCAGCGATTTGTCGTGCACACGGAACTGCACGCCATGCGCCAGAGGAATAACCGGGAACTCTTGATTCAAAATGTTCTGTGCTTGGCGATATAGGTTCAAACGGTAACGCGGTTCTTGAGTTTCTAAAGCCAAATCGAGCAAGAAATCGAAGTCATCGTTACACCACATGGACACGTTAAGGCCAACGCGGTCAGACTCGCAAGATAATAAAGGGCGGAAAAAGTTGTCAGGATCCCCGGTATCACCAATCCAACCAGTTAAAAGTAAATCGATATCGTTGATGTTCTCCAAATCCACACGTTCAAACCTATCATCGGTAAGTAGCGTTAATTTAACCCCAATATCGGCAAAATTCGCTTGGATTAGCTCTGCGGTCTTGCGAGGGCTTGGGTTAAAAGCACGTGGTTCAAGTGGTACCCACATGGTCAATTCTAGGCCGTCTTCGTAGCCTGCATCTCGAAGTAGTGCCAATGCATAATTCCGGTCATAACGAATTTTTACGCTGTCTTTTTGATAAGCCCATGAATTAGGTGGTAGCAAGGTATAAGCTTGGGAGCCAGTTCCGTAGTAAACCGAATCTAAAATATTTTGACGGTTGATCGCTAAGTTAAGAGCTTGGCGAACTCGAGCATCACTCAGCGCGGTGGTTTCTGTGTTTATCGCAATAAAGGAAACGTTGTTAGCTGGTGTAGCCGTCAGCTCAAGGTTGTCATTTTCTTGAATGACAGGTATTTGGCTCGAAATAGGTGAAGAGAGTACGTCACACTCGTTTCTTAAAAGTTTAGCTAATGTACCCGTCCCTCTGTGAGAGATATCGAACACCACTTGTTCCATTTTTGCTGGTGACTTCCAGTAATTTGAATGACGCTCTAATCGAATCAAGTCGTTCACTTGGTACTCTTTTAATTGATAAGGGCCGGTACCGATAGGAAGTTGGTCGATTTCTTCTTTATGATCTTTTGCTGCCAATTGCTGTCCATACTCCGCAGACAAGATAACCGCATGGCTGGTGGCAATATTGGCCAAGAAAGAAAAGTTTGGCTGAGATAACGTAAACCTTACCGTATACTCATCTATTGCAACCACGTCTTGGAGTAGGTTTTGAAAATCTAACCCTGCAAACCATGGATAAAAACCACCACCTACTTGGTGAAAAGGATGGTCTACATCGATGATTCGCTTGAAGCTAAATACCACATCTTTTGCATTCAATGGGCGAGTGGGTGTGAACCAAGGTGTGGTTTGGAATTTAACACCACGTTTAAGCTTAAACGTGTATTCCGTCCCTGATTCATTTACTGACCAACTCTCGGCGATGCTTGCCACGGGCTGATGTGATTTAGGATCGAGCGTGAGCAGCGTATCGTACAGCTGCGGGCTCAGAGCCTCTGCGGTAATACCGCTATCAATAAGCTGAGGGTTAAACGTGGTCGGCTTACCTTGTCCGCAAAACACAAAGCCAGCTTTGCGAATATCATTGTGGTCAATTTCATCGCCACAAGCGGTCAGTAGGCTAATCCCAATAAGGCTCAGCGATAATCTTATAAAAGCATTCATAATATGAAATGTTCATTGGATCTTGCTCGTTTCGTTTGATCTTACTCTTTCAAAGCTAACAAGCGAAAATGATCTCGCTAATTTATCACCTTTGTGAACTTGCTCCAAACATAAAATCCATACACTGTAAGGTGTTATGCCATAAATGCATGCGAATTAGAGCGCAGTCACGAGCTCGTGTATTGATTGAGTACTCTCGGTCAAGTTAGCTTTGTCCGACCAAACCATATTTTCTAACCATCCCTCGTAATTGGTGATAGCTCAAGCCAAGTAGCTCGGCTGCTTGTCGTTGATTAAACTTGGCTTCTTCCAATGCACGATTGAGTAAATGGATATCTTGTTCCTCTTGCCATTGTTTATAGTCTAGAGGGAATTGGATGGTGTTGCTTGATGCTTCCTCTTCTTGTTGTTCTGCTTGTTTTGCACTATGGCCAAGCGCGCTGTGCCAAACCGTTTCAAAAGGATTGAAAACCAGTTCATCAATTGGGTGAGCATTCAGACCATGTTGGTAAATCGCACGTTCAATCACGTTTTTTAGTTCGCGGACGTTACCGGGCCATTCATATTCAATAAGCGACTGCTGCGCTTTTGGGGTAAAACCGACAAAGTATTCCAGTTGCAGTTCACGACACATTTTCATCGCGTAGTGCTCTGCTAAAGAGAGAATGTCTTCTTTGCGCTCGCGAAGAGGCGGTAACATAATGACATCGAAGGCTAGCCTGTCGAGCAGATCTGCACGAAAATCACCTTGCTCTGCCAATTTTGGTAGGTCGGCATTGGTTGCACAAACAAGTCGAACATCCGCATTGAGAGCGGTATGACCGCCAACTCGCTCATATTCACCATATTCGATGACGCGTAATAGCTTTTCTTGAACTAAAAGTGGTGCGGTCGCCAGCTCGTCAAGAAACAAAGTACCGCCCTCGGCACGCTCGAAACGCCCTTTATGCTTACCTTTAGAGCCTGTGAAGGAGCCGGATTCATGTCCAAACAATTCGGAATCTATTAGCCCTTCGCTTAATGTCGCACAGTTGAGTGATAGTAGTGGTTTATCCCAACGTCTTGATAAATAATGCAAACGCTGAGCGATGAGTTCTTTACCCGTACCTCGTTCACCAATGATGAGGACAGGGCGCTCAATGGGTGCAAGTTGTGATACTTTATCTAGTACAGCGAGAAAAGCAGGTGATTCACCAATCAGGTTTTGCTTCATAAAGTCCTTCTTATTTAACAGCCGAGCCATGATTTAGAGATAGAGTTGGTAAATTTCACCAACAGTTGGTGAAAAACATCATAGCACAATAGTGTGTAACGACAACAAAATGAATAACACTCTGATTTAAAAGAAAATTATAAGTTGGCACGTTACTTGTTATATATTCAGGGAGACACAAGGTTAATCACCACCTTGTCGAGTTTTAATAGGAAAAAAGAGGAGTTCCGTTATGGGTATTTTTTCTCGATTTGCAGATATCGTTAACTCAAACATCAGTGCATTACTGGACAAGGCGGAAGATCCTGAAAAAATGATCCGTCTTATCATTCAAGAAATGGAAGACACACTTGTTGAAGTGCGTACTAACTCGGCTAAAGCGATTGCAGACAAGAAAGAGTTGGCTCGTAAGGTTGAAACGTTAGAAGAGCAAATTGGCGAATGGGGCCAAAAAGCGAGCTTAGCATTAGTTAAAGAGCGTGAAGATCTAGCTCGTGCAGCGTTAATTGAAAAGCAAAAGCTAGAGCAAGTGATTAAAGGCCTCCACACTGAGCAAACCTTAGTGGAAGAAACGATCGATAAGCTTACTGGCGAGATTGGTAAGTTGGAAAGCAAAATTGCTGAAACGCGCGCAAAACAGCAAGCACTAGCAATTCGTAACCAAACTGCATCTAACCGTCGTGATGTGCAAAAACACCTGCACACTAGCCGTACTAATGAAGCGATGGCGAAATTCGAGCAATACTCACGTAAAGTGGATGAAATGGAAGCGGAAGCAGACCTGTATGCTCAAACCGGTAATGCTAAATCGCTAGAACAAGAGTTTGCAGAGTTGCAGGCACAAGACGAAATTGAAAAAGAGTTGGCAAAACTGAAAGAACAGATGTCATCGAAAGATAAATAAGAAAGGAGCCATTTATGTCGGCATTTTTTATAGCAGGACCAGTGATTGTCTTTTTAATCTTTGTCGCTCCACTATGGCTCTTCTTACACTATCGCAGCAAACGCAAAACAGATAGTGCACTGTCGAGCCAGGATTTAGAGCGCCTTCAGGTACTATCTGAAAAAGCAGAAGCGATGCAGTCCCGAGTTGATACATTGGAGCGCATCTTGGATGCTGAGTCACCAACATGGAGACGCAAGTATGAATAATCGAGAACTGTATCGTGATCCAGTAAATGGCAAAATCTCCGGTGTTTGCGCCGGTATTGCCAACTACTTTGGTGCAGAAGTTTGGTTGATTCGTATTGTAGTGATTTCTGCAGCGCTGTTAGGTGGTACGTTTTTGGTATTGTTAGCGTACATCGCGATGGCGTTTATGTTAGAAAAGCAACCAGTAACGTATTCTGAAAATATCAGAGCGCAGCAAGAGCATACGCTCAAAAGTAAGCCTTGGCAGAAAGGGCAAAGCCCTGATCAACTGCTCAGTGTGTTGGAAAGGGATTTTGACCGTCTTGATGGCAAAATTCGTAACATGGAAGCTTATGTTACGTCTGATACATATAGGGTGAACAGAGAATTCAGTAAGCTCTAGGCATTTTGTATCCAAAGAAGATTTAACTGAAGCAGGCATAAAGCCTGCTTTTTTATCACAAATTACTAATTTTAAAGCACTATTAATCTTTTCTGCTCTGGAAGTTCGTTCAAAATTCATCTACTTTAAAAATAATCCCCCAATTTTTATGGATGAATGTAATGAGAAAATTGCTCATTCCTATTGCCATCTCGGCTGTCTTGTCGGGGTGCGGTAAAGAACTTCCTCCTGTTCCTGAACCTGAATCGCGCCCTGCGAAGCTATTTACAGTATCTGTTGGCAATGCCCAGTTTGAGCGACATTTTCCTGCCACTACGGAAGCTGGCGATAGAGCAGTACTGACATTTCGAGTTCCAGGGCTTCTTCAAACGATAGAAGTGAATGAAGGTCAAGTCGTCAGTAAAGGTGATGTTTTGGCGTCATTAAACCCAGATGAATATTCTCTGCTCGAACAGCAAGCTCGGGCAAATTTTTTGCTCGCAGATGTGCAATACAAGCGATACCAAAAGCTACGTAAAGACCAAGTAGTATCTGAGCAAGATTTTGATGAGGCAAAAGCGAACCACAACTCGGCAAAAGCTCAATGGAATCAAGCAAAGGCAAACTTAAGATATACCAAACTTGTCGCGCCATATGATGGCACTATTTCGTACATTCCAGCAGAAAACCATGAATATGTTGCCGCGAAAGAAGGGGTGATGAATATTCAGTCCAACCAACTCCTCAAAGTGATATTCCAAATCCCAGACTATCTTCTAAATCGTTACACCCAGGGGAGCGATGTCTCTGCCAGAATGATATTTGATGCGTTCCCCGAGCGAGCCTTTGACTTAACCTTTCAGGAAATCGATACAGAAGCCGACCCTAAAACGGGCAGTTACAAAGTCACGATGGTCATGGAGCGGCCAGCAGAAATAGGCCTTTTGCCGGGAATGTCTGGCAATGCTTACCTCCTGTCCAAAAGTGCAGGAGCGACAAAGATTCCTAACTCCGCGTTGCTAGAAGAAAACGGCAAAACATACGTTTGGCGTGTCGATGAGCAAGGCATTGTGTCTAAAGCCGCAATTGAGATGAATGACAAAAATCAAGTGTTAGCTGGGCTTAACGATGGCGACCAAATCATTATCTCGGGTGTCAGTGTAATTGAACCCGGAATTAAGGTAAGAGCGTGGATTAAGGAAAGAGGGTTGTAATATGAAAGGAATCATCTCTCTAGCGACTTTACTTTCAACGCTTTTTCTCGTTGGCTGTGGGGATAAGGCGCCAGAAAAAGAGCTCGAAACGCCACGAGTTAGAGTTACGTCATTAGCGGGAAACAAGGTGGATGACAACTTGTACTTCCCTGCGGTTGCGAATGCAGCGGATCGCTCTCATTTGAGCTTCAGAGTGACAGGAGAAGTCAGCCGCATCATGGTAAAAGAGGGCGACAAAGTCATGAAGGGTGATGTTATTGCAACGCTAGATCCCACGGACTATGAGTTGGATGTAGATAATGCGAGTGCGCGTTTTTCTGTTGTCGACAGTCAGTATCGCCGCTCACGCCCTTTGGTTGATAAAGGCCTATTAGCTAAGTCTCAGTTTGATGAAATTGCAGCACAACGACAAATCGCCTTAGCTGAGCTTCAGTTAGCCAAACTTCGTCTATCATTTACTGCCTTAAAAGCGCCCGTGGATGGGATTATTTCGCGAGTTAATATCGACCAATTCGAAAATGTTCAAGTCGGACAGCATATCGTTAATATTCACAGCTTGGAGCGAGTCGAAGTGTTGATTCAGCTTCCAGACCGCCTCTATGTGAACCAACCGCCAACGGAAGAAAGACTCACCGCGATCAAAGCATTGGTGCGCGTGCCCAGCGGTAACGAATATAACGCGATGGTAAAAGAATTTACAACCGAACCCGACCCAACAACAGGTACGTTTACTGTCACACTGTCGCTTCCTATGCCGGAAGAAGAGTACATCCTAGATGGTATGGCTGTTGAGGTAACGTCTAAAGACGAGAATGTTGGGCTTGATCTCAACCTAGGAATTAATGTTCCTATCGAAGCCATTTTTAATGCGGATGGTGACGAGCTGGGGCGCGAAAACAAATTTGTTTGGGTACTGAATGACGACAATACGGTATCGCGCAAACAGGTGCGAGCAGGTAAGGCATCTAAAACGTCCATTCAAATCCTTGATGGTCTCATGCTCAAAGACAAAGTTGTGATTGCCGGTGTTTCTCGATTAAGGGATGGCATGAAAGTGGAAGTGATACAGGAAATGGCTACGCAGGAGGCCGGTCTATGAGCGATCTTAATAAATCAGCGCCTCAAAGTGATGATGATGTGACCGGTATTGCTGCGTACTTCATCCGAAATCGCGTCATCAGTTGGATGGTCGCACTGATATTTTTGATTGGTGGTATCGCCGCATTCTTTGGTTTAGGGCGTCTTGAGGACCCTGCTTTTACTATTAAAGATGCGATGGTAGTGACCTCTTACCCTGGTGCGACACCGCAACAAGTCGAAGAAGAAGTGACGTATCCAATCGAAAAAGCGATTCAGCAGCTTACTTATGTTGATGAAGTCAATTCGATTTCTAGCCGAGGATTATCGCAAATCACGGTCACGATGAAGAACAATTATGGCCCTGATGATCTACCACAAATTTGGGATGAGTTGCGCCGTAAAGTGAACGACCTTAAAGGGACGTTGCCTCCAGGTGTGAATGAACCTCAAGTGATCGATGATTTTGGTGATGTTTACGGGATTTTGTTAGCGGTGACTGGCGACGGTTATAGCTATAAAGAGCTACTGGATTACGTCGATTACTTACGCCGAGAGCTCGAACTGGTTGATGGTGTGAGTAAAGTTTCGGTATCCGGGCAACAGCAAGAGCAAGTTTTCATCGAAGTATCGATGAAAAAATTGAGCAGTATAGGTCTTGCTCCGGATACCGTGTTTAATCTTCTTTCGACGCAAAACGTAGTTTCTGACGCAGGAGCGATCAGAATTGGTGATGAGTACATCAGAATTCAGCCGACTGGCGAGTTCCAGAGTGTGGATGAGCTAGGCGATTTGTTGATTACTGAGTCGGGTGCTCAGGGGCTCATCTTCTTGAAAGATGTGGCGGAAATAAAACGTGGTTACGTAGAAGTCCCGAATAATATTATTAATTTTAACGGCAGCCTCGCACTAAACGTGGGTGTTTCTTTTGCTGAAGGCGTCAACGTCGTTGAAGTCGGAAAAGCGTTTGATCATCGCCTTGGAGAGCTAAAGTACCAACAACCTGTTGGTATCGAAATCTCGGAAATTTACAGTCAGCCTAAAGAGGTGGATAAATCGGTTAGCGGTTTTGTTGTCAGCTTGGCTCAAGCTGTCGGTATCGTCATTATCGTACTTCTGTTCTTTATGGGGCTACGTTCAGGTCTGCTTATCGGTTTAATTTTACTGCTGACGGTGTTGGGTACGTTCATTTTCATGAAGTATCTCGCGATAGATTTGCAGCGGATTTCATTAGGTGCCTTGGTTATCGCGTTAGGTATGTTGGTGGACAATGCAATCGTCGTGGTTGAGGGGATTTTGATTGGTACGCAAAAAGGGCGAACTCGACTCCAAGCGGCGACTGACATCGTTACCCAAACCAAGTGGCCATTACTTGGGGCAACTGTGATTGCTGTAACTGCATTTGCGCCCATTGGACTGTCTGAAGACTCGACGGGTGAATACTGTGGCACTTTGTTTACGGTTCTGCTGATCTCATTGATGTTGAGTTGGTTTACCGCTATCTCGTTGACACCGTTCTTTGCTGACATCTTCTTTAAAGGCCAGAAGATTAAACAAGGTGAAGGGGAAGAAAATGATCCATATAACGGGGTTATTTTCGTTATTTATAAAAAGTTTCTTCAGTTTTGTATGCGTCGTGCTTGGTTTACCGTTGTGGTGCTGATTGCGGGATTAGCGGCAAGTGTTTACGGGTTCACCTTTGTGAAGCAAGCGTTTTTCCCATCTTCGACAACGCCGATTTTTCAGTTAGATGTATGGATGCCAGAAGGAACTGATATTCGAGCAACCAACACAACGCTTAAAGAGTTAGAAAGTTGGTTAGCTAAGCAAGAGCATGTTGACCATATCACGACGACCGTGGGTAAAGGCTTACAGCGCTTCATGTTAACGTACGCGCCAGAGAAAAGTTATGCGGCTTATGGTGAGATAACCACTCGTATGGAAAACTACGAAGCGTTAAAACCATTAATGGCGAAGTTTCGAGAGTATTTAAAAGCCAACTACCCAGAAATCAATTACAAGCTCAAACAGATTGAGTTAGGCCCTGGTGGTGGTGCAAAAATTGAAGCGCGCATTATTGGTTCAGATCCAACCGTCCTTCGTACGATAGCCGCTCAGGTCAAGGACATCATGTACGCCGATCCTCAGGCAACAAATATCAGGCATGATTGGCGTGAACGAACCCAAGTTCTTGAACCTCAGTTTAACGAGAGTCAGGCACGTCGCTATGGCATTACAAAATCAGATGTCGATGACTTCTTGTCCATGTCATTCTCTGGAATGACGATAGGTCTTTACCGAGACGGCACTACGCTCATGCCTATCGTGGCTCGCTTACCTGAAGATGAACGCATTGATATTCGTAACATCGAAGGCATGAAAATATGGAGTCCAGCACAGAGTGAGTTTATCCCACTTCAACAAGTCACAATGGGTTACGACATGCGTTGGGAGGATCCTATTATTGTGCGTAAGAACCGTAAGCGTATGCTCACTGTGATGGCAGACCCAGATATTCTAGGTGAAGAAACCGCATCGACGTTGCAAAAACGCTTACAGCCCCAAATCGAAGCGATTCAATTACCACCAGGTTATTCCTTAGAGTGGGGTGGTGAATACGAATCTTCAGGTGATGCTCAAGAGTCACTGTTTACTACTATGCCAATGGGGTACTTGTTCATGTTCTTGATCACTGTATTCCTATTTAACTCTATCAAAGAGCCACTCATTGTTTGGCTTACCGTGCCGCTGGCGTTAATTGGTGTCACCACTGGTTTGTTGGCACTCAACACGCCGTTTGGTTTTATGGCATTGCTCGGCTTCTTAAGCTTATCGGGAATGGTGCTCAAAAATGGCATCGTATTACTGGACCAAATTGAAATTGAAATGAAGTCCGGTAAAGAGGCTTATGACGCGGTCGTTGATGCTGCGGTAAGTCGCGTCCGTCCCGTTTGTATGGCTGCTATCACGACGATCCTTGGTATGATCCCACTGTTGCCAGATATTTTCTTCAAACCAATGGCGGTTACGATTATGTTTGGTTTGGGTTTTGCGACAGTCCTGACACTGATTGTCGTGCCAGTGTTGTATCGTTTGTTCCATAAAGTGGCAGTACCGAAACAGGCTTAGTGCTACTGATATAACGATGAAAAATATCGCGCCTCTAGCTCATCAGTTAGAGGCGCTTTTTAAGGAAGAATAATGACAGAACAAAAAACGTGTGCGTGGGCGATGAATCACCCATTAGAGCGCGAATATCATGATTCCGAATGGGGCGTGCCAGTATATGACGACCAAGTCCTGTTTGAATTTATTACTTTGGAAGGTGCGCAAGCTGGTCTTAGTTGGATCACCATCCTTAAAAAGCGCGAAGGTTACAGAGAAGCGTTCGAGAATTACGATCTAGATGCGTTGGAACAAAGAAATGAAGAACGCACTGAATACATCGTGGAAAACTTCGATGTTGTGAGACATCGCGGAAAGATTAACTCGGTATTCAGTAATGCCAAAGCGGCCAAAGCGTTAATTGCTGAATACGGGAGTTTATCAGACGCGTTGTGGCAGTTCGTGGACGGTGAACCAATCGTCAATCAATGGCAACATATGAGTGACGTACCAGCTTCGACAGAGCAATCCAAAGCCATGAGTAAATTCCTAAAAAAGAAAGGCTTCAAGTTTGTCGGTGAAACCATCTGTTATGCTTTCATGCAAGCCGTCGGCATGGTGGATGACCATATCGTTGGATGTCCTAAAAAGCAGAATAAGTAACGTTTGGCGATTAAGCTAATGTTGTTAGTTCTGGCTATCATGAATACGTTCCAAAGCTTCGATTCGACGCCATTGAGTGGCATTGAAGCTTTGTTTTCTTAAAGCAATGATTTCTGCCTGTTTTTCGTCTTGCCCTAGAAAATCTCTATTCAGAATATTTTGACGCTGCTTTAAGTAAGTGGCGAGTTGAGTCTCAAATGATGCTCTTTGCTCATCAAGCTTTTGCAGCCTCTGCGCTCCGGCATCTCCTACCAGAGCAACACGGGCGATGTACTTATCTTGTGAATCAAGCTGAGAAGCTTGCTCGAGCTGCTCTGCTAATGCGTTATTGCGTTCACTTTCTCGTATGTAATCCGGTTGTTCTGATAACGCTTGATTGAGAAGGTGTGCTTGACTCTCGATATCCGATGCCTGTGTTTTAATCGTCAGCTTTTCTAAAGCAAGTTGGCGAAGTCGGTTTTCTTCGTCAAACAATTGGGTTATCTGCACCTCGTTAAAGTATTGAAGCTGTAAGTTCAGTATTGCTTCATTCAGCATGGTTAACTGTTCAAGCGTTAGGTGGTTGTGCTCAAAAGGCTCTAATGCAGTGAGTGCTTGCTTGTAGGAAAGGTAGGCTTGAAAAAGTGTGGCATCAATATTCAGAGTTTGCTTTGCTAAAGTGTCATCATTAACTTCCGCTTTGATCGTATCGAGATCTTCTTCGCCCAGCCGGCTAAGAGAATATTCGAAGAAGTCTTTTGGGGAAGAGACATCGGCGGCTATATCTTGCTGAGATGGCGAATGGTTAGAGGTTATCTCTTGTTGTTTGTCGCTTTGCAACAGAGAAAGCGCTCCCACGCCAAATATCGAGAGCAGGATAAAAGTGGTGAGAGCGACTTTCTTCATTGTGATGACCTCTTATAAACCTTGAAGTTTGAGACGATTTGCATGTTGGCGATAAAGCGTGACTGGATCGGTTTCAAAAAGATGATGAATACCGAGTAGGCCGTTAATTTCATCCAAATGGTTCATTTGATAATCATCACGTATGACTTTGCCCAAATGTGTGCTGCACGCACCAACTAAGCCATCATTTGGCCCATCAAAGGCTAAGCCAAGTACCATCATGGCAGCGTCAGTCGGATCGAAAACGTTTGTAAAAGTGGATGATCCGGTCCATGAGTAGTAATAAACGCCATTTGAAGCCAGCAAGTCACCATTACCACATTCACTGGTAGGGACTCCCTCAGGGTAGTGTTGGTTAAACGCTAATGATCCTTCCGTGGTTAATGCTGCTAATGAGGCCAAAGGGTCTTGGTCGAGATCAGAACCACCTGATAGAAGATTAATAAGAGTAGTTAAGCCTTGCGCCAGTTTTACCGCGAGCTGCTCACTACCCGAACCCTCAGATACGGTGCCACGAACTAAATCTGCCACTTTAGACCCTTTATTAACGCCTCCTATACTCGTAACTGATGCGACTAGGTCAGGACGGACAGAGGCAACATAGCGCGTTGTTGGACCACCATGACTGTGACCAATGAGATTGACTTTCTCTGCGCCTGTAGCTGCAAGTAAGGTTTCTACTTGAGCAAGCAGTTGCTCCCCTCGAACTTCGCTGCTATTGGTCGCGGATACCTGTGCAACATAAACTTTAGCACCATCTTTTGTTAAGGAATGTGGTATTCCGAAAAAGTAATCAACGCCTGCCAGGGTATCAAAACCAAACAAACCGTGAACCAAGACAATCGGATACTTGGTTTGGGTATAACCTGTTGCAGCGGATACGGAGGTTATTGGGACGGTAATTAAGGTAAAAAGCATTAGCGCTATAAATTTGAGTTTCAAAACTATCTCCTTGTGGTATGACCTCTTATGAATGATAAAAAGTAGGAGAGAAACTCTAAATTTGGAAAGCCTATTTATAGCACATTATTTCATTCTGTGACTGCTCAATTGAAAAACAACACAAATGATTAACATTAATTAATGGCGTGGGTGAATGTTAGTAAATTCTAATTAAGTCAGGGGGTTATAAAAACGCCCCGCAATGCAGGGCGATTCAATCATTGTTATAGGGAGACTTCTTTTTCAAGCATTAAGGCGTTATAACGCGCAAAACCAGTCTCTAAATCAGCGATCAAGTCATTTACGTCTTCTAAGCCAATATGAATACGAACCAAAGTACCTTCAAAGTGTGGGTGAGCTACGGTTCTCAGGCTGTTAAAGCTCTTAGGTTCGTTAGCTAGAATGAGGCTTTCATAACCGCCCCAAGAGTAACCCATACTGAAGTGTTTCATACCATCAAGCAGAGCCGTCGTCGCTTTTGGATAAGACGTTTTGAGAACAAATGAAAACAAGCCGTTTCCACCTGTGAAGTCTCGTTTGAAAAACTCATGGCCAGGGCTTGTTTCTAAAGCTGGATGGCGGACATGATCAACTTCTGGGCGAGAAGCGAGCCACTGAGCGACTTTTAAACTGCTTTCTGCGTGCTGTCTTAGGCGAACATCCAACGTGCGAATACCTCGAAGACCTAGGTATGCGTCGTCAGGAGAAACGCACTGACCCATCAGGTAGCTTTGTTCACGAAGCTGATCCCAATACTTTTCAGAAGCCACAGCAGTACCTAGCATGACATCTGAATGTCCAACAATATACTTAGTTGCCGCTTGAATGGAAATGTCTACGCCATGCTCGAAAGGAGAGAAGTTCACGCCTGCTCCCCATGTGTTGTCAAGCATCACGATGATATCTTGCTCGTGGGCAATGCGCGCTAATGTAGGTACATCTTGGACTTCCATGGTTATTGAACCAGGAGACTCCAAGAAAAGGACTTTGGTATTCGGCTGAATCAAGTCTCGGATACCTTCACCGATCATTGGGTCATAATAGGTGGTTTCGATGCCCATTTTCTTCATTATGGTGTTACAAAAGTCACGAGTTGGTTCGTAACAAGTGTCCACCATTAGAATGTGATCGCCAGTTTCAACGAAAGAGAGGATGGCGTTTGAAATTGCTGCCGTTCCACAAGGGTAAAGCGCGCAACCAGCTCCACCTTCAATCTCAACCATTGCGTCTTGGAAAGCAAAGTGCGTGTTGGTGCCTCGGCGACCATAAAACAACGTTTTGTTTGCACGATTAATGGTGGCTTGGTTCTTTTCTGCAACGGTATTGAATACCACAGTTGAAGCGCGTTGAACGGGTGGGTTTACAACACCATTTGTCCACTTTTTATCGCGGCCAGCGGTAATGAGTTTGGTTTTTTTTCCCTCTGACATAAAAGTTCCCTGTCTTAAATATTGCGGTTTTGAATATTTAAAACATGGACGACGTAGGTTATGCAAGGGAAAAGTCGACTATCAGCCAATAACAGCCAAGATGAACAGGTAATGATGTCGAGAGGTATCGTGTAGATAGGGAGCTAAAAGAACAAACCTCCAGCAGGATGCATGTAGCGCTGGAGGTTTTTTAGTCGGTGTATTTGAGGTATTAGAGGAGTGGGTTGAAGAGATAGAACACTCGCTCTAAGAACCGAGAAAATAGGCTCCTTTTCTCCCACTCTTCCAATACAACAGTGTGAGATTGCTTAATATAGCTATCTTGTAACCAAGACATTTGCTTGGTGAACTCTTCGTCATCAACGGCGAGGGTCACTTCGAAGTTCAGCCACAAGCTGCGCATATCCATGTTTACGGTGCCAACTAAACAGAATTGGTCGTCAATTACGACAGATTTTGTATGCAGCAAACCACCATAAAACTCATAAATCTTGACCCCTGCACTCAAGAGCTCACTATAAAAAGCGCGTGAAGCCCATTGCACCATCATAGAGTCATTTTTATGGGGAATAATGAGTTCAACGTTAATGCCTCGTTGTGCTGTCATCTTTAACGTTTCGAGTAAATCAGCATTGGGCACGAAATATGGTGTTGTGATTCGTACCGAGCGATTGGCTTGGTTTATTGCCAATGTTAATACTTGATAGATCAGATATTCCGGCATACCTGGGCCAGAAGGCACAACCTGAATAGGGTGTTGGAATTCACTCTCATCGATCTTGCATTCAGGTAGTCTTGGTAAATGACGTTCGCCAGTTTCGACTTCCCAATCCCAACAGTGGATGGCACTCAATACGTTTACCGTTGGTCCTGTAATGCGAACCATGATATCCACCCAATGCCCAACGCCACTATTTTGCTTGAAGTAAGCCGGGTCAACCAAGTTCATTGAACCTGTATAAGCAATTTCATCATCAATTACGATGATCTTGCGATGTTGGCGAAGATCAAGACGACGTAAGAAAATACGCCACATCTTCACTTCTAGCGCTTGAATAACTTCAATTCCAGCATCCTGCATCATTCGATACCAAGGACTTCTGAAAAAACGTGGACTACCTGCTGAATCGAGCAATAGTTTGACATCTACGCCGCGTTTAGCCGCTTGAATAAGCGCAGAAGCGACAGAGTCAGCCAAACCACCCGGATGCCAAATGTAGAATACCATTCGAATACTGCTCTGCGCGTTTTCGATGTCTTCAATAATGGAATGCAAAATCTCATTAGGTGACTGTTGCAGCGACAATGTATTACCGCTCAATGCGGGAAGACCAAGGCGGTTGTTACAAAGTTCATCAATTCGGTAGATGTGCCTTCCCATCGTTTCTGGGTTGTGCGCGTTACAGTCGTTAAGCTGACTGAACCACTTCTCGAATGGTGTAAACATCTCTTTCGCACGTTCGGCTCGCTTTCTGCCTAAGTTCAGTTCACCGAAGAGGAAATAACATGCGACACCCAGAACGGGAAGGATATAAATGATCATTAGCCAAGCTAAAGACACGCTCACTGCACGGCGCTTTAAAACGACACGAATGGTCACACCTGCGACCAGTAACCAATATAGCCCGATGCCAGCTAAAGTAAGAAAGTGATAAAACTTGTCCATATACGCTCAGAGTAATATGCCCTTCTAGGATATTAAGCATAAAAGTGGGTTGGGGGAATAGATTTCCCATTTAGACGTGGGATTGACCTTATATGAGGAACGAGTTTCATAACAGCTGATTCTGTTATTTTAATGTGAAAAATAAGGTCATTCTTTAACTTTTGAACAAAAAAGCAGCATTTAACCTGCGTAACTCGACACTTGTGCGATAAATGTACTTTTTTGGGGTTCCAATTTTAAAGGGGAGCTGCTTTACTTTCTAGATATAGTGCGTCGAACGCTTATTTTATAAGTGTACAATAATTTTTACATAAACTTTTTAGACGCCTATCTCTATGCATACACAACAAACTAATTTTGGAGAAAAAGCGTGGCTACAACTAATACAGCAGCACCACGTGATACGTGGGGGTCTAAACTAGGCTTCGTAATGGCAGCAGCGGGTTCCGCTGTCGGTTTAGGCAATATATGGAAATTCCCTTACACAGCAGGTGAGAGTGGCGGCGGTGCATTCGTTGCTATCTATCTTATCTTTGTAATTTTTATCGGCTTTAGCGTGATGCTGACAGAGTTCGCTATTGGTCGTAAGACAGGTCTTTCTGCCGTAGGTGCATTCAAAACAACTGACCGACGCTGGACGTTCACTGGCGTTATGGGAGTTTTCAGTGGTCTTTTGATCATGGGCTTCTACCCTGTGGTTGGTGGTTGGGCATTGGCCTACATCTTTAAAGTGGGCGGTGGTCTACTCAGCGCGCCAGAAGCAATTGGCGACAGCTTTGGCGGTTTCATCTCAGATCCGATTCAACCTTTAATGTGGATGGGTGTTTACCTGTTCCTTAACGTCATGATTGTGATGAAAGGGATTTCGGGTGGTATTGAGAAAGCCGGTAAGGTTCTGATGCCGCTTCTGTTCTTAATCCTAATCGTTGTTTCTGTTAAGGGCTTAATGCTGCCAGGTGCAATGGCTGGCCTTGAGTTCTTATTCATGCCCGACTTTTCTAAAGTCGACAGCAACGTGGTTCTTGCTGCACTAGGGCAAGCGTTCTTCTCACTTAGCTTAGGTATGGGTTGTATGATGACGTACGGTTCTTACCTGAAGAAGAAAGAGAACCTAGTTCAAACAACCGGTATGGTTACAGCGATGGATACTGGTGTCGCGATTCTTGCTGGTGTTGCTATGTTCCCAGCTATGTTTGCCTTTGGCATGGAGCCTGCGGCAGGCCCTGGTCTTGTATTTGTTGTCGTTCCTCAGCTATTTGCTGAAATGGGCGGAGTAATTGGGTTGCTATTCGCGTTGCTATTTTTCATCGGTTTGACGGTGGCGGCATTAACTTCTTCAGTATCATTATTGGAAGTTGTCGTGTCTTACCTAATCGACGAGAAAGGCATGAAGCGCTCTAACGCTGTTCTGTCTGCAAGTGCAGTTATGGCGGCATTATGTATTTTTGCGTCACTATCGTTAGGTGGAATGGGACCAACGCTGTTTGGTACCGGTGCCTTTGATATCTTTGACTTACTAACGGACAAAATCTTCTTAGCGGTTGGTGGTATGTTGGTTTGTATCTTTGCTGGATGGCGCCTAAGCCGTGCTGAGCTAGAAAAAGAGATCACTAATGACGGCGAAGTATCCTTCCCGTTATTTGGATTGTGGTACAACCTAGTTAAATACCTGATTCCTGTTGCGATTGCTATTGTTGCCTTCATGGGGATTAAGTCTGGCTTTGATAGTGGCAAAGGTGAAATCATGCTGCTGGGTATCGCAATCATTGGTCTTGCTGGCATTTTCTCGAAGAAGCTTTAGCAAAGACCTTGGGGGCAAGCCTCGATAGCTTTGTCCGGTAACTTATGTATACTGCTGGCTCCAAACGTGGAGCCAGTTTTTTATGTTCGATATTCTACATACCCATCCCGATTTTCTGATCATCAATAAGCATCCCAACGTCTCTGTTCATAAAGACGATGGCGACACAATGCTGCTGCAAGAAGTGGCTAAGCAGAGTGGTGAGCAGCAGCTCTATCTTATCCATCGCTTGGATAAAATGACATCGGGTATTCTGCTCCTCGGACGCAACGCCAAAGCGGCCAGTGCGTTATCGCAAGCTTTTGCTGACCGCCAAGTGGAAAAGTTCTATCTGGCGATTGGCTCTAAAAAGCCGAAAAAGAAACAAGGTTTGGTCGTTGGTGATATGGAGCGTTCGCGCCGTTCATCATGGAAGCTGGTCAACAGCAAAAATAACCCAGCCGTTACCCAGTTTTTCTCTCTTGCGGCAGAGCCCGGAGAGCGCCTATTTTTATGTAAGCCACACACTGGTAAAACGCATCAAATCCGCGTGGCATTAAAATCGGTTGGCTCAGGTATTGTTGGCGACCCGATTTACAATGCAGGCAATGAGGCTGATCGCGGTTATCTGCACGCATTTTCACTTTGCTTCCAATACCGAGATGAGCAATATCGCTTTGTTTGCGATCCACGAGAATACAAAGTGCTTGGTAACAAATGGCACAGTGAAACCGTCTCTCAGGGTTTGGATACTTGGCTTTCCCCCTGGGAACTGAACTGGCCTACGATCAAATAACCGTCACAAAGAAAACTAATAAGAGAACTCGATGCAAGCATCACAACTTTCGCTGTTTTTTCAGCATCTAGAAACCGAGCTCGCGCAAGCTCCGAATGAAATTCGTCGACTGTTTCATGGTCGTGGTCGTCGTTTTGAGGGCCTAGAGCAAATCACCTGTGACTGGTTACAAGGTCAGTTGATCATCAACTTGTTTAAAGAAGTCGACGACGCGTTTCTCGCTGAGCTGAAAAGCGGCCTCAATGCGTTGGCACTATCACCACTGTGGGCAGACAAGCAAGGTCGCACTATGGTTCTTCAGCACCGTTATGCCGATGGTGCGCCTTCAGAAGTGCTTGTCGGTGAATTAGACGCTCGCCCTGTCGTTGAAGAAAGCGGTTTGAAATACCAATTGGATATTGGCCGCAATCAAAACTTCGGTCTGTTTTTGGACATGCGCTACGGTCGTGATTGGGTACGGGAAAATGCGAAGCATAAAAACGTGCTTAACTTGTTTGCTTACACGTGTGGCTTTTCTGTCGCTGCCATTGCGGGTGGCGCAGATAAAGTGGTTAACGTCGACATGGCAAAAGCGTCGCTGTCTAAAGGTCGTGAGAACCACAAGCTAAATGGTCATAACATCAACCAGGTAAGCTTTATGGGGCACGATATCTTTAAATCGTGGGGTAAGATTAAGAAATCTGGTCAGTATGACTTGATTATCATCGATCCGCCTTCATTCCAGAAAGGCAGCTTTGCGCTGACTAAAGATTACAAAAAGATTTTACGTCGGTTGCCGGATTTGTTGGCAGACGGTGGTCAAGTGATGGCATGTGTGAACTCGCCATCTGTGACAAGCGACTTCTTGATTGAAAGCATGAAAGAAGAAGCGCCAGAGTTGACATTCCGTGAGCGTCTGGATAACCCACCAGAGTTTATGGACGTAGACAGCGAAGCAGCATTGAAAGTGTTGCTGTTTAGCGAGAAGCAATGACGACGAAACGAAAGTTGTACCTATCTATAATACCAGCCGTTTGAGTAAGGCTGGCATCTCCGCGATACCCCGTCAATCTGAATAGCGAGACGCGAGTGTGATTCAGAGTCTATTATCAGAGTGAGTTATTCCTAACACGCTGATATTAGATTCCTGACCTCGCCTAGGCTCGTCGGAATGACGGTAAACAATAAAAGATCGATACCAGCAGCATTAACCGATCTGCACTTCAAGATCCGCTTCGATGGTTGATGAGCAGGCGAGCACATAGCCTTGTTCAATTTCTTCTTGCGTCAATGTTTCTAGGCTGGTGGAAGAGACGTTGCCTTTACGAACCTTGCATTTGCACGAGCCACAAATCCCGCTTCGACAAGCGACGATTAATGGTAAACCTGCGCTTTCGAGCACATCGGCCAGTACCTGACCTTTTTGAGCATCGATGCTTTGAGCAAAATCAGGAACAGAAACGTTAACCGTCTCATCGGAGACCGATGATTCTGCGCCAGTCGCTGGCGTAAAACTCTCTTGGTAGAAGTTCGTCATGTCAAAACCAAGGTCATTCAAATAGCCGTGAACATCTTGCATAAACTGGCTTGGACCACACAGGTAAACGGTGCGCTGTTTGAAATCAGGAACAAGCTCTTTAAGCCAGTCGGCATTCAAACGACCTTGTGGATGCGATGTTCCTTCGCGGTTTTTCAGCAACAACTTTAAATTGAAGTTGGGATACACAGCGTCTAACGTTTCTAGCTGATCGTAGTAAATCGTCTCTTCTGGGCTGCGTGCAATATGAAGAAATGCGATGTCCACATCGTTGTCGTTTTCATCTTGATTACTCAGCCAGTGTTTTGCCATCGAAAATACGGGCGTGACGCCGCAACCTGCACTGATAAGCAAGGCTTTTGTTTCGCCATCACGTAACACGGGTGGATGGTCGATGCAGTTAAATTCGCCTGCTGGTGGTAATGCTTGAACAGTATCACCGAGCAGCAGCGAGTCAACGATGTAGTTCGATACTTTACCGCCAGATACTCGTTTGATGGTGAGTTGAAGGTGATCGTCTTCATTGATCGAGCTGATTGAATAGGCACGAAACTCCATTTTTCCATCAATTTCGACGCCCAAGTTAATAAACTGGCCAGGCTTAAACTGAAACAGAAGTGATTCGGTTAGTTCGGCCAATTTTATGCTGACGGTGTCGTGTGTTTCGAAGTATTTGTCGATGCAACGGAGTGTGACGGGCTGGTTACCTTGCCATTCAAAAAACATAACAATCTCTTTGGTTGTGGCTATTTTTGGTTCGAAATAGATAGCGCCTCCGCGTAAGGAGGCGCGTAACAAGCAAGTTTATTAAGCTGCTAGGATGGCTTTTAGATCATCCTGAACATTGCCAATACTGCGCATATCGAACTTCTCTTGGATGATGGCGATTAGGTTTGGCGTTAGGAATGCCGGTGCAGTAGGGCCTGTGTAAATGCCTTTCACGCCCAATGCAAATAGCGTTAGCAAGATAACGATCGCTTTTTGCTCGAACCAAGAAAGCACAAGCGTGAGTGGCAGTTCATTGATGTCACAGTCAAACTCTTTCGCCAGTGCAAGTGCAAGCTGGATTGCAGAGTAAGCATCGTTACATTGGCCCACATCCAATAGGCGAGGAATGCCGTTGATATCGCCAAACGTATTCTTGTTGAAGCGGAACTTACCACACGCCAAGGTCAGGATTAGCGTGTCTTCTGGTGCTTCAGCCGTAAAATCGGTGTAGTAGCTACGTTCCGCTTTATCGCCGTCACAACCGCCGACTAGGAAGAAGTGCTTGATGTTGCCTTGCTTCACTTGGTCGATAACCGCAGGGGCGGCGTTCATCAGTGCATTTCGACCAAAACCAACCGTGATGTGGTGTTCGATTTCATCGTGTTGGAAACCATCTTGCGCTAGAGCACATTCAATCACTTGGCTAAAATCATCGCCTTCGATGTGAGCCACACCAGGCCAGCCAACAATACTACGAGTGAATAAACGGTCTGCGTATTGACCCACATTTGGATTCAACAAGCAGTTTGACGTCATTACGATTGCACCAGGGAAGTTGGCGAATTCTTTCTGCTGGTTTTGCCATGCGCTGCCGTAGTTACCGACAAGATGAGAGTATTTCTTCAGCTCAGGGTAGCCGTGTGCAGGCAGCATTTCACCATTGGTGTAAACGTTAATGCCTTTGCCTTCGGTCTGTTGCAGGATTTTTTCTAGGTCATGCAAATCATGGCCAGAAACAAGAATACATTTACCTTTTACTGGCTTGACGTTCACCGTGGTTGGTTCTGGATGGCCGAAGGTCGTTGTTTCACCTTGGTCGAGCATTTCCATCACTTTGTAGTTCATCAGGCCAATGCGCATTGAGCAATCAAGTAGTTCGCCAAGATCTTCAGGGTCTGTGCCCAACCACGCCATGATTTCATGGTATTCGGCATAGATATCGTTGTTGGTTTGCTCAAGAACACGTGCGTGCTCCATGTATGCTGCGGCACCCTTAAGGCCGTATAGGCAAAGTAGGCGTAGGCCAATCACATCTTCATGTACTTGGTCCTTACCACGGTTAACCGCGACTTGAGGAGCAAAAGCTAAGATTGCTTCTGCGCTTTTTGGTAGCTCAAAGTGAGCAACAACAGGGATGTCAGCAACTTCGGTATCGGCGAGTGTTGCAGCAGACATTACTTGCTCTTTTAGCAATGCTTTGTACGTTGCCGCTTGAGAAGTTAGCTCTAGGACACGTTCAGGGTCAAAGTTTACGTTCGTCAATGTAGAGAAAAATGCCTTTGGTGCCCATTGGTTGATTTCATCGTTAATGATGTTGAATTCAAGTGCTTTTGATGCCCAAAAAGAAACCCCTTGCAGTGTGTAAACCAACACGTCTTGAAGGTCAGATACTTCAGAAGTTTTACCACACATACCTTGTGCAAAAGAACAACCTTTAACAGCAGGGGTTTGAATTGTCTGTTCACATTGAATACAGAACATATTGGGTTCTCCAGTGATTGTTTTAATAGTCGTGATGTTGACCACTAGAGAGCAGAATGTGTGCCAATTGTTATCTTGTTGATTTGCATTGGATTTTATCAGATTTAGGAGAGTGGTTGATGTAATTAAGACAACGCAGTTGATGTCTTAATCACATCGGCTTCTTGTAGTCGGTTATTTATTGATCCCGAGCTTTTTACCCATCCGATATAAGTTCCCACGATCCATTTGTAAAAACTCCGCTGCTTTTGCCCAAACCCCACCAGTTTGGCTCAAAGCATGTTCAATTAAATCACGTTGATAACTTTCTATTAGCTCTCGCATTGGCTGGCTTTCTTTAGGCAGATAATGCGATGTGTTTTTTACATCATCGAGAGCCAATGAGGTGTCGAAATGGTTAAGCATGATCGTGCTTGCGCCTTGTTGAATGGCGTGTAAAGCCGCGCGAGTTAAAGTGTGTTCGAGCTCGCGTACGTTTCCGTACCAAGGTGAAGACTCCAGTTGAGCCAACACCTTAGGGTGAACGTGCAGGTTGGGCGCATTAAATTGTTGGCGTACTTTTTCTAACAGGTATCCTGCTAAAACGGGAATATCCCCGTCACGGGCACGCAGTGGGGGGACTTGGATTGGGAACACGTTTAAACGGTGGAAAAGGTCTGCTCGAAACGTGCCAGCTTCGACCTCTTTTTCTAATTGTCGATTGGTCGCGGCGATGATGCGCACATTGACCATCAAATGCTGATCGCTACCCACACGTTGCAGCTCGCCTTGCTGAATTACGCGCAGCAATTTTGCTTGCAAAATCATAGGCAGTTCGCCCACTTCATCAAGGAAAATCGTTCCACCGTCTGCCAGTTCAAACTTACCGGCACGGTGGCTATTAGCACCTGTAAATGCGCCTTTGACATGGCCAAACAGTTCACTCTCAGCCAGACCTTCAGGCAGGGCCGCACAGTTGACGTAAATCATCGGCTTATCGCTACGATGAGATTGCGCGTGTACCGAGTGCGCGACCAGTTCTTTACCAGTACCGGTCTCTCCTGTGATAAGTACTGCGTAATCTGATTGAGCAACAGTCGCAATGTTGTTTCGTAACTGGTTGATCTGTGGACTCAACCCCACCATTTCTCCATGTTGAGAACGGGCTTGCTGGATAAGGGTTTGAGTGACGCTTTTTTGCTTCTGGTTTTGCGCTTTGAGCGCTTTTAACTGAGCAATGTTACGCAATGTCGCAGCGGTCAAAGCCGCAAAGGTTTCGATAGCGACAGGATCGATGCTATCAAACGCGCCCACCGTTAGTGCATCCATAGTTAGTGCGCCAACAAGTTGGCCTTCGACATACAAGCTAAAGCCCATGCAATCGTGAACATCAATGCATTGGTCTTCAGTTAATAGTGTGCCGTCGAAAGGATCCGGCAGTGAACAATCGGCATCGAAACGCACCGGTTCACGGCTATGAATAATGGCATCTAAGCGAGGGTGCGCCTTGGGGAAATAGCGACGACCTAAGACCGAGCTGGATAAGCCTTTTACCGCGACAGGAGTTAGAAAACCATCCTCATCGAAGATAAACAGGCAGCTCGCATCACATGGGAATACTTGCGCGACCCCATCAATGAGGTTTTGATATTGCTGCTCGTGAGAGCGATTTGAGCTGAGGTTTAGCGCGATATTAAGGAGTACGTGGTCAACAGTCGGAGTCATAACAAGCCCAAAGTTATCTGGAATGGGCTCATGCTAGCAACTTGATGTCATTTGAACATCGAAAGGTGTGGGAGATTGATGTTCCATTGACGACGATCAAGTTTGATACGAAAAGAAACGCGCAAGTTAACAAGCCAGTGATGTAAGCTTGCGCGGGTTAGGTGTTTGAATTAAAGCAGGCCAAAGGTTTGGTTCGTCCGAATTAACGAGGAACGACTCTGGCGTCATTACCAGAAACATTGATTTGGACCGCTTGGCCTGGTTGGAAAATCATGTTTGGATTTGCTTCTTGAACAATAGAGATAATCTTTCCGTCCTCTAAACGAATGGTCAGATTCACGCCATTTCTTTTCGCGGTTGCTTCAGCCGCTTTGCTGCCTGCATAGCCACCCAATAGACCACCACCAATGGCAGCGATATCCGAGCCAGAACCGCCCCCAACTTTTGAGCCTAAGATCCCGCCCACGGCAGCACCAGCGATGGTGCCAATGGCATTGGATTGGGTAGAGGCATCAATGGTTACGGGTTCTACTTTTTCTACTGTGCCGTAGTAAACCTGCTGAACTTTGCGAGTGTCGGATGAGCCGTATGCATCTCCGTACGGGTTAGGTGAGCTACAGCCGCCAAGCACGAGCGCACAAGTAATGGTGAGCAACATGCCTAAATTAATCTGTTTTTTCATATAGCCTCCGAATGGTTTCTTCATTCAAAGAGTATATACCCCAATTTAACCTGCGTTTTGGTGCTTTATAAAACAGTGGCTTAGCGGCTTGTCCCTTAAGGAAACGCGATTGTCTAAGCAGTATTAATGATCGTTAAGCGTATGAAACCCTGAATAAATACGTGTAAAAGTAGTAAACCAGCATGCCGCGCCAAAGATATACGCGATGACGGCAAAGTGTTGCGGTAGCAAACAAAATAAAACCAAGCAGCCAATGGTTTCTGTACCTTCGGTTAAGCCGCTCATGTAGTAAAGCGATTTGTTTTTATATACCGGATTATCGATGCCTTGTTTTCCTGCCATGATGGCAAAAGCCAAAAAGCTACTACCAGTGCCGATGAAGGAAAAAATCAAAAATGCGCCTGCAACGGCATTGTGCTCTGGGTTGGCAAGCACAAAGCCAAAAGGAATCAACGAATAGAACAAAAAATCTAAGCTGATATCAAGAAAACCACCCGCATCGGTAATGCCTTGAATCCTCGCCAGTGCACCGTCTAACCCATCACAGATTCTGTTCAGCAAAATAAACAGCAACGCCAACAAGTACTGTTCGGCGATCAAAGCCGGCAGGGCAAAACAGCCAAGTACAAAACCAAACACTGTCGTCTGATTTGCAGTGATACCACATTTATCGAGATATTTCGCACTGAGTGCCAGCGGTTTGCGGATGAGCTTTATACTCAGGCTATCAAGCATGATTTGTCTCCCACGGCCAGTTTAGGCAGCTGCTGCCATCAGGAATATCGTCTTCATCGTGCGTTACCATCAAAGTAGGGATGTTCGCTTGCTGCAATTGTTCGACCACCCAATTGCGAAATTGCACGCGCAGGTCTTTATCCAGCTTGCTATAGGGCTCATCAAGTAGCGCAACTTTTGGCTTTGCTAGCAGCATACGAGTCAATGAGATACGGGCACGTTGCCCTCCCGAAATTTGGTCAGGAAAGGACTCTGCTAGTTTGGTCAATGAAATGTTCTTCAGTGCTTGCATAGCGTGAGCTTTACGCTCTTCACCTTTGATTGAGTTTGGTAGCGCGAAGGCAAGGTTCTCCCACACCGTTAAATGAGGGAAGAGCAAATCTTCTTGGAATAGAATACCGACCTGACGCTTATGGGCAGGGAGGGCATCCAACTTTTCGTTATCAAGCGTAATGGATCCAGAGTAGTTGAACTCGGCGGATAGGTGCCCGGCAATGGCATCCAACAAAGTGGATTTACCACAACCGCTAGGCCCCATCAGGGTAACGATTTCACCTTTTTCTACGGTCATGTTGAACGCTGAAAAAAGCGCGTCGCCATTGGTTTTACGGATGGCGAGGTTTTCGAGACAAAGACTCATTCAGTAGTAAACCTTTTATAGACAAGCGGCGATACTTCCTGTGCAAGTGGCTAAGCAGTATCGCAAAAGAAAAGAACAAGAATGGCAGCAGAGCTTGCCAAATGGCGTAAATAGCGGTGACACGTCGGTCAAAACCACTGGATAGTGCAACGGCTTCGGTTGTGATGGTGCTAATGCGCCCAGCCCCTAGCACCAATGTTGGTAGGTATTGCGCCAGGCTGACACTAATACCGACAGCCCACGCGAATGCAATTGCAGGCAGGAGGATTGGCAGTTTCACTTTTAACCAAGCTTGCATCGGTGATTTACCCAAGCTGAGTGCGACGCGAGTTAAGCCGTTATCGAAGCTGCGCCACGGACCGTCTAGCGAGAGGTAAATAAATGGGAACGCAAAGAATACATGCGCCCAACATACCCAAAAGAAATACGCATTACTGTTTAAGTACAGCGTCACTACTTGCATACCGAATAGCACGGATAGCTGAGGAATCAGCATTGGGATGGCGATGATGTAACCGGGCACCTGCCAGCGATAACGGAGACGATACTCATGTGCTATTAAAGCAAGAACTAGCGCGACAGTCGCGCTGATTAGGGCGATTGACATACTTTGTTCTAGAGTCCCTAGAATACTGTGCCATTCGTATTCCCAAAAACGCAGGCTGTAACGGCTTGGGAGCAAATCTGGAAAGCGCCAACGTTGGGCAAAGCTCCACAGCACCATGAGTGGAATCATTAGAAGTGCAAGTAGCGCGACCAGTGAAAATAGGGTTTTACCGGGTAAACGAAACCCGTTTCGACCAGAGTACTGCCAGCGTTTGAAGCCTTTGGTAATACACCATTCCATTAAGCGTGCAAATCCAATCAAAACGCTAGCGATCGCAAACAGTATTACTGCGCCAGCGGCAGCTCTTGGTAGGAGCGATAAATCTGGATCGTTAAACCATTGCCATACCAAAACCGCAAACGTGGGTGGGTTGGTAGGGCCAATAATCAGGGCGACATCGACAACGGACAAACTGTAAGCCAATACCGCCAGCATTGGGAAACGAAGTTTTGCTAACCATTGCGGAAATACGCATTTCCACCACGCTTGCGCGGAACTGTAGCCCATCGAGTGACTGACTTTTTCAACCTTATCGACTTTCAATTGCTGAAGGATCGGAATACTCATCAACAATAAAAACGGCACTTCTTTAATCGCAAGTATGATGATCAAACCGAGTGCATGTGGGTCCTTAATCAGCAATGCTAAGTCATTCACCGTTTGTGCATTCGGGTCGTAACCAAACAGTTGGTTGAGAACACGAACGCCCATACCAGTTGGGGCAAACAAGAACGCAAAGCCAATTGCAAACGCGACGTGCGGCATCGCGAGAAGTGGGGAAAGGCTAACTTCAATTTTTCGCCAAAACTTACTGCCCCAAGAGGCTTGTAGAATTGCAAATGCGATGAAGCAAGCCAAGTAGCTACTGAAAATGGCGGAGTAGAAAGTAAGCCCGATGGATGTCCAAACACCTTCCCAATCAAAGACGGCATTGAAGCCATCAAAAGAAAAGTGGTGTAGACCGATAGGAGGTACATAACCGAGCGCAGAGACCACCACTCCAAGTAGTCCCGGAATGGTAGGCAAAATACAAACTGAGATAATGACTAAATACAGCGCTCTTAACATGGATTCTTACTAATTCCCGTAGCGTTTCAACCATTCTTTTTCCAACGCCGCTTGCCAACTTGGATGTGGCTCAGCGATAGATTTGAATTGTTGAGTGTTTTTGGCCGAACCAGTTAAGTATTGGTTGCTTAGTACCGAAGGGTCGCCCCAGATGTTTAGGTTACCTTTGCGAGACTGTGCTTCAGGGCTCAATAAAAAGTTTATCGCAACTTGTGCACCAGCACTGGCATTTGCGTTCCAAGGAATCGCTAAAAAGTGGATATTTGAGAGTGCTCCTGCGTCCATTGCGTACGCTTTGGTGCTCTCTGCAAGATTACCGCTCGACTGCGCAGAGAAAACCGCGTTCGGGTTAAAGGTAATCGCCAGGTCAGTCTGACCATCATCTAGTAGCTGAAGGGTTTCTGCTGTACCGCCTGGAAACTGCTTACCACCGCGCCAAGCGACTTTATGGAACTCATCTAGATAAGACCACAGCGGTTGAGTGACTTGCTCAAACGTGTTATCGGTAACTGGTTGTTGCAGCTCAGGGGCGTTGTTAGACAGTTCAATGAGTAATGCTTTGATAAAGCTTGTGCCATGAAACTCTGGTGGTCGAGGGTAAGTCAGGCGATTCGGGAACGCTTTTGCATAGCTCAGCATTTCTGCGAATGATTTTGGAGGGTTATGGAGGGTTTGCTCGTCATGGATAAACACTAATTGTCCTACTCCCCAAGGTGCTTCTAGACCTTCTGTTGGCTCGGAGAAGTCCACATCAATTGGTAGAGATTTATCCACATATTGCCAGCTTGGCAAACCTTCGACAAAAGGACCAAATAGCAATTGGTTATCCTTCATTGATTTGAAGTTTTCGCCATTGATCCAAACCATATCAACACTGCCACCGCTGTTTTTGCCTGCCGCTTTTTCTGCGATAAGTCGAGTAGTGGTCTCAGAAATATCAGTTACTTTAACGTGGTTTAGCGTCACGTTATAACGTGATTTTAGCTCTCTACTCGCCCACTGTATGTAGCGATTAATTTCTTGGCTTCCGCCCCAAGCATGAAAGTAGACGGATTGCCCGTCGGCTTGTTGTTCGATTTTTTGCCATTCGCTATTCACTGATGAATCGGCAAAAGAAGGTGTCGCAAAAGTCGTGGCTAAAATGCCAATGCTGCTGAGTAGCTTTTTCATATCTATTCCGTGTTATGTCTTTTGGTGCTTGCTTTCGTTTCTATTGACGTTTTCGCAAGTCGTTCCGCTCTGTTACAAGGATAGTAATTCATCTCTCTCTATTATCAATGCCAATCCCAAACGGAATCACTCATTGATTCAAAGAATTACTCTCAATGTGAAGCAAAACGAAGAAAGGACAAATTTGGTGTCATTTTAGGAGCGGACCGTTTGTTTGAGGATATTCTTTCAAGTAATTGAAAATTATTGTCCCCAGAGATATGAATAGGTTGTTTTACAGAGCAAAATTGATGTTTAAAGCATGGAATTGAGGGCGAAAAGAGAAAGAAAGTTGGCCATTTAAATGACTTTGGCATGCATGACTAACGATTCATCGATATAAAAAAAGCAGCCGTTTGGCTGCTTTAAGATACTATCTGGTTTACTTAGTTGGGATTAGTTTACCCAGTCACGTAGTGTAAACGTCAATTCGTGATCGGCACTTTTCAGAACAAGACCATCTGTAGTTAGCGTGATATCGCTCCAGTTAGATAGTGTTTGTGTCATTGCGTTTTCGATCTTCATTTGATCTTCCATACACATCTTCATGGTCATGCCCATTTTTTCGATGCGTAGTTGGTTGTTTTTCAGCTCGGCTTGACCGAAGAAGTTGTTACAACCTGCGTTGCCGTTTGCGGTTAGATTTTCACCGATTTCTAGGCGAGCCGCTTTTTGGTGTTCGTCTAGAACGATATTTTTGCCATCAACTTGAACAAGTTCCCAGTTGTGGTGCTGCAAATCTTGAGCCGTTATTTCTTTCACATCATCACCGTTGCTAGCACAAGCAGTCATAAGAACAGGGAGAGAGATTGCTGTAACTAACGTTTTTAGGCTAAGCTTCATTTTATAGACTCCGTTTTTATAAACGCGGTAAGTATAAGTAATAAAACACTGTTTTTGTCAGCATAAGGTTATGGTTTCGTATGTTTTTGACATAACGAAGCATATAGCAAGTTTTGTTGCTGACTAATCTTCTCATTATTTAAACTAGGCCAATACGCCCTAATATGGAAAGAGCGGTTTTAGTATGGAGCAACTGGAGTTTTTTACTGTCCCAAGCCCTTGTGTTGGAGTATGTACCTCCGATGAAAAAGGGTATTGCAAGGGGTGTATGAGAAAGAGAGAGGAAAGGTTTAATTGGCTTAACTTAACCCCCGCTCAGCAGTTGCACGTTATTAAGTTGTGTCGTCAAAGGTACAGAAGAAAGATGTTGGCAGGGAAGACGAAGCCAGAACAGCTTCAAGATGAGTCATCGCCTCAACAAGACTTATTCTAGAACTCTTGTTCAGTCTGTGGGGTTACGCCTTCGCTTTCGGTTCTGATTAGGCTTTTACATATTCCCGGTCCGGCAAGGTGTCCTTTAAGAACCGGGAATCTCCTATCTATTTTCCCTATAAAGCGGTAATTGGCGTTATTTCATCGACCAACGGTCGCTAACCCAGCCTCCCGCTTGTTCGTCGAAGTGATTTCCTGAAAATCGATGATTGAATTCAACATCTAATTTACTTGTTGGGCGTTCATCCATGAGTTGATGAATGTATCTCGCCATAGGATCCGTACAAGCTTCACGCTCTCTACGGGTAACTACTTCTTTGATCATTTGGAGTCTGTAGCTATTGCTGGCTCGTTTCATTTTTGACCTCCAGAACTCGATGGCAGCAGTTTGAACACATTGACGTCCAGATCGCTGCTCATTAGTGTGCGCGTGGAGGCACATCACCATCGTTTGAAGTCCAAAGACAAATTGTTTGAGAGCAGTGTTTGTAACGCCATTCACATCTTTCTCAGAATCATTGACTGTGCGATTGAAAATGTTTCGCGAAATTTAGCCGATGAACCTGCATATTTAAAAGACCTTATCAAACATAGAAGCCCAACACAGGGGCGTCAATAACACAAATGAACAATTTTTGAACATATTGTGAAGGTGGAGAGTTTTCAGTAATTTATCGAAAATAAAAAACCGAAGCACAAAGCTTCGGTTTTAAGGAAAGCCCTGACGAAATTGCTTGTAAAAGCTCTTAGCGCCAGGGGTAAGGTGTTGAGTATTAGCTACCAGTTGCAGGACAGCCTTTTACTGGTTGGCCATTACTGAAGTATTTGATGTTCTCTAAGTTCTTGTCGTAGTTATCCGCAGAGATTTGTGGGTTGTTTACGAAGAACTCGCGCAAAACGTATGCATCAGTTAGCTGTGTAGATTGAACATCGATGATTGGATAGTTATCGCCACCAGCAGCACTGAAGCTGATTACAGAGAATGTGTACGTTTCGTTTAGATCGAAGCCTTTATTGTTAATATCGGTAATGGTTACTGAGCCAGCATCACAATTTACATCTAAAGTGATGTTATCTAGTTGAGCGTAAGCACCAGAGCCTGCAGATTTCGTCGCAACCACATCTAAGTATTCTTTAACTTCTTTACCTGTCATAGTTGCTTTAGTCACGAAGTTACCAAATGGCTGAACCGTTAGTACGTCACGGTAAGTGATATCACCATCTTGGATTGAATCACGCACGCCGCCAGAGTTCATCACACCAAAGTCAGCATTTACCGTTTTGTAAGTACGGTATGCCTCGCCGAGTAGGTGACCTAGGTTAGTTTGTTGAGAGCGAACTACGTTACGATCACCTTCTAACTTACCCGTCGTATTAGAAATCTTCTCATCTAATAACTCTTGACCTTGTTGTTGGTATGGCAGTAGTAACGCTTTTACCGTTGCATCTTGTTGAATTCGTTCACCGATAACTTCATCGTTTTCGTCTAGAAGGTTTACAGGAATCAGTGCGTAATTCGCTAAGTGAAGCTTGCCGTCGTAGTATTCGAAGTCTGCACGACCCACATATTTACCCCACTCATGCGCTTGCATAATCCAAGTGCCTTTTTGTTGGTCTGGGGCACAATCATCCCCAGGTTTGAAATCAGCATACTCATTGGTACCTGGTTCCATACATACAGGGTTTTGCGAGTGACCACCGATGATAGCGTTTAGCTGTCCTTCTTCAAGAGAGCGAACGAGTTTCACGTCACCTGGTGCTTCACTACCGTTTTTACCATCTTCGTAGTGACCCATGTGCGTCGTTGCAAATACTAGGTCTACCTTTTCGTTCTCTTCGATTTCCTTCAGTACCTTTTTGATTTCTACTTGAGGGTCTTCGAAGTGGATGTTTGATACGTTGTCTGGATTGACTAGCTTCGCAGTGTCTTGCGTTGTTAGACCAATAACAGCGATCTTAAGGCCGTTGATAGTAAATACTTTGTAAGGGGCGAAGTAACGCTCGTTTGTATCTTTTTTATAGATATTCGCAGCCAGCATAGGGAAGTCAGCTAGCTCGGCTTGCATATCGAGAATATCTAGTGAGTTATCAAATTCGTGGTTACCGACAGCCATTGCATCGTAACCAAGTAGGTTCATCCCTACGAAGTCTGGAACCGCATCTTGCATGTCTGATTCTGGTACACCGGTATTAATATCACCGCCAGATAGCAGAATGGTTTCACCGCCTTTTGCTTCGACTTCTGCGCGGATAGATTCGATTAAAGTGTGACGCGCAGCCATGCCGTATTCGCCGTCGCTGTTATGCCAAAAGCGACCATGGTTATCGTTAGTGTGGAGAACGGTGAACTTAGTACAAGAATCTGCAGTCTCGCAGGTTACTGGAGAATTGTCGCTGTCTGAGCCGCATCCTGCTAGCGCAGCGCCCACTGCCACTACCAAAAGAGATTTGGAAAACTTCATAAGGGATCCTTTCTTTGTGATTTTGTTATTGTTACGGCGTGAAATATACGGAATTAATGTGAAACTTTAGTGATCTATCTCTTATTTATACTTCTATCGGAGAAATGAATTAATAAGCCTGCAAACTACGTCTATAAATAAACAGAATTGGTATTTAGTATTTATTTTATATCGCTAGCTCTATTTTTTGTGAGGTAGTTAATTGAATGTGTGTTGTTTGTGTGAATCAATGCGCATTTTTACGAAGTATTACGCTGATTTTTGGTGATTATTTTGCCAAGTTTATGTTTTTCCTAATAGGTATGACACAAATCGTTATAAATTTTCGCTCTAATGATGAGGGGCTCGGTTTGTATGCATAATGAACAGTACAGAGCTTAAACTCATTTGATCATGGCTTTATTCTGCCAAACTCTATCAAAAATTGTATTTATCTCTTTACTATAATTGCGATCGTTTAGAAACCTTATGCTTTAGGCATCGTTTATTTATCCTCATCCGATACCTTATCGTGCTTATTCCGAATTTGACACTCGAGTGTTTAAACAAATAGATTCAACCTAATGAGTCAAAATGAAAAGTAAATAATGGATCGTTCTTCTTCGAATATTATGATGTGAACTATCATTTAATTAATGAAAATGAAATAGATTAATGTAAAGCGTTGCGACTGTAGCCGTTATCTTTGAGCTTTGGTTTAAAGGGTAGGGTTAAAAGAATTTGTAAGTGGTGAACGCTAATAAAGGATGCTTATGAGATACACAGTAAGGGACGCACTCAAAAAGGAAGCAGCCCAAATCGCCAAGATACACGTTGATTCTTGACAGGTGGCGTATAAAGGATTAATGCCAAAGAGCTACATAGAGCAGTTTACGATTGAGCGTCGAGAAAGGATGTGGGCACGAGTGATGACGGAGCAACTGGCCCAATTGATCGTAGTTGAGAGGCAAGGAGAAATTGTTGGCTTTTTAAGTTACGAGTTACCTAACCACACCAGCGAAGATAAAACGGCATTAGTGACATGTTGCTACGTTACGCCGCTACATTATGGGCAAGGAGCAGGAAGTGCACTGTTAGATGAGTTAGAGACACGTTTGCTCTCTACGTCAGTTATGCAGATCAGTTTGAAAGCACTGGATACTAATCAACAGGGGCTTAACTTTTACAAGAAGTGTGGTTTTGTGCGTACTGGAGAGGAAGAGTCGGAAGTGATTGAGAGTATGACGCTGACCGATCTCACTTTAGTGAAGTATATTGCCCGCTCATAAATCAAATGCTATATGCCAAATATAGTAAAACCCCGGAGGTGGTAAGACTCCGGGGTTTTGAAATTTTTTAGATGTCTCGGTTGGTAAGTCCGATTATCTTTTATGCAAAAGGTTTGGATTTAATCCGATTAATTCCTTGGTAGGGAATTAGATACGGATGAAGTCCATGTGTTCAACTTTTGGCTTGAACGCGTGACGTTGAACGTCTTGTGGCTTAACTTTAACTTCTTTGCCATCGATAACTAGAACGATGCCTTCGTAGAATTCAGGCTTGTCCATTTGGTTTACGATGTCGTCGTGGTTAAGAACGATAGCTACTGCTGCTTCTTCACCGCCGTATACAACTGCAGGGAATTTTCCAGCGTGACGTAGGCGGCGGCTCGCACCTTTACCTAGTTCAGTACGTACTACTGCTTCGAATTTCATAGTATTTACTCTCAAATTAGTAAAAATCAAATGTTCACAATCAACAATGCGACCTTGTTGTTCGTGGTAAAGCTTGAAACAGGAACTGTTCAAGCGAGCGCGGATACTATCATTCCACTTATAAATGGGCAACCCAAATCGTATCCAAATCAACAAAAAGGTATGATTTAGCGGGGTGGAAGGCTATCCCTTTTAACGCTTTGCTTGGATTTTGTTCACATCGACTTCATTTTCATCGGTTTACTGATCATGGTCCGAAAAACAAAGTTTATGTGTTATATGCTTTATGTTCGGCTGAGATGTAAGACTAAAGATGCTTTTAATCCACCTAAAGCGCTTGTATCCAATGTTAATTGACCTCGGTAACTGTGTGCCATTTCACTGACTATGTTTAGACCAAGACCTGAGCCAGGGGTTGTTTCATCCAATCTAACTCCTCTCTTGATTACTTGACTCAGTTTCTCTTTAGGGATGCCTGGCCCATCATCTTCAATAATGATGTGTATATTTTCCTTATCCTGAGAGGAGTGCACACGAATCATGCTGTTGGCCCACTTATAGCCATTTTCTAGCAAGTTACCTAGCATTTCATCGAGATCGGTCTGCTCTACTGCTACATTCAGCTCTGAATCAAGTTCATTAATTAAGGTAATGCTTCGGCTCGCATACACTTTATCAAACGCCATTGAGATAGCGTCCACACGATCTGCTGGGTTCGACTTCACTGATAATATGTTCATCGATCCGGCCATACGGGCACGACCCAAATGGTAATCGATATGGTCTTGTATTTGATTGATTGGAGCTCGGAGACGGGATTGTGCCTCAGGTTCTAACGTCTGAACTTCATTTTTTAGAACAGAAAGTGGCGTTTTAAGTGCATGAGATAGGTTACCTGCATGATTGCGAGCTCTCTCTAGTAATTCTTGGTAATGGAACAGCAGAGCATTGAGGTCGAAGATTAGAGGAGAAATCTCTTTTGGGTAGGTTTCTTCTAGACTCTTTTTATTACCAGACTTCAGCTCGGCTAATTCTTTTTGTAGCTTTGTAAGCGGACTCAATGACCAAGCAATTTGCAGTAAAATGACCGTAAGCACGCCCGCGAATAATAAACCCAAAATAAGCCAAAGTTGGCCGATTAACGTCTGAAGGGTATTTTTAATGGGCTCTTCGTCAATACCAATAATAATGTGAATAGGACCATCGTAATCAGGAAGATACAGCGCTTTTTCTAGCGTAATTAGTTTTTCGCCTCTTGCTCCATACGCATCTTTATCCAAACCTTTGTATTCGATTTTTTTGTCCCACAAAGAACGAGAACGTTCGAGGCTTGCCTCTGTAGAGGCACTCCAATACAAACCACTGTAAGGTCGGTTAAATCGAGGGTCTGATAGCTGAGCTGTGAGTGAAAGATGCCCGGTGTTATCGACTTCTAACTGTGCGGCGACTTCATCCATAAAAATGCTGAGCTGTGAGCGAGTGTCATCAACCATATAGTTGTAGACCTGCGTCGGTATCGTCACACCAGCGGCGAGGATCATTGCCGTTAACCAAACGATCGCCGCTAAAACGAGGCGACTTTTGATACTCAGTCGTTTTATTGCGTTTAACGGTAGCCTGTTTCTATTCGGCATTTAATTGGTATCCCAACCCTCGGACAGTTTTGATGATCTTTGGTGCGATTTTTTTACGAATTCGGCCGATAAAAACTTCGATTGTGTTGGAGTCACGATCAAAGTCTTGTTTGTAAATGTGCTCGACGAGTTCGGTTCGAGAAATCACTTTTTCCGGGTTATGCATAAAGTAAGCGACCACTTTATACTCTAGCGCCGTCAAGCTTACCGCTTGACCTTGCCACATGACTTTAGAAGTGCGTGTATCCAAGCTCAAGTCGCCAATTTGCATCACAGGAGAGGCATTACCAGAGGCTCTTCGCAGCTGTGCACGAATACGAGCGATAAGCTCAACCATTTCAAATGGTTTAGTTAGGTAATCGTCTGCACCTGCGTTTAAGCCTTCAACTCGCTGCGTTAGGGTGTCGCGAGCGCTTAAAATCACGACAGGAGTATTAATGTTTTCATCTCGGATGCCTTTTAGGACGGTAAGACCATCCAGTTTTGGCAAGCCGAGGTCGAGAACAATGGCGTCCCATTCTTCCGAAGTCGCGCGATACAGAGCGTCTATGCCATCTTGGGACAATTCTGGTACCCAGCCGGTACTTTCTAATGTTTCGATGATTTGCTCGCCTAAACGAGGATCATCTTCAACAACAAGTATTTTCATATTGATGATTCTTATTATGTTTGGATTTTTATCGAAGTAAGTTACGCATCGTGTCTGGATTACGCATTAGACAAGTTTAGTTGTTTTGCGGCTTTAACGCTTTGTTAAAGCTGCGACCTTTGATCTCAAGCATTTCCAGCGTGGCGGCGTCGTACTCAACTTTCAGGACGCTATTGTTGTACAGAATTTTCAATTCATACACCCAAGCATCATCATCTTCTTCAAGCTCGACCTTGATGATGCGGCCGTATAAGTCGTTTTCTACTGCGGCGTAAAGTTCCGAAAATGGTCGTATATATCCTTGTTGAACCGCGCGGTAGACCTCATCTTGATCTTCATCGAATTCGATGCGTGTTCCTGGCTTTTCGACATCTTGCACGATGGCGTGGCCATTTTGTGATGTGTACTCGTTGTCATGCTTGGCAAAACTTGGTGCACACATGAATGTCGCAATAAGGCCGAAAAGTAACGCAGAATGTAGAGAAGTCGTTGCTTTATACATAGTCAAACCTTTTCTGGAGCGTTAGCCGCAGTATATCGGATATAGATGAACAGAGAGTGAATCAGCTAATTAAGTTTTGCCATGTGTTGTGGATGTTATTTCAACTCATCTTCAAAAATTTTATCTCGCAGCTTCCAAAAGCGACCAGATTTTCTAGCAATAACAAACTGAGGCAAACGGAAACGATGTTGATTAGCGACAACGCGTGTCGGTGAAGCCTCTTCAAAAGGACGATGCTTGTCTGCTAAGTGGGGGCGTACGAACTGATCTTTAAACGTTTGTTTTTGTTTTTTGGTACTCAATGTCCAAAACTCATGAACTAACGCATTGCCTTCGCCTTGGTATGGTTCACCAGAATACGTCACCTTTAGCTGAGATTTACCATCACTGGACTTAAATACAGATAGGTCCATTTCTGTGCATTCAAAGATTAATGCATCTTTGAGATTAAGGGCTTCTTTTAGCTTTTTATCTGGGTCTACGAGCGTTGCATCACACTCATGACAAATTCGTGCAGCGATATCGTTGTCCGCACCACATTCACCGCAGTATTTGGCACGAAAACGGTAGCCACAGTGTTCACGTTCGCCTGTGTCTTCATCTTCAAAGTAACCTTGGCAACGTCTGCCAAAATGTTCAACCAAGAAACCGTTACTATCCAACTTACCCCAGAAGTTGTTATTGAATCCGCAAGCCGGGCAAGGAATCGTGATAATTTCACTGTCAGAGTCTGGTTTGGGATCACCGACTTCAGGTTGGTATAAATCGTAGCTGTTGCCTGCGTAATCAAGCACTAAACATTCTGATTTTCCGTCTGATAAGCGTAATCCTCGTCCTACTATCTGTTGGTACAGACTGACTGACTCTGTTGGTCGCAAAATCGCGATTAAATCGACATGCGGCGCATCAAACCCGGTTGTCAGTACCGAAACATTGACTAAGTATTTTATTTGACGATTCTTGAACGCTTGGATGATCGCATCGCGCTCCGGCGTAGGTGTATCACCAATGACGATTTCAGTTTCGCCTTCTGGCAATAAACTGTGTATCTCCTGTGCGTGTCGAACAGTTGCAGCGAAGATCATGACACCTTGACGCTCTTTCGCATATTGCATGATTTGCTCAACAATTTGTGGAGTCGCACGTTTGGCTTTATCGATCACCATGTCCATTTCTGCTTCTTTGTAGCGTCCGGTGTTAGCGGGCTTCAGCTGAGAGAAGTCGTAAGACAAAACGGGCGCATCCATCATGCGGGCTGGAGTGAGGAAGTTTTCGTCGAGCAAGTAACGGATCGGCAGTTCGAAAATACAATCGCGGAAGAATCGAGGCTCTTCGGTTCGCACTTGACCTCGGGTGTGATACTGATAAATCCAGCCCATTCCTAAACGATAGGGCGTTGCAGTTAGTCCTAGCACCTTAATGCCAGGGTTCAGTTCTCGTAAGTGAGTAATAACTTTTTGGTAGCTGCTGTTTTTGTCATCTGGCACACGATGGCACTCATCAATAACGAGCAGAGAAAACTGGTTTTTGAACGAATCTAAGTTACGTACGACCGATTGAACCGAAGCAAACACGACTTGCTGGTCAGTTTCTTTTCGTCCCAATCCTGCTGAGAAGATGGAACCTTTTAAACCATAACCTTCATACTTTGCGTGGTTTTGCTCGACCAGTTCTTTTACGTGGGCGAGGACTAACACTCGTCCTTTCGCAAGGCGAGCAAGTTCTGCGATCACCAAGCTTTTTCCTGCACCGGTTGGCAGCACGATCACTGCTGGTGTCGAGTGTTTACGAAAGTAATGAATAACGGCTTTAACCGAGTCGGCTTGATAAGGACGAAGTGTGTACATGAAAATATGTGAAATTGCTCAACTATTCGAACGAGGAACGCTATAATACCTGACTTTTATACCCAAGTGACCTTTAAACCAAGATTTAGAGATCACTTGGGTATAATTCAATGAGGTATTCATGCGTTTAGATAAATATTTGTGTGACGCTCTGGGTGCAACACGCAAACAGGCAACAAAGATCATCAAAAGTGGAGACATCACCGTTGACGGTGAGGTTCAAAAAAGTGGTGCATTTAAAGTACCTAAAGGTGCGGAAGTGATGTGGGAAGACCGTGTTATTGGTGCTCCTGGTCCTCGTTACATTATGTTGTATAAGCCTGCTGACTTTGTTTGTTCACATGAAGATGGCTACAACCAAACTGCATTCGCATTGCTTGATGAGCCTAAAATTGAAAACCTTCACTTTGCGGGCCGATTAGATGTCGACACAACTGGTTTAGTGTTGATTACGGATGATGGTAAGTGGTCTCACCGTATTACCTCACCTAAGCATAAGTGTGAGAAAACGTACCGTGTTTGGCTCGTCGATGCTATTCAGCCAGATTACGCGGAAAAGCTCGAACAAGGCATCATTTTGCGCAATGAATCAGACGCAACATTGCCAGCTCGTTTGGAAATCGTGAACGAGGCCGAGAATGAAGTATTGTTGACTATCGTGGAAGGTAAGTATCACCAAGTGAAACGTATGTTCGCGGCGTTAGGAAATAAAGTTGAGTACTTACATCGTGAGCGTATTGGTTCTATCGAACTTGATGAGGCACTAGAACCAGGTGATTATCGCTACCTCACGCAAGAAGAAATTGATTCTATTTGGAATTAATTGTCGGCATGGGAAATTCTTTAGTTCCTAATAGGAACTAGTCTTTTGGTAGAAATTGGCTCAAAATAAATTTTCCTACCAAAATTAGTGCCTAGACAATTCCGGTGTGCTTACTCATCTCAGTGATATGCCTTTGCATTTAGCTGATGCATGCATACTCTTATTGCAAAGCCTTCGGCTACGGTGAATGGAATGATGGTGTCAACGCCATCATTTTTACTGCATTGTGTTTGTTTCCCATAAACACATTTCGCTTTCACATGCTTTTCTATGTCGAGTTCGTCAAGGTCACACCTTGGTACATATTTGCCCTTATGATTCTCGAACGTTGGATAGAACAGGTTTTTGGCTTCTACATTCAGCGATATGAGAACTTCCGTTATTTTCACTTTGTTCTGCAAGTATTGACGGTAGGGCTCCAACAAGAGGTAAAAGAATGACAGAAAAAGCTCAAAGTGCTCCGCAATCCCAAATCAGTTTTCTATTGTTTCTGGTACTAGGAGCGATTGGTGCTTTGACGCCTTTGGCGATCGATATGTATTTGCCTGCGATGCCGACAATTGCGAAAGATTTGGGGGTCGCGCCTGGCGCGGTTCAGATTACGTTGACGGCTTATACCGCGGGTTTTGCGATCGGCCAGTTAATTCACGGGCCGCTTGCCGATAGCTTTGGTCGAAGACCTGTGTTGATTTTAGGCGTACTTTTCTTCGGCTTGGCTGCTGTTGTGAGTGCGACAACAAATGGCATTGATGCGCTGACCTATGTACGTACGGCACAAGGTTTTGCTGGCGCGGCAGCGGCGGTCATTATCCAAGCTGTCGTGCGTGACATGTTTGACCGTGAAGACTTTGCACGCGCAATGTCCTTCGTTACTCTGGTCATTACTATTGCGCCGTTGGTGGCACCGATGATCGGTGGCCATCTCGCGATTTGGTTTGGTTGGCGTTCCATTTTTTGGGTACTAGCTATTTTCGCTGTAGTTGTGATTTTTCTCGTACTTTGGAAAATCCCTGAAACGTTACAGCCTGAAAATCGTCAGCCTCTTCGTTTCCGCACGACGCTGAGAAACTACGCCAGATTATGCTCCAATCCTGAAGCGATCGGTTTGATGCTCTCAGGTGCGTTTTCATTTTCCGGAATGTTTGCATTTTTGACGGCGGGTTCGTTTGTTTATATTGATTTATATGGTGTTCGACCAGACCACTTTGGTTACCTATTTGGTTTGAACATTGTGGCGATGATCATCATGACCAGTATTAATGGTCGCTTGGTGAAGAAAGTTGGTTCCCATGCCATGCTTCGTTTTGGGTTGTTCGTGCAACTTTTGGCGGGGATTGGTTTATTCGTAAGTTGGTTAATGGACTTCGGATTATGGGGCATTGTACCTTTTGTTGTGCTGTTTATCGGTACATTGTCGACGATAGGTAGTAACGCGATGGCGCTGCTTTTAAGTGGTTACCCATCAATGGCGGGTACGGCGTCGTCTCTAGCGGGGACATTAAGATTCGGTATCGGTTCATTGGTTGGTGCGCTGGTGGCATCACTGCCCGGGAATGTTGCTTGGCCGATGATCATCGTAATGTTTGCTTGTTCTGTGCTTTCAGCACTGTTTTATTGGACTTTAGGAAGAAAGGCGTAATGTCGAATTACACCAAAGAAATTCAAAACTTGGTTAACTCAGCACTTGAAGAGTTAGATCAAGAGCATCGCTCGGGTAAGTTAGCCAATGCCCCTGTTGCGAATAACCATTATTTAGTGCGTTGGGTAACAAAGGCGCTAAAATCACAACGTTTCGGACGTACGGTAGGCGATGACTTAACGCGTTGGCAAAAAGCAGGTCGCTCAAAGGGGAACGATGCTAGTTTGTTGTTTATCTTCAAGCGTATTTCTGCTTTTTATGCGCAATTCTTCCCTGAAGGTGAAGACTTCAAAGTGTTCAAAGATTCAGATATTGAGTCTTTTCTTGATTTGATGGAGCAAGCAGGCTGGGAAGTCTCGACGTCTGAGCAACTGATTGGGTGCGGCAAAGTACAAATCTTCACTGAAGGTCAAAACTCTTTAGCGTTATGTGCAGACCAATGCGAAAGCTGTTTTGATGGCGAGTTGCTCGTAAAGCCAATGAGTTGGTTTGTACGTGGCAATCATGCTGAGTTTGTTGAGAAAGCAGCGCAAGCGGGCTTTATGGTACATAAGGTAACAGACTACAAATCGATGGTGAAATACCATGGCGAGTACCTTATTTTTCCAGCAAACGAAGGCAACCAGTTAGCCGAAATTCCACTCTCGTTCAAAGCTGACTAAAGTGACATTTTGAGTGTTTAGAAGCCCCTGTTATTGGGGCTTTTTGTTTTCTAAACGGTTTGCTTCTTTCGCGATGGCTTTGACCATGCCTTTAAATATGAAAAGATGGGCTGGCATCATTGCAAACCAATAAAGCAGCCCAAGAAACCCTTGCGGGTGCCACCAGGCGGTAATATCCAGCTCTCGTTCGTCACCGAGATCTTTGATGGTAATTTCTAAACGCCCAAGGCCTGGGCCTTTCATACCAAAAAACAGTGAAAGAAACTGATTATTATCGCAGCGAATCACTTTCCAAGAGTCAATAAAATCACCGACTTTAAGCTCTGGTCCAGGAGGAGAAACGCGAATCGGTTTTCCGCCACCAAAAAAGATATCGAGCCATTCACGTGTACGCCACAAGATGTTGGCAAAGTAATAACCTTTTTCGCGACTCCCGATCTTTTGCGCCACTTTCCATAATGCCGCAGCGGAGGCATGAGTTTTAATGCTCGCTCCAGCTTGTTTTGGGTAATAGCCATATCCTGGTTGCCATCGACGAAGCGCTGCGGGTTCAAACCCCCAGACATTACTGCGTACAAATGTGCCTTCATCTTGAATGGTATCAGTTACCGCTTGCTCGTAGCTGATCAGCGTTTGAGGAAATCGTTCTTCAATCGCTTTGGAGTCTGCAATGTAGTCGTGCTCTAAGCCCGCAAGTAATGCTTTACCGATACTAGTTGGCACTGAGGTAACTAAACCTAGCCAGTACGATGCCATTTTCGGAGTAAGTAGCGGGGTCGACCACAGCCGATACGGCTTGTTCGTGATTCGGCAAATGACTTTGAACTGTTCGCGGTAGCTAAGTGTATCTGGCCCACCAACTTCATAAATTTGACTTTCTTCTGGAGAGGGGGCTTCTGCTAACTTCAACAAATAGTGGTTGAGATTGGGCAAGGCAATAGGGTTCGCTTTTGAGTCGACCCATTTAGGCGCGGTCAAAATAGGTAAGTTGTAGACAAAGTCACGCATGATTTCGAAAGCGGCAGAGCCGGGGCCGATGATAACGCCAGCACGCAATTCAGTTACTGGAATACCAGACTGTCGAATTATTTTTCCCGTGGCTTTACGAGCGGCTAAATGGCGAGAGTTTCCGGTTTGAGGTTGAATGGCGCTCAAATAGATAACATGCTCGACGGAGCTTTGTTCCAACGCAAATTTGAAGTTCAAAGCAAGGTTTAGTTCGTACTCAACAAAGTCATCACCTTGAGCCATCCCGTGCACGAGAAAAAATACTAAATCAAAATCGTTCACTACAGCCTTCGTGGTCTCTGCGTCAGCCAAGTCGAGATACCTTAACGTTAAATTAGGGTGAGGCTGAGTTCTTGACTCTAAATAATCAATATGTCGCGCCGCTGCTGTGACGGCGTAACCTTTATCTAAAAGTAACGGAAGAAGTTGAGAGCCAATGTAACCCGAGGCGCCTAGCACCAACACCTTTTTCATTATCTGTCCTTTTATCGTTGGTGGAATAAACACCACAGAGTATAATCATGAGACACTTTCCCCATTCTATCAATAAGTTGTCGTTGGAGCGCTTGTGACTTTTCTTTCTCAACTCTCAATACACGCAGATAAAGCATTCTTACGTCGTTTATTTGCAATCGCGTTACCAATTACACTGCAAAGCATGATGTTTTCAAGCCGAAGCCTCGTCGATGTTCTTATGCTTGGTCAACTTGGTGAAGCTGAAATTGCCGCTGTTGGAGTTGCTGCACGCGCGACTTTCGTCACCACCATCATGTTAGTTGGGGTGACAACGGGCGGTGCGTTGTTAACCGCTCAATATTGGGGGGCTGGCGATAAAGTTGGGGTGCGTCGCAGTACCGCTTTAACATGGATGATCGCAATGATGTTTGCTGCGATTGCTGTTGCTTTGTTTGTTGTTTTTCCACAACTCATCATGAGTTTGACTACCGATTCACAAGAAGTGATTGAGCTAGGGGCCAGCTATCTCATTATTTCGTCGGTTAGCATGTTTGCTGTTGCATGTGTGGCCAGTATGTCGGTGGGCCTAAGGGCGATGCACCAACCAGGCTTAAGCACTTTTTTTAGTGGTATAGGCATTTTATCTAATGTTTTTCTTAACTGGGTTTTAATTTTTGGTCAATTAGGCTTTCCTGCTTTGGGTATTACGGGAGCAGCGATCGCAACGGTAATCAGTGGCGCGATCGAAGTAGGTTGCTTGTTTGGTTATCTATGGTTGAAAAAACACATAATCGCATTTGGCTGGGATGATATACGCGCAGGATTGGTCTTAGATAAAATTACGCGTTTCTTGAGCCTCTCTTTGCCAACCACATTTAACTTCTTGGCGTGGGCTGGTGGGTTGTTTGCTTATCACGCGATCATGGGGCAAGCAGGCGTGCAAGGTTTGGCGGCGCTTTCCGTAATGACACCTGTTGAGTCGATCGCATTGGCGATGATGATTGGTTTATCGAATGCGGCTGCAGTTCTAGTCGGGAACCAGCTCGGCGCTCGTAATTTTGAACCCGTTTATTATCAAGCATGGGCTACGGTCATTTTGAATGTGCTTATCGCATTTGTGGTCGCCGTCTTGTTGATAGTGTCAAATCAATGGATCCTTAATGCGTTTAGTGCACTGACAACGGACACTCGCGAGCTAGCTGAACAGTTTATGGTGATTCTAGCGTTGGGTGTCGTGCTACGCTCGGTGCCGATGATGGCTATTGTTGGTGTATTACGTGCGGGCGGTGATGTTAAGTTTTGTTTGTATCAAGACATCTTGGCGCAGTGGGTGATCGGGATTCCACTCGCAGCATTTGCAGCGATTTATCTCAATTGGGACCCACAATGGGTTTACTTACTCTTTTTGACAGAAGAAGTTGTGAAGTGGGTGATTTGCTTGCCAAGAATGGTTAGCCGAAAATGGATGAAAAACCTGATTGGCCAGTAAGGAGGAACAGAGTTTATTTTGGCTGCAAAAATCTGCTCAAAACGTCAACAAAATTAGCAACAGAAAGTGAATCGAGTTGCATTTGTACTTCCATAGTGTGATCAAGCATTCAAAATACTTTCTACTAACAGGATTTTAGTGTAGATTCTGATCCCAATTTTTAAACACCATCCGAGCGGCATAATCAATGTTAAAACTGTCAGACCTATGTAAAGGCTATGTAGACGGGGGAGAGTTTCACCCTGTATTACAAGGGGCAGAATTAACATTGCAGCAAGGCGACCAAGTTGCTCTGATGGGAGAAAGTGGTTCGGGTAAAAGTACTCTGCTGAATTTAATCGCCGGATTAGATACTGCCGACTCTGGTGAAGTGCAGTTTCCAAATTTTGCTATGCATGAAGCACCGGAGCATTTAAGAACCCTTTATCGCCGTAACAATATTGGGAATATCTTCCAACAATTCAACCTGCTTCCTACACTTAATATTGCCGACAATATTCGTTTTTGTCGTCAGTTAAAAGGTCTGCCGGAAGATAAAGAGTTGTGGCGTCAAATTCTTTCTGCTTTGGACTTAATGCCATTGCTAGGACGTTATCCGGAAGAGGCGTCTGGTGGTCAGCAACAACGTGCGGCGATTGCTCGTGCACTCTATATGGAGCCAAAAATCCTGCTTGCTGATGAGCCAACTGGTAGCCTAGACGAGCGAAACGCAGAAGCAGTAATGCGCTTACTAACGAGCCTCGCTCGCCAACTGGAGTGTACTTTGCTGTTAGTGACGCACAGTGAAAAAGTGGCCGCCCATATGGAAGGAAAGATTCGACTTCAAGGAGGGCAGCTACATGTTATGGCCCGTAGTTAAGGCACTACTCGGTCATTACCGTCGTTACCCTCTACAAATTATTCTTGTCTGGCTGGGATTAACTTTAGGCGTGTCCCTCCTTGTTGGTGTTACTTCTATCAACCAGCATGCAAAACAAAGTTATGCTACTGGGGAAAAGCTTTTCTCCAATCCTTTGCCATACCGAATCCGAACGAAGCACTCTGCCAATAAAATTCCTCAAGGTTTCTATATTCAGTTACGTCGAGCTGGGTTCAACCAATGTGCACCGTTTGACGTGCTTCATCTAGATGCCAAGACCGATATGAGCCTGATGTTGGTGGGGATAGATCCTGTCGCGATGATCCCACTACAACAAGGAAAATCGCTAGGTGAGATGCCTGTTTTATCACTAATGAAGCCTCCTTATCCTATTCTTGTTAGTCAAGATTTGGCCGCTTACATGAGTTGGCAGGATGGGGACTTCATTGAGATGAATGACGGAAGCCGTCTTGGGCCTATTCAAGTAGATAAGGACAAGATGCTTTCGGGTACTCGGCTGGTTACTGATATATCGTTGTTGCGTATGCTCAAGCGGAGCTCAGGTTTGTCTGCGATTTCTTGTGGTGAAATGCCAGAGGAAAAGCTAATAGCACTGAAAAACATGCTGCCAAACGGAATGACGCTCGTTAGGAATACGCGTACAGAGCTTGAGTCGCTAACTAACGCATTCCATATGAATCTCACCGCGATGGGAATGCTGTCGTTTTTGGTCGGGTTGTTTATTTTTTATCAAGCGATGTCTCTGTCTTTCATCCAGCGACAACGTTTGGTAGGTATTTTGAGACAGACTGGTGTTAACGGAACACAGTTAGCGCAAGCCTTATTGCTAGAGTTGTCTTTGCTCGTCTTTATTGCGTGGGCGTGTGGTAACTTTTTTGGCTTGATCTTAGCGAATGAACTTATCCCAGCAGTGTCTTCGAGCCTGAGTGATTTGTATGATGCCAACGTAGGCTTAACCATAGGATGGTCATGGCAATCTAGCTTATACAGTCTAATCATGGCAGCGATGGGTGCGTTGATATCGTGTCTGTGGCCATTAATCCGTTTGCTGAAGTCACAACCAATCCGCCTTTCTTCTCGACTGTCGCTAATGCGATTTGCTGGAAGAGAGTTCTCTTGGCAGGCGCTTGCGGCATGTGCGTTTTGTGTCGCTGCAATAGCGGTATATCAGGCGCCGAAAACACAAGAAACCGGTTTTGCTATTATTGCGCTGATGTTGGTTAGTGTGGCGTTGTTTATGCCATTTATTATGTGGCATATGTTCCAAAGTTTTTCTTATACCATGCGATGGGTTCGTGTCCGTTGGTTTTTTGCTGATGCAGCAGCCAGCATGAGCTATCGCGGTGTGGCTACGATGGCGTTTATGTTAGCGCTGGCGGCAAACATTGGTGTAGAAACAATGGTCGGAAGCTTTCGAGATACAACCGATAAGTGGCTAAATCAGCGATTAGCGGCTGATGTGTACATCTATCCGACCAACAATTCAGCCGCTAGGATGAGCGCATGGCTCCAGAATCAGCCAGAGGTGAACTCGGTTTGGTGGCGCTGGGAAAAAGATATGCCGACCGAGCATGGTGCTCTGCAAGTTGTGAGTACGGGCTCTTCTGAAGGTGAGTTAGACTCACTTACCGTCAAGTTAGGTGTCCCAAATTACTGGTATCAACTGCACGCTACCAAGAGCTTAATGGTCAGTGAGTCGATGGCCTTGAAGCTGGATATCCGCCCTGGCGATTTCATTAACTTGCAAGAACCGCTTGGTGGTGATTGGCAAGTCGTAGGCGTTTACTACGATTATGGAAACCCATATAACCAGGTGATGATGTCGCACCGGAATTGGCTGTATGCATTTGCAGGTACGGGTAATGTTGGTCTTGGCGTAGTATTAAAAGATAACGTCAATGGAGAAGGGCTGAAAAATCGCTTAGAGAATGTATTCCGTCTTCCGCAAGATCGTGTGTTTGATAACGGTAATATTTATAGCCAAGCAATGAGAGTGTTTGATCATACCTTTGCTATAGCAGGAACCTTGGGCAATATCACGCTGATTATTGCCGTGTTTGGTTTATTCTTTGCGACGTTGGCAGGAGAACTTTCACGGCAGCGGCATTTTTCCTTATTAAGGTGCATGGGTGTGTCCGGAAAAGAACTTGTCGTATTAGGTGGTTTGCAGCTATTCGTCTTCGGAGCCATTTCTGCGATTATTGCAGTGCCGCTCGGCTTGGCGCTCGCACATTTGATCGTTGATATTATCATTAAGCAATCATTTGGCTGGTCTCTAGAGCTTCAAACGATTCCATGGGAGTATGCTCAAACCATTGCTTGGGCGATGCTTGCCATCATGGTTGCTGGCGCATTGCCAGTTATTAGAATGATCAAAAGTACACCGATGAAGTCATTAAGGGACGCGTTGTAATGAAAAAAATGGGCTCTAAAAAACGCTTGTTGGTTTCAACGCTCATTGTTGTTACGTTCGCTTTTCTGACTGGGGCTGCTTTTTACTCAACTTTTTGGTTAGAGGCGACAGCAACACGAGAAAGCGAACTTGATTCTATCTTAACGCGTGAAAATCAAACGATTTTCGAGCCTGTACTACCTAATGAGCATGTCTCTTTACCCTCAGACTTTCGCTTTCATCCCGAGTATCAGCATGAATGGTGGCACTACTTTGCGAAGCTAAAAGATGAGCAAGGCAAGATCTACAATGTTCAATGGAGCTATTTCAGGGTTGCGACGGACGAGCGAGAAACCAGCGGTTGGCAGAACCCTCAATTGTACATTTCACATGTTGTCGTCAGTCATGGCTCGCATGTATGGAAAGAGCAACGGGTAGCTAGAGGTGGGATAGGCCAAGCTGGTATGATCAATCGTCCTTTCAGGTTATGGATTGATAATTGGACTTGGCGATCACTCGGTGCGACGCCTTTCCCGGGCAACTTGAATGTGAATACTGATACGTTTGGACTTGAGCTCAATACCATGACAAGCGGCCCCTTTGTGGTGAATGGAGACAAAGGCTTCCAAGTTAAACATGCGTTGCAATCTGTTGCTTCTTTTAGCTTCAGTGCTCCATTTTTAAAAGTAAAAGGCAGCTTAAGCTTAAATGGTAAGCGATTCTCAGTGACGGGTTCTGCATGGGCGCAAAAAGAATGGGGCAGCGGCTTAATTGGTGAGGGGCAACAAGGCTGGGATTGGTTTGTTTTCAATTTAGATGATGGTCGAGCATTAACTGTTAGCCGTTATCGTCACCATGGGCAAACACCGCACGTATTTGGCACGTTGTCGACACGCTCAGGTAAAGTCATCAACCTCTCAGACGATGATATCAGTATTAAACCAATGCAAGTGACCAGTTTATCCAATGGAAGAAGGTTACCTTTGCAGTGGATTATCAATATTCCGAAGCATCAAATTAATTTGACTACCCGCATTATCAAGTCAGATATGTGGCTACCCTTTGTAATACCTTACTGGGAAGGGCCTACTTTAGCTTCCGGCTCCAATGAGGCTTGGGGCTTTATGCAGCTGACAGGCTATTGAGTTGTGAAGAAAACCACCCCCTACGGGTGGTTTTTTGGTGCGCGAAGCTTCCTAGCTTTTTCTCAAAAGTACGGGGTTATCATGATGGTACAAGCCGTGTTATGCTGATTTTCTCATCATCTTGATAAATATTTGGTGCGACAAGTACAAATACGATCTCCGATCAAAATTGAGTGTCATGTTGGAAAATACGATGTATAGTAAACTTAACATCGAAAAAACCGAAGTTTATACTCTGAAGAAGCGATTATTCTAAAGTTTTCGACAGCTATACACTCTTATCACTCTTTGTTAATCGTTTATTAAGATAATAAATATAAGGACGAAACCATGAACGATGTCATTCGTGACTTTTTCAAAATGGAATCAGCAGGTGGTATTCTTCTCGTAATTGCAGCGGCAATTGCGATGACCATTGCTAACTCACCGCTGGGCGAAACTTATCAATCTGTACTGCATACTTATGTATTCGGTATGTCAGTTTCTCACTGGATTAATGACGGCCTAATGGCTGTTTTCTTCTTACTTATTGGCCTTGAAGTGAAGCGAGAGCTACTTGAAGGAGCGCTAAAATCAAAAGAAACCGCAATTTTCCCTGCGATTGCAGCGGTTGGTGGTATGTTAGCCCCTGCTCTTATTTACGTTGCGTTTAATGCTAACGACCCAGAGGCGGTTTCTGGCTGGGCCATTCCAGCTGCGACGGATATTGCATTTGCTCTAGGTATCATGGCGCTACTAGGTAAGCGCGTACCAGTAAGCCTTAAAGTGTTTTTGTTAGCTCTCGCTATCATCGACGATTTAGGCGTGGTTGTTATTATTGCACTGTTTTACACAGGTGATCTTTCTAGCATGGCGCTGCTTGTTGGCTTCATCATGACTGGTGTCCTGTTCATGTTGAATGCGAAGGAAGTAACGAAACTGACGCCATACATGATAGTCGGCGCGATCTTATGGTTTGCGGTACTTAAATCTGGTGTTCACGCAACACTTGCAGGCGTAGTGATCGGCTTTGCTATTCCTCTTAAGGGTAAACAGGGCGAACATTCCCCACTTAAGCACATGGAGCACGCACTTCATCCATACGTGGCATTTGGTATCTTACCTCTATTCGCATTTGCAAATGCGGGGATTTCGCTAGAAGGCGTATCGATGTCAGGCCTAACTTCAATGCTGCCATTAGGTATTGCTTTGGGGCTACTGGTTGGTAAGCCTCTAGGTATCTTCACTTTTAGTTGGGCAGCTGTGAAAATGGGTGTAGCTAAGTTACCGGAAGGCATTAACTTCAAGCATATCTTTGCGGTCTCTGTGTTGTGTGGTATCGGTTTTACAATGTCTATATTCATTTCCTCTTTAGCGTTTGGAAATGTAAGCCCTGAGTTTGATACCTATGCTCGACTAGGTATCTTAATGGGCTCGACGACAGCCGCGTTACTTGGCTACGCGTTACTGCACTTTTCTTTGCCTAAGAAAGCGCAAGCGTAAGATACACACTGTTTAGTAAAGCCTCCCATTCGGGAGGCTTTTTTATGTCTGCAGATCGGCACATCAACTACTTCAGGGTGGTTACTTTTGTGACCAACTAAGGTCTAGCTTATGGAGTCGGGGCAAATCATCGAAAGGGGCGTTTGGTAAATCTATAGGCGAAAAAAAGCCCAGCCGAAAATTTGACTGGGCGGATACAAACATAGGAGTTAATAAGAAAAAAGCAGCAACGTAACAATTAGATGGAAACAAGTTTGACGGCCAGTGAAACTTCAAATGCCCTAACTGTTACGTATATTCAGACCGAGACTTTTCCAAACAGTTCCATTTTTTTTCAAAAAATTTCTACTTAATGCTTTCTAGCTTCTTACACATCCGAAAGTAATAGAAAAATCGAGATGGATTACCAAATTGGCGAAGTTACTAACTTCTGTGTTTCTCATTTTATCTCCCCTAGAACCGAAGATGTATTTCATACTCTCTTCGCTCACTCCGAGCCGCCAACGCTATTGTTAGCGTTTCAATTGCGCTGGTCTGAGAAACTTGATCGTTTTCTTCTGACAAGCTTCACTGGAGTATTCGATTGAATTTCAAAAGATTAGATCACACCTTTTACTGTCTGGTCAGACCAATTGGTTAAAGTGTGATGTTAATCATTTGTTAATCTTAAGTTTCGGGAGTATATTTTCAAACAGTTGTTTAATACGAGTGATTAAAATGGCCCCGAGAACATCAACAAAAGAAAAAATACTCGATGTCGCAGAAGGACTCTTTGCTGAACATGGCTTTAATGATACTTCGCTAAGAACGATAACAGGTAAAGCTAACGTTAACTTAGCATCGGTAAACTATCACTTTGGCGATAAAAAAACGCTGGTTAGAGCGGTTTTAGATAGGTATTTAGAAGCACTAATGCCGAGCATTAAGACTTCATTAATTGAGCTAAATACGCGCGATAGCTACAACATGGACGATGTCTTTGAGTCATTGCGATTACCTTTACGTACATTAAATGATGTACGCCCAAATGGTACTGCGCTATTTATGTTGTTAATTGGCCGCGGTTATACAGACGTTCAAGGTCATCTACGCTGGTTCATTACCACCAGATACGAAGAGGTACTGAACCTTTTCACTTTCTCGATAATGAAGGCGAACCCGGAACTATGTGAAGAACAGTTGTTTTGGCGACTGCACTTCACGTTAGGAACCTGTGTATTTACGATGGCTTCAAGCCAAGCTCTTTCGGAGCTGGCAGAAAGTAAGTTTGAAAAGGAAGTCGATGTGAAATCTGTCGTCGATTTACTGATTCCATATTTGTCAGCAGGAATGTCAGCAAAGCAGTTGGCATAAGACAAATAAGAAAGTTAAACCAATAATAAGATTATACCCCGAGCGGTTACGTGAACAAAAGGATCTGAACTATGAGCTCTCTACGAAGAAAATGGATTAGTGACCCGGCTTTTAAAGTGTTCAAAAAAGTATTGCCACCTCTGTCTAGCACCGAGAAAGAGGCGATGGAAGCGGGTAGTGTATGGTGGGATGCCGAACTATTCTCAGGCAAGCCAAACTTCACAACATTGCATCATTATCCAACGCCTACACTGACGGCAGAAGAGCAGTCATTTATGGATAATGAGCTTGAAACCCTGCTAGAAATGCTTGATGACCAGAAGATTGTCAAAGAAGACAGGGATTTACCGCCTGAAGTATGGGAGTACCTACGTAAAGAGCGATTTTTCTCTTTGATCATCTCGAAAGCATATGGTGGTCGTGAATTTTCCGCTTTGGCGAACTCAACCATTGTTTCTCGTATTGCGACTCGAAGTATCAGTACCGCGGTATCGGTAATGGTACCAAACTCTCTTGGTCCTGGTGAGCTGCTATCGCACTATGGTACGCAAGAGCAAAAAGATTACTGGTTGCCTCGTTTAGCTGATGGTACAGACATCCCTTGTTTCGCCCTAACTGGCCCTGAAGCGGGTTCTGATGCAGGTGGCATACCTGATCAAGGCGTGGTTTGTTACGGCACCCATGAAGGCAAAGAAGTGCTTGGCGTGCGAGTTAGTTGGAATAAACGCTACATCACGCTTGCGCCAGTTGCGACAGTGCTCGGGTTAGCATTTAAACTGCAAGATCCTGAAGGGCTACTTGGAGACAAGAAAGAGGTTGGCATTACATGTGCGTTGATTCCCGCTGACCATGAAGGTGTCGAGATAGGCGAGCGCCATGATCCTCTGGGGTCTGCGTTCATGAATGGTCCAACTCGTGGTGAAGATGTCTTCATCCCTATGGACTGGTTGATCGGTGGCGCTGATTACGCAGGTAAAGGTTGGCGTATGCTGGTTGAGTGTCTTTCTGCGGGGCGTGGTATCTCTCTCCCAGCGCTTGGCACTGCGATTGGTCACCTTACTACACGTACAACAGGTGCTTATGCTTACGTGCGTAAACAGTTTGGAATGTCGATCGGTAAGTTTGAAGGCGTCGCAGAAGCGATGGGGCGCATTGGTGGTCTTACTTACCTACTAGAAGCGACGCGTACGCTAACGACGACTTCTCTCGATATGAAAGAAAAACCTGGGATTGTAACCGCGATTGCCAAGTACCACATGACGGAAATCGCGCGTACCATTCTAAATGATTCGTTTGATATCCATGCGGGTCGTGCGATTCAAGATGGCCCAATGAACTATCTTGCTAAACATTACCTTGGTATCCCGGTTGCTATTACCGTTGAAGGCGCGAATATTCTGACTCGTAACCTGATGATTTTTGGTCAAGGTGCGACTCGATGTCACCCATATGTTCTAAAAGAAATGGAAGCTGCGGCGAATCCAGATTCTGAACAAGGTGCGAAAGAATTTGACAACTTACTCTTTAAACACATCAAGCACGCGCTCGGTAATACATTCGGTGCATTTGGTGCAGCACTAACTGGTTCTCGATTTGTTAACGCGCACATGAGTGGCCCAACGCAGCAATACTACAAAGACATTACTCGTCTCAGTCGTGCACTTGCAGTAAGTGCAGACTTTGCGATGTTAACCTTAGGTGGAGACTTGAAGCGTAAAGAAATGATCTCCGCACGTTTGGGTGATGGATTAAGCTATCTATACATGGCATCTGCTGCCTTGAAAAAGTATGAAGATGAAGGCCGTCAACAAGGCGATCTAGACTTCGTTCATTACGCTGTTCAACACTGTTTGTATAACGCTTCTAAGTCATTAAATGAGGCTTACACCAACTTCCCTGTGAAATACGTTGGCGGTGTACTTAAGGGGCTATTGTTCCCGCTTGGTAATCATTTCAATAAGCCAAGTGATGAGCTGTGTGTGAATTTGGCTGAAGCGATGATGACGCCAGGCGCGCAACGTGATCGCCTCACGCATCTGTGCTACATCGGAAAATCAGAGGATGACAGCGTAGGCTTAATGGAGAATGCATTCCTTGCAATGTACGACATTAAACCTTTGGAGCGTAAACTTATGAAGGCTGCGAAGGATGGTAAAGTGGCTCGTAAAGGTCTGCTACATGATCGTTTGCAGCAAGCATTTGAAGCAGGCGTGTTAACTGAACAAGAAATTGATCAAATCATGGCTGCAGATAAATTGCGCTACAAGGCGATTCAAGTTGACCACTTTAGTCATGACTTTTCTGAAGTGCGAACTCATAGCCCAAAAAAGTCGCAGTTGAATCCGGCGGCATAATAGACAACTAATGTTAAGAAAAGCACCTCAATGAGGTGCTTTTTTGTATTCTTGGGGAGTGGATGGTGGGATAGTGCTCCAACCACTTGCCTTTTAAGAGCATTTTTACAGAAATTAGATGCGAAATCCCAACGAAACTTTTATCCTAACAAGGTTTTTTAAAGGAAGTTGAATATGATCATCAAACCTAGAATTCGTGGATTTATCTGTACTACAACGCACCCTGTTGGTTGTGAAGCTAACGTAAAAGAACAAATTGCGTACACCAAAGCGCAAGGTCCAATCAAAAACGCACCTAAGCGTGTTCTTGTTGTTGGTGCATCAAGTGGCTACGGTCTATCTTCTCGTATCGCTGCGGCATTTGGTGGCGGTGCATCAACTATCGGTGTTTTCTTCGAAAAAGAAGGTACTGAGAAGAAACCAGGTACAGCAGGTTTTTACAATGCAGCTGCTTTTGAAAAGCTAGCGCGTGAAGAAGGTCTGTACGCAAAAAGCTTAAACGGCGACGCTTTCTCAAATGAAGCGAAACAGAAAACTATCGAGCTGATCAAAGAAGACTTAGGTCAAATCGATATGGTGGTTTACTCACTGGCATCTCCAGTACGTAAAATGCCAGAAACTGGTGAATTAGTTCGTTCATCTCTTAAACCTATCGGTGAAACTTACACATCAACGGCTGTTGATACCAACAAAGATGTGATCATCGAAGCTAGCGTTGAGCCTGCAACAGAAGAAGAAATCAAAGACACTGTCACGGTAATGGGCGGTGAAGATTGGGAACTTTGGATCAATGCGTTGTCTGATGCTGGTGTTCTTGCTGAAGGTTGTAAGACCGTCGCGTACAGCTACATTGGTACTGAGCTAACTTGGCCAATTTATTGGGATGGTGCACTAGGTAAAGCAAAAATGGACCTAGACCGTGCAGCGAAAGCGCTAAACGACAAGTTAGCAGCAACAGGCGGCAGTGCCAATGTTGCGGTACTTAAATCTGTTGTAACTCAGGCGAGTTCTGCAATTCCTGTTATGCCACTGTACATCGCAATGGTATTCAAGAAAATGCGCGAAGAAGGTGTACACGAAGGCTGTATGGAACAAATCTACCGTATGTTCAGCCAACGTTTATACAAAGAAGACGGTAGCGCGGCAGAAGTTGATGAGATGAACCGCCTACGTCTGGATGACTGGGAACTTCGTGACGACATTCAGCAGCACTGTCGTGAGCTATGGCCTCAAATTACGACTGAGAACCTAAAAGAGCTGACTGACTACGTTGAGTACAAAGAAGAGTTCTTGAAACTATTTGGTTTCGGCGTTGAAGGCGTAGATTACGAAGCGGATGTGAATCCAGCAGTTGAAGCAGACTTCATTCAAATCTAATCACAGACTAGATAACCAATAAACAAAAGGCGCTCATTGAGCGCCTTTTTGTATTTCATAGCCAAAGTGAGTATTAACTTAGTATTATCAGTATCGTACCAGCTAGCGTCATTAAAATATTCGCAATCGCATAGGTACCCGCATAACCAAGGGCTGGGATGGTGGACTTAGCGTAGTCGTTAACGACATCCATAGCTGGAGCGCAAGTACGGGCGCCAATAATGGCACCGAAGAGCAGGGCACGGTTCATCTTGAGTACGTGTGCGCCAACTAAGTAAGCCAGAACTACAGGCACAACACTGACAATAAATGCCAAACCAATGACTTTTGGTCCTACTTGCGTTAGGTGCTCGAACATCTTTCCACCTGCACTTAGACCAATTCCCACCATAAAGAACATTAACCCTAGATCTTTGACCATATTCAGCGCCCCTTGTGGGACATAACCGAAAGTAGGGTGATTTGCTCGTAAGAAACCAAGCGTAATACCGGACAACAGAAGACCCACCGCATTACCCAAACTGAAAGACACCTGACCGAACGTCATTGTGATGAGGCCAAACAGAATACCCAAAATAAAGAAGCTACAAAAAGCGAGCAAATCGGCCATTTGACTGTGGATCGAGATGAAACCGATTTTTTCCGCCAGTCCATGTACTCGGCTTTTCTCGCCGCTCACTTGAAGGACGTCCCCTTTAGCGAGCACAATGTCTAAGTCCATAGGCATTTCAATCTGAGCGCGAACTACGCGGTTTAAGAAACAGCCAAACTCAGACAAATTCAAATCCGATAAACGCTTACCAGCGATAGCGTCACTTTTTACGACGATTTCTTCTTCAACGATGCGCAAATCAAGCAAGTTACGGTCGAATACTTCTTTACCATTACGGAAGCTAGGGTCTAAGCGAGCATGGCTGTCAGGGAAGCCAACCAGTGCAATTTCATCTCCCTCTTGCAAGATAGCATCACCATCTGGGTGGGCGAGAATACCATTGCGACGGATTCGTTCAATGTAACAGCCAGTTTGACGATAAATACCCAGTTCTCGCAAGTTTTTACCATCAGTCCAGTCAATTAGCTCTGGGCCCACTCGGTAAGCTCGAATAATGGGTAAATACACTTTTCTCTGGCTTGAATTTCCAAGGCCACGCTCTTGTGCGATTTGCTGCGCGGAATCAGAAAGGTTTTGTTTTTGCAGTTTTGGCAACAATTTAGCAAACATGATCATGCTAATTAAGCCGACCAGATAAGCCATCGCGTAGCCTACGGATAGATTTTCTAATACCAGAGAAAATTCCATATTCCGCGGTATAGTCGCAAGGCCAGAGTTAAGAGCATCTTGTGCACCAACCAGTACTGGCGTTGCGGTCAATGCGCCTGCCATCATACCGGCGGATAAGCCAAAATCGAGGCCGAAATAGTGACTCAAGCCATACGTTAAGCTGACCGCAGACACGAGAACAGTCATGCTTAAAATAAAATAATGCTTACCATCTCTGAAGAATATACCAAAAAAGTTTGGTCCAGCTTCAATGCCAACGCAGTAGATAAACAGCATAAAGCCAATGGTTAAAGCTTCTGCATTAAATGAGAAACCAAGGTGGCCCATTACCAAAGAGGTAATAAGAACGCCAATAGAGTTGCCTAATTGTAATTTGCCAAATCGAATTTTTCCGATGGCAAGGCCAATGGCTAATACGACGAAGATTAGAAGGATAGGGTTTTGCTCGAGAAGGTATACGACGTCTATGTTCACTGTGTGGCTCGGTAGAGTGTGTGCCAAAAAAGATTAAGAACTGTGAATTGTAACTAAATATAGCAAAAAGATAAGTGAATTTTTTTAGGTTTTACCATTAGTTGACTTAACGTAATAACCAGCTGAAAAATAATAAAAAAGCCGCATGAAGCGGCTTTTCTGAAAACAGTCTTTATTACTCGTCAAATAGACCTAGGTGCTCTTTCGCGTATGCTTCGAACTCGTCGCAGCCACCGATGTGCTCTTGGTCGATAAAGATCTGAGGAACGGTTTCAACTGGTTTACCAACTGTTTTCTCAAGATCTGCTTTAGAAATACCTTCAGCGTGAATATCAACGTAACGGTAGTTGAAGTCATCACGTTTTGCTTTTAGCGTTTCTGCGTGCTCTTTTGCACGAACACAGAAAGGACATGCAGGGCGACCAAAGATAACAACGAACATAATCTTATTTCTCCTAAATCTATTCTTTTTTGAAAGCGTACAAAACATAGCGGCTGAGTGCGCTTTCTTTTGTTGGAGTAACTATGCCCGATCCAGATACGGAAATAAAGCGGCAATTATCTCTTGGTTCTATAGGTGAAATCTATCGAATAAAAACTAAACGCGTGTTCTTATTTTACGGCTCTGAAGTATGTGAAGTGACGCATAAAAAACATACATTCTAAAGGGTTAATGATGGCAAGGTGGAATTGGTCAATTTTTTTTGTTTAAAAAAATAGCAATCTATTTTGGCTATACGCAAATAACTTCAACTCTAACATAAGTGTTAAATCAGAGGGCGAGAGGTTATTTGGGTATATTCTTTTGGGAGGGTGTGTATGTTTCAGTTTATGACTGCAACAAGGATTATATTTGGTGAAGGTGCACTTCAATCTTCATTATCCGTTATTAACCAATTTGGCTACAGTGTTTTGCTGGTCACTGGGCAGGATACCCAACGAGCCGCCCCCATTATCCAATATCTTAAAGCTCAAAATATGCGTTACCAGCACGTAGCTATCGTTGGTGAACCATACATCACGATGGTAGAAGAGACCGCAGTGCTAGGTAGAAAATTCCAACCTGATATGGTGGTTGCGATAGGTGGTGGCAGCGTCATCGATATGGGCAAAGCCTTAGCTGCCATTATTCCCAATCAAGGCAATGTTTACGATTACGTAGAAGTGGTAGGAAGAAGCGTCCCTTTAAAAGCAAAGCCTCTTCATTTTATTGCAATTCCTACGACAGCAAGCACCGGTTCAGAAGTGACCAGAAATGCTGTGCTGAAATCTGGACAAGATAAAGTGAAAGTGAGTCTTCGAAGCCCTGATATGCTCGCAGACGTTGCCATTGTAGACCCGACACTTACTTACGGGACCGACCAATACACATCTGGACGTGGCGCAATGGATGCGTTCACTCATTTAATGGAAGCGTATGTGTGTGGTGAGCCAAACCCTCTTACTGATATGGTCTGCGAAGAGGGGCTACGTCGTTTAAGCCGTTCAGTGATTGCCGCTTGTAAGCAAGATAATCATAAGGCGCGCTCTGATTTATCGTTCGCTGCATTGCTTGGTGGTATGGCGATTACTAATGCCAAATTAGGTGCCGCTCATGGGTTAGCATCGGCGTTAGGAGGCAAGTTAGACGCCCCCCATAGCGTTATTACGGCTCGCTTAGCTCCGCACGTGATGCAGGAGAACATTAACGCCGCTAAACTCGCGGGTAGGAATGATGTGATAAGTCGTTATCGCAAGCTGGCCCAATTAGTCACCGAGCGAGTAAACGCTAACGAACACGATGGAATTCTTTGGGTCAATATGGTGCTAGATAAGTTAGCGTTACCGCTACTGGCTCAATTTGGAGTATGCCAAACCTCTTTTGAGCAAGTGGCGAACGATGCGCTTAAGTCAATGGCAATCAAAGGGAATCCTTTACCCCTGAATCAGGAACGTTTGATTTACATATTGCAGCAAGTCTGTGATTGTAGTGGAGAGTGCGCAGCTGAGAGTGCACAACATGTCAGTTCTGTTGAAGTACTGGAATCAAGAACGGACTTATCGAGTGTCAACGACTTAGGGTGATTGCTCCCTTAGCAGCATTAAAACAAAAGGGGAGCCTTGAGCTCCCCTAGATAAAGTATTGACTAAGCTTTAGTGCTTAGTACTGGCTTAATTTGTCATAGCGACTGTCTTTCAACGCATCTTTTACGCGTTTTAGGTTCTCACGGAAACCTGTACCACGGCGAAGAGTGAAGCCAGTTGCTAGCACATCAATCACTGTCATTTGTACAACTCGGCTTGCCATTGGCATGTAAACGTCGGTATCTTCTGGAATATCGAGCGTGATGGCCAGCGAGCTTGCCTTTTCTAGAGGAGAATCCTTCGCTGTAATCGCAATAACCGTTGCGCCATTTTCACGAGCAAGGTTCGCTATTTCTACCTGACTCTTTGTTCGACCGGTATGAGAAATAAGAACCACAACATCATTATCACTGCAGTTGATACAACTCATGCGCTGCATAACAATATCTTCAAAACAAGTAATTGGAATATTAAAGCGAATAAACTTGTTTTGTGCGTCTCGGGCAACAGAAGATGATGCACCAAGGCCAAAGAATGAAATGCGCTTCGCTTGCGTTAGCAAATCGACCGCACGGTTCACTTGCATTGGATCTAGGCTATTTTTCGCGACATCTAAACACGCCATCGTCGATTCGAAAATCTTATGGGTGTACGCGTCTGGGCCATCGTCTTCTTCCACATTACGGTTAACGTAAGGGGTGCCGTTGGCTAGGCTCTGTGCCAAGTGAAGCTTAAAATCTGGAAAGCCCTTGGTGTCCAGACGACGACAGAAGCGGTTTACAGTGGGCTCACTAACGTCGGCCATTTTAGCCAGCGTTGCAATGCTTGAATGAATTGCAGTTTGTGGAGACGCCATAATTACTTCCGCAACTTTGCGCTCTGACTTACTGAAATTCTCCAGGTTTTTTTGAATTTTTTCTAATGTATTCATAGTGTTCACGAGGGTATAGAGAACAACTCGCTGGCTCTGCTAACGAAAGGAAACACGAAGATTCCGGAGTAGAGTGGGGCGTTAACGAAAACAACCAGCGCCATAGAATCAGTATAAACCTGATCTTCAATCAGTCTAAACCAATAACGGGTACTATTTAGTGAGAATTTGACAGGCCTCAAACAAAATGTTGTAAAAACTACAGAATTGGATGTGTAAACGAAGTTTTGTTGCGCTAGTCGCACGATAATGATGTTTGAGTTACATCAAAACGAAAAAAAATTTCAAATTGATGTAACTCGATCTGGCCGTTAAGACGATTGAATATCAACAACCAGCTGTTGAATTCTTTTCATCAAATTTGGTGCTTGCTTGGCGATTTCGCGTTGTTCATCAAGCACTGAGCTCAAAATTTCTTTTGTGGTCAGTGGATTTGCCAAAACCACTCGAAACACTATCGTATTCATGCGTTGCCATTGGTCTGGGTTCAGTCTTGTACGTGAAACGAACGATTTGCCCGTTTCGCGCTGACGCTTTTGAATAAACTGTGTTAACTCATTGATCAGCTCATTCAGTTGTTCTTTTTGTGAGCCTTCTGCTTGTGCTAATGCTTCACGGATGAATGGCGGCAAATAACGGTATGTGAGCAGACAAAGCTCTGGTTCAGAAACTAACTCGAAATCATCTTGCTGTTTGATTAAATCCGCAAAGTATCGAGCTTTTTCAATGCTTTGGTCAATCAGAAGCTCGTAACCTGGGCGACTTATGATGTGCATTGCGGCGTAGACCAACATCGCCATGCCCGAACGTGAGCCTTCTAGTGTATGGCTGCCTAGGTCTTTTGAACCTTTGCGCAATATATATTGAGCGTGATGCTCTATGGATTTCATTGCGTCAGGGTCTTTGAACAGAACCATACCAGCGCCCATCGGGATATAGAGCTGCTTGTGTGCATCAATAGTTACTGAGTCTGCCATTTCCACACCTTTAAGAAGATGACGGTGATGGTTAGACATAAGTGTTGCGCCACCCCATGCGGCATCCACATGGAAGTGACAGCCGTGGGCTTGGCAGACTTCAGCGATTTCAGGCAATGGATCAACATTACCTGTCTCTGTTGTGCCAGCCACACCAATAACAGCAATAGGTTTGATGTTTTGTTTTTCGAGCTCAACAATTTTCGCTTTAAGGTCGTCGACAATAATACGGTTGTTGGCATCGGTTTTAACCGCAACCAAGCCCTCTTGGCCTAGCCCTAATACATCGGCTGCTTTCTTAAGGGAGTAGTGACCACGCTCAGACACTAGCACCGCTAAGCCATCATAGCCATAGTGCTTCATGGCTTTAAAAAGGCCTTCCTTTTCCACGCCTTTAAATGAGCCATTGGCTCTTAACGCTTTGTTACGTGCTACCCAAAGCGCAGTGATATTGGCAATGGTGCCGCCGGAACAAAATGCGCCTAATGAGTGGTTTGCACTGTGCATCCACTGATTGTAAAAAGTATCATTCTGACCATATATCAAGCGATGCAGCATACCCAAAACTTGACGCTCAAGTGGCGTAAAGGCTTTGGAAGTCTCTATTTTTACCAGGTTTTGGTTTAAGGCGATCATGATCTTTGACAGTGGCATCAAGAAATAAGGCAGTGCCGATGTCATATGACCAATGAAGCTTGGTGAAGATGTGTGAACTGAGTGCGACACCAAAGTGTCGAGTAAGTGCTCTGTATGATCTGACACGAACTCTGGCTGCTCAGGAATCTGAGCAGAAGAAAAGTCTTTTTCGATTTCGCGTAAAGGCTTTTCTTCTGCCACGATGTGTTCACGAAGAAATTGATTTAGATTTCGCGAGAGGCTCTCGTCAATTTTAGTTAACGTTGAGTCCGGACCTTCTGGGACAGTGAAGATCTTTAGCAAGCTCTCAAAGCTAACATCAGCGGTTTTTTGTTCCTTAACCATAGCAAAGAATCTTTGTAGTTATTTTGGTAATGCGAGCGGCACAATCTAAACTAAAACGGGCGCAAAGTCCCGTTTTAATTGTTGAAACCCAAGTTGTAGAAATGAAAATTTTAGGTGAAGGTGACGATATTCACATTAAAAAATTCTAGATTGAGTACGTTAAAACACTCTGATGTTATCGAATGCTAATCAACGACTAATGCGAGCAATCTTAGTCACATTTCTGCTTTTCAATCTTTTCTATTGACTGATTGTACTTATTAAGTGCGGTATCAATTTGTTGGGGATGACTAAGCAGATCAGCGAATGCTGAACGAAGCTCGTAGTTTTTTGGATGATTAGTTGATTGACGGTCGCTAAATGTCTGTTTTGCAACTTCACCTAACTTATCGCTTCGGGTCGCTAACTGCTTAACGTCATGTTGCTCTAGTTTTAACCATGCTTCGATTGGCTGTTCCGTCGCAACGCGGCTAGGGTCGTTCTCTAGAAAGTAGTGAACCGCTTCGCGGTTTAATTCAAAGTGATGTTTACGTCCATCCAAGAACCATTGGCTAACTTCTTTCAGATCTGGATATTGGGTAACCGTCAAATCAACAAGATCTTGATACCACTGTAGTGAGGCATCGACGTAGCCATCGTATTTGCTAGCAAGACATTGTTGATCTGCGGCAAGCGTAAAAGTTGAGCTTGTAGCGAGGAGCGCTGCAACGACAAAGCGTTTCATTCTTCTTCCTTCTGGTTGTTATCCCTTTATTAACGCAATGCACATCAGTTGATGTTTCTCCCTTCTTTCTATTTGGTCGTGACAAATCGTTGAGCTGAATGACGAAAAGAAAGAGGGGGCTTGCCAAAAAATATTGACCACTTTGACGTTAACTGGGTATTTAAATTTTTGCCGTATTGTAATGGATGTTAAAGCGAAAACCTGAGATCTAGCTAGCAAGTGATACAAAGAAAAGCATCATAACTGGTACCAATAAACTCAAAATAAAGCCGCTAACGATAGCAACAGGAACACAACGCACACCACCGGTGGTTTGAATAACGGGTAGGGTGAAGTCCATTGCTGTTGCACCGGCATAACCAATTGCGGTGCACGGATAGCTACGAATAAAGAGAGGAATGGCAACCAGTGCGACTAGCTCTCTCATCAATTCAATCAAGAACGACGCGCCACCAAATACCGGACCAAAAGCGTCACCCATTAAAATACCTGCGAGTGAATACCAGCCAAAACCTGAAGCCATTGCGAGTGCTTGATAAAGAGGAAGATCCAAAAGCACCGCTGCAAGAACGCCACCAAGCATACATGTTGCGATGACCACGGCTGCAATGGCCATTCCTTGTTTATTTAATAGGATTTGACGCAGAGTAAGCCCACTATTGCGCAGCTGAATACCAATAAAAAATAGAAGTAGAAAGAGTATCCATTCGCTTGCTGTATCTACCCAACTCAAATCAATGGGTAACAGCAGGCCAACCACTAACCCTCCGCCAACGACCACGATAAGCTTAACAGACTCTAAAGCCATCGAAGATAACGGTAGCTTCTTTTGATTCTGATTGGTCTGGAGTGGAATAATTTTATCAATAATAGGCAGAGCCAACAGGTTGCAGGCACTTAGACACAAAAAAAACGTACTCGCATAGAGGAGAATACTTTGTAAGTTGCTGCTTAAATTATCGAGCGCCGCCAAACTAAGACCCATCAACGACAAAATGACGTAAATAAGGTAGGACGTTGACTGATTGATCTTCTCCAATAACGAAGATCGAGATATAGGAATTAGATACCCCACCACAAGCGGAGCGAAAATAAATAGCATCCCTGAAAACATAAAGCTCAATGATTCCTTTTTGAGATAACATCAACACGCATAAATCAAATTATCTATCGGTTGAAATTAAAGACATTTCACCACACACAGCTCAGCCTTGAGCGAATCGTTTTATCACGGATAAGATATTATCAGAAAGCGATAAATTACAAACCGCTAGCATTGAGTACAGCACGGATTTGATCATTGAAGTCAGTATCACTCATGTTACTAAGTTCATACAAGACTTCTGCACCAGTTAAGTTGAATTCAACTTCGTGTTCGTCAATGCGTTCATCGTGATTGCGGAACATCAATAAATGATGCGCAATTCTAGCGATGTCGAGATAACTCACTTCTGGTCGCGTTAATTCGTATTTTTCGTTTGAGGATACTTCTCTGAAGTCGTTGTCAAACCCCCAACGCTCAAGCACCAGTTTACTTGTGGCAGAACAACGTGTTTGGAAGATCTGCAATGCAATATCTGGGTCTAAGTAATTGCCCCTATCTAAGTACAAGTGGTACTCATTAATTAGACAAAATAATCCTATATCGGCTAATAGACCGACCAATAACGCCTTTTCTTGCTCTAGATGACCATAAGTGCCTGGCTCGTGGCTACGAAACGATTGAACCAACATCACCATGACGGCACCGAGCTCACGAGATATCGCCGCACTCTTCACCAAGATGGCATTGCATTCTTTAGTGAGATTAACTGAGTGTTTAAGTTGCTCGATCGCTTGTGCGGTAACAATATCACGTACACGAAGTATTCCGAGACGAGATACCGCTGTAGTTAAGTCGTTGCAGGTGATATTTCTGCGATTGAAAATCACAGAGTTAGCGACTCGTAAAACGACCGCTGCTAATCCGGGATCTTCCAATAAACAGTTAGCAACATCGGCAATCGTGGTGTGTTCTTCGACACATAACTGCTGAATTTTAAGCACGACATCAGGAATAGGAGGTAACGAAATCTTACCCGTGGAGATGGACTGTTCTACCAGCTGAGCAAACTCGGATTCCAGTGCGTTTATAAGCTTATCTTTATTATTTGGCAGCCAAAAAAATGATAAATGTTCCATTGTGACGCTGTACTTGAGATCTTTCGTACAGTGTACCCTTACAGCGTATTCTTTATCAATTAAATGCGTATTATGTGCCCGTAATTGCCAGCGAGATCATAATGATGGCGTGTTTTAGGCATGCTATGCGTCAAAAAAATATCACCACACAAACAATAAGTGTGAAACTAATCACGTATGCAGAATTTATACTTTTTTATATGTGACCTATGTCCTAACTTATTTTTCAACGTTAAGTATGATTAAGCAAGTTGGTGAGCACAACTCACAAAAATATCGCCAACAAATCGACATTTATAATTCGCTATAAGCTGCTGTTTATCTGGTGACATCGCTAATCGGGGTAATTTATTCAGATTAAAGAGGTCAATGGACATGACAGACCAAGCTTTTTTTAAATATGTACGCACCTTCAGTGAGTACCAAAAACGTTCTATGTTCGGTGGTATTGGTTTATTCACCGATGATGCTATGTTTGCGCTTGTCAGCAATGATTGCTGCTACTTACGTGGTGGTAATGGGCTAGATGAAGTGTTTACTCAACTGAGCTGTGAGAAGTATAAGCACGTCAAAAAACAGACGACGGCAACCGTAAATTATTATGATGTAACCGATTTATTCGAATCCGGATATGTAGGGCTTGATGAACTGGTACAGAAATCAATTGAATACTCAATTAAGGAACGGAAATATCAAAAGTCCTCTGCCAGTAGACGCTTAAGAGACTTACCCAACATGCAACTAACCCTTGAACGTATGGTCAAGAAAGCCGGTGTTGATGACGTAGAAACCTTTTTAGAACTTGGACCTGTAAAAGTCTTCAACAAAGTTAAAACGGCTTACGGTAATGATGTTGATGTAAAGCTACTGTGGAAATTTGCTGGTGCAACTGATGGCGTACATTGGAAACTGATCCAAGAGCCGCGTAAAAAACAGTTATTGGCACTGTGTGACTAAGCGAAGCTGATCGCACAATGATTGACTCGTTTCGATGGAGTTAGCGGGTCGTAAAGGCAAGTGTGAAAAGCGGAAAAAGGACGTTGAAGTTTTTTACCACTTCATTGAGTTAGTCATTAAATTAGACAAAAAAACCGAGGCAGAGACCTCGGTTTTTGTTTTTTTAATTTGCTCTTTTCTTATAGCACAAATCTTAAAACTTAAAACGCGTAGTGAACATTACCTGATCACCGTAAAAATCGTTGATACGTGCTTCAGCACCCAAAGAGAAAAGCTCTGTTGAGTGGAATCGAGCGTAGGCAGAGCCAGTCCAATCGTCATCGTTATCGATAGAAACGTAGCCGACTTTGCCGCCTACTTCTAATTGAGGGCCCAACCATTGGCGAACACCTAAGTTAAGCTCCATACCAACATCTGTGCTGCTCTCATTCGAAGGTTGCACAACGCGCATTAGCATTTCACCAGTAAGATCTGCCCAGTTGTTTAGCGGAGAATGGAAGCCAAAGCCTGCAGCTGAGTCAAAATCACTTTCAAACTCAGAGTCAATACGAGCAATAACATGCGCGTTCGGGTGAATTGATTTGCTGAATCCAGCACCAAATGTCACAGGACTTGCGCCAATACGTGCTTCGAAATAGTCGTAGCTAAAGTTGCTCATAGTTGCTGGCGCATTGCGATCGTTTGCAGCTAGGGCATGGCTTGATGCCACTAGTAAGGCAGCGGCTAATAGTGTTTTACGCATAACTAACGATAAACCTTGTTCATTATTTCCATGGATTCAAGCAACCACTTGAACCGTAATCTGATTTGTCCGACATCATAATAAAAAGGAAGGTCCACGACCAACAAAAATGTGTCGATGTTTTGTCAATTAACTTAATAGTTCCTTGGTTTAAGCAAAAACTACGCCATATACGTAGTGTCCGAGAATTTCACTCGGACAAGTAACGATGTTTTTCTAACCTCATTCGACTATGCGAGGTTAGGTGGTGCAATGAGCATCGTTGAGTTCAAGTTAGAACCAAACACTTTATTACTCGCCAAAGCTTGCTCTTCTTTCTGCCATGGCGTTGAGGATTGCCTCAGAATCAAGGATTTGAGTCCAGGATAGCAGGTTATCATCATTCTCAATCACAAACGCGGTAAGCTGAGACACGATTGCTTTTCTCAATGCTTCACCTTTCCAAGGTTTGGCAATGTAATAATCGAGACTCGCGTTATTTACGGCTTCTACGGTGTCTTCCAAACCAGCTTGTCCTGTGAGTAAAACTTTGCGCGCTGCTTTTGTGTCACCATTTTGACTGAGTTCGATTAAGAAGCTGATCCCAGTTTGTTCCGGCATAATGTGGTCACATAAAATGAGCGCAAGCTGAACTTCTTCTTCCGCCATCTCCTCAATCACTTGCCGAGCTTCAGTCACCGATTCCGCTCCTTCGACGACAAAGTTCTCCTCGAAGGGAGCAAGATCTTGGAGCACGCTATCCAAGACTTCTCGTTCGTCATCGACACATAAAATTAGATACTTGGTCATGTTTCATCTCCTTCTTCGATGACTGGTAACCAGACGGTCATTCGTGTGAACTGGCCGATCTCTGATTCGACGTCAATCCACCCTCTGTGTGCTGTTACGATTTGCTGGCAGATGGACAGCCCGATGCCTAAGCCAAAATTACCTTCTTTTTTTGTGGTGAAGTTCAGCTCGAAAATGGCGTCTCTTTGCGATTCAGGAATGCCACATCCATTATCTTCAAATGAGATAACGGCATAATGTGTGTGCTCTTTTTCTACAAGGCGTGTTTGTATGTTTAACACACCTTTCTCTGGAAATGCGTCAATGGCGTTAGAGACCAAGTTCGTCCACACCTGTTGGAGTGCGATCGGTTGACAAAGGATGGAAGGCAAGTTTGCATAGTCGGTTGAAACTTGGTGCATTTTTAATTTGTTCTCGAAAATCACCAAGGTGTCTTCAATGCCCTCATGAATATCGGCATAGTGCAGGGTCTCATCATCTGACCGAGCATATCCTTTCAGGCTTTTTACCATATCAGCAATTCGTGCTGCACAGACATTAATTGAGCGAAGTGTAGAACCTGCTTTGTGGTATTGCTCTAGTGTATTGAGAGCATGATAAGACGTTTGCTGCTTTCTCGTTAGTTGGGTAAGTAGCTCGTGATCGGATTCTAAACCAAGGCTCACCACTTTCTTTGCCAACGCTCGGTCTGGAAGAGTATGGCTAAGCGCTTTTACGCGTGATCTGAGCTCGGCGGTTGAAGCGGGTTTTGAGGTTTGCGCTTTGCTCAGTAATTCAATGCCTTTGGTTTGTATATCGGAACTTGGCGCATCGTTAAGTAATCGTTCTAGCGTATGCGTTAAATTCTCTACGCCCCTCAATATCGCGGCTACTGGATTGTTTAGTTCGTGGGCCACTCCCGCAACCAATTGACCAAGCATCGCCATTTTTTCTCTTTCAATGAGCTGCTGGTGGGCTGATTCTAAAGATTCGAGCGTTTTTTGAAGTTGCAGTTTGGTGTTGATGCTTCTTTGCAATCGGCGGTTGAAGTGGCGTAAAAGCAAGTTTGTAAAAAGAGGCAGTAAGTTTGAGTCGCTTTGCATCACTTTATTGAATACGTTGCGATCGAGTTTGATAACTTCTGTTTTGGTTAGTGTTAGAGCTGTCGAGAAAGAACATTCCCCAGTAACAAACGACATGCCTCCGACAATATTCCCTTTGTTATGGCGTACAACCTCTCGCTGCATGCCTTGCTCATCGCGCTTGTACAGAGCCACTTCACCTTCGGTGATAAACCACAAAAAGCAATTTGGCTCGCCTTCCACGGTTAATAAGTGTTCAGGTGAGTATGTACGGCACGCTCTTGTTTCGTCATTATCTTTAAAAAATTGCTGGAGAGCGGAGATCACTTGCTCGGCTAACTCGGCATCAGACATCGAGTGGTAGTCGTGTAAGAATCCGGCTTGATAATGGCTCATCTGGTTATTGATGTGCGCTCGCAACAAGCTGTGATGATCCAATATCTGACTGTAACTTAGCAGGTCTTCTTTACCGTTTCGCAATATAAATTGGGTCAGCTCTTTTTGCACTGTGTTAAATAAGACGTGATCTGGCAAAGGTTTAGTGAGGCAGTGGTCGAGCCTGCCCTCATTAACGGCAGTGAGAATTGCCTCTATATCAGACGAGCAGCTAATAAGAATTTTTCTTGCTTGCTCGGTATGTGGCATCCGGTCTAAACCAATAAGAAAATCCACGCCGTTAAAATGAGCGTGATGGCTCGCTATAACTAAAGCAACAGTCTGTTCTCTTTCTTCTAGATACTCTAAAGCGCTTTGAGCCTCTTCTATCGATTCGACAGAAAATATATCAAACTTACTTGAGAAGGCAGACAGCTCCAATCGAAACTGTTCAGCACTGATTGGGTTGTTGTCGAGACACAACACAGCATAACGATTCACAGATGTTTTAGCTCCGGTTAAAACTTCGCCACGCAAACTTTAACAATAAAAGGACATGATGAGTGGGAGCCAAGTATGATTCCTGATTAATGGACTAGAATAAGCATCAATAGTCTGATTTGTCTCAATGTTTTCTCCACAGGTGGTTTGGGGTAGACTGACCGAAAATATCTAATAAGTGACGTTATGCAAAATCTTAAAAAAATCGGCGCCATTGGTGGTGCTATCTCATTAGCACTGTGTTGGCCATTGGCTGTCGGACAAATTGGTCAGTCCATCATTGAAGATGGTATTACCAATATGAATGATGAAATGATTAAAGGCGAAGTGGTCGAGTATCAGCGTGGCTATTTGTCTTCAGTCGTGCTGACTCGTTATTCAGTTGTTGATCCTGAGCTTAAAACGCAGTTAGAGCGTGATGGTATGCCAACGACGTTTGACGTAACCAGTGATGTTAGCCACGGTCTAACAAGCCTAACAGCAGATTCAAAATTGGTGGACAATGACTTTTTGCCTCTCACGATGCATAGCCAGACTCAACTAAATGGCAATACAGCATTTATCCTCGACCTAGACAGTTGGCATTATCGTAACGAAGCGCAAGGTGTTTCTGTTTCTACAAGCCCTGCAAAAGTAACAGGTGATGTGACGGTATTGGGTGATCTCAATTACCAAGTTTCCGTTCCTTCTGTTCAAGTGGATTTTGAAAACGGTGAAGAGCTTCATCTGAATGCATTGACAGGGCAAGGTAAAGGAAAGCAAGCAAAAGGCTACTGGTTAGGCGAGCAGTCTTTCTCTCTAGAGAAGCTGGATGTGGTTGATGCGAACTTGACGCCTGTCTTTTTGATTGAAAATGCGAGCTACCGTGGTAACACTACGATGAGTGAGTCTGGTGATAAGCTGAACAGTCAATTAAACCTAGATGCTAAGAAACTACGTTTAACTGATGGGACGGATGTCGATAACTTTAAGTTGGATTTCTCAATTGCAGATGTGGATAGCCAGTCTTTTGATCAAATTATGTCTATCTATCAAAGCTCTCCTATGTTAGATGAGCAGGAAATTGCGAATTTATTGCCGCATGTCGATACGCTGTTTAGCAAAGGTTTTGATTTATCCGTGAACGAGCTTTCACTCGCGTTCGGTGACGGCAAGTTCCACAACGAGTGGCAACTATCCATCCCTGAAGGTACTAAGCATATTACTCAAGATCCAATGAAGTTGGTGACGGCCACTACTGGTGAACTTAGCACTTACTTCTCTGATGAATTAGTAACGCATTACCCATTTATTCAAGAAGGGATTGATGAGCTCCTTATTATGGAGTTGATCGAAAAAGTAGAGGGCGGTTATCAATTAAAAGCAGAAATTGGTGAAGGCAAATTGAAGTTCGAAAATGGGCATGAGTTCCCATTGGTGGCTCTACTTATGCCTGCTTTGATGCAGCAACAGTAATTCGTGTTGTTGCGAATTTGTTCCAATTCAACGCTTAGTCTTTAAAAAGAGGTCGTAAGACCTCTTTTCTTGTTTTTATCACTGCAAAAACGTGATATTAATTTCGTAATATTTACATAGCAGGAGCAATGAGCATCATGGAACAAAATACGGACAACGTATTTAACTTCAGTGCAGGACCAGCAGGTCTGCCTAAAGCAGTTATGCAGCAAGCACAACAGGAACTAATCGATTGGCAAGGCCTTGGTACTTCGGTCATGGAAATCAGCCACCGAAGCAAAGAGTTCATCAAAGTTGCAGAAGAAGCCGAGCAGGATTTACGTGATCTTCTGAATATTCCGGACAACTATAAAGTGCTGTTCTGCCAAGGTGGTGCTCGTGCTCAGTTTTCTGCTGTTCCTCTAAACTTACTTGGTGATGCCGATATGGCAACTTACATCGATGGTGGTTATTGGGCTGAAAGCGCCGTAGCTGAAGCGAAAAAATACTGCGAACCAGACGTGTTTGATGCAAAAACAGAAATCAACGGGAAAGTCGCGGTTCTACCTGCAAGTGAATGGAAAATTGCTCCAGAAGCGGCTTACGTTCACTTCTGTCCAAATGAGACCATTGATGGTATTGAGATTAACGATCTTCCTATCACCGACAAACCGATTGTTGCTGACATGTCTTCGACAATTCTTTCTCGTGAAATCGATGTGTCTAAATACGGTGTGATTTACGCGGGCGCTCAGAAAAATATTGGTCCTTCCGGCATTGCTATTGCTATCGTGCGCGATGATTTATTAGGTATGGCGAAGCAGGTACTACCAAGTATTTTGGATTACACTGTTTTGGCAGAAAAAGAATCAATGTTCAACACGCCACCAACATTTGCATGGTACTTGTCTGGTCTTGTTTTCAAATGGCTGAAGGCACAGGGTGGAGTAAAAGCAATTGAGCAAGTGAACCGCGCTAAAGCCGCGCTACTGTATGATTACATCGATCAGTCTGATTTCTACCGTAATGGCGTGCACTCAGCAAACCGTTCTTTGATGAACGTGCCATTTCAACTTGCTAAGCCTGAACTGGATGCAACCTTCCTTGAGCTAGCAGACTCTAAAGGGCTGAAAGCGCTAAAAGGTCACCGAGCAGTTGGTGGTATGCGAGCATCCATTTATAACGCAATGCCGCTAGAAGGTGTTCAAGCGTTAGTAGACTTCATGCAAGAGTTTGAGAAAAACTACGCGTAAGCTCAAACTGATAGTTGTTCTCCAAAGCGTCGCTATTGCGGCGCTTTTGTTTATCTCAACTCACATCATTCCAGGAAGGTAAAATGACCAAGGCAAATATTGAAGCGCTGACTAAGCAGTTCCCACTCTTGGCTGCACTTATTGATCTTGAAGAGGTTTGTTGGTTCAACCCCCATATCACTTCCTTGGAGGAAGGCTTACCTCATGTCGGGTTAGATGAAAAAGATATTCAAGCGGCGAGTGAACGGCTAACACGATTTGCGCCTTATTTGATGAAAGCGTTTCCCGAAACGGAAACGTCGCGTGGCGTTATTGAGTCCGCAGTGGTGGATATTCCCAATATGAAAGTGCGTTTGGAGCAGCAATACGACACGCCAATATTGGGCCGTTTAATGCTCAAAAAAGACAGTCATTTGCCAATTTCTGGTTCGATCAAAGCGAGAGGTGGTATTTATGAAGTGCTCACTCATGCAGAAAAGTTGGCGTTTGAAGCCGGCTTGCTCTGTGAAAGCGATGATTACAGCAAATTGTTCAGCAATGAGTTTCGGCAGTTTTTTAAGCCGTACAGTATTGCGGTTGGCTCAACCGGCAATCTTGGTATGTCCATCGGCATCATGAGTGCGAAGTTGGGTTTTTCAGTTTCAGTCCACATGTCTGCGGATGCGCGGGAATGGAAGAAAAATAAGCTCCGGTCACATGGTGTTAATGTCGTAGAGCACCAGGAAGATTATGGTATTGCTGTCGCGCAAGGTCGTAAAGAGGCAGAAAAAGATCCCAACTGTTTCTTTATCGATGATGAAAACTCACGGACGCTGTTTCTAGGTTACTCTGTTGCGGGTGAGCGTCTTAAGCAGCAATTTGATGACTTGGGAATCGTGGTTGATGAGCATCATCCATTGTTTGTTTATCTTCCTTGTGGTGTTGGCGGCGGGCCTGGTGGGGTGGCATTTGGCTTGAAGGTAGCATTTGGCGAGCATGTCCACTGTATTTTCGCAGAGCCAACGCACTCACCGTGCATGCTGTTGGGCGTACATACAGGCTTGCATGACGATATTTCGGTACAAGATTTGGGTATCGATAACATCACCGCCGCTGATGGTTTGGCAGTCGGGCGTGCCTCGGGATTTGTCGGAAGAGCGATGGAAAGGCTACTTGATGGTTTTTACACCATTGATGACGCTCGTATGTATCACCACTTGGGTGAGTTAAGTGAACTGGAAGGTATTAATCTAGAGCCTTCTGCATTAGCCGGTATGATTGGGGCAGTGCACGTCTCGAATAACCATGCTTATCAGTCTCGAATGAAATTTGACGAAGAAAAACTCAAAAACGCAACACATCTTGTTTGGGCAACAGGTGGGGGCATGGTTCCGGAAGATGAAATGGCGGCTTATCTCAAAAAATCTGGTCGGTAAATCAGCACTGTATACGTGCTTAATTAGGTAACTAATAATACAGGAATAACAAAAGGGCTCATCGTTTGATGAGCCCTTCTCGTCACTGAAAATCGAATTATAGAGATTGTAATAGCTGGTAGTAACGACCTTTTTGAGCGAGTAGCGTTGGATGGTCGCCTTGTTCGATGATCTCACCTTGTTCCATCAAACAGATGCTATCCATACTTTCTAGCTCTATCAGTCGGTGTGTAATGAATACTACTGTCTTATTAGCAAAGTGTTCATTGAAAAGCGCCATCACTTTTTGTTCCGTACGCTTATCGAGGCCTTCAGTCGGTTCATCTAAGAGTAGGATTGGGGCATCACGTAGCAATGCTCGAGCAATACCGATTCGACGTTTCTCACCACCAGATAACTGACGACCGCCGTCGCCTAACCAAGCGTCTAACCCCGGCTCTTCAAGAAGTCCGCCAAGTTCGACTTTTTGTAAAATAGTAGACAGTTGCTCATCACTTGCATCCGGAGCGGCCATGAGTAAGTTGTCACGTAGTGTCCCGTTTAGTACATCTACGCGTTGACTGACCACAGTCATTGCTGCTCGCAGGTCCGACTCGCTCCAATCTTGCAGTTTTGTACCACCGATTCGAACTTCACCTTGGTTAACATCCCAGTAGCGGCAAAGAAGCTGAATCAGTGTTGATTTACCTGAACCTGTTTGACCTACAATTGCAGTTTTAGTGCCCAACGGTAGTGAGAGTGACAAGTCTTTCAGCACCTTTTGCTGACCGTCAGGGTAAGTAAAATCTATGTTGTCGAATTCAATGTCTAACGTTGTGTCTTTATGTTTCGACTGCTCAGGGAAGACGACGTCAGGTTCAGCCAAAATTACTTCATTTAAACGACGAGCAGAAGTCAACGTTTGACCGAGATACTGGAATGCGCCCGCGATAGGCATCAGAATCTCAAAGCTAGCCATGGTTGCAAACGCGAACAGCGCAATCCAAGGATCAGGAGCACGACCACCTACGCCGTCTGCAGCAAACCAAAGCATCACAACCAGTGTAATGCCGTTCACCAGCATAAGCAGGCCTGAAGCCATGCCCGTTAAATTCGCGTTCACAAATTGGTTAGACAGCAACTGCTTCTGCTTCTCTAGAATGAGATTACGATAACGTTCTTCTGCTCCAAAGATACTCAGTTCACTGTAGCCTTGAAGCCAGTCCAGTGTCGCCACTCGCAATTGCGCTTTATGATGAGTGAGATTCTCGCCATTGTTTTTACCCAGTTTATAGAACAGTACTGGCCATACAAACAACATGACGGTAAGAATCGAGCCAAGCAGTAGGGCGAGATGCCAATCAAAGAACGCCAGGACAGCCGTTAAACTCAATATGCCAAAAACACCAATCACGACAGGGCTGATAAGTCGAAGGTAAACGTGATCCATCGCATCTACGTCCGCTACTAAGCGGTTGAGCAGATCGGCATCACGCATCGTAGAAACACGACCCGGAATCAGTGGTGCAAGTTTCTTAAAGAAGAAGATGCGTAGATCGGTAAGCAGCTTGAACGTTGCATTGTGGCTAACGACACGTTCTCCCCATCGACCTGCGGTTCGAGCCATTGCAGCGCCGCGTACCCCGGCACCTGGTAACATGTAGTTGAAGGTCTCACGAGCAACCGTCAAGCCTGCCACCGCTGCGGCTGAAATAAACCAACCTGATAGCGTTAATAAGCCAATAGACGCCGCTAAGGTCAGAAATGCCAGTAGCATACCTAGCGAAAGACCAAACCAGTGTTTTTTATAGAGTTTTAGATAAGGGAGTAAATCACGCATCTAAGTTCCCCTTGTCTGTTTCACGTTGTGCGAGGTTCGCTTCCAACATGTCTTTAAATAAGCCATCTTCTGTCGACAGTGTGGCGTAATCACCACGTTGAACAATCTGGCCGTCCTGCATAACAAGAATTTGCGATACGTTTTGTAAAGGCGCAAGTTGGTGAGTAATCATCAAATTCGTTGTGGCATGCGCATACTTGTTAATGCCTTCCATCACGAGTTTTTCACTGCGAGCATCTAAGCTTGCGGTTGGTTCATCTAATAACCAAAAACGACCATTTTGTAGCATGGCGCGAGCCAGTGCTAAACGCTGCGCTTGGCCGACAGATAAACCACCAGAACGATCAGATATCGGATAATCCAACCCATGCATTTCAACAAATTCAGCAGCGTGAGAGTCATTCAACACAGAATGTACGTCTGCATCCTGAATATTTTGCTTACCTAGTGTGATGTTATCTCGAATGCTACCGTGTAATAGCATCGGGTTTTGACCAATCCAGCTTACTGCCTCTCGCCATGTGGCTAGATCCAGTTGCGACAATTCGCAGCCATTAATTTTTAAGCTACCTTGATAAGGCATGAAACCGAGGATTGTGTTTACCAAACTTGTTTTACCTGCGCCACTTGGTCCAACCAACGCTGTACTTTTGTTGGCTTCAAGAGAGAAGGATAGGGGACCTGCGAGCTGCTTACCTTCCGGACTAAAAATGGTTAACTGGTCCGCTTCAATATGGATAGGGCTGTTTTTATCTAACGCTTGGGTACCATCTTTGATTTGATCGACTTCCAAATCCAGAAACTCGACAATGCTTTCTGCTGCGCCAACCGCTTGCTGTTTCGCATGATAGAACGTGCCCAAATCACGTAATGGCTGATAAAACTCTGGAGCAAGAATCAGAATGAACAAACCAGCAAAGAGCGTAACACCTGCGCCGTAGTAGCCGAAATCGAGCTCCCCGATATAACTAAAGCCAAAGTAGACAGCGGTAATTGCGATAGAAATAGAAGTGAAAAACTCTAACACCGCAGAAGACAGAAACGCGATTTTCAGAACGTCCATGGTACGAGTACGAAAGACTTCCGAAGCACCCTTAAGAGTTTCAGTTTCAGATTTTGTTCTATCGAATAAGCGAATGGTCGTCATTGCTTGCAAGCGGTCATAAAAGTGACCCGACAAACGCTGCATTGCTTTAAAGTTTTTACGGTTTGCTTCTGCGGCTTTCATCCCAACCAGTGCCATGAAAATAGGCACTAGTGGTGCAGTGACCAGGAAGATCAAGCCTGCTGCCCAGTTTACTGGGAATACGACAACCAAAATGATGAAAGGCACTAGTACCGATAATGACATTTGAGGCAAGTAGCGTGAGAAGAAATCTTGCATATCTTCTACCTGCTCTAAGATGAGCGTTGCCCAACTGCCAGCAGGTTTGCCTTTGATGTAAGCTGGCCCAAGTTTATGAACTTTATCTAAAATGAGTTGGCGAATATAAACTCGAATTTGCTCCCCGCAACGGTAACCGGCAAGCTCTCGACCCCAGGTACAAGCAGCTCGACCGATAACCGTGCCACCGAGCCCAACAAAATGCCAAATGAGGTCGGCTTTGTCGACTTGGTCAATGATTAACTGGTGCAGAATGGAGGCGAGCAGGGCTGCTTGAGCCAATAAAAACACGCTTGAAAGTACGCCTAGGCCTATCGCAATCATAAGCCAGCGCTTGGCTAACTTACTTTGTTGCTTCAGCCACTTATTCAAGCTGCTTTGCTTTTTCTTATCCATCGTGAAGGCTTAATGATAATTGTTTTAATGAGGCGGTAGTATACAAAAGAAAACCCAGCGGGAATACCGCTGGGCTTTAAGGATATGACACAAATGTGAAAAGTTATTTGTCACCAAGTGAGTCTAAGAAACGTTCAGCATCTAATGCAGCCATACAACCTGTACCTGCAGAGGTGATCGCTTGACGGTAGTTGTGGTCCATTACGTCGCCAGCTGCAAATACACCTTCGATACTAGTTTGTGTTGCGTTGCCTTCAAGACCTGATTGAACGATGATGTAGCCATCTTTCATGTCTACTTGGCCTTCAAAGATTTGTGTGTTTGGCTGGTGGCCAATTGCGATGAATGCACCCATTACATCGATATCTTCTGTCGCACCGCTGTTCACGTCTTTAATGCGGACGCCCGTTACGCCCATATCGTCTCCCAGTACTTCATCGAGAGTGCGATCGGTATGAAGAACGATATTACCGCTTTCAACTTTATCCATCAGACGTTTCACAAGGATCTTCTCTGCGCGGAATGAATCGCGGCGGTGGATCAGGTGAACTTCTGACGCAATGTTAGAAAGGTATAGCGCTTCTTCAACAGCCGTGTTACCACCGCCCACAACTGCAACTTTCTGATTACGGTAGAAGAAACCGTCACAGGTTGCACAAGCAGAAACGCCGCGACCTTTAAATGCTTCTTCAGACTCAAGGCCAAGGTATTTTGCTGATGCGCCGGTAGATATGATTAAGGCATCACAAGTGTACTCACCTGAGTCGCCTTTTAAACGAAATGGGCGTTGTGATAGCTCTACTTCATTGATGTGATCAAATACGATTTCAGTTTCGAAACGCTCGGCGTGTTCTTTCATGCGATCCATCAATGCTGGACCTGTCAGTCCCTCAGCATCGCCTGGCCAGTTTTCAACTTCAGTTGTGGTGGTTAGCTGACCACCTTGTTGCATTCCCGTCACAAGCACAGGGTTTAAGTTTGCACGCGCTGCGTAGACGGCAGCTGTGTATCCTGCAGGACCAGAACCAAGAATTAATAATTTACAGTGTTTTACGTCGCTCATTATGGCTCCAAAAAGGGCGTAACATTTCCCTCGATTGTATGGAAATTCTTAGTGCTTTAAAAGCATAAACAACGATTGTGATCGAATAATTGGTTATAGATTAGAACCCACTAAATATTGATAGAGAACGTTGACTTCTAGCATAAAATTCTATTCGTAGTAGAGAAGTCTAGTTTCAAATATTGTCAAAGCGTAAAACTGAAACATGACTCTGTTTTTGTGGTTTAATTTGGTTTGTTATGTTGTTTTTGTCGTTTTGTTGAAGCTATCAACGTTAAAAGCTGGTAATTGCAGAATATTTGCGTAACCTAGTGTGTAAATTAAATGTTAATTAATGTGCCTCATTAAAGGAGCAAATGATGTTACATTCACGTGAGAATACTCTACATTTAACACAGCTCAGCATGGCAGCAATTGAGCAGCTTTCCCCATCGTTTGAAGAACTGCCTCGTACCGAACATGCAGATGGTCAGTATCGACTACGACGTTATTCTGTGGTTGGTTTTGATAACGGCAAAGTCATCGACTTAAATAAAAATAGCTTTGTTCAATCCTCTGATATCAACCGATTTCAAGGTGATGTTGTAAGACAATTCGAGCCAATTGAGAAGGATATTCTTACCAGCGATGGATTTCGAGAAATGTGTGAATTGTTTGTCAATGCGAATCATCTGCCAAACGGTCAAGAAATAGAAATTCACCAAATCCGTATCAGGGCACTGGAAGAAGAAACCCAAGTAGCACCTGAAGGTGTGCACCAAGACGGTTTTGATCACATTGCAATGGTTGGTGTGGGACGCCATAACATCATCGGTGGCGACATCATGCTGTACAGCAGCCATAACCAAGCCCCATTTTTCCGTAAAGTGCTAGAAACCGGAGAGGTCGCAATCTTGGCTGATAGCAAGCTGTGGCATAACGCGTGCCCAATCCGCTCTGTTATTGATGACGAAGCGGGCCATATGGATGTATTTGTACTCACGGCTACGGATAAGCGTAATGAACTTCAATCTTAATCAGATCAGAGAGCAATTTCCGGCGTTGGCTCAATACCACAACGACAAGCCCGTGACGTTTTTTGATGGTCCAGGTGGCTCACAAGTGCCTCAATTAGTACTAGACAGCATGGTAGGGTATTTAGGTCGTTTCAACGCTAACTTAGGCGGGCATTATTTTTCTAGCCAAGTGACCGTTGACGTAATGCAAAATGCGCGTGAGTCGGCTCAGGCTCTACTTAATGCCCCTTCATCTGGCAATATTGTCTTCGGTGCCAATATGACCTCACTAACCTTTCAGCTTAGTCGCGCGATTAGTCGAGATTGGCAAGTAGGAGATGAGATCATTGTTTCCGCTTTGGATCACTATTCAAATGTATCCAGCTGGCAGCAAGCGGCAGAAGATAAAGGCGTTACGGTTCATCAAGTTCGTATCAACGAAGAAGATTGTACGCTGGATATGGAGCATTTAAGCCGCCTTCTTTCTGATAAAACGCGCCTTGTCGCTGTGACTTATGCATCGAACACGACGGGCTCTATTGTGGATGTACAGCAAGTAGTCAGCATGGCGCACAATGTTGGGGCACAAGTTTATGTGGATGCCGTCCATTATGCGCCTCATCATTTGGTTGATGTTCAAGCGTTAGGTTGTGACTTTTTAGCTTGCTCAGCTTACAAGTTTTTCGGACCGCACGTTGGTATTGCTTACATAGCCGATCAGTGGCTCCACAGTATTCGCCCTTACAAAGTCGAGCCTGCCACTAATATAGGTCCAGGTCGATTTGAAACAGGAACGCAAAGTTTTGAAGGTCTTGCTGGTGTCGTTTCTGCGGTTGAGTATCTGGCTCAATTTGGTGAAGTCGGTTTACCTCTTCGCCAACGGTTGGAGCAAAGTTACCAACTGTATGAACAACATGAGCAGCGCTTGAGTGAGCGTTTCTTACAGCGTTTGAATGCATTAGATGGTGTCAATCTATTCGGTATCGCAAAGGAAGATAGCCAACTCCGCACGCCAACTTTTGCGCTAACGTTTGACCGATATTCTCCAGAATTCATCGCGAAAACACTGGGTGAACATAACATTTGTGTATGGAATGGTCACTTTTATGCGTTGGGCTTAGTTCGTCAACTTGGTTTAGAAGAATCGGGTGGTGTAGTGCGAATTGGTTGTATGCATTACAACACAATAGAAGAAGTCGATATGTTATTCGATGTGCTAGAAAGCATCCTTGACGCATAACTAACGATTTCTTCCTAATAGAAAAACAAAAGCTCGAGTCAAACTCGAGCTTTTTTCGTTTTTATTTGAATCAACGCGTTTTACAAGCGATTACTCACTAACTTCAACTTCATAGGAAGTGAATTTTCTTACATTAATAACGCCAGTATCAAAGATGAGGTATTGACCTTTGATGCCTTGCAAAGTGCCAGTAACAACCGGGTTTTTATCGAAGTTATGCGAAGTGATCTTCGTTGGGTGCTGTTGTACCGGGTAGCTAAGGTCGGTAATGCTTTCGTTTAATACTTCAATGGCATCTTCGCCGAATTGCTGTTTTATCTCGGCAATTTTCTCTTCGACTAAAGGCAATAGCTCAGCAAAACGGTCCTGCAATGCCATAGGTTCACCGTCACCTTTAAGCAGTGTGCGCCAATTGGTCTTGTCTGCGATATGTTTCGCCAGTTCAACTTCAATTAAACCGGAGATATGGCGAGTTTTTACTTTAAAAATTGGCAAGCCCTGAGTCGCGCCTTGGTCAATCCAACGAGTCGGGATTTGAGTATGACGAGTAATACCAACTTTTAAGCTGGATGTGTTGGACAGGTAGACAAAGTGATCCACCATGCAATTCTCTTCACCCCATTGTGGTTCGCGACAAGTCCCTTGATCGTAGTGGCAGGTCTCTGGCTTCATGATACACATGTCGCAGCTTGCTAGCTTTTTCATGCATACAAAACAGTGGCCTTGCGAATAACTCTTTTTCGTTTTCTTTCCACATGAGCAACAAAAAATATTGCCAGTGTGAGTCAGTGTGAGCGTTTTACCCAGAAACGGAGTTAAGTCGATTTCTTCCTCACCGACAGGAAGACGGTAGTTGACGGCACCGTCCAGAGAAGCACGCATTTTGTTTAGCGTGCCAGTTGCAATTAATGACATGACATTACTCATTATTGTGTTTTTGCACAGTATATACTGAAGTGGAGAAGAGATGCAGGGTTGACAGGAGCTTTAAAGTAAATGTCTTGCACTAAATTATTATGCATCGTGTTTTATTTTCTAAAAATTATGGCTGTGAAATGCTTCGCAAATAGAAGTTGAGCTGCACTTTTTAGAAATTTTAAAACGTGATAACGGTTCAAAATCCGTTACTATGTGTCGAAACTAAGAATTGAATGAGAAAGTGATTTTATTTCTTGATAAATCACCTTGATTTCATTTTTTGAAATTATTGAACCTCACGTATTGCATATAATCTCAGCAGGTCACTTGCCCATGAAGTGGATCCATAACTTTATCTTTGCTCTTTCTATTTGCACTATCAGTTTGGTTGCCCTTTATAGTGTGCTTGGCGATACGCGAAAGCTGACCATTACACCTGAGCATTTCAATATCTATGCAACTAAAGATGCCAGTGAAGGAGGTGTGAGTGAGGCTGATATCACATACGATCGGCAAAGCCTAGTTCTTAGCTGTGAACTAAAGCAGAGCTCGTATGCTTGGCCTTACTGCGGAATCTCGGTTTATACCGATTCAGCAACGCCAACACAGGGTATTGACCTTTCCAACTACCATACGATTCGATTGAAGGTGCGATATGAAGAGGCAGGAATAGGGGCTAACCCTAGCCACGACCTACGTTTGTATCTTCGCAATTATAATTCTGAGTATTCCAAGCCGGACGACGAGTACACCATTAAATATAATGGCATGCAGTTTTCTCCGTCGGGTTCGAGCGATATTGTCGAAATTCCGATTAAAAATCTTCAGGTGATGACCTGGTGGTTAGCAGATAACGGAGTCGCGATTGAGCACTCTGCACCTGAATTTTCAAACATCACACGTATTGATATTGCAACTGGGTCTGGTGCGGCACTTGGTAAACATAGAATTGTGATTGATAAAATTGAGTTTGAAGGCGCTTACCTTGCGCAAGAAACATTGTTGTATGCATTATTACTCTCTTGGATGGCGCTTGGACTGGCTTTTTCACTGCATGAGTTGCGAAAAAATAGAGTGGCTTATGAAAAAGCGCAAAAGCGTCACCGTCATTTGGAAAAGGTGAATGATACTTTGCGAGCTCAAAACTATGAGTTTGCAGAGTTAGCGCATCGAGATGCTTTGACGGGCGCGATGAACCGATATGCTGTGCAACACTGGCTGGAACAACAATCTCGTCAGGTTCGCTGGGGGCATAACACCTTCAGTATTCTCTATTTGGACTTGGATAAGTTTAAAAAGGTGAACGACAAATTTGGGCACCAAATGGGGGATGACATATTGCGCGAATTTGTCATGGTGGTAGCGACTTCTATTTACTCAGACGATCGACTCGTTCGTTGGGGCGGCGAAGAGTTTGTCGTATTTTGCCCTGATACCAATATTGAACAAGCGTTAGAGAAGGCAGAAATGATTCGCAAAAATGTGGAGGATCATTTGTGGGTGCACGGTGATTCATTAACTTGCAGTATTGGCGTTGCCCAAATGCAGAATGAACGCGTCTCAGAAACCATGGCGAGAGCTGACGAAGTGTTGTATCAGGCGAAGCGCAATGGCCGCAACCGAGTGGAAGCTCATTATGGTTTACTTGCTTGCGAAAAGAAGCAAGCCTGATAGCCGTTCACTGAAAGGAAAGAAAAAAGGTGGCCAACTGGCCACCAAGAGGGAAACTGCTGAACACCACTTAGGGGGGAAGTTTGGGTTATCGATACGATTACCGTGAGCAGCAGTGTAGTGCTAATCGAACTTGCTATTTTTACCAGAACAACCAAGCGAAAAGCGTTAGTGCAGCAATACACGCAATGTTTAATACGAAACCAATTCGCATCATTTCTTTTTGCTTGATATGACCCGTACCGAACACAATCGCGTTTGGAGGTGTTGCAACTGGTAACATAAATGCACAAGATGCAGCGACGGCAATCAGTGCAGAAAGAATAACCGGAGACATGCCTAAGGCTTCTGCAATGGTCGCAAATACAGGGACAAGTAGCGCAGCACTGGCGGTGTTACTCGCAAACTCAGTCAAGAAGACAACAAAAGCAACCACTGCAAGAATCGTTAAGAGAATACCGGCTTGCTCAAGGAAGCCTGACAAGCTATGAGCCAAAAATACGCTTGTTCCGGTTGCTTTTAGGACGTTACTCAGACAGATACCACCACCAAATAGGATTAACACACCCCAGTCGGTTGTTTTCTCAATATCTTTCCACTCGACGGCGCGAGAAGCACCAAGTAGAAGGATGGCGCCAATAGCTACAAGAGTATCGAACTTCGCGAAGCCACCCAGCATAGCGTTAATAGGCTTACTGAATATCCACAAAGTTACGGTCAGTAAGAAAATCGCCAACGTAATCATTTTGCCGTTTGTCCATTCGACTGGTTGATGGTCAAGGTCAAACTTGTGGCTAAGGTCAGGCTTAGTCATCGTGTACAATACGAGGATAGCGATTGGCATTAATACTAGGGAAATAGGTACACCAAACTTCATCCATTCAGTGAAGCTTAGGCCAACTTCAGCGGCTGCAATTGCGTTTGGTGGGCTACCAACCAGTGTTGCAATACCACCAATTGAAGCACTGTAAGCGATACCGAGTAGAACAAACAAAAAGGTGTTGTGGTTTTTCTTGGCGTCTAGCTTTGTCATCACACCCAGCACAAGCGGTAACATCATCGCGGCGGTGGCGGTGTTTGAAATCCACATTGACAGGCCAGCACTCACACCAAATAGCATGAATACAGCGACAGACATTTTTCCTCTTGCCAGCAATAGTACTTTATCTGCAATCGCTTGATCTAACTTTTGTTTATGTAGAGCCGCAGCTAGTGCAAAACCACCCAAAAATAGAAAAATGATGGAGTTGGAAAAGTTATTCAGTGCGGCTTGAGTGTTGAACACACCCAAAAATACCGCAAGTAGTGGTATGAGCAGCGCAGTAATGCTGACGTGAATCGCTTCGGTTAGCCACAGAATAGCAACAAAAACTAAGATGCTCAGGCCGGTTACTACTTGTGGTTCAAAGGGTAAGGTATTAAACAAGATAATGAACAATAGGATATTCGCGTTCAAAATCATGCTGTTGCGAGTGAAGAACCAATTCTTCAATGTCACAGCGAGTGCGGTCATGGGTAGTGCTCCTTTTGCATTGCCTTTTGTCGGTTTTTTTATGGCAAAGTAACTGACTTGTAGTTATTTATTGATGAAATGTTACTTTGAATGCGAAAAAGAGTTTTGCCTGAATCGTAGAGCAAATTAGAAAGTGTGATGTTGAGAATTGGAAATGGGTAGAAAACTACCCATTTGTTTTATAGAAATGTTACTAGGCTTGTGAGCCACGTTATTCCTCTATTCGACGGGGACTTGAAGAGGCTCGTTAGCTGCTTTATTTGGCTCTTTTACTGCGACGATAGGTTCTTGAGGGCCAAGAAACTTAGGCTGCGTATTGATAATGTACAGGTCTAAAAACGCTTTCACACGGGCTAGCAGTTCTCGAACACGCATCGATGTTTTTTGCTTATTGGCCGTCGGCCCTGCTACCGCGAGACACTGTGCATCAATGCTGTAAGCATCAGCGATGAACAGTGCGCGTTCACAGTGAAAGCGCTGAGTCACAATCAGAAATCGCTCCGAAGCAAAAATTTTTTTTGCTCGTACAATCGAATCTAAGGTACGAAAGCCAGCATAATCAAGGTGAATCACTTCTTCAGGCACGCCTGCTTTAAGTAAGTCGCGTTTCATTGTCCACGGTTCGTTGTATGAACGGTGGGCGTTATCACCACTCAATAAAAACTGTTTTACTTTGCCTTGGTTGTAAAGCTCAATCGCCGCATTAATGCGATGAGTGTAGTAAGTGTTGAGGATCTTTCCGATGTATTTACTGGTACCAAGAACTACGGCAACCTCATGTTGAGGGATTTGCTCGTATTCAGTGAAAATGCTCTCTTTGGCTTGTAAAACCACCCACCGGTCGATGGCTATAACAGAAACAAGCAGACTAAGTGCAGAGATCGACAAAATCAAAGCAAATCGCTTCCAGGAAAATTTCAGCTTCCACTTTGATCTTATGCGAGAAAACAACAAAACGTTTTATATCCTTAACTAAAAATGTAGTTCTCATCATATCTGATAGAAACAAAAAGAGAGAAGCCCATTTATGCCAAAATCTGGTTAGGATGATAAAAAAATAAAAGCCCCTACATGGTAGGGGCTAATTATTAAACGAATTGTCTCAAGCTTAGAACGCAGTGCGTTTGTAGCGGCGGTAAACAGGTTGCCAGAACGACTGTTCAATTGCCACGTTCAATGCTTCATCAGTAATTTCTAATGCGACACCTTGTTCAATTGCCTTTTTACCAACGGCAAATGCGATTTTTTTCGACACTAAGTGGATCTCTTCCAGTGGTGGAAGTAGTGCACCACGACCATTGATTGCTAGAGGAGAACATGTTGCTAGCGCGCGACTTGATTCCATTAGCATCTCGTCAGTGACACGTTTTGCATTGACAGCAAGTACACCAAGGCCAATGCCTGGGAAGATGTAGCTGTTGTTACATTGTGCAATAGGGTAAGTGCGACCTTCATGAACCACTGGCTCAAATGGGCTACCTGTTGCAACCAGTGCTTCACCATTTGTCCAACGAATGATGTCGTTCGGTGTCGCTTCCACGCGGCTTGTTGGGTTCGACAGTGGGAAGACAATCGGACGCTTACAGTGTTTATGCATTTCTTCGATGACTTCTTGGCTAAATAGGCCAGGAGCACCAGAAACACCAATTAGTACCGTTGGCTTGGCGTTACGCATTACATCGAGTAGTGAGAAGCCATTTCCTTCATTTTCCCACTCTTTCGTATTGGTATGCTTTTGCACCAAGCGTTGTTGGAAATCAAGAAGGTTAGGCATGCCTTCTTGTAACAGACCCCAACGGTCAACCATGTAAACTTGTGAGCGAGCTTGCTCGTCAGAAATTCCTTCCGATACCATTTGTGCGATGATCGCTTCTGCGATACCACAACCAGCAGACCCTGCGCCTAGGAAGGTAATACGTTGTTTAGAAAGCTGAGTTCCTGCTGCTTTACAAGCTGCAAGTAGAGAGCCAACAGTAACAGCAGCGGTACCCTGAATATCATCATTGAAACAACACACGCGGTCTTTGTAACGCTCTAGAAGAGGCATCGCATTTTTCTGAGCAAAGTCTTCGAACTGGATCAAAGCATCAGGCCAACGGCGCTGTACCGCTTGGATAAACTCTTCTACAAATGCATCGTATTCTGCACCCGTAATACGAGGATGACGCCAACCCATGTACATCGGATCAGCTAAGCGTTGCGGGTTATTGGTACCCACATCAAGCACGATTGGTAGCGTATAAGCAGGGCTGATACCGCCACACGCGGTATATAGTGACAGTTTACCGATAGGAATACCCATGCCGCCGATACCTTGGTCACCCAAGCCAAGGATACGTTCGCCATCTGTCACAACAATCACTTTAACGTTGTGGTTTGCTGCGTTGTTCAGCAAGTCGTCAATACGGTCACGGTTCGGGTATGAAATGAACAGACCACGACCACGACGGTAAATGTTAGAGAAGTTTTCACATGCTGCGCCAACAGTCGGCGTGTAGATGATAGGCATCATCTCAGAAATGTGATTTTGCACTAGGCGGTAATACAATGTTTCGTTGGTGTCTTGGATATTACGCAGATAAATGTGTTTATCCATATCGCTTTCGAAACTTTTGTATTGCTGGTAGGCACGTTCCACCTGCTCTTGGATAGTTTCGGTCGACTCTGGAAGCAGACCTTCTAAGTTGAATGAACTACGTTCTTCAGCAGAGAATGCACTGCCTTTGTTCAAAAGAGGGGTTGCTAAAAGAGCCGGACCCGCATATGGAATATATAGTGGGCGTTTATCGTTGTTCATTGGGTGCCTTATGTAGGGTTGAAGGATGCGCACCAAATTTTAACGGGTTCACTATTTAGTTGTAAACATGCGTTGATGCACATCAATGTAATGTCGCAAAAAAATTCAGATACCGACGAAAATATCGGCAATATTGGTTGTTTAGAGATACCTAAAGCAGGATTTTTTTACTTGGGTATAATGTTTTGCATCATCAAATCAAATCCAATTTCTATGTTTCAACTACCTATCGACAGCCTGCAAGCCGAGTTTGACCATCATGTAAGCCTTAACCATCTTGTGGTGGAAGCCGAAACCGGGTCGGGTAAATCTACCCGCTTGCCCATGTGGGCGGCAAAACACGGACGCGTTCTGGTTATTGAACCACGTCGAATTGCTTGTACCTCGCTGGCTGAATTTCTTGCGGAGCAATCTGGAGAGCCAATAGGTCGCAAAGTCGGTTACGCGATCAAGCTTCATGCCTATTTTGATGAAAAAACCGAAGTTGTATTTGTCACTCCGGGGGTTGCACTGCGTTGGTTTTCGGAAAACAAGCTAGCAGACTTTGATATCGTGATAGTGGACGAATTTCACGAGCGACGCTGGGATATTGATCTATTAACCGCCATTTTGAAGCAAGAAAATCAACATCGATTGATCGTCACTTCCGCTACCTTAGAAGGCGAAAAGCTTGCTCGTTACCTGAATGCTAAGCGTCTGCGTTCGGAGGGACGTTGCTTTCCAGTCACGGTGACACATCGTTCTACAGACAGCCGCTATTTACCGAACAAAAAGGGATATGAACAGGAAGTTGTCGGAGCGGTAAAAGAAGCACTGGAAGATGAAGATGGCGATATTCTTGTTTTTCTCCCAGGACGTAAAGAGATCGCCCAATGCGCGCAGATCCTACAAAGCAGCAGTGATGTCATGGTGGTTAAACTTCATGCCTCGGTCAGTGATGAAGAACGACATCGTGCGCTGACGGTACAAAAGCAACGGAAAGTCGTATTGGCAACCAACGTCGCGGAAACCTCTCTGACCATTCCTAATATCCGTGTGGTAATCGATAGTGGTTTAGAGCGCAGAACTGTACAACGAAATGGACGTACAGCACTGACATTAACCAACATTTCTAAGGCCAGTGCCGCGCAGCGAATGGGGCGAGCAGGTCGCGTTACCGAAGGGGCTTGTATTCGTCTATATGGTGAGCACGCGCCTTTAGAGTTGGTGACACCTCCAGAATTACACAGAGAAGAGCTCGTCGAGCCCATGCTGGCAGCGGCTTGTTGTGGGTACCGTCTCTCAACACTCGATTTTCTCGACTCAATTCCCCCAAAGTCGCTAGAGGCATCTCATTCGACGTTGTTATCTATGGAAGCGATTGATGAGGATGGCAATGTCACGCAGCACGGTAGAAAAGTATACCCACTACCTATTGATGCACTGTTTGCCGATCTCGTTACCAGAATTCAAGCGAAGCCAGAGAAGGAAGCAATGATTGATTTGGCTGCCGCCTTATCTGTGACTGCGCAGCTCTATCAGCGACAAAGTGGTGAAGTCGCTGAGCTTCTGTCTCAAGAGGAACCATACGGGTGTGATGCCTCTTTGCTTATCCGTTTGGTTCGAGGGGAGCGACTTCCGGGCATTGTCATTGATGCCAGCGCACTCGAAGAGGCACAAGGTTTAGCGAAACAAATGCGAGAAGTATTTGAATTACCGGAACTTGACGTTGCCTCTCGATATAAACGTGAAGCGCTCTTTTTCTCCATCGCCTCATTGCACCCTGAGCTTGTGTTTGTCCGACGAGCTCGTCGAAGGGATGCTCTAGGAAATGGCGTAGTCGAGATGCTGGTTGGGCGTAACAGCCGCTTTCCTGACAAAGAAGAAGCGGCAATCGTGCTAGATAGCCATAGCGTGCCAGGACGAGGCGTTAAGCAAACACTGAACCTCGCATCGGTTATGATGCCTATCCCGCTGACATTATTACGCGAACTTGAATTTGGGGAGTGGCAACAAGGTGAGACGAATTATGAAGAGGAGACCCCAAGAGCAACAATGCACCTGGTCTACGCCGGGCGAACAATCTGTACTGAACATCAAGCGTTAAAAGGTGATGTTGCTGTTCAGTCTATTGTCGAAATGATAGAAGACGAGACACTGTTACCAGGTTTTGCTTCTCAAAGAAAACAGCAAATCCAACACTGGAAACTCTACAACGCATTGGGCCTTAATGCCGAAGGAGAAGAGGTTAACGACTTGGCCTCCTTGACATTTTCTAGCTGGTTAAAGGATCAGTTGGAAACATTAGGCGTTGAAAACACCGATGATATGGCGTTGTTTGAACCAGAAGACTTAAAATTTAACGGTGTTCCAGAATGGGAATACGACGATTTCACGGAGCAGTACCCTTTAGAACTTTCGCTGCCAGAACTCCAACTAGATGTCGAGTATTACGCGTCTCGTAAGCTGGTACAGGTCGTTTATCGAGAGGGAAACCGTAAGGGAGACCCGAAGCGTTGGGAGCTGCCACGTTGGGCTGGTTGGAAGATACAGTATAAAAAGGCCAGTCGAGTGATTGATGTAAAGTAGGTCGGGGGATGACGTTGTGACAAGAATTGATATTTTCTTGGTGAATCTATAATGATTTCATATTGATATCGTTACTTACGTGTTGTTTTTAGTTTCTTAATTGAAATATTAATCAATTGAATGCTTATATATGGCGAAGCTGTACATCAGTTGTTACAAAGCTGGTTTTAATATTTCCTTTTGTATGTAAATTAGGGCATAAAAGACGAATGTTTTATATCCCATTGCTATATCAAAACAGTTGAACGATATTTGGTATATCTCATTTTCGAGTGTCGGGGGCATAGAATGGATCAACAAGGAAAGACGTGCATTGAATTCGACTACACTAGCTTTTTAGGGGCGACAGGTAGTAAAAAATGGACCTTCTTAGAGGCATTTGCCACCATCGCGCCTATTTTCGGTTTGATGTGGAAACAGAACATTGCGGAATTGAGCAAGCCTGAAGATCGGTTGTGGGATGCCGCATTAAAATCGATGTCTTCTCGTAAAAGTGATGAATCCAATTTGGTCCGCTTAACCCAGTTAGCTAAACATGAAGGGATCAATGAATTGCGAGTCGTTATGCCATATTCGCTCGATGTTCAGCAAATCGAGTACATAGAATCTCGCAGTCAGTTGAAGGTGGATACGTCAGAACAAGATGTTCTTAACATCAAGTTTTAGGCTGAGTATTTCCACTTCATCGATGTACTACTTAACAATAGTGCAATGAAAAGCGACCTCAAAGTAGGTCGCTTTTTTATTTTGAGGTTTTTGTCACAGGTCTTGGAAGTGTGATGAATATAGAGTATTTGCACTTAAATTAACAAAAATGTAACGTTTGGAAATGCAATTGTCATAACTAGCTTCTAACTTTGTGTTTTTAGGACAAATTACCGACTAAGTGGTTGGTACTGTAAGTTCGAATTAACGTCCCTTATTGGCACACAAGGATGATTGAGTCACCACGTCATTTGGGCATAAAAACAAACACAATAAGAAAGGAAGTCAATATGTCTTTGTCTCGTCGAGACTTTATGAAAGCTGCCTCTTCAACGGCGATTGTTACCGGGCTGGTGGGTTGTGGTAGCGATGCTAGTGAATCTGTTGCGGTTACCTTTGAGCACGGGGTGGCGAGTGGAGATCCTACTCAAACACAAGTAATCATTTGGACTCGAGTTACGACCTCAGCAAGCTACGCAGATGTAAGCTGGCAAGTTTCTTCTAATGAAAATTTTACTGATATCGTACAAAGTGGCACTTTCGCTACAGATACGAGCCGAGATTTTACGGTAAAAGTTGATGTTCAAAACCTCAACGCAAATTCTCACTATTACTATCGATTCATGGTTGGAGATGTCACTAGCGAAGTCGGGCAAACTCAAACATTACCAGAGGGTGGTGTAGAAAAGGCATCCATGGCCGTTGTTTCTTGTGCAAACTATCCTGCTGGTTATTTCCATGTGTATCGAGAGATCTTAAATCAACATGAGCAAGAACCGTTTGATGTGGTACTTCATCTCGGTGATTACATTTATGAGTATGGGGCTGGTGGCTACGCTAGTGAAGATGCTGAGGCACTAGTGCGAGAGCCAAGCAAAGGCACTGAATGCATTACCTTAGATGATTACCGAAAACGGTATGCGCAATATCGCCAAGATGCTGATCTGCAAGCGTTACATGCGAGCCTACCAATGATTGCAGTCTGGGATGACCATGAGCTTGCAAATGATAGTTGGAAAAATGGTGCGGAAAACCATCAAGAAGAGGAAGGCAGCTTTAATGATCGTCGTGCAGCTGCGGCTGCCGCGTGGACAGAATGGTTGCCCGTTCGTGAAAACACTTTCTCAAACATGCTGATTTACCGTCAGTTTTCGTTTGGAAGTTTAGTCAATTTGATGATGCTCGACACGCGACTTGTGGGGCGTGATAAACCGTTGGATTATTTCTCGCTCAGCTCACCAACGATGGAAGCTATTGGCGGTTTAGTTGCTCAGTCGCGCAGTCAAGACCGAGAGCTGTTAGGCGGTGACCAACTCGCTTGGCTGATGGATGCGTTCAGTACGCACGACGCAACTTGGAATGTGCTAGGGCAACAAGTGTTAATGTCTCGTATGGAGTTGCCAAGTTCGGTTATGACCGCGATGTTTCAATTGTTTACTGCCACTGAAGAACAAAAAACAGAGGCGTTATTAGCGGTAAACTCTGCGATTACGGGTTATCTCTCTGACCCAAGTTTAGATACCATTGCTTTGCCATATAACCTAGATGCATGGGATGGTTACTACGTTGAGCGAGAGAACGTTTATCAACTGGCCAAAGCCAGCAGTGGTAACTTTGTCTGTTTGGCAGGAGATACGCACAATGCATGGGCAAGTGAGCTTAAAGACGTATCTAAGCATCCTATCGGGGTAGAGTTTGCGACTAGCTCTGTGAGTTCCCCTGGGTTAGAGGCCTACCTCGCGTTAGACCCTGTCGCGATCGCTCAAATGGAATACACGCTGCCGCACTTAGTGTCAGAATTACAGTGGGCAGACATCAAACAGCGTGGCTTTATGCGCGTTACTTTTACGCCCGACAAGGCAGAGTCGACCTGGTATTTCGTATCAACGATTAAAGACAAAACATATCAGGTGACGACCAAGTCAGCCTCCACAACTGATGGTACTACGTTAAATATCGGCTAAAATGAGCCTAATACGAAAAAAGTCCGCAGGCTATTGCGGACTTTTTATTGGAAAGCGTTTAGCTAATCTAGCGACAGTGCTAGTCAATCAATCCGTATTCTTTGCTCAGAACCTCGATGATTTCCGCTTTCGGATTCTCACTCAAATGAATCGGCTTGCCTGTAATCTTCTCGGCAATACCAATGTAAGTGCTCGAAATCGCCATCAAAGATTCGACGGGCAAAGCATTATCACGAGCGAGAGCTTCGCGCTCAGGCATACGTTCTTTGTTTAGCAAGATATCTGGGTCAGGGAAGTGGTTAAGTAGGAACTGGCGGAAACCTTCTTTTGAGTTCTCTACGATGTGACCTGCTTGGTACTCTTTAGCATCCCATATACGAGACGAGTCTGGTGTACCCACTTCATCCATGTAAATCAGCTTTTCATTGCCAGCAGCATCATGAACATAACCAAATTCGAATTTGGTATCGACAAAGATTTGGTCAATTGCTTCTAATGCTTGGCTGATAACGTTAAAGCCTTCTTTCAGCAGTTTTTCGTAGAGTGCGATATCGTCCGCACTTGAGAAGTTAAATGCTTCGTAGTTGTCTACGATATCTTGACGAGTAATATTAACGTCATCCGCTTCTGGCACACCGGGAATGCCTTTTAGAATGCCTTTTGTGGATGGGGTCATTAGCAACTCTGGCAGTGCTTTGTCTTTTTCTAACCCTTCAGGAAGTTGGATTCCACAAAACTCGCGCTCGCCATTTGCGTAAGCGCGCCACATCGAACCCGTGATGTATTTGCGGCAGATGGCTTCGATTTTTACCGGTTTGGCTTTTTGTACAATCCAAACAAAAGGGTGAGGAATGTCTAGAATATGGCTATCTGCTAAGCCATTTTCTTTGAACAGTTTGAACCAGTGATTAGAAATCGCATTAAGCGCAGCCCCTTTACCCGGGACACCATTAAGACCACCTTCAGCATGCCAAATACAATCGAACGCAGAGATTCGGTCGCTAATCACCATGATAGCCAAAGGCGCATCTGGCGCGACATTGTATCCTTTTTCTTTGATCAGTCGGGCGCTGTCTTCATCAGTTAACCAGTAAACTGAACGAACTTTTCCACTATGAACGGGTTTATGGGTGCGAATTGGCAGGTCGTCATTGACGGCAAGTACTTGATTAGCAAGGCTCATTGCGACATTCCTATCATCTTAATCAAACGTCAGAAAGAGAAGATATTCAGCAAAATGTGGGCGCTGAATAAATCGAATGTGGGCATCATACCAGAACTATTTTAACTCGCCAGAGAAAAAGCAAACGTTTGCCTGTTTTCTTTAATACAAAAAAATGCCCCCTTAAAAAGGAGGCGAGATGCAGGATGGATAACGTCGATCTTGTTAGTGGTACTTATTAACTCTGCCTTCGACGAAAAAGACTTCACACTGATAACGTTGAGCAATATCGCGAAGCATTGATTGATTCATTAGGGCAATCTTGTTCGATGCGACGACAGCGCTAGCGTTACCAGACTGAATAGCTTTAATCACGATTTCCACTTCAGAAAGCTGTTGAGACGGCTTCATCTGAATGATGTTTTTACAGCAAATATTAGAAGCAGTGAGTTGTTCAAAGTCTGGACGAGGGCAGTCTGCTGTAAACAAAATCCATTGTTTCTGCTGCGATAAAACAGCCAGCTTAGATAGAAGCTGATCCGAAACGGCCATGGGCTTAGTTGCTTGTGCCAATACGTTGTAGCGAGAGTATGTATGAGATTGACTTTGTAACTGCATCTTACTGTTCCTTTATACATGCTGTATGCCTATACAGTAGTTTGTTTTGGCGACCTGATCAACAAGTTTCTCAAAAGTTATTTGCGGTTTTTTGAGAAGGAAATAAAAGGATTTTATTTTAAGTAATTGAATTTATTTGTTTATTTTTCATTTCTGATATGTCTAACATCAATTTAAAAATGTGAGGTGAGTAGAAAGTTGGACGAGAGACATACAGGGGTTTACTACTGTATATACAGGTGTTTTTCACGGACAATGGTTTGTATACAGTGGGAGAGGGCTGATAACCGATGCGACGTGCTATGTAAGATAGGAGGGAATACGAGATAGAGATTGGAAATAGGGCTTGGCCGATCAAAAAAGCGCCTTAAAAGGCGCCTTTGAAAATCAGTTCCGTTGATTCCGTCTTGCTTAGCTCGCTTGTTGCAAGCGTTCGCGCATTTGTAATTCGCCTAGGTTAAATAGGCGCACGTCGATTTTCGCCATATCGTAGCAAGCTTTACATGAGTAGTGGTGCTTGCCATCTAAATAATCGTGACGAGTTACAAGGCTAGGTTTTTTACACCAATCACAGGTGCCTTCTTCAGTGAACATTGATTTTCTCCCCACCTAGATTAATTTGAGTCGTTAGGTGTTATTTTGCGCCGGGCATTATGGCATAAAAGCGCGACTTAAGTTAAATGTCTGTTAATTTGTTTGAGAGGGAGATCGATTGCGGCGCTTGATTATATAGGTCTAAAAGCATGCTAGCCAAAGTATCCTGACCTATTTTTACTGTTTTGTAACATTTTGTGAGACGAGCTTAAAGGCATGATTGAGTCGCTTCATTTCTTCTTCACTGCCTCTTGTGTCAGGATGATAAAGCTTTGATAGCTGTCTATAGCGTAGCTTGATTGCTTGTAAATCAGGGATGTGTTGTGGTGTGTAGCCAAACATAGCACACGCGACGCTTAGCTTATGGTTCTCTGCCTGGGTTTTGGATTTCTTAAATTCTTTGAATACTTTCTCTAGCTGGCGTTTCAGTTGCTTGTTCGTAAACTCTAGCTCTTTTATTTTTTTCGCCATTCGTTGATTTTGGCTTTCCTCTTTGGCTTCAAGCGCTTTTCTATTCTGCTTAAGTTTCTTGATTACGAGAAAACTTAAGCCGCTGATGATGAGTATCGCCGCTAGCCAGATCAGCCATAAAAACTGCGAGTGTTCTACTTTGGGGTTTGCAACTGTGCTTTTCTCTTCCTGTGCTTGCTCAGCCTTTTTATCGAGCGACTTTATTTGCGAGACTTGTTTAGCTCGCAGTTGGTTGAAGCGCTGCTCTAATAGTTGATTATAAGCTTGTTCTGCTGCTGGATTATGCTGAGAAGCCATTTGATACAAGGCTTCAGTCAATTGAGAAGTTGTGACCTTATCTGGATTGCGCTGAATAAAATCGGCGAGAAGAAAGCCACGATCGGTTGGGTCATTGAGTGCGATAGAGGTTAGCCAATATAACGCTTGTGTTTCATTTTTTTCACCATTGATCCCTTTAGCAAAGTCGTTCGCGAGCTGTTTTTGTGCAGGGAGGTAACCTTGGTTGGCGGATTGCTCTAGCCAGTAGCGCGTTTCTGGTGAGGCTTCAGCTTCGTTTGATGCCAATAATTGTTGTGCGTACTCGTATTGTTCGATGGGGTCATTTGGAGCTTGAGAGGCAAGCGAGTAACCAGAAAAGCTGAGGCTAAATAAGCAGAGTAGGGCAGACGTTTTGACAGACATCAATATGTCAGGCCTAACGATAATGGTTAGGCCTGCTCCGGTAATTTTTTATTATTACCGTTATGGTGCAACCAAATTACTTCAGTGGCAAGATCTGGATTTCAACACGACGGTTGCACGCACGACCTTCAGAAGTTTGGTTTGAGCAAATTGGGTTACGTTCGCCGTAGCCGCGTGCAATTGCACGACCAGGTGCAACGTTTTGAGATACTAGGAATTGACGTACGGACTCTGCACGGCGCTCTGACAACGTTTGGTTGTATGACTCACTACCTGTGCTATCCGTGTAACCGTCAATAACGAGACTGGTATCTGGGTACTCAACTAGGATGCGAGCAACACCGCGTAGAGTATTATGGATACTAGCATCAAGCTGGTAAGAGCTTGAAGAGAAGCCGATACCGTTTTCCATACGCAGTAAAAGCTGATTTTCACCAACACGCTGAACTTGTACGCCAGAGTTTAGCAAAGCGCGACGTAATTCCGCTTCTTGTTGGTCAAAGTAGTAACCAACGCCAGCGCCAGTCGCTCCGCCTGCGGCTGCACCAATGAGTGCATGCTGACGACGTTCTTTAGCATCATCACCCGTTGCTAGGCCGATTGCTGCGCCAGCGATCGCACCAATAAGCGCGCCTTGCGTGGTGGAGTTAGTTTCGTATTCACCCGTTGTTGCATTTTGGCGTTGAGTGGCTTGACAGCCAGTAAGAGCTAGCACTAGAGCTAGTGCTAGTGCAATAGGCATCTTTTTCAAGGGAAAATCTCCGTATAAAACTGAGGCGAAACCATGCCTCATAATGGGATGCGAATTATGAATAAACAAGCATTAATATTTGTTATGAGAAAGTAAGATTGATAAGAGTTTCTGTAAGAAAATTCCTATCAATACTGCCAAAGCTCTCAAAGTAAGCCCGATAGACATCGAAGTCATTGCTGCTTATGTGAATCCTTTACTATTCTGGCTATTTCGATGAATCGCCCAACATTTTGCGTGCTTGTTCGCCGCCCACTCCACGGTTAACTGAAACCTTTCTACCTTTCTTTAAGCCCACTTCGTAGTCTTCAGTTAGGTTTTTCATCGCTTCTTTCAATTGCTTCTTGAACGTTTCGCGGTCAATGTTTTGGAATTCTTTATCAATATAGTCATTAATTTTATTGGCCGACTCTTCATCTGGAGAAATAATTGGCAATTTTTCAATCGCGCCTTCCACCCAGCCAGATACAAATGAGTTCACACGGCGAGTCACTTCCTGAGAAGAGGTGCCGGTGCCAGCAAAGCTGTTTCGGAATTGTCCGGTACTTTCGTTCATCTCGCGATAAACAATATCGAAAGCAAATGCAGCAAAAATAGCGCGATCTGCTTCACCGATAAATTCGACACGTTTGAGCCCTTTGTGATTCAACAATACTGCTTCGACACCGAATTTTGTGTTAATGCCGCGAATCACTCGCAATATGGTAGAACTGATGTTCGCTGGTAGCAGATGAGAAGATTGTGTTTTTCCCATTCTGATGAACTCAATATCGTCTTTATCGAGACCATATTTAAGCATGAGGCGATGTGCCATTTTGATAGCATTGGCAGCCTCATTAACATTAGCGGAATTGCCCAGTTCTAAGCACTTGGCGATTTTTTTCAGAGCTTTTTGTTTATCCATCGACAACCAGTAACGAAAGCAGAAAATTTATGAAGTCAGACATATTACCTTTTTTGACATAAAAACGAAATACAAGGTGGGACTGAAGATAATTTCTGCACATAAAAAGAAGCCTCGCATTAAGCGAGGCTGGCGTTTTAGTTCGTCGTAATCAGTATGAAGTCGTACTTGTGTCTAAGAAGCTATTCTTCATTAAGATTCGTTAGAATTACAACCCGAGCTGGTTGAGCAAGTCATCGGCATCATCGTTTGATCCCGACGATTTAGATTCTTTCTCAGCCAACTGTTTACGTGTTGCCTCTAAAATGTCGTCTGGGTTTTCGTCTTCAGCAACTTCAAACTCTTCCAGTTGGATGAACTCAGTTTTATCCATTGCTAGCTCGAGATAGAAAATATTGTTGTTTTCGGTGGAGAACGTCACTCTGCGCGCTTGAGGGCGGTCAAGGTTGGTATCAACTTGTAAGATAACTTGCTTATTCAGCGCCAGCATTTTTGGTTGGTTTTGTGTGATGTTCGTTTGCAGGTCTTTACGAATTTTATTAGTGAAGTCTCCGACCAGTTGATTCATGAGTTCACCCAGAACATCGCCTACCTCGTCAGAAGTATGAGATATTGCCAGTTCTTCTTCTGGCATGCCCATATTACGCATGTAGTTGGTGTAGATCTCCAGTGCGGCTTTTGCCGTAAAATTAATCACAACTAGCCCGGTAAATCCGCCATCAAACAGAACAAAACAGCCAAAATCTGGTTTGAGGCTAGTCTTGTGGATTTTTTGCACCATTGCTGAATAATTTACTTGAGAAGATGTCGCCGAAGTAAGTACGCCAGAAACAGACTGGCAAAGTTTGAGAAGGATATCTTCAGTGGTCACAATTTTATTTTTTTTCATTCTGAAAACTCATCTAGAAACGCGATTCGTTCCCCAATGTAAGGCATCAAGCGTGAAAAAATAAAGCATAAGTTTAATTATTGTATCGAGATTCTGATTTGCTCGTCTTTTTAAATGTTGTAAAGTGACGAAATTCAAAGAATATTACTTCACTAACTCTTTTGTGGTGTTTTTTTCGCTTAGCGCCAATTTGTATGAGAAGTGAGCAAATAATTACACAACCCGCAGCTGATCGGATCAGCGTCGTAGGGGCAGGAAGCAAATGTTACCAAGATTACACTCGCAAACTGATGTCGATCCTCTTGTTCTTAGTTTTCTGAAAGAGCTTGAGCACGCCGGATTCACTGGTGATATCGAAAGCCAATATTCAAGTCGACTAGCGGTTGCCACTGACAACAGTGTTTACCAGCAACTTCCTCAGTCTGTCGTTCATCCCAAAACGACAGAAGATGTTTCTCTCCTCGGGAAACTGAGCAATAAAGAAAAGTACGAACGAATTACCTTTTCACCTCGTGGTGGCGGCACGGGGACCAATGGTCAGTCGCTAACCAAAGGTATTGTGGTGGATATGTCTCGCCACATGAACAAAGTGCTTGAGATTAATGAGAAAGAAGGCTGGGTTCGTGTACAAACTGGTGTAGTGAAAGACCAGTTAAATGACGCAGTTCGCCCTTATGGCTACTTCTTCTCTCCAGACTTATCTACCAGTAACCGTGCAACGATTGGCGGCATGGTCAACACCGATGCTTCTGGTCAAGGTTCTCTGAAATACGGAAAAACATCCGATCATGTTTTGTCGCTACAAGCGGTGTTTGCTGATGGCTCAGTTTTAGAATCAGACCTGTCCAACGGCTACCCAAAAGAAGACGAGTTTGCTGCCAAGGCGCTACGTGTAACGGAATCCGTATGTCGTGAAAAACGCCAGCAGATCGTAGATAAGTTTCCTCCTCTTAACCGCTTTTTAACGGGCTACGATTTAAAAAATGCCTTGAATGAAGAAGGTGACCGTTTCGATATCACACGAGTACTGTGCGGCGCTGAAGGTTCATTGGCATTCATTACCGAAGCGAAGCTTAACCTGACGCCAATTCCGAAAGCGCGTACTTTGGTTAACGTTAAATACAACAGCTTTGATTCTGCACTGCGTAATGCACCGTTGATGGTCGAAGCGAAAGCGCTGTCTGTAGAAACCGTTGACTCGAAAGTGCTTAATCTCGCGAAGCAAGATATCGTCTGGCACACCGTGAGTGATTTGCTTACCGATGTTCCAAATAAAGAGATGCTTGGCATCAATATGGTGGAATATGCAGGTCAGGACGAAGAAGAAGTTGCAGCGCAGGTTGCATCGCTGACCGCCAAGCTCGATACCATGCTGGAAACAGAAGAAGCGGGCATCATCGGTTACCAAGTCTGTAACGATGTAGCGAGTATCGGGCGTATTTACAACATGCGTAAAAAAGCGGTGGGTTTGTTAGGCGCAGCAAAAGGCCGCGCTAAACCGGTCGCATTTGCTGAAGATACCTGTGTGCCACCAGAAAATCTGGCGGACTTCATTGTAGAGTTTCGAGAGCTGTTAGACAGCAAGTCTCTGAATTACGGCATGTTTGGTCACGTCGATGCCGGGGTGCTTCACGTACGTCCTGCGTTGGATTTGTGTGACCCGCACCAAGAAGCATTGATGCACGAAGTTTCTGATGAAGTGGTTAAGCTGGTGGCGAAATACGGCGGTTTGATGTGGGGTGAACACGGCAAAGGTTTCCGTTCAGAATATGGCCCTGAGTTTTTCGGTGATGAGTTGTTTACTGAGCTGAGACGTGTGAAGGCGGCATTCGATCCACACAACAAAATGAACCCGGGCAAAATCTGTACGCCGCTTGATAGTGATGCAGAGTTAGTAAAAGTTACCGATACCAAACGTGGTTACTATGACCGTCAGATTGACGTTCAAGTACGTGACAGCTTTAAACAAGCGATGGAATGTAACGGTAACGGTTTGTGTTTTAACTACGATACTAGCTCGCCAATGTGTCCATCGATGAAAGTAACAGCCGATCGTCGTCATTCACCGAAAGGTCGTGCGGGTTTGGTTCGCGAGTGGTTGCGTCAGCTCACAGAGCAAGGCATTGATATCCTTGACTTAGAAAAGCAAACACTAGAAAACAAAACATCAATCAAAACCATGATTGACCGCGTACGTCATTCTATCAATCGTCGTCACGAGTATGACTTCTCTCACGAAGTGTATGAAGCGATGAATGGTTGTTTGGCGTGTAAAGCGTGTGCGAGTCAGTGTCCGATTAAAGTCGATGTTCCGAGCTTTCGCTCACGCTTTTTAAACATCTATCACTCTCGTTATCAACGTCCTGCAAAAGACTATCTGGTTGCCAACATTGAGACTATGCTGCCGATGATGGCAAAAGCGCCAGGTGTCGTAAATGGTGTTTTGAAGCAGTCGTGGGTGAAAAGTTTAACGGCATCTACGGTCGGGTATGTCGATGCGCCGTTGTTATCAGTACCCACCTTGAAACAACGAGTAGAGTCGCTGACAACGCCTTATGATCTGCAAGCGCTCAGTGGTTTGTCTTCGTCTGAAAAGAGCAAGCATGTTTTAATTGTTCAAGACCCATTCACTAGCTACTACGACGCTGATGTCGTTGAAGACTTCGTTAAGTTATTGAAAAAGCTGGGTATGCATCCGGTACTTCTGCCGTTTAAGCCGAATGGTAAAGCACAACACATTAAAGGGTTTTTACGTCAGTTTAAGGGCACAGCAGCCGACACAGCGAAGTTCTTGGCGATGGTAGCGGATTTGGATATCCCATTAGTTGGTGTCGACCCTGCATTGGTGCTGTGTTATCGAGATGAATACGCTGAAGTGCTTGGCAGTAAGCGAGGTGATTTCGATGTACTGACGGCCCACGAATGGCTTTACCCAAGATTAGAAGCGTTTGAAAGCGGAGAGCATAAGGCGCAGGAACCTTGGTATCTGTTTGCGCACTGTACTGAGAAAACCAAAATGCCAAATGCGGAAAAAGAGTGGGGCGCTATTTTTGCTCACTTTGGTGCAGTTTTGAATACGGTACCTGTTGGTTGTTGTGGTATGGCGGGTACGTTTGGTCATGAGGTTGATAAGTTGTCGATGTCGAAAGACATTTACAATTTAAGCTGGAAGCCGAGCTTAGATAAGTTGGATAACGAGAGATGTTTGATTACAGGCTATTCTTGCCGCAGCCAAGTGAAACGCTTTGAAGGAACGAAGCCCAAGCATCCCGTTCAGGCATTGTTAACTTTGTTGTAATCGGACTAGATCAAGCCCAGTTTTACTGGGCTTTTTAGAAACCGTATTTAGACCCTTTCAAAGGATATGAATCTTGAGAAAACTTGAACTCAAAGTCCCACCTGTTGTGGTGTTTTTGCTAGTCATACTTTTGATGTACGGACTTAAAGTTTTGACGCCGAGCATGAACATTCGAGTACCCTTTGTTGAATTTGTAGTAGGTGTATTAACTTTGTTGTCTGGCTACATGGGCATTGCTGGCGTGTATGAATTTCGCAAAGTAAAAACCACAGTGAACCCAGTAAAACCTGAAGCGGCATCTTCTGTTGTAAGAACTGGTGTGTTTGCCTTTTCACGCAACCCTATGTACATGGCATTATTGCTTCTAATCATAGCAACTGGTTTGTGGTGGCAGCACTTGAGTGTGGTGCTTTGTGGCGTGATATTTGTCAGTTATATGAATCGGTTTCAAATCAAGCCTGAGGAACGCGTTTTAGAGCGATTGTTTGGTGAAGAGTATGTGGATTATAAAAACCATGTTCGTCGTTGGCTCTAAGCATTGCGTTTAGTTTTGTTTGGATGAGACATAAAAAGAAAGCCCAACGGTCGACGTTGGGCTTTCTTTTAGTAAACACGTTTTTTGTGCGCTTCTGATAGGGCAGTCTACTAGGCTGCCTTAACGAACTTTGCTAGGAATGCATCCTTACGTTCATTAAAGCGGCGTACAAGGTCATCAACCGCTTCTTGGTCATATGGCTTCAAGCCACTTGCAACCATGCGCTTAATACCTTTACCAACGACTTCACCGTCTTCTTTAAACGCAAAGTTTAAGGTGACTACACCTCGTTTTCCTTCTACGTCGAATGTTGCGCCAGTGAAATCCACCTCTGGATGCGTAAGGTCTAAGCGTGAAAATTCGACTTCCATGCTTTCATAAATAACTAATGGACGCTGGCAGTTGATCATCATTTGCTTCTCTTCCATAAGAGGAACCATGATGTGAGGGAAGTTCATACCAGAAAATTGCACGTAATTTGTCACTACATGCTCAATAAATGCCGGATCGTGGTTAGTTTCACCTTCACGGGACATGTGTAAGTATTCTTTACCTGCCTCGTCAACAACAGCGCTTTCTTTGTCACACTTATTTTCAATATGAAGTGCTACACCATCGTTTACCATGCCAGAGAAGTTAAAACGCATCTTTTGGCTAACGCCTTCTTTACTAAGGAGCACTGCGAAAAGTAAATCCCCAGGGACACAAAAGCGTTTGTTGTCTTCATCATGAATTGGGTTGTAGTCACCTGCGACACGTTTTGCAAAGTGGCTTGCTTGTTCGCGAGTGAACTGAAACTGGTGATTAGTGTTTGAAAAATAAGGTGTTAGAAACATAATTTTTACGTAGTAACCAAAACTGTGTGGGATTATATGCGAATATCTGCGTAGCAATGGTCCATCCAGTGAAAACTTCACCGTATCCTAACAATAAGACACTATTTCGGCGGATAAACCGTTAAAAACGCATACTTTAGCAACGCTTTTATTTGTGAAAACAATAAACAACGACCTTTTCGCTCGCCTATCTTTTAAAGTATAGCCATCAAAGTAGACAGGCGTTCATAAACAGTGCCATCAACATGTTTAATCGTATGTAAAAAGGCTCCACGCAGAACGTAGAGCCTTCAAGTCATCATCTGTTTATTCGATGAAATGCCAGTTATGCTTAATTATTGAATACTTGGTAACAAGCTCTCTGGCATGAGCGTGTTGTGGATAGCCAGCTTAAGCAGAGTGTTTGCCTGTTCAATGTCCGGCGCAAAGTAGCGATCTTTATCGTAGAACGATACTTTTTCACGCAACATTTGTTTCGCAATCTCAATACGCTCAGAGGACTTGTTTGGCGCTCTAAAGTCTAGGCCTTGTGCTGCTGAGAGGTATTCGACAGCCAGAATACCGCGAGTGTTTTCGCCCATTTCTTTCAATCTGCGAGCCGCGAATGTTGCCATTGACACGTGATCTTCTTGGTTTGCAGATGTTGGCAAGCTGTCTACTGACGCTGGGTGAGCGAGTGTTTTGTTTTCACTTGCTAACGCAGCAGAGGTAACCTGAGCAATCATGAAACCAGAGTTCACACCACCATTGTCGACTAAGAAAGGTGGCAGTTTTGATAGCGCGCTATCGATAAGTAATGCCATACGACGTTCAGACAAGCTGCCGATCTCGGCAATCGCAAGTGCTAGGTTGTCGGCTGCCATTGCAACAGGCTCCGCATGGAAGTTACCGCCAGAGATGATGTCACCATCTTCAGCAAACACCAACGGATTATCTGATACGGAGTTCGCTTCTACTTGTAATACTTCCGCCGCATTGCGGATTTGCTGTAAACACGCGCCCATCACTTGAGGCTGACAGCGCAAAGAATACGGGTCTTGTACTTTTTCACAGTTAGTGTGCGAATCACCTATTTCACTCGATGTGTCTAACAAATGACGGTATGCGAGTGCTGCGTCCATTTGGCTGCGATGACCACGTACACGGTGAATGCGCGGATCGAATGGACGTCGGCTGCCGAGAGCGGCTTCAACAGACATTGCACCACAAACGGTTGCTGACGCGAAAAGGTCTTCCGCGATAAACAGGCCTTCCAATGCGAACGCTGTGGATGCCTGAGTCCCATTTAGTAGCGCTAAGCCTTCTTTTGGCGCCAGAGTGATAGGCTCTAGACCTGCGATTTTTAATGCTTCTTGCCCGGAAATGATTTTACCGTTGTGGCGAGCTTGTCCTTCTCCCAGTAATACAGTGCTCATATGGGCTAGAGGAGCTAAGTCACCTGATGCGCCAACAGAGCCCTTTTTAGGTACGCAAGGGTAAACTTGTGCGTTGACTAGGTCGGTCAGCATATTAATGACTTTTAGGCGAATCCCAGAAAAGCCACGAGACAGACTATTGATTTTTAATACCATCATCAGACGAACCGTTTCATCTGACATAAACTCACCGATACCTGCCGCATGAGAAAGAACGATACTGCGTTGCAGTGTTTCTAAATCTTCTGGTGCTATTCGTGTGTTAGCCAATAGCCCAAAACCAGTGTTAATTCCGTAAACCGTTCTATCTTCCGCGATGACTCGGTCTACGACCTGTGTGCTTTCTTCAATGGCCGGAATGGCTTCAGGATCCAAAGTAAGGTTGACTGGTGAACGGCTCACTTGGCGTAGTTCGTTTAAGCTAATATGACCTGGCTTTAGCGTTAAATTTAACATCTCTTTCATCCTTACTTGAGCTTCTTCAGTTCTTCGTTGAGCATTGGCAAATCTAGCCCTTGCTCTGCTGCACATTGTTTAGCGATATCGTATCCCGCATCAGCATGACGCATCACGCCTGTTGCTGGGTCGTTATGCAGCACGCGGGCAATACGTTGTGAGGCATCTTCACTGCCGTCACAGCAGATAACCATACCTGAGTGTTGCGAGAAGCCCATACCTACGCCACCACCGTGGTGTAGTGAAACCCAAGTTGCGCCGCCCGCCGTGTTGAGTAGCGCGTTTAATAATGGCCAGTCTGATACGGCGTCAGAACCGTCCATCATACCTTCGGTTTCACGGTTCGGGCTTGCTACAGAGCCAGAATCTAAGTGATCTCGACCAATGACAACGGGCGCTTTAAGTTCGCCATTTTTCACCATTTCGTTGAATGCTTGACCAAGACGCTCACGATCTTTAAGACCAACCCAGCAAATACGCGCAGGTAAACCTTGGAACTGGATGCGTTCGCGAGCCATATCTAGCCAGTTATGTAAGTGCGGATTATCTGGAATTAGCTCTTTTACTTTTTGGTCGGTTTTATAAATGTCCTCAGGATCGCCAGAGAGAGCAGCCCAACGGAAAGGACCGATACCTTCACAGAATAGAGGACGAATGTAGGCTGGAACGAAGCCAGGAAAATCGAATGCGTTTTCTACGCCTTCTTCCAAGGCCATCTGGCGGATGTTGTTACCGTAGTCGAGTGTTGCGGCGCCGCGATTTTGCAGCTCTAACATCGCTTGAACTTGCACAGCCATGGATTTTTTCGCTGCTTTTACGACCATTGCTTCATCTTGCAAACGCATTTCTGCTGCGTGAGACATGCTCCAGCCTTGTGGTAAATAGCCATTGAGCGGGTCGTGTGCAGACGTTTGGTCTGTTACGACATCAGGCGTGATATTACGTTCTACCAGCTCAGAGAAAACGTCTGCTGCATTACCTAGTAGACCAACCGATACTGGTGTGTCTGACTCTTTAATGATAGCTAGCGCTTCATCTAAAGAAGTCGCTTTCTTATCGACATAGCCTGTACGTAGGCGGTAATCGATACGTGATTCATCACACTCTACTGCAATCATGGAGAAGCCCGCCATTGTACCAGCGAGAGGTTGAGCACCACCCATGCCACCAAGACCACCTGTTAGAATCCAACGGCCCTTTGCTTCACCGTCAAAGTGTTTTTTTGCAACAGATACGAACGTTTCGTATGTGCCTTGTACGATACCTTGCGAGCCAATGTATATCCAGCTGCCAGCGGTCATTTGGCCGTACATCATCAAGCCTTGTTTATCGAGCTCGTTGAAGTGTTCCCAGTTTGCCCAATGCGGAACAAGGTTTGAGTTTGCGATAAGCACGCGTGGAGCATTTTTATGAGTAGGGAAAACACCAACAGGCTTGCCTGATTGAACTAAAAGCGTTTGGTCATCTTCGAGTCTTTCAAGTACTTCAACAATCTTGTCGTAACATTCCCAGTTTCGCGCTGCTCGGCCAATGCCGCCATATACAACCAGTGAATGTGGATGTTCTGCAACATCAGGATCAAGGTTGTTCATCAGCATACGAAGAGGGGCTTCGGTTAGCCAAGATTTTGCGCGCAGTTTATCTCCGTGAGGTGCACGAATTGTTCTGCTTGTATCAAGTCGTGGATCTTGTCCCTGGCGCTGTGTCATTTCAGACTCCTTTAGTTTCTCGTGATGACCAAGTACTTGCTTGGTCGTAATAATCAGTGGCATCTGGGATGCATTATGGTTTGTGCTGTTTTTCCGCCATTGCGTTGGCGATATCCCAACACAAACGGGCAGCTAATCGTGCTGTTTGACTATCGACGTCATAATTTGGGTTGTATTCGGCGATATCAGCCAGCATTAACTTATTTTTGTAATGAAGAATTCGATCTAAAAAGGGTGCAATAGTGTCGTAACTCACTCCCCGAGCTGCTGGTGCGCTGACTCCAGGTGCGGTTGCGGCAGGAAATACATCCAGATCAATGGTCAAATAGAGGTAGTCACAGTCGTCAATAAAATGCTGAAGCTGAGTTAAGTGATAACTGTGGTTTAGGTAGCAGAGCTGATTGTCCTCTACATACCAAACATTTAACGCATCTGCTTTTTCAAATAGCGCTTTAGTGTTGCTACTGCGGCTTACACCAATACAAGCGTAATGAAAGTCCCAATCGTTGCGTTGGCAAAAATGATGAATTTGGTTGAAGGGGGTGCCAGAGCTTGGTCTTATGTCGGTGAGGTTGCTCTCAAATGCGCGCAAATCGAAATGCGCATCGAAATTAATAATGCCGATTTTAGGCTTCTTCTCTGGATGGTGCGCTTTAAAATATTCCGCTAAGCCGGAAAACGAGGCCCACGCAATCTCATGCCCACCACCTAGCACGATGACTGGCGTATGGGGCAGTGCGCTTGAAATGGTTGCTGCACATAGAGCTTGGCTCTCTTCCAGTAAGTCGTCTTCACACACCACAGTACCTAAGTCATATAGTGGGGCGTCTTGGTGCCATGCTAAATTAGCGAGTGCTCGTCGGATTAAGTCTGGCGCTTTTTTCGCGCCAATGCGTCCTTTGTTTCTCGCAACGCCAGCGTCGGTAGCAAAACCGAGTAATGAGACGCCATGCGCAACGGCACTCAACTCATCTGCTTTTTGGCGTTGAACAACGTGATGAATTCGCTGACCAAGCTTGCCGTCCTCGGCATCATGACGGCCTTGCCAATGAAATAGGGGAGAGTGTAGGTCGAATTGAGACATATTATTGGCCTCCGTGTGAAATGTATTCACCATTTACTATACGACCTACCAGACGTTTTGCTCCGACTTGATAGCTTAAATCCGCAGGGCTTTCGATATCCCAGATAGAGAAGTCCGCATCAAACCCTACTTTGATTTCGCCACGTAAGTTTTGATAACCCAGAGCTTTGGCTGCATGTTGCGTTACACCACGCAGAGCTTCTTGCGGTGTAAGGCGAAATAGCGTGCACGCCATATTCAGCATGAGTGTGAGATCAGAAAATGGTGATGTACCTGGGTTGACGTCCGTAGCAATTGCCATCGGCACGTTATGCTCTCTCAACAACTCAATCGGTGGTAACTGAGTTTCTCTTAGAAAATAAAAAGCGCCAGGCAATAGAGTGGCGACGGTGTTTGATCGAGCAAGTGCTTTAACACCTTGCTCATCTAAAAACTCGATGTGATCCGCTGACAGACCGTTGTATTGTGCAGTGAGGGCTGTACCACCGAGATTAGAAAGTTGCTCAGTATGCCCTTTAACCTTTAAGCCGTGGCGTTTTGCAGCTACAAACACTTTTTCTGTTTGTTCAAGATTGAAACCAATCGATTCACAAAAAACATCGACACTCGTAGCTAATTCTTCCTTTGCGACAACAGGGATTATGTCCTGACAAATGTGCTCAATATAATCATCTGCACGACCTTGGAACTCTGGCGGAATGGCGTGAGCGGCGAGAAGTGTAGTGGTGATTTTAACTTTGCGCTCTTGTTCAAGCATTTTGGCTGCACGGAGCATTTTTATTTCATCATTCAGTGTCAATCCGTAGCCTGATTTCACTTCGACAGAAGTGACGCCGCTCGCGAGTAGCCCGTCTAAACGTGGCAACGCTAACTCAACTAATTGCGCTTCGGTTGCTGAACGCGTCGCATGCACCGTTGAAAGTATCCCACCGCCTTGTTTGGAAATTTCTTGATATGGCACGCCGTTTAAGCGCATTTCAAATTCGTTGGCACGATTGCCCGCGTAAATAAGATGAGTGTGGCAGTCGATCAAACCTGGCAGAACTAACTTGCCTTGAAGGTCGATACTCTGAGCGTAATGTTGGGCAGACAGCAGAGACTCGGTTTGCGGTGCGTCTTCACCAATGGCACAAGTACTGATCGCAACGATTTTTCCAGATTGAATACCAATGCGCGCTGGAGGCGTTGGAAGGTATCCGCACTCTCCCGATTGCATGGTAACTAGACGTGCGTTTTCAATCAGCAAATCCATGTTTGTGTCCCTGTGTTTATTTGTATCATTAAATGTATATACAAATAAATAGAGCAAAATAAGAACACTGACAAGATTGATGTTGCTAAAATGTGATCGAAACGTAGATCTAGAGGACAAATCTTGTCCTTAAATGAGCACTTTTGAGCTCAGCTTATATTTGTTACCAGGGTGATAAAGTAGGGCGGTACTGACTAACTTATCTTGGCTCCACGTTCTGCGATTCAAGAGAAGGCAAGGTTCATTGGCTTGCATTTTTAAGTCTTGCTTAATACGGCTTTCAGGCACAATTGCCTCTACAGTATGTTCTATCGCGCTGAGTGGGCAATTATCTGACAGGTATTGATTTGGAGTGATTTGTGTGAAGTCTTGATTTAAATAACTCGGGGCATATTGGCTATTCACCCAGCGGAGCTCCAATTGAATCGGCGTTTGGTCTTCATAGTGAATAATTTCACTGTAAAACACTGTCGTGCCTAGCATAACGCCGAGTTTTGTCGCAATGTTGTCATCTGCTTTTATGGCAATCTGTTTGAGCACTTTACTGCCATACTTTCGCCCTCTATCGCTGACTTCTTCGGCAATGTTTCGAATGTCTAGCAGGGGAGATTCTGACTTTTCACCAGGATCACACACGAACGTGCCTAAGCGTGGGCGACGTTGTAATCGGCCCTCATTAACTAAATCCCGAATTGCTTTGTTCACTGTCATTCTACTGACACCAAATTGCTCGGTAAGCTCAATCTCGGTGGCGATGCGATGACCAACTACCCACTCTCCAGCATCAATTTTATCCAGGATAAATTGTTTAATTTGAATGTAGAGTGGTGCAGACATAATGATCTCCCTTTATTTGACTATACAAATACTGCTTAATTTAGGTACAAATTGCAAACATTTCTCGACGAATGTACCGCTTAGTGACCGAGCAATCCTATTGCAGAGCTGAATGACTCTTGCTGCTGAGCATTATTTGGATTGATGATTGAATTCAAACATTTTCTTGTGGTCTATTGCTTGCACAGCAGAAAACAATTGTGTAAACAAACGATTATTAGAAGAAAAATCGCTAAAAAAGGAAAAGTATGTTTAAAAAATTGAAAGCATCACTGGGGATCGGCTCTGCAAAAGTAGATACCATTTTGGACGAAATGAGCGTGTTTCAAGGAGCGACGCTGAAAGGGCATGTTCATATCAAAGGCGGAGACGTCGAACAACAAATTGATGCTATTACGATTAAATTGAACACGGAAATGAAAGTCGAAGTGGATGATAGCGTAAGTTACCAAACCTTCACTATTGATCAATTGAAAGCAGTTGACCCTTTTGTGATTCGACCTAATGAAGAAAAGCAGGTTCCGTTTGAGCTAAAATTGCATGATGAAACGCCAATTACTGCGGTTAGCGCACTTAAGAATCAATGTCATGTTTGGGTCGAGACGACGTTAGATATTGATTTTGCAATTGATCCGCGTGACCGTGATTATATTGAAGTGAAACCACTACCAGTAGCATCTCGGGTTATTCAAGCGATCGAGCAAGCTGGCTTCACTATGGTTAAAGCCGATGTTGAAAAAGGCTTTTTGCGCGGTGGCTCGTTTGCCTCTCGCTCTGGTATTTATCAAGAGCTAGAGTTCCGTAACAGCGGCTTTATCTCATCAAAAGAAATTGAGCTCTCTTTTATTCTGGAAGGGCAGGTCATGCATTGTTTGGCAGAGATTGACCGTTCGCTCAGCTTGGCTGGTGACCAATATCGCTCGTTTACGTTGCCGATCAATGCAACCGATGCTCAAGTCGCAGCCGCAGTTGCACCAACGCTAAATCTATAGCTCTCATCACCTTGATGAAAATATGTACCGATATCCTATTGTGAAAGCGATATCGGTACTGTTATCCATGTTTCTTGCGTTCTCTACGGCTAAAAACTCAAGCGCTGAATTTTCCATTAGATATCGATAGCCCAATACCAGTTCATTAGAGGCATCAGCAAACTCTGTGGGTCCTTCTGTTGACCCTTGATACCAATGATATTCCAACATCAGGTGATGGTTATCTTCTAAGGCATAACGGTACCCACCCGCAATGGCAATCGTATTATGTCGATAGGGCAGATCGAGCAAGGCACGGTCATCCGAGCGAAAAGTCATGCCAATCATCGAATAAAATGCATGAGCATCACTTAAGTAGCTGTAGTTTAATTGGAAGCCTTGCTCGAAACTGCTACCTTGAAAAGTGCCGTGAGCCACATCGTTAAAATACAAACTGCCGCCAATCGATAGGCCGTGATGTTCATTTTGGAACACTTGATACTGTAAGTAAGTAGATAGGTTATTGGCCAGTGTTTGTCCTTCGAAATCATCTTCAAGCACATCATATTGCGGCATTGAAATGTAAAAACGATCTCTGTCTACTTTATCCCGCCCATTTTGTCCGATACCGAAAAGTTTATGGAAGCTTTTCGTCAGTCCATCTAAATGGTTGTCAGCGGCAAAGACCCATCGATAGTTGAGCTCCAACTGCCAACGGTTGCTGACTTGCCATTTGCTGCCTAATTCGATTTGATTGTGGTAATAATCCAGTGCGTATTCATCAGTATGAGCCCAAACACTTGCCACGGTTCCTGAACCATAGGCTTCGACAAAACCATAGGGCAGACTATGCCCTGAACGCAGTATGTTGGTGTGACTAACCACTTGCATTGGGGATTGTGCGTAAGAACGCAGCGGGCCATATAAGTCATTTGATGCGAAGGCTTGCAAAGAACATATCGAGGTGCTTAGAAGTACCATAAAGCGCGATTTGAAATAGACCATGATGAATACCTACATACAAACTACTCTATAAAACAACTATATACCTAAATCGCACGTTGAGCTCTCGCCAAGCGTGTTAAGCTTTGTATCGGTTCAAACGTAATAGGCGATATTGTAATTTGTTGTGTAAGTTCATTGGGGGGCAATTCCGTTTACAAGTTATGCGGTCTCTTAAAAAGCATGATCAGATTGTCGTGACGGGTCTGCGGTTAAGTTCTTATGACAAAACAAAATCGCGCTTTGCATTCTAAATGTGAGCTAGGTACAATCCCATTTTCGATAACGGTCCGGTATTCGTGTTACCGAGAGGCCTTTATTGACTCTCAACTATTTTCAACAAATAGCTTCTAATTTGAATAACATGTGTTGCTTGGTGTGCAACACCACTGTAAAGGACATAGCATGCCTATTATTACTCTTCCTGACGGCAGTCAGCGTCAATTTGACAACCCAGTTTCTACTATGGAAGTTGCGCAATCGATCGGTCCTGGTCTTGCAAAAGCAACTATCGCTGGTCGTGTAAACGGTAACCGCGTTGATGCGTGTGATCTAATTGAAGAAGACGCAAGCCTTGAAATCATCACAGTTAAAGATGAAGTAGACGGTCTAGAAATCGTTCGTCACTCTTGTGCTCACCTTCTTGGTCACGCTCTTAAGCAGCTTTATCCTCAAGCTAAAATGGCGATCGGTCCAACCATCGACAATGGCTTCTACTACGATATCGACCTAGACGAATCTCTAACGCAAGAAGATCTTGAAAAGATTGAAAAGCGTATGAAAGAGCTAGCGAAAACCAAGTACGAAGTGGTTAAGAAAAAAGTAAGCTGGCAGGAAGCGCGTGATACGTTTGAATCACGTGGCGAACCATACAAAGTTGAAATCCTAGACGAAAACGTATCTCGCGATGATCGTCCAGGCCTTTACCACCATGAAGAATACATCGACATGTGTCGTGGTCCTCACGTTCCTAATATGAGCTTCTGTCAACACTTCACTTTGCTGAATGTTGCAGGTGCTTACTGGCGTGGTAACAGCGACAACAAAATGCTTCAACGTATCTACGGTACGGCTTTCCACGACAAGAAAGCACTGAAAGCGCACCTAACTCGCCTAGAAGAAGCGGCGAAGCGTGATCACCGTAAGATTGGTAAGCAACTAGACCTATTCCACATGCAGCAAGAAGCACCGGGTATGGTGTTCTGGCATCACAATGGTTGGTCTATCTTCCGTGATCTAGAAGTATTCATCCGCGCTAAGCTAGATGAGTACGGTTACCAAGAAGTGAAAGGTCCACTTATGATGGACCGTGTTCTTTGGGAACGCTCAGGTCACTGGGATAAATACGCTGATGCAATGTTCACAACTTCTTCTGAGAACCGTGAATACGCAATTAAGCCAATGAACTGTCCAGGTCACGTACAGATCTTCAACCAAGGTCTAAAATCGTACCGCGACCTACCGCTACGTATGGCTGAGTTTGGCTCATGTCACCGTAACGAACCATCTGGTGCACTACACGGTATTATGCGTGTACGTGGCTTTACTCAGGATGACGCTCACATTTTCTGTACTGAGAGCCAAATCCAAGAAGAAGTAACAAACTGTATCAAGATGGTGTACGATACGTACCAAACATTTGGTTTCGACAACATCGTAGTGAAACTGTCTACTCGTCCAGAGAAACGTGTAGGTTCAGATGAAATCTGGGATCAATCTGAAGAAGCATTGAAGCAGTCTCTTGAATCGATGGATATCCCATACGAAATTCAAGAAGGCGAGGGTGCGTTCTACGGTCCTAAGATTGAATTCACACTATACGATTGTCTAGACCGTGCGTGGCAGTGTGGTACTGTCCAGCTAGACTTCAACCTACCAGGTCGCTTAGGTGCAACTTATGTAGGTGAAAACAATGAACGTCTTGTACCGGTAATGATTCACCGTGCGATTCTAGGTTCACTAGAGCGCTTCATCGGTATCCTTATCGAAGAATATGCTGGTTTCTTCCCAACTTGGTTGGCGCCAGAACAAGCAGTTCTTATGAACATTACTGATAAACAGTCAGGTTATGTTCAAGAAATAGTACAAAAACTACAAAAAAGTGGAATTAGAGCTAAAGCGGACTTGAGAAATGAGAAGATTGGCTTTAAAATCCGCGAACATACTTTGAAGCGTGTACCGTATATGCTTGTTGTTGGTGACCAAGAAATGGAAGCTGGCGAAATTGCAGTGCGTACTCGTAAAGGTAAAGATCTTGGTAAATTTAAAGTGGATGATTTTATTGCATACATCCAAGACGAGATCTCTAGCCGTAAGCTCAATCTGGAGGAATAAGCTATTAAAGGCGGAAGACGTGGCCAACAGCCGGTAAAACAAAACCCGCACCGTATCAACGGTGAAATTCGTGGTATTCGTGAAGTTCGACTAACAGGCGCTGACGGTGAATCAGTTGGTGTTGTATCGATTCAAGAAGCCATTGCAGCTGCTGAAGAAGCTGGTATGGATCTCGTTGAGATCAGTCCTAACGCCGAGCCACCTGTTTGTCGTGTGATGGACTATGGTAAGTTCCTCTTCGAGAAGAGCAAAACTGCTAAAGAGCAGAAGAAGAAGCAAAAGCAGGTCCAGATCAAGGAAGTAAAATTCCGTCCTGGAACTGATATTGGAGACTATCAGGTAAAACTACGCAACCTGACGCGTTTCCTTGAAGAAGGCAACAAAGTGAAAGTAACAATTCGCTTCCGTGGCCGAGAGATGGCACACCAAGACATCGGTGTTGACGTTCTAAATCGTCTTAAGGAAGATACTGCAGAAATTGCTGTAGTTGAATCTTTCCCTAAGAAGATTGAAGGTCGCCAGATGATCATGGTGCTAGCCCCTAAAAAGAAGTAATTAACGGCTCATCAAGTAATTAAAACCTAGCCGCTTTCCTTTATATAAAGGTATATGGCTGGGTTTTGTTCGCCCTAATTACGTTGTTTATTAAACCTACTCAATGCGGAGTTATTCATCATGCCTAAGATGAAAACCAACAAAGGTGCTGCTAAGCGTTTTAAGAAAACTGCTGGTGGTATTAAGTACAAGCACGCTACAAAACGTCACATCCTGACTAAGCGTACTACTAAGAACAAGCGTCAACTACGTCCAAATGCAATCCTTCCAAAATGTGAAGTGGCTGCAGTAATCCGTATGTTGCCATACGCTTAATTCTTTTTAGTTATCAATCGTTTAGTTTAGGAGAAGCATAATGCCTCGCGTAAAACGTGGTGTACAAGCTCGTGCACGTCATAAGAAAGTTCTAAAACAAGCTAAAGGTTACTACGGTGCGCGTTCACGTGTTTACCGCGTAGCTTTCCAAGCAGTTACTAAAGCTGGTCAATACGCTTACCGTGACCGTCGCGCTAAGAAACGTCAATTCCGTCAACTATGGATTGCACGTATCAATGCGGCATCTCGTCAAAATGGTCTATCTTACAGCCGTTTCATCAACGGTCTTAAGAAAGCATCTATCGAGATCGACCGTAAGATCCTTGCGGACATCGCAGTATTCGACAAAGCTGCATTTGCAGTTCTAGTTGAAAAAGCGAAAGCTGCTCTTTAATTAGCAGTTTAGGATTAAGAGAAGGAGAGCATTAGCTCTCCTTTTTTATTGCTAAAATTTATACCCAAATGACTTTTAGCTTGGCTATTTAGAGTATTGTTTATCAGTCTTCTCAATTTATTGGTTAGCATCTTATGTTAGTTATAAGGTAGCTTGGGTATAAATTTTTACGTTTATAAGGGATTAAAAATGATCTACACAACGACCGAAAGCATTCCTGGCAAGCAGATCTCTGAAATCAGAGGGGTTGTAACTGGTAATGTTGTTCAATCAAAGCATATTGGCCGTGACCTCATGGCGGGTATCAAGAGCATTGTTGGCGGCGAAATTCGTGGTTACACGGAAATGATGACCGACGCGCGTGATATTGCTATACAGCGCATGGTGGCGGACGCTGAATCTAAAGGTGCCGATGCAATTGTAGGGATTCGATTTACCACAAGCTCAATCGTAGATGGTTCTTCGGAAATTTTGGCATTTGGTACTGCAGTGAAACTAGCGGACTAGTCTACTTGAATAGCATTGCAAAAATGCTAATAGAGAGCGGTGAATTATTATGCATTTACCGTTCTGTTCCTTTTAGGTTAATTATTCTAGATTTTTGCAGAGCGAATAGATTTATATTCTCAACTTTACGTTACTATTAAAATTAATCATGATAATTTAGAGTGATTGCTTTACTTTTATTTTGCATATTATTTTATACCTATAATGAAATTGAATTCATATTGAATTTTTCATTTGTTGTATGAATTCTCCTTTCAGTATATTAATTCATGTTTTTCTTATAAAAATATGAACTTATACCTTGCCAAGCGGTTCTAAATTGTTACAAATACTATACAGCTGTAACATTGCCAAAAGGAATTGTAGATGAGAGATCTGACTCCCGAATACTTGCTAGCCGCATTACGCCAAGCGATTAAAACAAAAGGGCTAACATATCGAGAGCTATCTGAGAAAATGGGTATGCCACTATCTACCTTTAAGAGACATCTTACAAGCACGAATCTCGCTTTAGATAAGTTGCTGGAATATTGTAGAGCGGTTGATTGCACGTTAGATGAACTACAAAAGCTCGCAAATCAATTGCAAGGTGAAGACGAGGATTACTTTAGTCGTACGCAGGATGAGGTATTCTTTCAATTCCCTCACCTTTACGACTTTTATCGTGAATTGAGAATGCTACGAGGTAAAGATGGTTATTCTATTTTAAAGAAAAAGTATGACTTGTCTGAGCAGAGCATGTCTGATTACTTAAAAGCATTAGAGTTGTTGGATCTCGTTTACGTTGATGAAGATAAAAATATAACGCTGCACGGACCTTTATATTATAGCTATGCAGAGAACTCCAAGCTCAACGACAAATATACCGAAATCATAAAAGAGCAGACGACTACCCACGATAAGTGTGTTCGCGTTGCTTTGGCGCGTATGAAAATTACTGAAGAACAGCTTTTGTTACTGGAAGATCAAGTTGCAAAGACCGTCATTGATTTTCATTCCAAAAATGTTGTAGCAGAGAACTTTAATGTCTCTGATTTTACTAATATTGTTCTACTTGCTGGGCCACATCAGCCAGTCACATTCTCTGACGGCATTATTGAGACAGAGGGGCGATTTATTGATGATATTCGTTATGCCATCGCAGCTGCAGGTGATAAGCCAAGCCTATCTATATAGATTTTGAGCCTTTTTTGAAGAGAGTTTCTGAAAGGGCGTTGCAAAAGAAAAAGCCTAAGACAGCAAATACTTTGTAAGTAGGGCATTCAGCGGTGTTTGCTCTTAATTCAGACTTAAAGTGTGTTGGGCTTATTTCGAATAATACCTGTTCAGCATCTACTTTCGTTATTTTTAACATGCTGACTTCCTTCGTTGTTCCTCCCAAAGCCTCTCTCGCTTCCTCTACAAAGAAACCATTCTCGTTGAACCAAGCATCCTGTAGCTACTTGGGTATGCATAATTGGTAGCTATTTATCTTCTAATTATAAATTCATACTTGAAATGTTTGTTTTTTGATCTATTATGACGAAGTGTCATTTATGACGGTTCGTCAACTTTAGTTGCGTTCCTGTATTAAAGAATCGTGTTACAATTATTGGGAGTGTGTTGGTATACGGATCAAAGGATTATGTTTAACTTTCGCTGTAAAAAATATAGCAAGCAAGACGGATGTCGTGTGTCTTCAGGGCTAACAAAAAAGCAACAGGCGATTGCTGATCGTGAGATAGAGCTTATTCAATTGGCTAAGTCTTTAGTTCAAGAGCAAGGCTTTGCCAACTTAACGATGGACAAGCTTACAGCGTCAAGCCCTTATTCTAAAGGGACGATCTACAATCATTTTTGCAGCAAAGAAGATGTGATTCTTGCGCTTTGTATTCATTCGCTGAAAAGCGAAGCAATATTTTTCGAACGTACCGCCAAATTTAATGGCAATACCAGAGAAAAAATCATTGCGATGCATGTAGGTTATCGTATTTACGCTCGTATGGAGCCAGTACTATCAACTTGTGCGATTGTTGCAAAGACGCCTTGGGTTCTAGAGAAGGCTTCGCCTAAACGTGTGAATGAACTGAATAACTTGGAAGAACAAGTAATAGATGGTGCTGATGCGCTGGTGAACAATGCGGTAGAATGTGGTGATCTTAAGTTTTCTCCCGCAATTGGTTCTGATGCTATTGTATTCGCCAACTGGTCTATTGCATTCGGTTCAAACGCTTTGGCGCAAAATGCATCGAACAGTCGATGTATTCAGCGAATTCAAGACCCATTCTCAGTACTGCACAACGCGAATATGTTACTTGATGGTTTAGGTTGGTCGCCTTTATCTACAGAATGGGACTACCGTAAAACCTGGCGTCGAGTGGAGCAGGAGTTATTTAGTGAAGAGCTTGCTTATTTAGAGTCAGTGAATCGCTAATAAACTGGAAAGGCCAATCTGACGTTATGGTTGGCTTTTTTATCGCACTATTGTGACGAATCGTCATTAAATCTCGAAGGTTGGCGTTCAGCCAATGATCACGAGAAGCATAGGAAGTTACTAAAAACTGACTTATGTAGCCAAATTCATTCGATCTAAAGTTTGCATGTCGAGTTTGTCTGGTTATTTACAGCATTTGCTGTTTTTTTAGTTTTTAAATTTGACGAAACGTCACAAAAGGAGAGTGTGATGCCACATCACAACGTTCAACAATACGCCCGTTCAGGGTGGGGTAAGCTACCAACGAATTACAGTGTATTGGTGATGCTTGCTACCGTTTTATTGATTGTCATAGCAACCATTGGAGGAAAAAATCTTTACTTTAGAGGAGATTACGACATCTTCTTTGATGGAACAAATGAGCAGTTACTTGCGTTTGATGAAATTCAAACCACCTTTGCAAATTCTGACAGTCTTGCTTTGGTTATAGCGCCAAAGAGCGGCACTGTTTTTACTCCTAGCACATTATCTCTTATTCAGCAGATCACTGACGAGGCGTGGCAAGTTCCATACTCCACCCGCGTTGATTCCCTCGCCAACTACCAGCATACCGAAGCGTTTGAAGATGATCTTCTTGTCGAAGACTTACTGTATAGCGAATATGAATTGACACCTCAACGAATAGAGAAAGTCAAAAGTATTGCGTTGAGTGAGCCGGTTTTGAAAAGTTCACTGATTTCTGAAAAAGGAGATGTCACGGTCGTAAACATTACGGTCCAACTCCCTGAAATAGATAAAACTGCTGAAGTACAAGAGGTGGTTGCTTACATAAACGGAATGATTGAGCGTTATCAGCAAGTGTACCCAGACACCGAATTCCACAAGGCTGGTATTATTGCAATGAACTACGCGTTTATGACCGCAGCCCAAGATGATAGCGCAACATTAGTGCCTACTATGTTACTAGTGATATTGGTGTTTCTGACCATCATGTTGCGCTCATTGCTTAGCGTCATCGCGACGCTCATCGTTATTATCGGCTCGGTTATGGTTACAATGGGCTTGTCAGGATGGGCTGGTATGTTCTTAAGCACGGCGACTGTTAATGTGCCTACCTTGGTGATGACGCTTGCCGTCGCAGACTGTGTACACATCATCGCGACAATGCGTCAGTCTATGCAAAACGGCTTTAGTAAAGCCCACTCTATTGAGCGAAGTATTGCGCTCAATTTCATGCCTATCTTGATTACCTCCATTACCACCGCGATCGGCTTTTTAATGATGAATATGTCGGATTCTCCAATCCTGAGAGATTTCGGCAACCTATCAGCCCTTGGCGTCATGGTTGCTTGTTTCCTTTCCATCACGTTACTTCCCGCCTTGCTTAATATCCTTCCGGTTACGGTGAAGTCGGATACTTCTGATGAAAGAAAGCACTTTATGGATCATTTAGGAGATTTCGTGGTGTCAAAGCGACATGCTTTATTGCCGTTGTCGGTGCTTGTTATTGTCGCGAGTGCGAGCTTGATTCCACTGAACAAAGTCAATGATGAATCCGTCGAGTACTTTGGCCATAGCAATGAATTTCGCCGAGCGGCTGATTTTATGGAAGAGCGAATCAGTGGCATGGCGAACATCAGTATCGCGATAAAAACCAACGAATCGCAGGGCATTGCCGATCCTAATTTTCTCAATTCCGTGGGTAAATTTACTGACTGGCTAAGGTTGCAGCCAGAAACGGACCATGTTGCGACCTTGAGCGATGTTTATAAGCGCCTAAACAAGAACATGCATGGAGATGATCAGGCTTATTACTCGCTCCCTCAAGACAGAGAATTAGCGGCTCAATATCTGCTGCTTTATGAAATGTCACTACCGTATGGTTTAGATTTGAACAACCAAATCAATGTAGATAAGTCGTCGATCAAGATGGTTCTCACCGTGGAGAACTTGGGCAGCGTCGAGCTTGTTGATTTGGAAAATCGCATTTACCAATGGTTTAACGAAAACGCGCCTCAATATGATGTTGTTGCGTCTAGTCCTTCACTGATGTTTGCGCATATTGGTGAAACGAATATGGTCAGCATGCTGTCAACCTTGCCCATTACTCTTGTCTTAATCTCTGCATTACTGATCTTTGCCTTGCGTTCGTTCAAGCTTGGCTTAATTAGTCTTGTCCCGAATATTGCTCCTGCGCTTATTGGTTTTGGTATTTGGGCGCTGGTTTCTGGCGAGATTAACTTGGGATTGTCTGTCGTTGTGACATTAACGCTTGGTGTTGTTGTCGATGACGCCGTTCACTTTCTTTCTAAATATCAACACGCTCGTAAAGATGGCCACAGTGCGGAGCAAGCGGTTCGCTACGCCTTTCGTACCGTGGGGCGCGCACTCTGGATTACGACGGTCGTGCTTGTTGCTGGTTTCTCTGTTCTGGCGATGTCGAGCTTCCGTTTAAATGCCGATATGGGACAGCTGAGTGCCATTGTCATCTTTATTGCCCTTGTTGTGGATTTCATCTTCCTACCGACTCTACTGATGTTGTTTGACAAAGGCGTTTACGACGAGGTGGAGCGCCGAAATAAGCTTAAATCAATTGACTCTCAAACCAAGACTGTTACTCAGTCATAACGAAATAAAAGGATTGAACATGAATTTAGTAAAAAATGCCGTAAAAGTATCAGTACTTTCTGTCTCGCTTATTATGAGTCATGCGGTGTTGGCGGATGAAGCCAAAGGACTAGAAATTGCCCAAGAGCGCAAAGCCCGTGATGAAGGGTGGGGGGATTCTGTTGCTACGATGCAAATGATTCTGCGAAACGCGCAAGGAGAAAGCAGCACACGTTTAATGCGCTTACAATCACTCGAAGTTGATGACGATGGTGACAAAGGGCTCACGATATTTGATGAACCGAGAGATGTAAAAGGCACCGCGTTTCTCAACCATTCTCATACGGTGGGTGCCGATGACCAATGGCTTTACCTTCCTGCACTGAAACGTGTGAAACGTATTTCCTCGCGTAACAAATCAGGTCCTTTTATGGGCAGTGAATTCGCGTATGAGGATCTCAGTTCCTTTGAGATTGAAAAATACCGTTTCAACTACCTAAAAGATGACAGCATAAACGGGCAAGATGCTTTCGTTGTAGAGCAAATTCCGACCGATAAGAACTCAGGTTATACCAAGCAAACGGTGTGGTTAGATAAAGCGCATTATCGTCCACTTAAAGTTGAGTTTTACGACCGCAAAGGCTCTTTGTTAAAAACGCTTTCTTTTTCCGATTACAAGCAATATCTCAACCAATATTGGCGAGCGCACACTATGGCGATGACAAACCATCAAACAGGAAAAAGTACTGAGCTAACGACTAGCGAAATGCGTTTTAACACTGGATTACAAGACAATGACTTTCATAAGAATGTGTTGAAGCGAGTGAGGTAGTGGAGGAAAAATGAAGCGATTAAATGCTGGGTTGTTGCTTAGTGCAGCAGCCTTTTTTTACTCGATGCCTCTGACTGCCGTCGAGCTCGCAGGACAAGTCAATATTGAGCATCGTCAGTTTTTTAAAACGGGCTCTCAGGGTCAGAGCAAAGCGCAAACGTCATTGGTTTTGCAGCCAGAATTTTACTGGGAGATGCAAAATGGTGATGCAAACTTTACTTTCACACCTTTCTATCGTCTGGATGGTCTAGACGATGAGCGAAGTCATGGCGACATACGAGAGGCACTTTATCTGACTTATTGGGATGATTATGAGCTTCGAGTTGGGATTAGTAAGGTCTTTTGGGGAGTGACTGAATCAGCCCATTTAGTTGATGTAGTAAACCAAACAGATGCCATTGAAGCCGTCGATGGTGAAGATAAACTCGGTCAGCCGATGTTACATTTTACCTCTTTCAAAGACTGGGGCACCGTCCACGCAATGTTGTTACCTTACTTTAGGGAACGAACGTTTGCGGGTACAGAAGGCCGCTTGCGAACCGAACCCGTTGTCTCTGATGATGCTATCTATGAATCAAGCAGAGAAGAGAAGCACGTAGATGTGGCTTTTCGATATTCGAAAATGCTTGGCGATTGGGACGTAGGCCTAAGCTATTTATATGGAACAAACCGGGATCCTTACTTTCGTTTAGAGTACGGAGAATTAAAGCCTTACTACGCTCTGATGAGTCATGTCGGTCTGGATGTGCAAGGAATTGTTGGCGATTGGTTATGGAAACTAGAAAGTGTTTATCGAGATAGCGCTGATAATCATGTCGGTCTTGTGACGGGTTTTGAGTATACCTTCGTCGGTGCATTTGACACGGTTTGGGATGTGGGAGTTATTGGTGAGTACCTCTATGACAGTCGTGGGAACAACGCACAAACTATCGGTCAAAATGATGTGTTTGCAGGTATTCGTTGGGCGCTCAATGATGAGGACGGAACGGAAGTATTGATGGGAATCACGAAGGATTTAGATAACGCTAATGTTTACAATGCTAAGTTAGAAGCATCGAGCCGAATATCGAATCACGTTAAGTGGCAAATTGATGCTTGGTTGTTTAAAAATGAAACACCAAATGATTTGCTCTACTTCGCTAGAGATGACGATTTTATCGAGCTATCTATTCAATACTATTTCTAAAACAAAAGGGCACAACTAAACGGCAGATTAACTAAAGATGACATTTTTGACGTTTTTGTGCTCTTTTTATTCAATAACCTCTTCTTTTCGTAATTCAATTTGGCATTGGTGCCCGGTTTGGCTACTATGTACAGCTATCAAAAAACCAATCACTCCCTTATGGACACTACCTACAGGTAGATGAGGAAACGATGCAACATCTAGAAGAGATCATTGCTAGCGCGAGCACTGCAATTGAAGCTGCCGAATCGCTAGTCGCACTTGATGAAGTGCGTGTTCAGTATCTGGGTAAAAAAGGTGAGCTAACTGCTCAACTTCAAAGCCTAGGCAAACTACCACCAGAAGAACGCCGTGAAGCTGGTCAAGAGATCAATAAAGCGAAAGGCGTAGTTCAGCAAGCTATCGCAGCTCGTAAAGATGCACTACAACGTGCTGAGCTTGAAGCAAAACTAGCAGCAGAAACAATCGACGTAACACTACCAGGTCGTCGTATTGAAAACGGTGGTTTACACCCAGTAACTCGTACTGTAGAGCGTATTGAGAAGTTCTTTGGCGAACTTGGTTTTAACACCGAGGCTGGACCAGAGATCGAAGATGCATTCCACAACTTCGATGCGCTAAACATCGCAGCTGATCACCCAGCGCGTACTGACCACGATACTTTCTTCTTCAACCCAGACTTGATGCTTCGTACTCATACGTCAGGCGTACAGATCCGTACGATGGAAAATGGTAAACCACCATTCCGTTTCATCGCACCAGGCCGTGTATACCGTAACGACTACGACCAAACGCACACGCCAATGTTCCACCAAGTGGAAGGCATGCTGGTTGATGAGAACGTAAACTTTGCTCAGCTGAAAGGCATCCTGCACGATTTCCTATGTAACTTCTTCGAAGAAGAAGTAGAAGTACGTTTCCGTCCATCTTACTTCCCATTCACTGAGCCTTCAGCTGAAGTAGACGTGAAAGGCAAAAACGGTAAATGGTTAGAAGTACTAGGCTGCGGTATGGTTCACCCGAACGTGCTACGTAGCGTAGGTATCGATCCTGAAAAATACTCTGGTTTCGCATTCGGTATGGGTGTTGAGCGTCTAACAATGCTTCGTTACGGCGTGAACGACCTACGTGCGTTCTTCGAGAACGATCTTCGTTTCCTAAAACAGTTCAAGTAATCCAGAGGGTTCATCAACATGAAATTCAGCGAATCATGGCTTCGTGAGTGGGTAAACCCTGCGGTTACTACTGACGAGCTAACTCACCAAATTACAATGGCCGGTCTAGAGGTAGACGACGTTCTTCCTGTTGCAGGTTCTTTTACTGGCGTTAAAGTCGGTCACGTTGTTGAATGTGGTCAACACCCAGATGCAGACAAACTGCGCGTAACTAAAGTTGACGTGGGTGAAGAAGAGCTTCTAGACATTGTTTGTGGCGCACCTAACTGTCGCCAAGGTCTGAAAGTAGCAGTAGCAACAGTTGGTGCTGTTCTTCCAGGTGATTTCAAAATCAAAAAAGCGAAACTACGTGGCCAGCCATCTCACGGCATGCTTTGTTCGTTCACTGAACTAGGTATCGACGTTGAGTCAGACGGCATCATGGAACTAGCAGAAGACGCTGTAATCGGTACTGATTTCCGTGAATTCCTAGGTCTAGACGACGTAACAGTAGACGTAGATCTAACAGCAAACCGCGCTGACTGTTTCAGCATTCGTGGTCTAGCTCGTGAAGTTGGCGTACTAAACCGTGCTGACGTGACTGAGCCATCAGTAGAAGCAGTTGCCCCTTCAATCGACGATAAAGTGTCTATCGAAGTGAAAGCGCCAGCTGCGTGTCCTCGTTACCTAGGTCGTGTTATTAAGAACGTAAACGTTCAAGCTGAAACGCCACTATGGATGCAAGAGAAACTGCGTCGTTGTGGTATTCGCTCTATCGACCCTGTAGTAGACATCACTAACTACGTTCTTCTAGAGCAAGGCCAACCAATGCACGCATTCGATCTAGCGAAGATCGAAGGTGGCATCGTAGTTCGTATGGCAGAGCAAGGTGAGAAGCTAACGCTTCTTGACGGCAACGAAGCAGAACTAAACGCAGATACACTAGTAGTTGCTGATCACAACAAAGCACTTGCAATCGCAGGTATCTTTGGTGGTGAAGAGTCTGGTGTAACAACTGAGACGAAAGACGTTCTACTAGAGTGTGCATTCTTTGCACCTGACCACATCCGTGGTCGCGCACGCAGCTACGGTCTGCACACTGACTCTTCAATGCGTTTCGAGCGTGGTGTGGATTACGCACTACAAGTGAGCGCAATGGAGCGTGCAACACAGCTTCTTGTTGAAATTTGTGGCGGTGAAGTAGCACCTGTTGTTGCAGTAGAGTCTGAAGCAGACCTACCTAAGCCAAACAAAGTTGCTCTACGTCGTACTAAGCTAGACAACCTGCTAGGTCACCACATTGCAGATAGCGACGTAGTAGAAATCCTAGAGCGTCTAGGTTTGACTGTTGAAGCTTCAGAAGAAGGTTGGATGGCAGTAGCGCCAACATGGCGTTTCGATATCGCTATCGAGCAAGACCTGATTGAAGAAGTTGGCCGTATCTACGGTTATGACAACATTCCTAACCAACACCCAGCAGCAGCACTTAAGATGCACAACCACGTTGAAGCGGATCTTCCACTGAAACGCGTTCGTGATCTTCTTGTTGACCGTGGTTACCACGAAGCAATTACATACAGCTTCGTTGAGCCTGAGCAACAAAAGCTAGTTGTACCTGGTGTTGAGCCTCTAGTGCTTCCAAACCCAATTTCTGCAGACATGTCAGCAATGCGTCTTGGTCTTATCCAAGGTCTGCTGAACACGGTTGTTCACAACCAGAAGCGTCAACAGCCACGCGTTCGTCTATTCGAATACGGCCTACGTTTCATCCCATGTGAAACTGCAGAAAACGGCATGCGCCAAGAGCCTATGCTTGCAGGTGTTATTGCTGGTACTCGCGGTGAAGAACATTGGGATATCGAAACTAACACGGTTGATTTCTTCGACCTTAAGGGCGATCTAGAAGCGATTCTAGAGCTATCTGCGAACGAAAAAGCGTACTCTTTCGCTGCACTGTCACCTGAAAGCAAAAAAGCTAACCCAGCACTTCACCCAGGTCAATCTGCGGCAATCATCGTAGATGGCAAAGAAGTGGGCGTGATCGGTACCGTTCACCCTGAGCTTGAGCGTAAGTTCGGTCTAAATGGTCGTACTATCGTATTCGAAATCGAATGGTCTGCAATTAACAGCAAAGTGATCCCAGAAGCGGTAGCACTTTCTAAATTCCCTTCAAACCGTCGTGATATCGCGGTAGTAGTGGATGAAGCTGTTGCATCTGGTGACATTGTTAACGCTTGTCTAGAGCAAGGTGGCGAGTTCCTTAAAGATGCGAAACTGTTCGACGTTTACGTAGGTAAAGGCGTTGAAGATGGTAAGAAGAGCCTAGCAATCGCTCTGACTCTACAGTCACTTGAGCGTACGCTTGAAGATGCAGATATCGCTGGTGCGGTTGACGCTATCGTTGCTCACGTTTCTGAGAAGTTTGGTGCGTCTCTGCGTGACTAATCTCGCGTAACGTATCTTCTTAAGAAATGAAAACCCTGCCAGTTTGGCAGGGTTTTTTATTTTTAGGATTACCTTATCGTTGTTCAAGTTCCTTACTGCTCGCACCATCCCTCATTACTTTAAAATACTAGACCAAACTAGGGATGGCCCTTACCCGAGATTAGGAACGTATTGTTTTTCAGCTAATACACGCTAACGATAGCTTGTTGGCGGTTAGGCAGCGAGTGAGAGGGTATAGCTAAGCAGAAGAGGTAGCGTAAGAATGCTGAAAAAGTTGCCAAATAGTACCATTGACGCCACTTTCATGGGTTCTATATTCAGCCTTTCCGCAAATAGGTAATTCATGACGGCTGGCGGCAGCATTGTGAAGAGCACCATCATTTGCAATTGCATCGTTGGAAGGGGAATTAACCAATAAATAAGTGCAAAAGCGACAGCACCAGTTGCCAGTGACTGCACGGTACACAACACACCAATCTTTAAACCGTCCAACCTTAAATGACACATTTGTGCCCCCAGAGATAAAAGCATCACGGGTACGGCCGCTTGCCCAAGTAGAGCCGTGGCTTCGTATAAAGGCGCCCATGCACCCACATTTGACACGTTGAGAAACAGAGCCAACGACGCTGCTAAAAAGATTGGCATCTTGACTATTTGCTTAAAAGGGTTGCCATGACTAAGCAGCATTACGCCTAAGCTGATATGCAAGCATGCTGACACGACAAATAAAAGCACTGCTGACGACAGCGCAATTTCTCCAAACGTATAGGTAAACAAAGGAATAGCTAGATTTCCGCTATTGCGAAACATATGTGGTGGCGCCCAGGTTTTAAACGAGAGTGACGTCCATCGACATACCGGGATCATGAGTAGTGCGGGAATTAAAACCGCGACAATTGCCGCCAAAAGAAGCGGCCCCTGATTTGAATCGAGCGGCATGCTAACGAGTGACGAAAATACCAGTGCTGGCGTAAATACCTCAATATTAATGCGGTTTATTGGGCGAAAGTCAGGCTTGATGTAACGACCGACCAAATAGCCAACTCCGACAAGAGCAAAAACAGGGAAAAGAATATTTATGATTTGATTAATCATGGTCGCCTAGAAGCAGTGTAAGAAGCTAATGAGGAAATACACGAACTTCCACATTATCAATCTTTATATATGGCGTCATCGTTAAACAGCGAGAAGCGTGGGTTTAATCAAGCTTTCTAAGCACAGTTGCAAAGTACAGGTGGTCATACCTTTTAATCTAATTGTTACGTATCGAGTTACATACAAATCACTGAATTTACGACAAGTTCTATGTCAAGTGTCTGTTAAATAACCAATATCTGATATTTTTATTAAATAGTGTTTAATGTTGATATTTAAACTACTTTTAGTTTTATAATCTGGATGTTTTTCCTGATAAAGATGAAACAAAAACAAAAATATCAAATTTCTGGCGTTTAACAATAATTTACGTAGTGCTATTCCTTTTGTTCGCCAAGAAAAAAGTTGGCGAAAATCATAAGCTTGTCATACACTTCCTGATGTAACCCCGATATGTTGTTGAATTGGTAGGGTAAAACTGCTCTGGCGCTACACTAACGTAGCATTGTTTAACATAGCTTTGAGGAAAGTTTTATGGCGCTCACAAAAGCCGAACTGGCAGAAAACCTGTTTGATAAATTAGGATTTAGTAAGCGGGACGCCAAGGAAACGGTGGAAGTGTTCTTTGAAGAGATTCGTAAGGCACTGGAAAGTGGCGAACAGGTAAAACTGTCAGGTTTTGGTAACTTTGATCTTCGTGACAAGAATGAACGACCTGGTCGTAACCCGAAAACTGGTGAAGATATTCCAATTACTGCTCGACGTGTAGTGACTTTTCGCCCGGGTCAGAAGTTAAAAGCTCGTGTAGAAAACCTGAAGAAAGTACAGTAAGCCGAATAAATGGATCACGCTAAGGCGTGGTCTTTTTTTTGCGTAAAATTCGTGTGCATACAAATGAAAACCACCGCAATGCGGTGGTTTTTCTGTTTATGAGAGACGCTTAATGATATCGGTTACGCCGCTTCTAGATGCGTTGTTAAGTATGGTTGCCATGCTTGTTGGTACAAGTTCTTAGACTGTGTACGCATGTTGCGAATAGAGGCAAGCTCTATTTCGCTTAGCTCACGTTTTTCCAACATCGCTTGACGTTCTAGTTTCTGGATTTTTTCGTATAGGTCGTGTTCGGGACCGCTTTTTACATCTGCGATTGCTTTCAAGTGCAGTTGAACTTCGGCTACTAGGTTTGTTTTTGGTAAACGAACGAGCAAGTTCAAGTCTCTATATCCTGAAGGGCCAGGTTTTTTGAATCGATTTTTTACTTTCACAATAGTTGTTTCACGCTCTAAAGTTTCATAAATGGAGACTAAGCTCGCGACGTCTTCAGCTACAATCGTTGCACGTGCTAGGTCAGTAATACGTTCAACTTTCCCACCTAATTCTAAAGCTATCTTTTCTTCTGCTCGTTGTTTGGATTTCACGCCTGCGAAGTATGGCTGAGCGTCATTAAGAAGTGCGGTACTTTTACAGATAGTTTCAAGTTCAAATTGCGCTTGGTGAGCTTTGCTGTAAAGAATGTCGAAGTCAGAATATGGCTGAGTTGGTGTGGTGTCGATTGACTGAATGCCATATAAACCGCTAAGGCTGTGTTTAAAAAGTTTCGAACAAACTTCGTTTTGGCTGGTTGAACGATTTTGTTCGCCATTAGGCGCAGGGGTAATTGGAAGTGCGGCAAATGCCGGTGCACGGCTAAGTACCAAAAGCATCAATGCTGTAGTACGAAGAAATAAGCTCATTCACTCTCCTTAACTTGCTTGTACTTAGAAAATAGGGAACATAAAGGTCGCTAAGTTCGGCAAATCAGGTACTAACTTATAAATGGGGCCATTACGAAAGATTCCAAGGTTTCAGTTTTATCTTGAAGTAGAATCGTGCGTTAGATCACCATTTCTCTTTTCTTTATTCTGATTATCAGATAAAGGCGCGTCTCCTATGAGACCGATTACATCCTATCACCGCAGTATTAACCAAAGATGAACGGCATAGACAAATTGAAAAAAAACGTTAGTCTTACCTCTCAAAATGAAAACAGCCGACAAGTAGAAAGTAAAATGAGAGACCAAGAATTTTGGCATAACAAATGGGCCAGCAATCAGATCGGATTTCACTTGGAAGATGTAAACCCGCTATTACCAGTATATTGGAAACACACTAATCCAAAGCGTGAAGATAAAGTGTTAGTTCCTTTATGTGGAAAGTCAGAAGACTTGATTTGGCTAGCGATGAAGCATGATTCGGTTGAAGGCGTTGAGCTAAGCCATATTGCTGTGCGTGCCTTTTTTGCTGAACATTTTTACACGCCAACGGTAACGCCTATTAATGGCATGCACGAGCTTTATCAATTTGATGAGCTCTCTATTTATACTGGGGACTTTTTCACTGCACCAGTATCTCAAGCCGATATCATTTATGATCGCGCCGCGTTGGTTGCTTTACCGCAAGATATGCGAGAGGAGTATGTAGAGCGTCTCAAGCAACTTTTGAACCCAGGCGGTCGTATTTTGCTTGTTACACTCAACTATCCTCAAGAAGAGATGGCGGGGCCTCCATTTAGCGTGCCGGTCGAAGAGATTGAGCAGTTATTTTCAGGTTACAAAGTTACTTGTTTGAACGTAGATGAAGCTGACGAGAATCATCCTAAAATTGCGAAAAAAGGCTTAAGTCGCTTCTCTGAAGAAGTGTACTTAATCGAGAGTGAATAGGCTCTCTTCGGTTTGGAACACGAAATAGCGCAGCAATTTGAGCTGCGCTATTTTTGTATGAGTGGTTCGTATTTAATAAATGATATTCACTTTTGAAGCACTTTCAACAGCATCTTGAACGGCTTCTTCGGTGGTTTTTCGTCGCGTAAGGACAACACCTAAACGGCGGCGACCATCGATTTCTGGCTTACCGAATAGACGAATTTGTGTTTGAGGTTGAGCTAAAGCTTTGCTTAGGTTTTCAAAGCGAATGTTTGTGGAAGTCCCTTGTCCAAGAATAACAGCAGACGCAGATGGGCCATATTGCACAATATTATTAATTGGCATTCCGGTAAACGCGCGCACGTGGAGAGCAAACTCAGACATTTCCTGTGAAATCATTGTAACCATACCCGTATCGTGAGGGCGAGGAGAGACCTCATTGAAAATGACTTTATCGCCTTTAACAAATAGCTCTACACCAAAGATGCCGTAGCCACCGAGCGCGTTTACCACTTTCTCAGCCGTGTATTCAGCTGCTTTTACTGCGTTTTCTGACATAGTTTGCGGTTGCCATGATTCGCGGTAGTCGCCATCTTCCTGACGATGACCAATTGGAGCACAGAAATGCACACCGTCAACGGCTCTGATGGTCAATAAAGTGATTTCGTAATCGAAGTCGATAAAACCTTCCACGATAACGCGACCTGCACCCGTACGCCCGCCTTCCTGAGCGTAATCCCATGCTTTTGTAACGTCGTCTTCGGTCTTGATAACACTTTGCCCTTTACCTGAAGAGCTCATCACAGGCTTCACCACGCACGGAATACCCACATGCTCAACCGCGGCTTTGAAGTCTTCAAAGTTATCTGCAAAACGATAAGGTGAAGTCGTCAATTCCAGTTCTTCTGCTGCCAAACGTCGGATACCTTCACGATTCATTGTTAGCCTGGTTGCCTTAGCGGTTGGAACAACATTCAGTCCTTTTTCTTCAAGCTCTACCAGTTTGCCGGTTTCGATGGCTTCAATTTCTGGTACGACGTAAGTAGGTTGTTCCTTCGTAATAACTTCTTCTAAGGCGTTCCCATCTAACATGTCGATAACATAACTACGGTGAGCGACTTGCATCGCTGGAGCATTGGCATAGCGATCACAAGCAATCACTTCTAAACCAAGTCTCTGGCATTCAATGGCGACTTCTTTACCGAGTTCGCCAGAGCCTAAAAGTAATACACGGGTAGCATTTGCGCTAGTTGCAGTGCCAAACATAGTGTTCCCTTACAAAATAGAGTGATGAGACAGAAATTGCAGGAGATCATACTGAAGTTTTATGACAAAGCAAACGTTTGCTTTTGGTTTTTAGGTAATAAAAAAGCTCTACATGTTGTAGAGCTTTTTGTTGAATTTGTCGTTTATACGTTGACAAAACTAAGCGGAATATCTGGATTCAACGCTTCCAACGTTGATTGCGTATCGGCTAAGTGACTGATCTTACCTTCAGAGTTTTCTACCAATGCAGCGGTTTTGATGCTGTCAAAGGTTTCACCCGCAAGTAAAACTTGGATTAGCGCAACTTGTAGCGGTGGCAAGCTAGGATTAAACGCTGCATTTTCTGCATAAGCGCCTTGGAATACACGGCCGCTAGTCATCTCTAATGCTAAACCACTCAAGTTGTTGGTGTATGGAGAGTGGCTCATGTTCATCGCTTCAACTGCACTTTGGATGAGTGCGTCTTCATCATCACATGAGAATTGGTGTTTAACTTCTGCCATTAAGCCGGACTCGATACCGAGATCGTTTGGTCCAAAGGCTTCAGGCAGGTATTCATGAAGTGACTTTTCTTCGCGTTCTGGGAGCTGGATTTTAAGCTCGTTTGCGGTAGATAACTCATTCATGAACTGGCGGCAGTGACCACATGGGCTGAAGTTGATAGTGATATCCTTAACACCACGTTCGCCTTTCATCCAAGCATGGCTAATCGCAGACTGCTCTGCGTGAACCGTTTGACCCAACTGTACACCAAAGAATTCCATGTTGGCACCGAAGTAAAGGCGACCTGAAAGACCACGAACGATAGCGCCGACATAAAAGTCAGAAAGGGGAGCATAGGAGTACGCTGCGGCAAAAGGAAGTAGCGCAACACGAAGCTCTTTGTCTGATAGACCGGTAGCTGAAAGCAACTGCTCAAATTGTTGAACTGAAAGCGTAGCATCAAAATCATCAGCTTGGATGATAGGAGCAAGTTGTTTGGAAAGTGCTTCTGGAGCGCCTGCTAGCGCCTGTTCAATGCGACTTTTCATGTTGAATCCTTGTTATTGCATGGACAGTTATTCTATGTGAAAGATAGAAATGTTCCGTGCGTTAGATCACGATAAATAATGCAATTGATAATTCTGTTACATAATTAGAGTGAGCTCACACATGTATTCGATTGCACAGGTGTGAAGCGTTATCTCCGTCTCACAATTAACCATATCAGTATATATTCATATGACCAAGGAGCAGGAGTATGTTACCAACGCGACTTTTACCGCTATGCTACTTTATACTTACGTAATCTAGAGCGAGTGGTAGCAGCTAGAATGCTAATGCTATGAATGTATATCTCAGTCAAGTCCCTTCACGATATTACTGGGTGAGTTTGATAGATAAGATAGGGTTTTGAAAAGGGATAAGTAAGAAACGGAAAGGCTACGGCCTGCCGGAAGGAGGGCAGACCGAGAGCGCTTAACTATTGATATAGCCAGACCGCCAAAGCAAAAAAACTTGGAGCCAAAATAGAAGTTATGATCCCACATAAAACCAATGCGAGTGATGAGAACGCGGCATCTATGGGCTGTTTCTCTGCACAAGTAGCGGTGCCTAAGGCATGAGAGACTGTACCCATTGTCAGACCACGTGCAATCGGGTGTTTAATTCCAATTAAGTTGTAAATTGGGTATGCCAAAATCGCGCCCAATAAACCAACAATCAGAACCAAGATCGCCGCAACGGCAGCTTCACCACCGAGGTGACTCGAAATTTCCATTGCTATTGGCGTAGTGACGGATTTACCCACTAGACTTGCGATTAAACTGATATCTGCTTTGAAAGCGACTGCGATCAAGGTGGTTGTCATCATCGACATCACACTGCCTACTGTGCAAGCAAAAGTGATGATTCGCCAGTTTGCTTTAATCTGTGGTAGTTGTTCATATAACGGGTAAGCCAGAGCAACTACAGCTGGTTGAAGTAAAAAACTGATCCCTTCGTTATCCGCATAATACGTTTCAAACGGTACATTTAAGTAAGTAAGCAAAGGAATGAGCACTGCAATACTGATCAGCAAAGGATTTGCTAGAGGATTATTCACTTTGATTGCAATTTGGCGCGCGACAAGAAAAACCGCAATGGTAACAACTAACCACATATCAGTGCTTCTCCTTTAGCAAGTAGTCCAGCAGCCAAGCGAGGCTGACTAGTACAATGAGTGAGCCTCCAACTGCGCTAGCAATGATAGGGAGGGCATTAGCGAGTAGCATATCGAAATGCTGCATTAATCCGACGCTAATAGGAACGAACAATAAGATCATATAGCGGATAAATAGTGTGGCGCCCGGTTTGACCCAGTCGACTTTTACAAGCCCAAGAGTCATGGAGAAAAACAGTACGAGCATACCGATGACACTTCCTGGAACGGAAACGCCAGTGAACTTTTGAATGGTAATTCCGATGCCAAGTGCTCCCATGATGAGGAAGATTGAAATGAGCAGTTGGATCAGTTGTAAGAATCGTTCTTTAATCATTTTGACAGTATATAAACAACAAGCACACCATAAGGTGCGCTTGTATTAGGAGGAGTTAGGAAGCTAAGCTCTCTACATAACGGTACACGGATTTTAATATCGCAATCTTCTTTTCGTCACTTTCATGTTCGTGAACTAAGTTTTCTAAATTCAGCATGTACTCTTCAATTTGGCTTTCAAACACTTCTCGACAGTGTAGTGCCCAGCGTCTTTGTTCTTGCTCGTCTAATGTGCCTGGGAAGTTACGCGCACGATAGCGGAACAATAGAGGTTTAATGCGCTTGTCATCAAATTCAATGTCTAATGCAGCAAGATTATTCGGATCGGTTTCGCGAATGATATCCATAGCTGCGCGATCGGCTGGAGAAAAGAACCCGTCGTAAAGTTGTGTATCGACGTCATCACTTTTATCGAATTTGCGCTCGACTGAAAAGAGGCTAATCAGCTTTTCTCTAATTTCAGGATGTTGGCGCAACAAAGCGAGATTGGCGAGACATTGTTGGCGATCAATGCCAATAGACTCTGCATTTTCAGCCGTTAACGTTTTTGCAGGGGCGAGAATAGGGCATTTGTTCAAATGAACTAGTTTAACTGGCACTGGTAGCAATTCACCAAGATCTTCGCGCTTCGTGTAGAGTCTTTCGTGCAGCTCTTCTGCGGATAGCTCAAGAATAGGTTGAGGGTCTTTCGCTAAATCGATGGTGATAACGGCGTTATTATTGGTTGGATGCCAAGCAACAGGCACAATCCAGCTAGTGTACTGGCATTCGCGCCCTAGCATGCCTGAAACGTGCATCAACGGTGTCATGTTGACGATGTCGACTAAATCATTGAGCTTGCGCTTTTGGCGCATAGAAAAAAAGTAATCAAACAATTTTGGTTGCGCTGCTTTTACTTTCTTTGCCATTTCGATAGTCGCAACCACATCTGCCATGGCATCGTGCGCGTTACTATGTTCTATGCCGTTAGCCACGGACAAATGTTCTAATTTAAAGCTAGTGAAGCCATCTTCGTTTTCTGGCCATTCTACGCCTTCTGGGCGAAGGGCATGGCACGCGCGTAGTACATCGAGTAAATCCCAACGTGAGTTACCGTTTTGCCAACTCCATGCGTATGGATCGATAAAGTTGCGATAACAAGTATAACGGGTCACTTCGTCATCAAAGCGAATGCTGTTGTAGCCTAAACTGGTGGTATTTGGTCTCGCGAGTTCAGCGTGAATCTTAGCGATAAACTCTGGCTCAGAAAGGCCTTCTTGAGCCGTTTTTTGCGGAGTAATACCAGTAATAAGTGCAGCTTCAGGAGACGGAAGATAATCAGCCGGTGGTTGACAGTACATGACTAAAGGCTCGCCGATGATATTAAAGTTTTCATCTGTACGAACACCAGCAAACTGGCTTGGGCGATCTTTCGCGGGGTTGGTTCCCCATGTCTCATAATCAAAGAAGAAAAAAGTGGGCTGATTATCTTGGTGCATTCTGCTTACCGTTTACAAAACCGATGACAGTATTAGACCATTCAACGCCTTGACTAGCAACGAAAGATGCAAGTTGAATTTTTGAAAATGAAAAAAGCCGATGGCGAACCATCGGCTTGATATTTTACGTTTTATCGCTTTGGAAGGAATTTGAGTTCTATGCTCGTGTTTCTTCCAATGTTGCTTCACTTTCTGGTGACTTCAGCACTCGGCTAGCAATTGTACCCGCAGTCATTGAACCTGAAACGTTTAGTGCGGTACGTGCCATGTCAATCAGTGGTTCAATAGAGATAAGCAGTGCCGCGATGGTCACAGGTAAGCCCATTGCAGGAAGAACAATCAAGGCTGCAAACGTCGCACCGCCGCCGACACCTGCAATACCAAATGAGCTGATGGTGATAATCGCAATCAATGACAGGATAAAGTGCAGATCAAGTGGGTTGATGCCCATTGTCGGAGCTACCATCACTGCAAGCATTGCAGGATAGATACCCGCACAGCCGTTTTGGCCGATAGTGGCACCAAACGATGCTGATAGGTTTGCAATCGCTGGTGGTACGTTAAGCTTGGTGATTTGCGCTTCTACGTTTAGTGGAATTGTTGCTGCTGAGCTACGAGATGTAAACGCGAAGGTCAGTACAGGCCAGATTTTCTTAAAGTATTCCGCAGGGCTAACGCCGACAAAAGAGACTAATACGCCATGAACAACAAACATCAGTGCGATAGCAACATAAGACGCCACAATAAAGCCAAGTAGGTTTAGGATGTCGCCTGCGCTTGATGTCGCTACCACTTTTGCCATCAGTGCTGCGATGCCGTATGGCGTTAGCGCCATGATCATCTTCACTAATCGCATAACGATAGATTGAGCAGCTTCTACGAAAGTACGAATCGGTGATTCCAACTCTGCTTTTTCCATCATCACTTTACGAGCGGCGATACCAGTTAACACGCCGAAAATCACTACAGCGATAATCGATGTCGAGCGAGCACCTGTTAGATCAGCAAATGGGTTGGTTGGAATGAAACTAACTAGCATTTGAGGAATAGTTAGGTCACTTACTGTACCGGCACGGCTTTCTAAAACGGCGATACGAGCGGTTTCACGCGCACCTTCAGTTAACCCTTCTGCTGAAAGGCCAAATGTCGTTGTCACCAAGATACCGATAAGTGCAGCAATTGCAGTCGTTACTAGAAGAACAGAGATGGTCAGGCCAGAAATTTTACCTAAAGAGCCACCTTTCTCCAATTTAACAACTGCAGAGATCATCGATACCAATACTAGTGGCATGATGACCATTTTCAGTAGACCAACGTAGCCACTGCCTACAATGCCTACCCATTCAAGTGTTTGAGCAATCGCGCTGTTGCCTTCACCGTGAATGAGTTGCAAAGCAAGACCAAAAAGAGAACCGGTAACAAGACCGATCAAAACGAGACGTGAAAGAGTGTGTTTCTTTTGTTGCTGATTAAATAGAAAGAACAATATTCCAACAAAGACGGCTAGAGAGGCTATCACTGCAAAATTCATAATTTGACCTTATCAACCAACCTAAGTGGCGGTTGTTTTTTATACGGGGTTTTATACGGATTTATTTATGGAGCGTAAGATAACGCTCGTGATATAACTTTAAAAATGACAAACGGGTATTAGCTAGATCTAAAATGAATATAAAAACGAGATCTAAGTCGCGTGAGAGTGTGAATTAGCACGTTAATTGTACAAAATGGTTATTCGTAGTGATGCAGTAAGTCACGCATTTCTTTCCTTTGTAAGTAAACCACCGAGTCTTCTTGATAACTGAAAAGTTGATAAATCATCGCTTTAGCGACATCTTCTGCTCGAATAGGTAAAAAGTTGGACAATTTGCCAAGCATAAGTGGGCGAATTACCTTAAACAGAGTTTGTACTAACTTCTCGTCCATTCTTGGGTTTTGACGTTGACCAACAAGCGGGCCTGGGCGAACAAATACGATTTCCTCAAAATCCATAGCTTCGATTCGTTGTTCCATTTGTCCTTTACAAGCTAAGTAATGGGATGGCGATTTACTATTTGCACCGAGGCTAGAAACAACCGCAAGGCGTTTGACTCCGATTGTTTTCATCTGTTGGGCGACTTTACACACCAGATCAACATCTACTCTACGCAAATTATCCTTACTACCAGCTTGCTTAAGGGTCGTGCCTAAACAGATAAAGCCGATGGTTGGTGTTGGTTGGTTCTCATCCCATTGGTGGATAGAAAGGTCTGCATCAATGAGAGGAATAAGCTTATTGTCCACATCCAGGACGCCATCGAGTGGGCGGCGAGAAAGATAATATAATGTTCCAACACCTGATTGATTTATGAGGTTTGCAATGACTTTAGAGCCTACTAAGCCAGTTGCACCGGCGATGATTGCGCAGGTGTTGTTATCCATATCTTTTCTCCTATATGGGAACATAGTCTAAGCTATTGTAGCGGATTTCAACGAGTTACTTATAATCTCGTGCAAGAAAGGTGAGACGCTCTGCGAACTCGGCAGACTATCCTGAGATAAACTTGATTAGCGCTGCCCCAATTGGATGCAAGTGTATACAATAGTGGGCGCGCAAAAACTGTCGCTGAACAAGACCTCTTGAACAACAGAACACCTCTCACCCAGGCAACATCAAAGGAACGTAAAAAATGGATGACTCTTTTGCTGCGGAGATACAAGCACGCATAGATAACAAAACCAAACCCGTCGGTTCTTTAGGCTTATTGGAAAAGGTGGCACTGCAGTTAGCTCTTATTCAAAGCCAGGATAAACCTCAGCCAGTTGATTCCATCGCTATCTGCAAACCAAGCATGCTGGTATTTGCTGGAGATCACGGCGTTGCAGAGGAGGGCGTGAGCATTGCGCCAAGCGAAGTCACTCAGCAAATGGTGGCTAACTTTCTCGCTGGCGGCGCAGCCATCAACTGTTTTTGCGACATTAATGGCATTCAACTCAAAGTAATAGATTGCGGCATGTTGGCTCCTATCGATGTGCTGGTTCCAGAATTTAAATCCCATCCCAACTTGGTTGAACAACGGTTGGGTAACGGTACGGCTAATTTTTCTAAACAATCAGCGATGTCCCCAGAACAAGTGGCGTTAGGTTTAGAATATGGTGCGAAGATTGCTGAGCATACCATTTTGCATGGTTCAAACCTCTTGATGTTCGGCGAGATGGGCATCGGTAATACCAGTTCGGCCTCAGCACTGTTATCGGCGCTGAGCGCATTAGATATTGATTATTGTGTTGGCGTTGGCACCGGAATCAATCAACAGCAGTTGAGCCGCAAATATAAACTGGTAGCACAGGGGGTAAACCGATGTCGAGGTCTTGATACCAAAGCGATTCTCGCACAGGTTGGGGGCTTTGAAATCGTACAAATGGTGGGCGCTTTTTTAGAAGCCAAGCGGCTTAAAACTCCAGTTTTAGTGGATGGTTTTATCGTATCGGTAGCGGCTTATATTGCGACGTTGTTAGACGAAGAAACGCGTGAATACATGTTGTTTGCCCATCGCTCTGAAGAAAATGGACATAAATTTGTATTGGAACATCTTAAAGCAGAACCTCTGCTCGACCTTGGTTTACGGCTAGGGGAGGGAACAGGAGCCGCTCTTGCCTTACCCTTGTTAAAAGCTGCTGCCCAGTTTTACAACAAAATGGCGAGCTTTGAGAGTGCAGGAGTTACAGTTTAGTGTCAGTCCCTGATAATTCTGAGAAAGTCATGCCGTCATCGTTAAGATACCAGTGGGAGTTATTTCTATTAGCTACCAGTTTTTTTAGCCGCTTACCCGTGCCCCAAGCGTTGCCTTACAGTGAAGAACGCATGAATCAGGCAGGCCGTTACTTCGCGTTAGTTGGTCTCGTGCTTGGAGCACTTTGCGCTTTGGTATTCTCGCTCACCTCAATTTTTTTCCCAGAGTCGGTTGCCATAGTATTAACGATGGTGTTTAGCTTATTGTTAACTGGGGCTTTTCACGAAGACGGCTTGACCGATATGGCGGATGGCATTGGCGGTGGCATGACCGTAGAGCGACGCCTCTCTATTATGAAAGACAGTCGTATTGGCACTTATGGTGCCGCCACTCTCATTATGGCGTTATTGGCTAAGTATGTTTTTTGGAGTGAACTGGCTAACTTGCCGCACTTTTGGTTGGTCATTGTCGTCGCTTACACCGTAAGCCGAGCACTAGCTGCGACGCTTATTTATGACATGCCTTATGTTAGTGACAGTGATACGTCGAAAAGTAAACCGCTAGCAAGTCGCCAGTCTTCTCTAGAAGTCTCCATTTTGTTGTTTACTGGTGGCGTAACATTGCTTGTGCTTGGTATCGCGGATGCGATCTTGATATCGCTTGTTCTCGTGGTATTTCGTTTGATGTTCAAACGTTGGTTAACCAAGAGAATTGGCGGCTTTACGGGGGATTGCCTTGGCGCAGCGCAACAGTTGTCGGAACTGCTTATTTATCTCACTATGATTGGGTTGTATCACTCCTCATGAAGCAATTGATACTCGGTGGCGCGCGCTCTGGGAAGTCGCATTTGGCAGAAAAAACAGCTAAGCAATTATCGATCGCTTCTCATCGATCATTACACTATGTTGCAACCGCGCTGCCATTTGACCAAGAAATGCGAGAGCGAATAGCGCATCATCAAAAGCAACGCGGGGGCGAGTGGCAAGAGCATGAATGCCCCCTTCATTTATCTGAGTTACTGACAAATTTCTCTACCACCGATGTTGTATTGGTCGATTGTTTAACCTTGTGGCTCAACAATTGGATATTTGAGTTAGGTGATGAATGTTCCAATGAGAAGCTAGAAGCAGAAATTGAAAAGCTTATACAGGTGGTGCGTGGCTCAGATGCGACGTTAATATTCGTCTCTAACGAGGTTGGAATGGGCATTGTACCTTTGGGGGCGGTTAGTCGTTATTTTGTGGATAATGCAGGACGGATGAATCAAAAACTAGCCAGTGTTTGCCATCGCGTTACCTTGGTTGCTGCTGGTTTGCCGTTGGTTCTTAAAGAGTAGGATGGAACAAAATGAAAACACTCAATATCTATCTTGTGCGTCATGGAAAAGTAGACGCTCCACCAGGACTCCATGGCCAAACAGATGTAAAAGTTACGCCTGCTGATCAAGAGAGTATTGCTCGGGCTTGGGCTGAGAGTGGACGAGGTGTGGGTGGAATAATTTCTTCTCCACTTTCACGCTGTCAAGAACTGGCAAACATCATTGCTGAACAGCAATTATTACCAGTAATGACGGATGAATCTTTACAAGAGATGGCATTTGGTGATTTTGATGGTATGCCTTTTGATCTGCTCACTGAGCAGTGGAAAAAGCTAGATGCTTTTTGGCAATCGCCAGCACAACATACGTTGCCGAATGCTGAGAGCTTAAGCACATTTTCTGAGCGCATATGTCGCGTTTGGTCTCAAATCATCAACGATATCAATGACAATCTCCTTATCGTCACGCATGGTGGCGTCATTCGTATGATTCTTGCTCATGTATTGGAGTTAGATTGGCGTAACCCAAAGTGGTATTCGACGTTGTCGATAGGAAACGCTTCTGTCACGCATGTAACAATTACCATAGATGAGCAAATTTACGCCTCGGTGCGTTCGATTGGCGTACCTCTTTTAACTCGTTAATTTATAAATATTAAAATGCCCAGAACGATATTGCTTACGGGCATAGTCACGGAAGATGTCAGTGGAAGCCCATCTGCTAGGTGCAGGAAGCGAAAATTGACTCAGTTACATAAAAAGGAAATATAGAAATGACAACGCCGAGTTGGGATTTGTCCATCGTTTATAACGACCTTTCTGACCCACGAATTCAAGACGATATTGCTCTTGTGGAACAATGTATTGATCTTTTGAATAAACAATCAGCAGATTGTGGCAACGTAGAGATCATGCAAAATGCGATTTTAACCAATGAAGCCGCGAGTCGTTTAGCGGGTACAGTTGCAAATTTTGCGAGTTGTTATGCTTCTGTTGATGCAACAAACGCCGAAGCGAAATCGTTACTTGGTAAAATGACCCGCATCTTTTCGGAGCTTTCCCAAGCGTTCAGTCCCTTTGATTTGACACTAACGTATGCCGACGAAGAGTTTATCTTGCGCGTGTTAGACCATGAGAATCCTGATATCAGTGGGCAAGCTTTTTCTATCTTGAATTCTAGAAAGTTGGCGGATACTCGCCTTAGCAACGCAGAAGAACAGTTACTGGCTGCGATGAGTGTGGATGGCAAATCGGCTTGGGGTAACCTATACGATAACCTGACTGGCTCATTGAAAGTGAAGCTTGAGTACACAGATGGTAATAGTGAAGAGCTTGGGTTTTCTCAAGCGGCAAGCATTCTTTATGGTTCTGAATTCGAGCGTCAAGAAGCCGCGTGGCGAGGCGTACAAGATGCAATGCAAACGCACCAAGAATCATTCGCTGCGATTTTGAATGCATTAGCAGGATGGCGCTTAACTGAAAACAAAAAGCGTTCTACGAAGCGTGAAGTTCACTTCCTAGAGCCGAGTTTGCATGGTAGCCGAATCCAAGCTGAAACTTTAAATGCGATGATGACCGTAGCCAAAGACAGTCGAGCTATTGGTCAGAAAGCGGGTTTATTGATGGCGCAAGTACATGGTCTGGATGAGATGAAACCTTGGAATCATCTGGCAGCTATGCCCGCCTTGAGCGGTGAAGCGAAGGTCTACGACTTTGATGAAGCGATTGAGGTTATTTGTGAAGCATTTGAAACAGTAAACTCTGAGATGTCGGAATTTGTCCGTTTGATGGTACAAAATGGTTGGATTGATGCCGCGCCAAATGCTAACAAGCGTCTTGGCGCATACTGCACCAAACTGCCAGCAACGCGAACACCACTTGTGTTTATGACTTGGAGTGGCAGCCGTTCAGACCTTATGACTCTGGCACATGAACTTGGCCATGCGTTCCATAACTGGGTTATTCGTGATTTGCCACTTTGCCAAACTTACTACCCAATGACGTTAGCAGAAACCGCCTCTATCTTTGCAGAAAACATCGTTCGTGATCATTTGATTTCGAAAGCTGAGAGCGTTGATGAAAAGCTCGAGATGTTGTGGGAAGAGTTGTCATCTGCGCTAGCTTTAATGATCAACATTCCGGTTCGCTACGAGTTTGAAAAATCGTTTTATGAACGCCGCCAGGATGGAGAGTTAACCGCAGATGAATTCTGTGAGTTGATGTCAGAAACTTGGAAAGAATGGTATGGCGACGTAATGAGCGAACCGGATCCGTACTTCTGGGCAAGCAAGCTGCACTTTTCTATTGATAGCGTGAGCTTTTATAACTACCCATACCTATTTGGTTTCTTGTTTAGCAAGGGTATCTATGCACAGCGAGAAACCAAAGGCGAAGCGTTTTACACCGATTACATCAATTTGCTGCGCGATACAGGCTGCATGATGGCGGAAGATGTCGTCGAAAAGCACCTGTCGATGGATTTAACCCAGCCAACGTTTTGGCAGCAGAGTGTTGAGCTAGTGCGTGAAAAAGTCGATGAGTTTGAGCGTTTGCTCGCACAGCGCGGCTAAGTTTTTCGCAGTGTTGATGCATAATCTGCTTTATAGCTACAAAAATTTGATCAAATCATAATGATCTTAATCAGGGCTGTGGTAAAGTTCACAGCCCTAACACTTTGTAATTGTTTGAAAATTAAACGCCTCAATGCTTGATTTGAGTGCCTGGCGCGAAAAGGCATCGGATTTTCGAGGGAAATAGTGATTTCTACTCATAAGTGAGATCGCAGCAACAAAAATCCTTTGTACAATTTATTAACATATCCGCCGTGCTATTAAGGAGTAACGCATGACGAAGTCTCTCTTTCGCCAATCGTTTTTAACTGACACGTTAGATGTTCATATTGATGTTGCACCAGCGGAGCAGGTGCTTTCTAACGGTGTAAAACTTAAACTCTATCAGCGTGGTGTATTAGAAGTAATCCCTGCGAATTATACTCAGGATACGAAGAACATCATCATCTCTTGTGGGGTTCACGGAGATGAAACCGCACCGATGGAGCTGGTGGATTCCATTATTCAAGACATAGAATCTGGGTTCCAGACGGTCGATACCCGTTGTCTGTTCATTATCGCTCACCCAGAATCCACTCTGGCGCACACGCGATTCCTCGAAGAAAACCTCAACCGTCTGTTTGACGAAAAAGAACACAAACAGACAAAAGAGCTTGTTATCGCCGATACGCTTAAGCTGCTTGTTCGAGATTTTTATCAGGATACCGACCCGACAACACGCTGGCACCTTGATTTACACTGCGCGATTAGAGGCTCGAAGCACTATACGTTTGCAGTAAGTCCTAAGACTCGTCATCCTGTGCGCAGCAAGGCATTGATCGATTTCTTGGACAGTGCACACATTGAAGCAGTGCTCCTGTCAAACTCACCATCGAGTACGTTTAGCTGGTACAGTGCCGAGAACTTTGGTGCGCAGGCTCTCACGATGGAGCTTGGACGCGTGGCTCGTATTGGTGAAAATGACCTCGATAAACTGACCGCGTTTGATTTGTCTTTACGTAATTTGATTGCGGAAACGAAGCCAGAACACCTACCAAAACCATGCATTAAGTATCGCGTAAGTCGCACAATCGTTCGTTTGAACGAAGACTTTGACTTTATGTTCGACGACAATGTTGAAAACTTCACCTCATTTGTTCACGGCGAAGTGTTTGGTCATGATGGCGACAAACCATTAATGGCGAAGAATGAAAACGAAGCGATTGTCTTCCCGAATCGCCACGTCGCAATAGGTCAACGCGCAGCTCTGATGGTTTGTGAAGTGAAAACCCGTTTTGAAGAGGGTGAGTTGGTTTACGATTAATCCAACATTGCTTTGAGAAGTTAATTGCAATTTACCGAGGCTTAACTGTAAGGTTAAGCCTCGTTTGTTTGTATCGGCTGCTATGGATTTTCAACAACTTATCCTGAACAAGGAGCGACGCTGGCAACGTAACCTGATGGTTATGTCGATCGTGCTCGCTGTACTCTCTGCCATTCACTTGATGGTCGGAGAAATTTTTCTTTCTCCTTTTCAATCCTTATCTGCATTTGAACAGAAGTTATTGGTGGACTTGCGTTTACCGAGGTTAGTGTCTGCGGCAATTATTGGTGCTGCGTTAGCGGTATCTGGCGCGACGTTACAAGTGTTGCTTGGGAACGTGTTGGCTGAACCTGGCGTGCTTGGTATCTCTGGTGGCGCAAGCTTAGCAATGGTCTTAATCATGTTCGCGTCACCTGTTCTTCCTACCCCGATTGTTTTTATGTTGGCAGCGATTGCTGGCTCGATGGTATTCACGTTTGTTTTGGTGGCGATAGCAAGGGCAATGCACCTGACGACGGCTCGATTGCTTTTGGTTGGGGTCGCATTGGGTATTTTATCGAGCGCGATTGTGACGTGGGCATTTTACTTTAGTGATGATCTCAGTTTACGCCAACTGATGTATTGGTTAATGGGCAGTATTGGCGGTGCAAGTTGGTATCAACATACCGTTACTTTGGTGATGTTACCGGTGCTTATCTGGTTATGTTGTAAAGGCAAGTCGCTTGATAAATTGATGCTGGGTGAGATTCATGCGACCCAATTGGGTGTCGATGTGCATCAAATGCGTTGGAAATTAATCCTCGCCATTTCTGTTTTGGTGGGTAGTTCAGTCGCTTTGGGTGGCATCATCAGTTTTGTTGGTTTGGTGGTGCCGCACTTGTTGCGTTTGGCTTTTGGTACGGAAAACCGTTATTTATTGCCACTTTCTGCAATATCTGGTGCTGCGTTGCTTGTATTTGCTGACATCGGCGCAAGACTGTTATTGGACTCCGCAGAGTTACCTTTAGGTGTCATGACAACATCGATTGGCGCACCTATTTTCATCTGGATGCTGGTGAAGAGTCATGATGCACGTTAAACATATGTCGGTTGGTAGTCGATTATTGCCTCTTTCTTTTGAATGCAAAGCTGGCGAAATCGTACATATCGTTGGGCCTAATGGTTCCGGTAAGAGTACTTTATTGGCTGCGATTTCTGGTACGTTAAGTCACCGAGACGGTATGAGTGGTGAAGTGTACGTTGGCAACAAAAACTTGCTTACTTTACCGTTGTCAGAGCAAGCTCATGTTCGAGGTTATTTGTGTCAGCAATCGCGCCCAGCGTTTAATGTTGATGTGTTTCAGTATCTCGCTTTATCTCTGCCAAGTGGTGCTGAGATTGCGGATATCAAAGTGCGTGATGCCGTCAATATGGTGGTGGAGCTGGTACAACTGCAAGATAAGCTTCATCGCAGTATTCAAACATTATCCGGTGGTGAGTGGCAGCGTGTCCGATTAGCAGGTGTATGTTTGCAGGTGTGGCGTACCATTAATCCTTTTTCGCAGTTTTTAATTTTGGATGAGCCAGCAGCACCGTTAGATATTGCGCAAGAGGGTCTGCTCTATCAATTGATTAACGCTATGGCGGCGCAGGGAATTGGAGTATTGGTTGCTAATCACGATCTCAATCGCACATTAAAGCACGCAGATAAAGTATTGCTGCTTAACAACGGTGTGCTGCACTCATCAGGAAGTGCCGATACTGTGCTAACGGAAGAAGCTCTCGGGGAAGTGTTCAATACTCAAGTCAAAAAGGTCATCGTAGATGAGCAACCTTATTTAATCTTTGATTAGTATTTAGGGACAATAAAAAAACGACCTACTTGAGGTCGTTTTTTTAATCGAGAAAGCCAAACTCAACGCTTACTGAGTTAGCGGTTTTAGATCTGCTGGGCGGTAGTAAACAGATTTGAGTACTTTGCCTTTACGAATGGTTTTACCTTCCGATACGAAATCTTCGGCGCATTTCGCGATGATGTATTCACCTTTCTGCACCGCCATCAACTTGATGCCTTGTTCTGCGTAGAATGCTTCTGTTTCTGAGTACTCTTGCTCGTTACGGCATACTTTGCTCATGTTGCTTGAGTGCACTTCATCCCAGCAAGGAATAAATTCAATACCACGGTTTACTGCAACGTTTAATAGAAGATCAATTAAGTAGCTGATCGCTAGGTTGTCTTCTACTTTGCTGTGGCCAAGATGAACGAGACGGCCCATTAATACATACACGCTGTCTACGATGGCATCTGCTTGCTCAGTTTTACAATCTGCTTCTGCTAGCTCTGTTAGCTCTTCGATCGCCAAAGAGGTGTGTAGTGTGTCTGCTTGCGTATCAAGGCTTGCAGCGTCTGCGACTGGTAAGTCGAACGTACTACGGAACTCGGTGATATCACGGTATAAGTGATCAAAAATCTCTTGGGTTAGCTTTGACAGTTGCATTCTAATTTCCATTGAATCGATTGAAGCGGCAATGATACCAAACCGCACTTTGAACCCCAAGGGCATTGCATCTAACTGGTGATAAATCTGCCTTTGGGAATGGTGGTGCTTAACGAAATAGGTAAGGGAACAGCTTTTTACGTTCTTCCTCTGAGAGGGAGGAAACACGAGCGATGTTTGTATCGGGAATGGATTCAGGATCAGGATAGTGTTTTAGTACCTTTTCCATACTCTCTTCGCGAATCAAATGGAAGATCGGGTAAGGAGAACGATTGGTCAGGTTTTCGTCGTCTTCAGGCTTTGCGCCGCCAAAACAGTAATCAGGATGGAAAGTCGCTACTTGGAAAATACCTTCCCAGTTTTGCTGCTTAATTAATCCTTCAACCCAATCTATGCAAAAGTTGTAGTCCCAGAAATCTTGTAGCATGTTGGGAACCACAACCAACGTGGTCTCAAGTTGTTCGGGCTCTGTGTTACTCAGCTCAATCAGTTGCAATAAAATATCTTCAAGAAGCGTTTCTTCTTGAGTCGCTTCACTAACAAAGATTTTGATTTGTTTATTACGTTGCGGCTTGGCAGCAAACGGACAAAGGTTGAGACCGATTACTACATCGTTGAGCCATTGATCGACCTGTTGAGTGATCGCTTCGATATCTGTGTTTTGTGTTGAACGCGTTGACATACGACTTTCTGGTTTTTTATTAAAGTAGCGCAAGCATAGCAGAGTTGGTTATCCAAGTAACCAGAGAGGTATTACGCAAGTGAGCGTACCTTAGCTACTCTTTAAACTCGCAGCGTCAGGTGTTTGGTCAGTGTGCTTTCTTTCGGCAATGTGTTTCAAATAAGCAATCGCAGCAAACATCGCTAGGTAGACGGCGCTTCCCCCCATAAGAACACTCGACCAACCATCATGCTGCCAACAATAAAGAAGTAAGAATCCTCCTAAGCTACCGCCTACGTAGTAGTGTACTAAGTAGAGCGCTGTCGCGGTGGCTTTGGCGCGAGTGGCGTTCTGACCGACCCAACCGTAGGCGAGGGTATGAGTAAAGAAGGCACCAAAACTTATCAGCAACAACCCAAATAGCATTGCAGTCAAGCTTTCAACCGCCGCAATCCACATCCCCGTCATGCTTACTATCGCGCCTAAGAACATACCGAGGATTGATGAATAACGTTTACTCCAGTGGCCTGCGCAACGAGAGGAGAAAGTCCCTCCCAAGTAACAAATAAAGATCAGTGAGGCCAACCCGACGGGCACATTGTGAGGTTCACTCACCAGACGGAAACCCATGACGGAGTAAAGGTTGACGAACAAAGCAAAGTTGAGTCCTCCTATCAGCATCGCGAACCACACGCGTTGGTTTTTAAAATGACCAATAAGCGCACGATTTTGATGGCGCAAGCTGCTTGATGACGGGGTGAAGTTGCGCTGTGTTGGTAATAAATAGTGAACGCCAATGACACCAAGAAGAGTGAACACCATCATAACTTCAATGGCGACATCAACACTGAAATTGTCCGCCAATAAGCCGCCGCTAATACGCCCTGCAATACCGCCTAATGAGTTAGCCGCAATGTACGTTCCAATTGCCATCGAGAAAGCGTGCTTGTCGAGCTCTTCTGCCATGTAAGCCACGGCGACCGCAGCAAAAGCTGCGAGCGCGACACCGATCAGTGCTCGACATACCACCAAAAACAGAAATGAGTCACCAAACAGCATCAAAGCGGAAAGGGTAGGAATCGAAAACAGACCAGCCATCATGACTGGCTTTCGTCCCACTGATTCTGACAACACAGCCATCGGAACGAGGCTAAAAGAGAGAGCGAGTGTTGAGGCCGCAAATAACCAGTTCACTTGCGTTTCTGAGATCGTGAAAATTTGGGCAAAAGTGGGCAGCATTGGCTGTAGTAGGTATAAATTTGAAAAAACCAAGAAGGAACCAAGCGCTAGCGAGAGCGTAATGCGTTTGTATTCCGGTGTGCCAAAACTGACCATGAATCCTGCCTAATGTGAGCAAATGGAGAGACTGTGATCAATCTATCAGTTCGTTATAAATTAAAAAAATATATTAAAAATATGGACACCATATATTTATGATCTAATGGAATCGAAACAACTTAAACATTTTCTGGCGGTCGCTGAACATGGAAATATTACCCATGCGGCGAAAGCCCTGCATATTGCCCAGCCCGCATTAAGCATTTCTATCAAAAAGTTTGAGCAGTCTTTGGGCGTTACCCTATTTCGCCGTGATGATAAAAAAATCAGCTTAACGAAAGAGGGCGAAACGCTACTTATACATGCCAAGCGGGTGATTCAACAGTTGCACGACGCGCAGCTCGCGATTGATGAGTTGAAAGGCTTAGCGAAAGGCGAAGTAAGGCTCGGGACGCCATCAATGATGGGCAGTTATTTCTTTCCACGAATTGTGATGGCGTTTAAAAGCCAGTTCCCGGAGTTAAAATTGACCTTGGTCGAAGCTGGGACTCAATCGATTCGTCGTATGCTGCTCAATGGTCAACTCGATATCGGTGTGATCAGTTGTGATAACGTGCCTGATGACCTAGAAACTGACCATTTGTTTACTAGCCAAATGGTCGCAGTTGTTTCACATGAGCATGAGTTAGCCCAGCGACACGCTCTTACTTTTGATGAGTTCTTTGAACACGATTTGGTTATGTTTCAGCATGGCTATTTTCACCGTGAATTTTTGGATCAGGTGAGTGAGGAGCATGGGTTTACCATGAAGTCATCATTCGAGACCAACTTACTGCCTTTGATTTTGAGTATTGTAAAACAAGAGTTTGCGATTACCGCGTTACTGGAATTGGTGACTCAACATGAGTCGGGCGTTGTTGGCTTACCGTTTGAACCACCAGTGACGCTGGATCTGGCACTTGCTTGGCGCAAGCAGGGGTACTTATCAATAGCAGATCGAACGTTTATCGACTTTATCAAGCGCTACGTTTAAACGCAGCGCAAGTTCATCGTCCGAGCACTAGTCGCCTTTGTACATCTTCTCGAAGTTCTTTGGGTTCCAGCCAATCATTACCCGATCACCAATTTTTAAAACTGGCACTGAACGAGCACCAAGCGCATCAAGTTCTTTGCGACCGCGTTGCATCTTAGCATTGCACAAACGATAGTTAATATTTTTCGAATCCAGATAACGTTGAGCATCTTTGCAGTGAGGGCATTTGTCTTTGACGTAAAGAACGACACGTTTCATTGAGTTTCTCTCCATTATCATTGGGAGGCGAAGTTTAACGGCCTTTCACAATAAATGAAAGGCGAAAGCTAAGGTGAAACTGTCCTTTATCTCAGGTATATTGAGCGCCTTTATTTTGTCATAACAGACGTTAATTCTATGCATCCGTCACTTCGATACATTCAAGGCTACCCACAAAACATTGTAGAGCAGGTGAGCTCATTGATAACGAGTGGCAAGTTTGTTCCTTGGTTCGAAAAGCGCTATCCCGATAGGCACCAAATCAAAAGCGAAAGGGCGCTCTATGAGTACGCCATGGCAATCAAAAACCGCTACATGAAGAAAGCCGCGCCAATCAGTAAAGTTGTCTACGATAAGAAAATTCACGCGGTAAACAACGCGCTTGGTTTGCACAGTGTAATCAGTAGAAACCATGGCGGTAAGCTGAAGTCGAAAAACGAGATTCGCATTGCCAATGTATTTAAAGATGCGCCCGAGCCACTATTAAGAATGCTGGTGGTACATGAGTTGGCACATACTCGTGAGAAAAACCACGACAAGGCGTTCTATCAGTTATGTTGCTATATGGAGCCTGAGTATCACCAACTCGAATTTGATGCTCGTTTGTTTATGATTTACCTCGATTTAAAAGCGAATTTGAATGAAGAACAATAATCACAACGCGAAGCAAGCAAAGCCAAAGGCTTCAATGGCGGGTCAGAAGAAAGACGCGAATAAAGACAAGCCGCAGCGTGTTAAAGACAAAGTTGCGCGCAAATCCCCTCAGCCTGCAGGAAAGAGCGAAGTCGAGTTCATAAAAATAGCGAAGAATGGTTTGCATGAGCGTAATGTTCATCGAGGTCGTTACGATTTTAAAAAACTCGTGGAAAGTGAACCACAGTTAAAGCCATTCGTTATCAAAAATCCGAAAGGGGAAGATTCCATAAACTTCTCTGATCCTAACGCGGTTAAAATGCTCAATAAAGCATTGCTTGCTGCGTATTATGGTGTCGAGTTCTGGGACATTCCCGACACCTACCTTTGCCCACCGATTCCGGGCCGCGCTGATTACATTCACCGAGTGGCAGAACTACTTGATAGTGAAGTAAAAGGTCAGTACGCGCACCAAAAAGTGAAAGCGTTGGACATCGGCGTGGGAGCAAACTGTATTTATCCGATTGTTGGTGTAACAAAATACGGTTGGCACTATACGGGCAGCGATGTCGATCCAAAATCCATCCAATCGGCTCAAACGATCGTAGAGCACAATCGTGTTTTGACGGGAAAAATTGCACTGATACAGCAATACAATGATGCCAATATTTATCGAGGTATCATTCAACCGAATGATCGTTATGATGTGACGACATGTAATCCGCCATTCCACCGTTCGGCGGAAGATGCCGCTATGGGCAGCCAGCGTAAAATCGATAATCTAAAAGCAAACCAGCGTAAGAAAGGGCTAAAACCTCAAACCGCACAAGTAAAGACAAGTAAACCTGCGTTGAATTTTGGCGGTCAAAACGCTGAATTGTGGTGTGAAGGCGGAGAAGCGGCGTTTATCCGAAAAATGGCGAATGAAAGCCAAGCTTTTGCCGCACAGGTCTTGTGGTTTACGACACTTATATCCAAAAAAGACAACGTTCGCCCGATGCGCAAGCAGCTTGAAAAATTGGGTGTGAAGGCCATTCGTGTGGTTGAAATGAGTCAAGGGCAGAAAGTGAGCCGCTTTGTAGCTTGGTCATACATGGATAAGCAACAGCGCAAAGCATGGATTGAACTAAAGTAACGTTGACCGTTTCACACTGAACAATAAAGTAGAAAGCCCGCTGATATCAGCGGGCTTCTATTTTGGGAGATCTAAAACTTAATGATGGGCTCACAATCTAGTGAACTGAGAGAGACAAAAGTATCTGTTTTGGCATAGTACAAGCCACAGGTTTCACCTCTGATCTGCAACGTATATTGGTCTGGAAGATCCGTATAGCTGCCATCCAACAGTTGATTGTTTTTCCCTTTTACTCGTCCTTTTTCAATCAACACATGCGGTGAGGATTCAAATACGTTATTTGCGATTCTAGGTGCTGGTGTCCCTTGGATTTCTGCGATCGCGTTTTGAATCTCTATGACTGTTTCCGGAGAGTTCTTTTTACTCAATGCTTCAACGGGTTCTTGTGACATAGCTTGGCATCCTATCAAAGAAATCGAAGTGCCTAAGAAAAGCGCAACCCGAATCAGTATTCGTAAAAAGTTAGTTGATCTCAACATGAATTGCCTCTGTTCGTAGCGGAGAGCGAAGATCGCTTAACTCCGGAGATGAAATGTTACGCGGCATGGCGTTGAAACTTGAAGAGGAGACTGGCGGACAGGTTCCAGTTTCCATGTAGTTTAGTGCCGCAGAAAGCATACCTTCAGACGGATCGCCTAATGGTTTTGTTAGGTCGTCATTGACCCAGCAACCTTCCACTCTGTTGTTTAAGCCTAACTCGGTATTGATTTGGCTCTTTGGAGTAGGAATAAAACCATCAGCGAAGTCGCCAAATTTTTTCTCGTTCGCCGACTTGAACTGAATAGTGTAGTACATAGTGCCGCAGTTTTGTTCTGGTGAGAACCCATACGGTTTACCTGTGGTTGTTGAGCCTATTTGGATAACCTCCACATCAATGCCGCGCAAAGCGTTGATCAACAGTTCACTTGAGGAAGCCGTGCCTCCTGAAGTCAGTACATATACGCGCTTTTTGTTCAGTGTCGGAAGCACTTGGTCCGAATATTTCTGTGCTGCCCAGTCTATTGCTAGATTCGTAAAGCGATAGATGTTATCCCCATCTTTAATGGTACGCATCACTTTGTCATTATGAATCAACTCACTGAAGACTCGGTTCTGACCAGCACCGCTTAGCATGTAGCCTACTTGCGAGGACTGAAGGACTAAGCCACCGCCGTTGTAACGTAAATCAACGACGATCTCGTCAACATTCTCTGCTGAGAGCGTACTGAACGCCTCAATAAGCGGGGCTTGAGCGCTTGGTTCAAAGGAGTTGTATTGCAGATAGCCGATCCGCATACCATTTTGTGTAATCACTTTGGCATTTTTAACTGGAGAGGTCATGACATCAGAGGCGGTAAGCGTCACGGTTTTCTCTAGACCGCCAACACTCTCAAATGTGAAGGTGTAATCTTGATTGATGTCAGGGTTAAAGAGCGTTTTATTAATAAAATCAATGTCGGACTGACTACCGGTGTTAACCACATCAATATTATTGATTTTCAGAAGCTTATCACCACGAGCAATGCCGCTTCTATCAGCTGGCGAGGCTTCTTCAGTGTAGGAAATACGAACGTCTCGAGGTTGTACGCCACGTAGGAATGCCCAGTTAAAACCAAATCCAGCAACTAAACCGGATTGCGATGATTTCATATCATCCTCATAAGGGACGGTAAAATGGAAGCGATCTTTTGGTTTACCCGTCGCGGTAGTAGCAGAGGTGACCAGCGTATTGAAGTAATCAGTAACAGTTTTGTAGTTTGCTGGATTATTATCAGGAACCTCGTCATACCATAGATACGTTTCGTTAGTAAAAGCTCTTAAAAAGAGTTTTTCGTGTAATGCAGAGCCCAATTTATCTGGATAGGCGGCATAGTTGTCATATGGGTCCAGTCCGACGCGGGGCGTTTCACATTGGTTGATAAACGTTTTCGACGGTTGGCTAAAATCATGAACTTTCCACGTTGGACCGTTTGCACTGCTAGTGGACGGAGTAGGTGATGAGCTATCACCGCCACCACCGCCACAGCCTTGTAATAATGCGAGAGTGACTGCCGTTGCTAAAGAATACTTAAATTTCACTTTTCTATGTCCTTATAAATAATAGAATTATAATTATGTGTTTTGCTTTTGTTTTTATTAGCTAGGTGAATGTATTAATTTAATTTGTTCGTCTGCAAATTTATAGTTAAATAGTGTGAGGTAAATAACGTAAAAAAGTTGTCTTTTATACTTAAGCTAAATTAGTCATTACTTAAGTTTTCTGTCTATTTCAAAAGAGCTAACAAGACAATTAATAAGTGTGAAATTAAGACAAGTTCTTAGTTGACTAAGCGACGCTTGCTAAATAAAAAATCAGAATTAGATTCAGGAAACGCTTTGAATCAATAGTTTGGTAGGGATATATGATGTTATCTCGGGGGTGTTTGATTTATTTATCTGATGCTTTAACTTAATTTAGTGAGTTGAGCGACGTGCTTTAATAAGCTTCCGTCAATGTTAGGTAAATCATCAGCGAAAAATATCTGAGCACCGGGAGTGCAGCGCATTAATATATTTGTTAGTTCACCTTCATTGTTGGAAGTGTTAACTGCGTTAAGTTTCGCTAATTTATTACAAAGCTCGTCCTCTATTTGCACTTTCTGCTCTTCGGTGAGCCTAATGCGACCTATACATACGCCTGGGTTGATATCATGAGAAAGCGAATCTTGTTGAAATCGCTCTTTGAATAAGGTGTCTAATGCCGTACCTTCTTCCATAATAAATCGACGACCAGAACGGTAAAACAAGCCGTCTCCGAAGTTTTCGACATATCCTAGAATTTCCGCGATACGCAAATAGAATCGTAAGCTTGTATCAGAAAGTCCGTAAGTTTGGGCTATCTCTTGCGGTTTAATATCACGAGAAGTCAGCATATAAATAAAATCAAGTAAATAAGGATGCTCAACGAAAAGGGCGCTCTCTTCATCTGTTAGCATTTGCTCGTTTTGGTGCTGAAGCTCGTTGGCTAAGGTTGCGAGTTCGACGAGATCGGTATTCAGGTAGTTCAGATAAATAAGTACTTTATCCAAACCTAAAGCTGGATTATGTAGGTGGCGTTTAATACTAGATAAAGGGATGCCACTTTTCTCTGACAAGGAATTGTAGCAAAGCCCTTCTTCTTTAATCTTTTGTCGTAGCGCTGCAAGTAAAAACTTTGGTCCAACATTCATCCTTGAATATCACCTTATTCGTTATTCCATTTACTGGTTGATATTTTGCCTTTCAAGCAGCAGGTTTCGAATCGCTGTGCCTGCTTCTAGAATGTGCTTTTTCAGTAGATACTTAGCGCCTTCGATATCGCGATTTTGGCACATTTCAAACAAGTTTAAGTGCTCTTCTTCTGCCTTTTTAATGCCTGTAGTAAACAATAGCTGCATGCGTATGTATCGGTCACACTTTGTGTTCAGGTTGTAAATGACGTCCATAGTTTCAGGCATGTTGGCTGGCGCATATAGGGCTTTGTGGAACTCGTAGTTGTAGTTGCTCCATTCTTCTACTTCGTCGCCACTGTTCACTACTGACTCGAAACGTTCGCGAACTTCGCGCGCGCGTTCAAGGTCAGCGTCTGTCATATTTTGAATCGCACGCTCTAAAATGTGGCATTCCACGACAGCGCGCAGTTCAAATAGCTCATTGATTTTCTCTGGAGATAGCTCAGTGACCGTCGCACCTTTGTGAGGTTCAAAGCTAACGAGTCCTTGTGCTTCCAATTGAACTAACGCTTCACGCACAGGAATTCGGCTAACATTAAACTCTTTTGCTAACGCATCTTGACGTAAAGGTTGACCAGTTTTTAATTCGCCCTTCAAGATCTGAGTTCGAATTGCTTCCTCAACGAGCTGAGTACGCGTTTTAAAAACAGGTTTCTGTGACATTGAAGTCTCCCGTAAAATTAATATTGTATCCAATCCATTTTACTTTAGTAGTTTATTGTTTTTCTGGCACAAACCAACTAGGAAAGAAGGTTTTGAGAAGTAGAGTGAAATAAAAGGCATCAGTTGATGCCTTTTTGAGCCATTTGGTGATTTTATTGGGACACACTGCCATCTATGGCGCGTTGAATACCCAGTGGGTTCGACGCTTTTAATGAATCCGGCAATAAAGATTCTGGTAAAGCTTGATAAGCGACGGGACGCAACCAACGATGAATAGCCTCTGCCCCGACAGATGTTGAGGCAGAATTGGTTGAAGCCGGATATGGTCCACCATGAACCATAGCGTAACCAACCTCGACGCCAGTTGGCCAACCGTTGAATACAAGGCGTCCGGCGATTTCTTCCAAACTTGGAAGCAGTTGCTTGGCTTGTTCTTCGTCTTCAGCGGTAGCGTGAAGGGTTGCGGTGAGCGAGCCAGTCAGTGAATCACTCAGTTTCAACATGTCATCGAAATCTTCACAGATTACGATCAACGATTGAGGACCGAATATTTCTTCTTCCCATTGCGGGTTTTTACGCCAGTTTTTACTGTCCGTCACGAACAGTGCTGGTGCGACATTGGTCACTTCTGCTTGTTCAGAACGAGTTACGTTAATGCCTGTTTCGGAAGCTCGCTTATCCACTTCGGATTCATACGTTTCTCGGATTCCTTGCGTTAGCAAAGTGGCCGTTGATTGTTGTCGAATTAACCCTTGAGCGATTTCGATAAAGGCTTGCGTTTCTGGGCTATTCAAGACAAATACAACGCCTGGTTTTGTACAAAATTGTCCACAGCCCAAAGTCATAGAAGCCACAAACTCTTCAGCCAATGAGGCGTTTGCTCGTATGGCTGAAGGGAGAATAAATGTTGGATTAATCGCCCCTAGTTCACCATAGAAGGGGATTGGCTCTGGTCTTTGCTGAGCTAGATTGAACAGCGCACGGCCACCACCGACGGAACCTGTAAACCCAACCCCTTTAATTTTTGGATGGGTAACGAGTGCTTGGCCAAGTGCGCGTTTGTTGCCTTGCAATAGCGTGAAGATGGCTTGCGGTAAGCACTCTTTCTCAAGTGCAGCCTCAATACACTCTGCAACAAGTTGACTGGTGCCAGGGTGGGCGGTATGGCCTTTTACAATCACAGGACAGCCAGCTGCCAGTGCCGAAGCCGTATCACCACCTGCCGTAGAAAATGCGAGCGGAAAATTAGACGCACCAAACACGGCGACAGGGCCAATTGCGATTTGTTGACGGCGAATATCTGGTTTTGGCATTGGTTGACGGTTTGGGTTTGGCGTATCGAAAATTGCTTTATGGTGATTACCCGATCTCACAACCTCGGCAAATAGTCTTAATTGGCTCGCGGTACGTCCTATTTCACCGCTTAAACGTGCTTCGGTAAGGGCTGTTTCTAAATGAGCACGAGCAACGATTTCTTCACTCTTCACTTCCAATTCCGAGGCGATAGAGCAAAGTAAGCTCGCTCGCTTTGCATTGCTTAGTTGGCGAAACTCACGCGCAACGCTTTGGGCGGCTGAGGCGGCTTGATTAACTTCTTGCTCTCCATGTACCGGAAACGCAATAGGTAGAGGCTCACCAGTAAAGGCGTTGACTGCGTAAAAAGTGGTTGGTTCTTGTGGGTTCATCATTCTTCCTTACTATCCTTATTACTTCACTTCAAATCCGTACGCATATGGATCTTCATCGTCTACCCATATTGTGTTGTGACCGTATACTTGTGCCCATCCTTCAATACTTGGCAAAATAGCGGCTTTGCCATTCACTTCGGTAATGCCTTCTATACGTCCTTGAAATAGGCTGCCGATGATACTTTCGTGAACAAAGTCTTCTCCTTGATTGAGTTTGCCTCTTGCATGCCATTGCGCCATGCGTGCACTAGTACCCGTACCACATGGCGAGCGATCCAACGCTTTGTCGCCGTAAAACACAGCATTTCGAGCGGTGGCGTTTTCTTGAGTGGGCTCTCCGGTCCATAGCACGTGAGAAACACCGCACACTGTCGGATCTTCTGGATGTACGCACTCAACCGCTCGAGATACCGCTTCGCGAACTTTTGGAGAAAGCATCAAAATTTCATCTGGAGAGTAGTGTTCAAGTCCGGCGTAGTTTTCTTGAGGATCGACGATTACGTAATAGTTTCCGCCATAAGCAACATCGACAGTGAGCTCACCTAAGCCCTCTATGTTCACGGTTACGTCTTGGTGGGCAAGGTAAGCTGGTACGTTAAATATCTTCACCGACGTGACCTTGTCACCTTTTGTTTGGTAGTGCACTTCGATTTGTCCTGCTGGGACATCAAGTATCAAACGGCCTTCTTTTTTGGGAGTGATAAGGCGATTCTCGATAGCGGTAGTGACGGTTCCAATGGTGCCGTGGCCACACATTGGTAAGCAGCCACTGGTTTCAATAAACAGAATTGAAGCGTCTGCGTTATCGCTGCAAGGAGGCAAGACAACTGACCCCGACATCATTGAGTGTCCGCGAGGCTCAAACATGAGTGCCTGACGAATCCAATCATAATGCTCAAGAAAGTATTGGCGCTTTTCGCTCATGGTATTGCCTTCGAGTGGAGGCACACCGCCTGCGACCAGCCTAACTGGGTTGCCGCAGGTGTGGGCATCAATACAGAAAAAAGTTCCTTGTCTCATTTTTCGCTCCTTGCTGAAAAAATGGTTGAATTAAACAATGGTGATGTTAACGTAATGTAAAATATATTGTATACAATCTACGTTTTCAAGTGTGACTCGGAGCATATTTATGTTGGTCAAGGATGAAACCAAAAAGGAAAGGATCGCCGTGATAGGTGCGGGGATTATCGGCTTATCAATTGGATTGAAGTTGCAGCAGCAAGGTTATCAAGTCACGATTTTTGATCCCAATGGCGTGGGGAATGGATGCTCTAAGGGAAATGCAGGCCATATCGCGACTGAGCAAATCTTCCCTCTTGCAACGCCAGCGCTGCTTTCACAATTACCTAAAATGCTGCTAGATCCCAAAAGTCCGGTTTCGATCCGTTGGCAAGATATTCCAAGCACTATCGGGTGGATGATTCGTTTTCTATTACAAACAAAGCCATCAGCCGCGGAGCAGGCAAAAAACGCGATTAAAACTCTTAACGAGCGGTCAGTGGCAAGTTGGCGTGGCATGCTTGATTCAATCGGAAAAGCGCATCTAATAAAAATGAATGGTTCATTGCTCACTTTTGAAAACGAGAAACTGTTTAAAGACTACCAAAGTACGCTTAACTCACTGGCTAAAAACGGTGTGGCGTATCAAGTTTGGACACAAGAGGCGATTCGAGAGAGGATACCTGATCTCAGCCATAAGGTTTTTGTCGGCGTCTTTTTTCCCGATACAGGTCATACGCTAGACCCTTATCAGCTCTGTGTTGAGCTAAGTGAAGCTTTTGAAGTTCTTGGCGGTATGGTTTTACAAAAAGGTGTATCTGCGTTGGCGAAAAATGGCGAGGTGCTGGTTGAGTCTCAAACGTATTCATTTGACCGAATCATTGTTGCCGCTGGTGTACATTCTAAGCCTTTGATACGGCAGCTAACCGGAGTCAAAGTGCCTATTCAAGCCGAGCGTGGTTATCACCTAATGGTGGATGACAAGCGTGATGTATTGCCATTTCCTATTAGCTCTGCCGATAGAAAATTCATCATGACTCCGATGTCTGGCGGGCTACGCTTGGCAGGCACTGTTGAGTATGCCGATGTAGAGTCACCACCCAATATGAAACGTTCAGAAATGCTTTTTCAGTTAGGTGATGAGATGTTTGAATCGAGGTTACATCCACTCAAGCAAGGAGAAAAGTGGATGGGGAATCGGCCTTCAACAGTCGACTCGTTACCGGTTATTGATAGCATTTGGGATGGAAATGTATTACTGGCATTTGGCCACCAACACCTTGGATTAACTCAAGCGGCGATTACGGCAGATCTCCTTTTAGAGCTTATCGAAGGAAAGCCGACATCGATTGATCTTTCACCTTTTTCATTACAACGATTCGCCTGAAAAAATTTAATATTAAATATTGTATAAAATATATTAAATGCTAATGTTAACTTAATTTTAACAAAAATGGTGTCCAACAGCCGTACTCGGATGCCTCCAGAAAAACAACCAAAAGGAGTAAAACATGTCACGAATGACCAAAGCACCATTGGCGCTGTTGATTTCAGGAATGCTGTTGGGGACCTCTGCTTATGCTGAAGACAAATTGACGGTCGTGTCTTGGGGTGGTGCATTCACCAAGAGCCAAGTGGAGGCATATCACAAGCCTTTCATTAAAAAAACAGGTGTCGAGATCGTATCCGAGGATTTCAGCGGCGGATTAGCCGAAATTAAAGCACAGGTGGAAGCGAACAACGTGCGCTGGGATTTGGTTTCTCTCGACAAGCCAGACATTGTTCGTGGTTGCGCCGAAGGGTTACTAGAACCAGTGAACCCAAGTATTTTGCCTCCGGGCGCAGATGGAACACCAGCACAAGAGGATTTTATTGATGGTGCGATTCACGAGTGCGCAATCAATACCATCGTAGTGTCCACTGTATTAGCGGTGAACGAAGACGCGTTTAAAGGTAAGGCTTTGCCTAGCAAGTTGACCGATCTCTTTGACCTAAAAACTTTTCCAGGTCGACGTGCATTGCAAAAACAGCCTCAGGGTAATCTTGAGTGGGCACTATTGGCTGATGGTGTAAAGCCAGAAGAGGTCTACAGCCTGCTCGAAACCGAAGCGGGGCGTGAGCGTGCTTTTGCTAAGTTGGATACGATCAAATCAGAAGTGCTGTGGTGGACAACAGGTGCCCAGCCACCTCAAATGCTTGCAGACAAAGAAGTGGTGATCGCCTCGGCGTTTAACGGCCGAATCCACAATGCCCGTAAGGATGAAGGTCAACCATTTCGGATTATATGGGACCGTCAAATGGGTTACATGAATGGATGGGCGATACCTAAAGGGAGTGAGAACACAAAGCTTGCATTGGACTTCATTGCTTTTTCTTCAGGAACAAAACCATTAGCTGATCAAGCTAAGTACGTTGCCTATGGGCCTACGCGTAAGTCGTCTTCGGCGGAGGTGAACCCAGACATTTTAGCGAACCTTCCTACCGCACCTCAAAACTTCCAAACCGCCTTCCTGATTAACGATGAATGGTGGTCAGACTACGCGGATGAACTCAATGAAGAGTTCAATACCTGGCTGCTTAACTAGGCGTTAATTTGTGTATGGGGTCGAGTTTTCATCCATAAGCGAGGTTCCGTACTTTCCTCAACTGTATTTATGTTTTCGGAGAAATGATGAAAGTCATCGAAGCACAGCAAGTCGCGCAATGTTTAACAATGAAGTCTCTTATTGAAACGATGCGTGAAATGTACTCGCGGCCAGCAACAGTACCTCAACGCCGAGTCATGCCCTTAGAAGAGGGAGAATACGAGGCGTTTGCGCTACTTCCAGCTTGGAACCAGGAGTTGATTGCGGTGAAAGCCTTTACGTATTTCCCGCATAACCCTGAGCAAGGCAAAGATACGCTTGCATCTAAGCTGCTTGTTTTTAGACGAAACGATGGTGAGCCGCTCGCACTCGTGGACGGTAAAGTTTTAACGTTTTGGCGCACCGCCGCAGCTTCTGCGTTGGCAGCGGACTATTTGGCGCGTCCTGATGCTGATCGTCTGTTGATCTGCGGAACGGGCAATCTTGCGCCTTATTTTGCGTGGGCATACGCTGCGGTTCGCCCACTTAAGCAGGTTTATATTTGGGGGCGTAACTCAGATAAAGCCGAGGCGACGGTAGATGACATTGTGTCATCTTCAGAGTATCAGTCGCTTCCTGATGAGCGTCGGTTTCGCGTTTCAGTCGTAGAAAAAGTGGACCACGTTATCAAACACGTTGACATCATCAGCTGTATTACTGCATCAGCAGAGCCTTTGTTTAATGGCGCAGACGTGCAGCCGGGCACCCATATTGATTTGGTCGGTAATCATGACTTGGACAAGCGTGAATGCGACTCTAAAGCAGTGCAACGAGCACAGGTGTATGTTGATAGCCGTATTAATGTATTAGCCGAAGCGGGCGATCTTCTCATTCCAATTCAAGAGGGCGTATTCACGTCAGACGATATCAAAGGGGAATTACCGCAGCTTTGCGCCCAACAAATCTCAGGACGTCAAAACGATGAGGTCATTACTTTATACAAATCAGTTGGCAGTGCTTTGGCTGATTTGGCCGCTGTAAAGGCGGTGTTGTTAGAAAATGGCATAGATAGCCATGCCTGAGCATTTTTGCTCGTTCATTTAAATTGCATACAATATACATATAAGGAAAGTAGTTCATGAAAATTGATTGGAAAGGTGTTTATCCGGCGGTCAGTACGCAATTTCGTCAAGATCAGTCAATCGACTTAGACGCAACGCAAACTGTTATAGATAACCAAATTAAAGATGGTGTGAATGGCATTATCTGCTTGGGTACTGTCGGTGAGAACTGTGCGTTGTACCCGGAGGAGAAACGCCAGGTCTTGCAAGCGGCAAAAGAAGTCGTAAATGGCCGTGTGCCTTTGATTGCTGGTACAGCAGAGTCTATTACCACAGCAGCTGTTGATTACATGCAGGATGCGTACAAAATTGGTATCGATGGTTGTATGGTGATGCCTGCCATGGTTTACCGCACGTCTGAGAGCGAAACGTTCGAATATTACCGCACGATAGCAGAAGCAACGCCAGAAATGCCAATCATGATTTACAACAACCCGGTTGCTTATGGTGTCGATGTAAACCTCGACATCATGGCGAAACTGGCTGAGTTTGAAAGTATTGTAGCTATCAAAGAGTCGACCACTGATACTCGTCGTATCACCGAGCTTTACAATAAATTTGATGACCGCTTTACCGTGTTCAGTGGTGTTGATGACATCGCTCTTGAATCATTGATGCTAGGTGCGACCGGCTGGATTTCTGGTTTAACCAACGCATTCCCAGAAGAGTCCGTTGCGATTTATAAACTGGCAAGCCAAGGTCGTTATGCTGAAGCGTTAGAGATCTACCGTTGGTTCTTACCCCTACTGCGTTTAGACACCATTCCTACGCTGGTTCAGTGCATAAAATTGGCCGAGCAAGTCTGCGGACGTGGCTCTGAACAAGTTCGTGCGCCACGCCAACTCTTACAAGGTGAAGAGCGTCAACAAGTCATTCAAATGGTTGAACATGCGTTAGAAACCCGCTTAGACCTATCCAAATACAATCTGTAATTGTGCTGTTTAGTAGAGCGTTATCTGACGCTCTACTCATTCGTAATATTCAAAAAATGAGAAGAGGGAAGTCATGAGCACGGAAAACAAGGACTATGTCAGCTTTCAACACGTTAAGAAAACCTACGATGGCACGAATTTGGTGGTGAAAGACTTCAACTTAGATATTGCTCCTGGAGAGTTCGTTACTATGTTGGGGCCGTCAGGATCGGGCAAGACCACTTGCTTGATGATGCTAGCAGGCTTTGAAACTGCGACCGGTGGAGACATTTATATTGATGGCGTTCCTGTCAATCATCTCGCGCCGCACAAGCGCGATATTGGTATGGTGTTTCAAAACTATGCGTTGTTCCCACATATGACCATTGCTGAGAATCTTGCGTTTCCTTTAAAGGTGCGAAAACTCGACAGTGACACGATTCAAAGCAAAGTTCAGAGTGTATTAGAAATGGTCGAGCTTGAGCATGTTGCGACTCGATACCCAAAGCAGTTATCAGGTGGTCAACAACAGCGTGTCGCGTTAGCGCGAGCATTAGTGTTTGAGCCTAAACTCGTGTTGATGGATGAACCACTAGGCGCATTAGATAAGCAGCTGCGCGAGCAAATGCAGATGGAAATTAAACATTTGCATGAAAAGCTTGGCATTACCATTTTGTATGTGACGCACGATCAAGACGAAGCTCTCACTATGTCCGACCGTATTGCGGTTTTTAATCACGGCGAAGTGCAACAACTCGCGACACCAACCGAGCTTTATGAATCTCCGAGTAATACGTTTGTTGCGCAGTTTATTGGAGAAAACAACCAACTCTTAGGTTTAGTCAAAGAGTGGAACGGAAAGTATTGCCAAGTGCTCGTTGGGAAAGAGCTATTTACTGCGAAACCTGTCAGAGTCTCTGAGCAAGGGCAGAGAACAACGCTTTCCATTCGACCAGAAAAGATTGTTATTCAACCAGAGAAAGCGTCTTGTGAGAACCAAGTCTCAGGCGTCCTACGAGAATTGATTTATCACGGTGATCATTATCGTTTGGTCGTCGAAGTAGAGAGCGTTGGCCACTTCATCGTTAAAGTACCTAACGATAATCGTAAACACTTGCAGTTAACGCCTGGCTCCATTTGTCGTATTGGTTGGCAAAGTGACGATTGCCATGCTCTTGATGGGACACAAACTCAAAGTAGCGAGGTAGCAGCATGAGTCGAGAGCTAACCGCATTAGATTCTGTATTGGAGATCGAACGCCAAGTTCATGAGCAAGAAACCAATCTGAAAGCGCAGCTGCAAAAGGCGGAGCGCCGAAAAAAGCTTCGCTCCATTATGCTCACAACGCCATTGGTGTGTTTTATTCTGCTTACGTTTGCTTTTCCTATCCTCGACATGCTTTTTAGAAGCGTGGATAACCGAGAAATATCCCTGTCACTACCACAAACTATTCAAGCCTTAGAAAGTTGGGATTATCAAGGTCAGCCTCATCAAGAAGTCATTGAGGCATTCTCTGTTGAAGTACTTGCGCTTTATCAAAGCAAAGAGCTGCCGAAAATAGCCAACCGGATGAATATTGAAGAGTCTGGTATGCGTAGTTTACTCATGAAAACCGGCAGAAAGTTGTCTCGTTTGACGTCGCTGCCGAGCTCGGTGACACAGTTGGCTAAGCTGGATAAGCGATGGACTAATCCTAAATATTGGGCGGCGTTTAAGAATCTTAGTGGCGCATTAACATTCAGTCACTATCTTGCAGCGCTAGACTTGCAAGTGAATGAGTTTGGAGACATTGAGCCCCAACCAGAAAAACGCCAAATATACGTCGACCTTTTCTTTAAAACTTTTTGGATGTCTATTTCAATCACCTTAATTTGTTTGGTGATGGCGTACCCCGTTGCTTACCTGCTTGCCAATTTACCTGATAAGCGCGCGAACTTACTTTTAATTATTGTGCTGCTGCCATTTTGGACATCATTGTTAGTCAGAACCACGTCTTGGATTGTTCTGCTGCAAAACCAAGGGGTCATTAATGATCTCCTTATTTGGTCGGGTTTTACTTCTGAGCGAATTCAGATGATTCACAATACCTTCGGAACGGTGGTGTCTATGGTTCACATTCTGTTGCCGTTTATGATCCTGCCTCTGTATAGCGTAATGAAAGGAATTAGCCCAACTTATTTCCGTGCCGCTCGTTCTCTAGGCGCGACGCCTTTCATTGCGTTCATCAAAGTTTATATGCCGCTTACGTTACCGGGGATAGGTGCGGGGGCTTTGCTTACTTTCATTCTTTCTATTGGTTTCTACATTACGCCCGCTTTGGTTGGTGGAAGAAGCGGACAGATGATCTCCAATATGATTGCCTATCATATGCAGACATCACTGAACTGGGGGATGGCTGGCGCATTGGGTGGACTGCTTTTGTTCGTTGTACTGGTTCTGTTTTATATGTTCAACCGTGTGGTTGGCATTAACAACCTTAAGGTAGGGGGATAACCATGGCATTACCAAACTATGCATCAAAAGTAGAGCGAGTTGCTTACGCAGGTTACTTAGCTTTTTGTGGGGTGGTGCTGTTCTTTTTAATCGCTCCAATTCTGACCATCATCCCGTTATCGTTTAATGCAACGCCTTACTTTACTTTTACCGAGGGGATGTTAAACCTTGATTCGGAAGCGTATTCTACTCGCTGGTATCAAGAAATGTTTACTAGTGAACAGTGGCTGTTGGCGCTGAAAAACAGCACGTTTATTGCTTTTGTGGCGACACTCGTTGCAACAGGGCTAGGAACTCTGGCGGCGTTGGGTTTAGCCAGTAGTAATTTGCCTTTTCGCAATACGATTATGGCGCTGTTGATCTCACCCATGATCGTACCAGTCATTATCTCTGCTGCTGCGATGTACTTTTTCTACACGCGCCTTGGCTTGTCACAAACTTATCTAGGCGTCATTTTGGCACACGCTGCTTTAGGTACGCCTTTTGTCGTCATTACCGTTACTGCGACGTTAAGCGGCTTTGACCATAGCTTGGTAAAAGCGGCGGCTAGCTTAGGAGCAAACCCTGTTTATACTTTCAGACACATTACCTTTCCTCTGATTCGTCCAGGGATGATATCTGGCGGCTTGTTTGCTTTTGGCACTTCGTTCGACGAGGTTGTGGTGGCGTTATTCCTGACTGGGGCAGAACAAAAAACCGTTCCGAGGCAGATGTGGTCAGGAATTCGAGAGCAAATTAGTCCGACCATATTGGCGGTCGCTACGTTGTTGATTTTTATGTCGGTGTGTTTGCTCGTGACATTAGAAGTTTTGCGTAGACGTAATGTACGCATTCGAGGCATTCAAGAGTAACCAAACTTTTTCTTTGTTGGTCACTTTGCACTTTTGTTTAGGGGCACCTCAATTTTTGACCAAATGCGCCTCATTGTAGGCGCTTGTCTTTTTTGTGTATCTTCAGCGATGACTGACATATCACTCTGGTAGCTTAATGCCAGCTTGCTCGAAACGTGCCAAAGGCGACTTGTTTGATTGCTGATACCAACTAGCTGGCATGTTTGATTTAAGTCGCGCTTTTTCTTCCTTGCTAATCACAACATAATGCAAAAACGTATCAAGTGTGGTTCCCATCACGTCAAATGTCATTTCCCCATCTTTGCTGATGGCTTTCAATAACCCAACCACGGCTTCCTCAGGGACTAACGGTTCAACCACCGCCTTTTTTCGCTCTTTTATTGATGTTGAAGCGGGCAGTCTTGCACGTGCCGTCTCCCAGCAAACTTTGTTGGTTTTACTGACAAGGTTGTGCTTGTAGCAGTAGTAACTGAATAAAAAGCGTGGCAGGTTTTGCCAGCGTTCGGCTTGCACTTCTAACCAAAGGTGTTGTAGCTCAATATCAGCGTCGGTCATAAATATTATGGAAGATTATTAAAGTAGTGGCATTCTAACGTTTCATCAGCGATGCCGTCTATGATTCGGTTACTTCCCATCTTTATGTTGACACTTTGATTTTCAATGAAACAGTGACTTCTTATTACTGTAAATAGTGAGTGATTTGTCCAGTTTCTGACATTAGTGTTTGACTTGGGTAGTAGAGTGTGGGCGTTTTTGTTTTGAAGCGTCAATATACATCATCACATACTTACGTCTTACTCTTTCTGAAATAAATACTTTTATCAAAGTAACTGTGTGATTTTCATTCAAATAGTATGTGTTTCATGGTGATGAAAATTCTGTTTATTGCGCTACAATCGAGTGTCGTTCGTAGAATGTAGCCTAATGACGAAAACCTTGCGTCTTCTATCTGGCTTTTTGTGTGCTACTTTTTAATAAGTATCTTTTGGGTGGGTTTTTATGTTTGGAGTTAAAAGAAATGCTGCTATCTCTGGCTTGTACCAAGCGAGTGAACTTAAAGCAAAGCTGTTCTCCAAGGATTTGGAAATCTTAAGACTTAGAGCTGAAACTGAGTTTAATAAAGTGCTTGATGAGCTACTAAGAATTAAAGATAACAATTCAAGGCTTCGTGAAAGTGGGCTTATTGATAAGCTTGAGCAAGAGAAGTCTAAATGGAACAGTGATCAGCTCAAAGACATCGAGCAACGTATAAGTAATGTCGAGTTCTGTATTAAGGATTGTGCTTTATATGTCAGCAACATTGAGTCCCAATTCGCTGAGGATAGCGGTTTAGGATATGGTGAACTGAGCAGTCGTTCCCTTGAAGACGAGTTGGAAACACTATCTTTTAGTAAGATCCTTAACGCATCTGCACATGAGTACTTTTATAACTCTAAAGAGTATGAAATGTACCTTGAAAACACACCAAATACCGAATTTTTGCACGCGTTAAAAGAGCAAATTACCGCACTCTTCGACCACAAAGCAGCCTAGAACCTACAAAGTATTCCCCCATTGCCCGATTCCTTCTGAAGGGGCTTTGATTCGCGAATTTTTACCGACCCGCTTTGGAGTATACCTAGCCATTTAACGTGCTGGGTATACCCGTTTAACTACACGTTTCTTCTCTAGCTCATCTCTATTTTTTAACAAATACGAATTTTAGAAGCTCACTCCGTGTTCCTTCTAGTACCAAAAACTGACACCGCTACGTTTAGTTGTTAACAAAATGTTTCATCTTGTCTTGCGAGTAGATTATATGGAGATGCTCTTGCAGTAATAAGGGCAGTGGCGATGCAAAAGACGTAATGCATCTAAGGAAAACTCAATATAGAAGAAATTAGATGGAACTGAAGACTTTGAGTGTCGCGATTGCGACAACATTAACCAGCACTGGCGTATTTGCGTTAAGCGAGCCAGTTTCTCAAGTTACAGAGCAACATGCACATTCGGCTCATACACACGGTGTTGAATCCAATCAAGTTGAATACCAACCAACCGCAACTCTCCCTATTCAGCCCTCCAAGGCAACTCGAGTACAGTCACTTGAAAGCCTTGATGAGTCGAGCACTGCTTGTGATTTGGAAGCATTGGTTACCGAAAGCAGCAACCAATTGATCGGCGAAATTTTAAGTCAGGGCGCGACGTGTGTGAACCAGCTATTCTCTGCTGAAAGTCGGATTCAAGAGTCGGTATTTAGTTCCGATCATATGTACAACATTGCGAAGCGTACTACGACATTGGCGGAGGGGTATACAGGTGGCGGGAGCGATGAACTAGAAACGTTGTTCTTATACTTGCGCGCGGGTTATTACGCCGAGTTTTACAATAACAACATCTCATTTATTGAATGGGTTACTCCAGCGGTGAAAGAATCAGTGGATGCGTTTGTTAACAACGCAAACTTCTACGAGAACAGCGATCGTCACGGCAAAGTGCTTAGTGAAGTCATCATCACTATGGATAGTGCGGGCTTGCAGCACGCGTACTTACCACAAGTGACCCAGTGGCTTACTCGTTGGAATGATCAATACGCCCAGCACTGGTATATGCGCAATGCGGTTAATGGTGTTTTCACTATTTTGTTTGGTGGGCAGTGGAACGAGCAATTTGTGCAAGTAATTGGTAACCAAACAGCCCTTGCCAAAGCTTTAGGCGATTTCGCTCTAAGGGCGTCATCAATCGGTGCTGAAGATGAGTTTATGGCCGCGAATGCGGGGCGAGAGCTCGGGCGTCTGACCAAGTATACGGGTAACGCGAGTTCTGTTGTGAAGAGTCAGCTGAGTCGAATCTTTGAACAGTATGAAATGTATGGTCGGGGTGACGCGGTTTGGCTTGCGGCGGCGGACACCGCCTCATATTACGCAGATTGTAGTGAGTTCGGAATTTGTAATTTCGAAACTGAGCTAAAAGGCTTGGTGCTATCGCAAACTTATACTTGTAGCTCGACAATCCGAATTTTGTCTCAGAATATGACGCAAGAGCAACACGCGGCCGCATGTTCTAAAATGGGTTACGAAGAGGGTTACTTTCATCAGTCATTAGAAACTGGTGAACAGCCAGTAAAAGATGACCACAATACTCAGCTCCAAGTCAATATCTTCGATTCAAGCACCGATTATGGTAAGTACGCAGGGCCAATTTTCGATATTAGTACTGACAATGGCGGTATGTACTTGGAAGGCGATCCTTCCCAGCCGGGGAATATTCCCAACTTTATTGCTTATGAAGCCTCTTATGCGAACGCGGATCACTTTGTCTGGAACTTAGAGCACGAATACGTGCATTACTTAGATGGTCGATTTGATCTCTATGGAGGGTTTAGTCATCCAACTGAAAAAATAGTGTGGTGGAGTGAAGGCATTGCAGAGTATGTCGCTCAAGAAAATGACAACCAAGCAGCACTTGAGACGATTTTAGACGGCTCGACATATACCTTAAGTGAGATTTTCGAGACTACTTATGATGGGTTTGATGTCGATCGAATTTATCGTTGGGGGTACTTAGCTGTACGTTTTATGTTTGAAAATCATAAAGATGACGTAAACCAAATGCTGGTGGAAACACGCCAAGGGAATTGGAGCAATTACAAAGCAACGATCACCCAATGGGCGAATTTATATCAAAGTGAGTTTGAGCAGTGGCAGCAAGCCCTTGTCTCAAATGGTGCACCTAATGCAGTCATAACCGCAAACAACAAGGGGAAAGTCGGTGAAAGCATTACATTTAGCAGTGAAAACAGTACAGACCCAAACGGGAAGATCGTCAGCGTCTTATGGGACTTCGGTGATGGCTCGACAAGTACACAAACCAAGCCGACGCACCAATATGGGAGTGAAGGGGAGTATTCGGTCAGTCTAAGTGTGACAGACAGTGAAGGCTTGACGGCAACCGCCACTCATAGTGTTGTTATCTCAACGTTGGGCGGTAATGACACATTGCCACAAGACTGCGCGGTGCAAAGTAAAGTAAGCGGTGGGCGCCTAACAGCAGGAGAGCCTGTTTGCTTGGCAAATCAACAAACCATTTGGCTGAGCGTGCCAGCGGTGAATGAGAGCTCAAATCTGGCGATAACGACGGGGAACGGTATGGGCAACCTAAAGCTTGAATACAGTAACTCTGGTTGGCCGGATGGTGCTAATCTTCACGGGTGGTCAGATAATATTGGTAATGGAGAGTGTATTACGTTGTCAAATCAGAGTAACTACTGGGGCTACGTTAAAGTCTCTGGTGACTTTGAGAATGCCGCCATCGTCGTTGATTTTGATGCTCAGAAGTGTCGTCAGTAGGGCATTTTAACTGCATCATTTTAATTTAATTGATCGCCTCGCTAACATTGCGGGGCGTTTTTGTTTTTCACGCCGTTATCTCTATAAAAAAACCAGCCCGAAGGCTGGCAAACAAGGAGTTTGAGATGAAAATGAAAACGTTATAAAGCTTGCTGATATCCTATTTCTCAATAAGTTGGGTTGTGCTTTGAAGCCAGTTTTTATCTTGCGTATCAAGAAAAGGGCTAAGTGCTTGATAGACTCGTGAATGGTAATGATTGAGCCAGTCTAGCTCTGCTTGATCTAGCATTGATAAATCAAGGGCGTTGGTCGCAATTGGAGCAAGAGTGATGGTCTCAAAACCGTAAAACGTGCCGAACTCATTTTGTTCTACTTCTACAACTTTAAGAATGTTCTCTATTCTTACCCCGTACTCACCTTCGCGATAAACGCCTGGCTCATTAGTAATGACCATACCCGGTTTTAGTTCAACCTCGTGGTGGCTTTGCGAGAAATTTTGTGGGCCTTCGTGAACATTCAAGCAAATGCCCACGCCGTGTCCAGTGCCGCAATTGTAATCAATACCATGTTGCCATAAGACGCCACGCGCCATGATATCAAGATTGGCACCCGTAGAGCCTTTCATGAATCGAGTCTGAGTCAGTCGGATGACCGCTTTGAGCACCAAGGTATAATCTTTGCGCTGCTTAATGGTCGGTGACCCGAAGTGGAAAGTACGGGTGATGTCTGTTGTCCCGCCAAGGTATTGGCCACCAGAATCGACGAGAAAGAAGTTGCTTTCATTGACTGCCGCATTGCTTTCTTCATCGGCGGCATAATGCATTTTTGCCCCGTGAGCTGCGAAGCCTGCGATAGTGCGGAAACTGTCACTCACATAATGTCGGGTTTGACGGCGATAGTGATTCAGTTGTGCCTCAGCAGACAATTCTGTAACGAGTCCGCTTGGAACTTGCTCTTCGAGCCAGTTCATAAACCTTACGATTGCCACACCATCATCTGTTAATGCCTGTTCTAGGCTAGTTAGCTCGGTCGCATTTTTTATGGCCTTCATTGCCGTTACAGGGCAAGCCATTGGCTTTAGATTCACATTCCCTTCAATCGAACTCACCAATAAGCTGTCTGTGTGGGTCGGGTTAAAAGCGAGCGATAATCCCTCACATTGCTGATTCAAATACTGACTTACGTAGTTGTAATGGCGAATGTGTACACTCTGATCGGTCAGCGCTCTTTCAACGTCTTGAGGCAGTTTGGCTTTATCAATAAACAGTGTCGCAAGTGATTGCTCTACGACTAGATAGGCTTCAGAAACTGGGCAGTAATTCGTATCACCACCTCGAATATTCATTGTCCACATGACATCATCTAGCGTTGACACTAATAAGCTATCTACTTGGTTCTCGGTTAACCAAGAACGGATTCTCGCTAACTTATTTTCAGTGTCAACGCCAGCAAAAGCGGTGGGGTGCTCGAATACGGGTGCACTTGGGCGAGGTGGTCTTTCAAGCCAAATCGGTGTGAGTAAATCCAGGTCGAGAATGATCTTAATGTTTTTCGCTTCAAAGGTTTGTTTGAGGCCTTGATAAAAAGCGTAACTGATGGCGCGCCCGTCAACCGCGATAATACTGTTTTCTGGTAGCGTGGTAGCCAGCCATTTGGCAACTGTCGGCGTTTCTGGTTGTTTGGCTTTAAACAGTTCAAGTCCTGTGCCGTGTAACTGTTCTTCAGCTTGAATATAGTAACGACCATCAGTCCACAGGCCACCACCTTGTTGGGTAATGACGACATCGCCTGCTGAGCCGGTAAAACCTGAAATCCAGCTTCGCGCTAACCAATGATCCGCTGAGTATTCACTGTTATGTGGGTCATTGTTGGTCACGATATATGCAGACACGTTGTGAAAGGACATTGCCTCACGCAATAACGTAAGGCGTTGGTTTACTGAGTTAGTATTGTTCATTAAATGGTTCCTAAAGTCATATTTGAGCAATAGATATGATGCTGCTCCGAGCCTGTTTTTATTGGGTTCTGTTGCCCGCATACTTCTGTTGCTTCTGGGCATCGAGTACGAAAAACGCAACCGCTCGGTGGGTTAAGTGGAGAAGGAAGATCGCCGGGCAATAGTTGTATTTCACGGTCACGTGCTAATTGCGGATTAGCTATCGGGACAGCAGATAACAGTGCTTTGGTGTAGGGGTGTTGAGCATCATCAAATACTTGATCGTAACGTCCTACTTCCATAGGTTTACCAAGATACATCACCATAACGCGGTCGCTGATATGGCGCACCACGCTTAAGTCATGCGCAATCATCACCAGTGTTAACCCCATTTCTTGTTTAAGATCATCTAGAAGATTGATGACCTGAGCTTGTATGGAGACATCTAGTGCACTAACGGGTTCATCACACACGACCAAATCTGGATTGAGAATTAATGCTCTGGCAATGCCCACACGCTGGCATTGACCTCCGGAAAATTCATGTGGATAGCGGTTTCGCTGGCTCGCCAAGAGACCCACTTTATCCATCATAGCGATGACACGCTTTTCTACCTCTGCCCGTTTAAGCTTTGGCTCGTGGGTGAGCAGTGGTTCGGCGATGCATTCTGAGATGGTTAACCTCGGATTCAAACAAGCGGATGGGTCTTGAAACACCATCTGAAATTCTCTGCGTCGAGAGGAAAGCTCTTTTTTACTAAACCCGAGCATGTCTTGACCTTTCCAAGTCAACTCGCCATGTGTAGGTTCAATTAAGCGAAGTAAGGCGCGAGCAAGTGTTGATTTTCCGCAGCCTGATTCCCCCACAATGCCAAGTGTCTCACCTCGGTAAACATCTAAGTCGATACCATTGACCGCTTTCACGATTTTACGTCGACTTGGAATAAGATGACGTGAAACAGGAAAGTGGACGTTTAAATCACGAGCAGACATGAGGACTTCTTTTTTATTCATAACGCCTCCTTAAGCTTTTATTTGAATGGGAGTGATAACACTGGGTGCTTTAACGTGACAGGCAATGGACTGGCTCGTGTTTAATGGAGAAAACCGTGGGGTTTCGTATTGGCAACGCGTCTCTCGATGCTCGCACCGCTCTTTAAACGGACACCCTTGATGGTTAATCAACGCACTTGGTGGGTTACCTGGGATGGTTGGTAAACGCGGCATATCTTCAGTGATGGAAGGAATCGCCTTTAGCAGGCCTTGAGTGTAGGGGTGCGCAGGTTGAGCGAACAATGTCTCGGTATCTGATTGCTCCATTTTTTGACCACCATACATGACCAATACGCGATCACACATCTCGGCGACGACGCCCATATCGTGAGTGATCAGTAAAATAGCCGTATTGAACTCTTGTTGTAAGTCTCGTAATAGCGTCAAAATTTGAGCTTGAACGGTTACATCTAACGCGGTGGTTGGTTCGTCTGCAATTAACAACTCGGGCTTACACAACAAGGCCATCGCTATCATGATTCGCTGACGCATTCCGCCAGATAATTCGTGAGGGTATTGATTCATCCTAGTTTCGGGAGAGGGAATACGCACCGCATCCAACATGTGAATCGACTCCATTTTTGCTTGTTTTCGGCTCATTCCTTTATGAATCATGAGAACTTCACAAAGCTGTTTGCCAATTTTCATAAATGGGTTGAGTGACGTCATCGGATCTTGAAAGATCATTCCGATTTTCTCTGCACGGATGCGGTTGAGCTGCTTTTTAGACATCGCGAGTAAATCATCACCGTGGAACATTGCGCTTCCAGACACGGCGCCGTTATCCGCGGTTAACCCCATTAATGCGAAAACAGACTGGCTTTTTCCCGAACCTGATTCCCCAACAATCCCAAGAGTTTCGCCCGCTTTAATCGAGTAGGAGAGATTACTGACCGCTTGCACTTGCCCATCTGGCGTATCGAAGCGCACGTTCATGTTTTCAATAGATAGCATGGGTTTGTCCTTATCGGTCTTTCGGGTCAAGAGCATCACGCAAGCCATCGCCGATGAAGTTAAAACAAAAGAGGGTGGCAACTAAAAACAGAGAGGGAAAAAGCAGCATCCACAATGCAACGTCAATCGTTTTTGCGCCTTCGGAAATTAGGATTCCCCAGCTCGTGTCTGGTGGTTGAACACCAAGCCCTAAGAAGCTCAAAAACGATTCGAACATAATGAATCCTGGTACCATTAAGGAGGAATAAACCATCACGATCCCAAGCACATTAGGCAGAACATGGCGTCGGACAATTGTCAATTTAGAAACCCCAATAGAGTGTGCGGCTTCGATGAACTCTCGCTTTTTTAGACCGAAGGTGACACCACGTACAACACGGGCAATGCCCAGCCAAGATACCATTCCGATCACGATAAAAATCAGGTAGATGTTGTTGCCAAAAAGGGTAACAAACAGGATAACCATAAACATAAATGGCACCGAATCGAGCACCTCAATAATGCGCATCATTACGCTATCGACAACGCCGCCAAGATAGCCGGAAATACTTCCCCAAATCGTACCAATAACAACGGCGACTAAGGCGCCAACAAAACCTACCAAAATAGAGAGCCTGCCACCTTGCATCGTGCGAGCGAAGACATCTTGCCCGAGATCATCGGTACCAAAGTAATGGCCACTGCTCAGTGAAGGTTTCCCTAGCTCGTATGGATCGATGAGCACTTCCCAGTCAATTTCATCATGGCCAAAAGCGGCAAGAGAGGGGCCGAAGGTGATGCATAAGGTAATGAACGCCAAAACATACACTGATGTCATCGCGGCTCTGTTTTTACGAAATCGAGTCCATGCATCCTGCCAAAGACTGCGACCTTCGACGGCTTCAATATTGTCGACGACTTGATCTTGAAGAGCTTGTGTATCCAGTTTTTTGATCGTTAACATGCCGGACTCCTAAACGCGTATACGAGGGTCGATAATCGTATATAGCAAGTCGACCACAAGGTTAAAGAAGATAGTGAGTGAAGCGACAATCAGAGTAATGCCCATTACTAGGCCGTAGTCGCGGTTGAGAGCCCCAGACACAAAGTGTTGTCCCATGCCACCTGTACCAAAGAAAATGTCGATAATTACCGAGCCTGTCACGACAGACACAAACGCAGGGCCGAGCATCGCAACGACGGGAATCAGGGATGGTCGCAAAGCGTGATGGAATAAAATGTAGGTTGTGGACAAACCTTTGGCTTTTGCCGTTCGAATGTATGGTTGGTTGAGCGTTTCAATCATTGCGCCACGCATGACGCGTGCAATACTCGCAATGGAGCCAATCGCCAGGCTGAGCACGGGAAGAACAAGAAAAGCCAGCTTTCCTCCTTCCCAACCACCAGCAGGGAACCAGCCGAGCTGAATAGCGAAGATCATGACTAAAACTGGAGCAAGCACGAAAGCCGGAACCACAACTCCAGTCATCGAAAGTGTCATCAGGCCGTAATCTAGGCGGCTATTTCGGTTCAATGCCGCAATGGTGCCAAGCAACATGCCAAGTGGAACGGAAATGCAAAAGGAGAGTACGCCTAATACTGCTGAAACTGGCCATGATTGTGCGACGAGCTGTGTAACACTGAAGTCTTGATAAACGAAGCTCGGACCGAGATCTCCTTGTATGAAATTACCAATGTAAATCCAAAACTGAGTAAGGAAGGGCTGGTCCAAATGGAATTTTGCTTCGATATTCGCACGTACCACCTCTGGCATAGGCCGTTCCATATCAAATGGCCCCCCTGGTGCAATGTGCATCAGCCAAAATGATACGAGTGCGATGAATAGAAGCGTGGGGATAGCGATAGCTAATCGCTTAACAATGTACCAAATCATGATCCATCATCCTTTGGTCGTCCGAAATCACTTCGAACGGTTATGAATAAAAAAATGGCCTGAGCTCAGGTTGCCTTCTCCACCGAGAGATATGAGGAACGACAAGTAAACATTGAACTTGCCGACTCAGACCGAAAACATGCTTTTAGTGGGCTTTCACATAGACATTCTTGCGGTAGTACGACGACTCAGGGTTTGTCAGTTCGTAGCCGCCCACATAAGGCTTGATGAGGTATTGATCGTTACCCGGACGATAAATAGGAATAATGGCCATGTCTTCAATCAGCATGCTTTCTGCTTGTAGATACAGTTCTGATGGGTTGCTCATGGTCTTTGATCGAGCCATTAACTCGTCGTATTGCGGGTTGTTATAACGAGAATCGTTGTACTCGCCACTAGAAACAAAGATATCTAACCACGTAGAGGCTTCATTGTAGTCGGCCGTCCAGCCGCCGCGAGTAATGTCGGTCGGCTCTTTAAGTGCGTAGAACACTTTCGGTTCTAGCTGTTTTATCGTGACTTGCGCACCCAATCGGCTTTTCCACATGCCTGCCATGGTGGTTGCCATTTTTACGTCCATCGAGAAAGTTGGTACGGTAAACGTCAACTTAAGCGGATTGCTTTTATCGTATCCAGCTTCTGACAGTAATTGCTGCGCTTTTTCGATACGTTTATGACGGTTCCAAGTTGCGAACTCAGGAGTGTGAGATTTAAAACCATCTGTTTGAGGTGGCACAAGGGTATACATTGGAACCCCACCGTTTCTCAAGATAGCACTCGTTAACAGTTGACGGTCAATGGCATATGAGAGGGCTTTACGGACCCGCACGTCTTTTGTTGGTCCTTGTTGAGTGTTGAGGTAATAGAATGTGGAGCCAAGAGACGCACTGGTGCTTGCCACTTCTTGTGGGCGTTGTTGAATTAACTTTTTCTTCTGAGCGGCAGGAATGGAAACCGCTTGGTCTATCTCACCGGCTAGGTAGCGGTTTAGCACTACGTTTGCATCACCAATTGGTAGCCAGGTGACTTTTTCCAGCACTACATTGCTTGCGTCCCAGTAATGTGGGTTTTTAACCATCACCAGTTTTTCGTTAACTTTCCATTCAGAGACAGTAAACGCACCATTTGTAACGATATGCTCAGGCTGGGTCCAACGGTTGCCATGTTTTTCAACGGTCGCTTTGTGAACGGGGGCAAGCACTGGATGACTTAATAGTTTCGTAAAGAAGGGAATAGGCTCTTCGAGTGTTACCTGGAATGTTTTTTCATCCAGCGCCTTCACGCCCAAGGACTCGGGTTCGGCTTCGCCCTTCATAATCGCTTGCGAGTTTTCGATATTTGGAATGGCCGCAAACCAAGCGTAGGGTGAAGCAGTGCTTGGATTCAGTAAGCGTTGCCAGCTGTAGACAAAATCTTGTGCAGTGACCGTTTCGCCATTTGACCATTTTGCATCACGTAAGTGGAAGGTATAAACCGTATTGTTGTCATTGACTGACCAAGACTCAGCAACACCAGGAATGGTTTTACCTTGCTTATCTTGAATGACCAGACCTTCAAACAGGTCTCGACCGAGATTAAAAGCGGGCTCTGCGGCTTGCTTGGCTGGGTCAATAGAAGTAACTTCAGCTCCATTGTTTAGCGTAATTTCTTGTATCTCATCGAGGGTCACACCTGCGGGATACGGTGCGGCATAGCTTGATGTTGCCAGTATTGGACTCATCATCGACGCTAATAAAAGCAACTTAGGTAATTTCATCCTTGTCTCACTCTTTTCATCCTGAAAGATGCCAAAAATGTATATTGTATAAATTGTCTACACAATCGAGTTTTAACATTACTGTAACAGGGTGTCAGGTGTTGAGCTGTCTGGTCTCAAAAAGTGAGCTAGGGGAATTTCTTTGAAGATCTGATATCAAGTTGGCATGACGGGAAGTAATTTTGCTTCGATACAAATTAAAATCCCCTTCAAGCACAGGCTAGAAGGGGAAGATAGTCAGTCTGCTCTTCAAAAGGCACGACGTTAACTGACTAGGAAATGTTTCACGAACTCAGTGATTTTGACCATATCACTTACCGCGATAAACTCTTCTGTCGTGTGTACTTTTGCCATGCCAGTTGAAAGGTTGACCGTTGTGAGACCTTTCTTGTTAAAGTTGTTGGCATCGCTACCGCCGCCAGTGCCTTTTGTGAAGGCGTCAATTCCCAACTCTGAAAACGCTGCTTTTATAGCGTTTACGTGTGGGTGGTTTTCTTCAATAACAAAAGCGTCGTAGGCTCGGCTAGATTCAATTTCGACTTCTGCACCGTGTTTTTCACAGACAGACTCTAATGTTGAGATCATATGATTGACCTGAGCATCTAGTTTATCGCCATTCAGGGAGCGGGCTTCTGCCACGATTTTTAATTCAGGCATAACAATGTTTGTGGCCTGACCGCCATTCACTACACCGATGTTGGCTGTCGTTTCTTCGTCGATGCGAAGTAGCTTCATTTGGTTGATAGCATCAGCCGCCACCATGATCGCACTGATGCCTTCTTCTGGCGCAAGCCCTGCGTGTGCTGGTCGACCTTTGATTTTTGCCATGATCTTTTGCTGGCCTGGGGCTGCGGTCACAATGGTGCCAATAGGGCCACCCGTATCTAACACGATTGCTTCCGTTGAAGTGACGTGTGACATATCGAAGTATTGTGAACCGAATAAACCGCCTTCTTCATACACGGTGAAAGCAAGTTCTAACGTTTTGTGCTCACGGTTTTCCGCTTGAATACAACGAACGGCTTCCATGATGGCAGCAATACCAGATTTATCATCGCCACCAAGAATCGTATTGCCTTTTGAACGGATAACGCCGTCTTCGATGATTGGCTCAATGCCAATACCTGGAGTGACCGTATCCATATGACAGCTCATTAGAATAGAGCCGTCTTTTTTGCCGTCTAAACGGGCGTACACGTTAAAACCGTTAGAAATGTGCTCAGGTACTGGAAGTTTGCGTACGGTAAAGCCTAGCTCGCCTAGCTGTTCTGCCAGTGTTTCTGCAATTTGTTTTTCGTTTTTTGATTCGCTGTCGATACGTACTAGTTGGCAAAAGTGTTCAACTAAGCGTTCTTGATTGATGTGTGTCATTAGATGTCTCTTTTTCTGATCGAGCGTGAAGCCTTGTGGCTCGGCTCGATAGGGAACAGAGCACCACTTATGGCACAGTTACTTTTGAATAAAACTGAGGTGAATCAATAAAGGGGTATCCATGACACGATTCTGACCAATGAGCCTTTCGAACTGTATGAAGCGTCACGAAACATTACTTTTGATGTTTTGCAGGATCAAATGAATAAATCGGATAGAGATAGGGTGCAATAGACTTTCCATCCCCTTTTGCTTTTTGAGCTACGTTGCCAAGATAAAATGCCAAAGTAACAACTTGTTTACATTTTGTGTGGTGGCGTAAAGCCGAAAATATCAATCTAATATATTGAAAATAAGCAGTTTGTTTGATGTTTACGAAAGTGGGTTCGATGCGTTCTCTGTATGTAACATATATTTTACAATTATGCGTAAAAATCGCCAAGATAAAGATTTCTCCCCACGTATTCCAATTTCTCAAGACCTGCGCCAAGTTAGAAAAATAAGTCCAAACAAAAGCTACTGAGACAAGGAGAAAGTCATGGTTGATGCATATAACCCACTAGGAACAGACGGATTTGAGTTTGTTGAATATACTGCTGCTGACAACAAAGGCATTCAACAGCTTAAAGATCTGTTTATATCGTTAGGTTTTGCGGAGATTGCAAAGCATCGCTCAAAAGAAGCGTGGTTATATCGACAAGGTGACATTAGCTTTATTGTGAATGCGCAGCCGCATAGCCAAGCTGAGGGATTCGCCAAAGTTCACGGTCCGTCGGTTTGTGGCATGGCATTTCGTGTGAAAGACGCCACCGTTGCTCTGGCGCATGCGTTAGAGAAAGGCGGTAAAGAATATAAAACGGAAATTGGGCCGATGGAGCTAAGCATTCCTGCTATTTATGGCATCGGTGAAAGCTTGCTTTATTTTGTCGACCGTTATGGAAAGCAGAGTATTTATGATGTCGATTTTCGTTTTTATGATGATGCTGATGAACGTTTATCAAAAGCGAATGTTGGTCTTTACGAAATCGACCACTTAACGCACAACGTTAAGCAAGGCAACATGGATGTCTGGTCTGGTTTCTATGAGCGCATTGGTAACTTCCGCGAAATTCGTTATTTCGATATCGAAGGTAAGTTGACTGGTCTTGTCAGCCGTGCGATGACCGCACCTTGCGGCAAAATCCGAATTCCTATCAATGAGTCGTCAGATGATAAATCACAGATTGAAGAGTTTATCCGTGAATACAATGGCGAAGGTATTCAACACATCGCATTGACCACTGACGACATCTACGAAACGGTCAAAACCTTGCGTGAGCGAGGCATGGACTTTATGCCAACGCCAGATACTTATTACGAGAAAGTCGATCAGCGTGTTGAAGGCCACGGTGAAGATGTAAGCAAGCTTCGTGATTTGCAGATTCTTATTGATGGTGCACCAACGAAAGATGGCATCTTGCTACAGATCTTTACTCAAACCGTTATCGGCCCTGTGTTCTTCGAAATCATCCAACGTAAAGGCAATGAAGGCTTTGGCGAGGGTAACTTCAAAGCGTTGTTTGAATCGATAGAAGAAGACCAAATTCGCCGAGGAGTATTGAGCGATGCATAAATGGATCACATTCCCTCACCGGGAGGGAGTGTACTCTAAACAAGCACATGCTGACTTCCCGGAAGAGGCAATTTATGAACGTGAGGCAGGTCGAAGTGGCTTCTTCGGCCCCGCAACACATTTTCATCATCAACATGCCCCAACGGGGTGGTCTGAGTGGGAGGGCGAGCTACGTCCACGAGCGTTTGATTTTAATCTAGTCGAAAAAGCCAGCCATATTACCCCTTGGGCAGTCCCGCATCTATTACACAACGCGAATTGTAAAGTTCGTGTTTGGCGTATGGATGAAAAAATGGACTTCTTGGTGAGAAATGCAGATGGCGACGAACTGCTATTCATCCACCAAGGTACGGCAGATCTCTACTGTGATTATGGTCATTTGAAAGTGAGCGAAGGGGATTATGTCATGATCCCGCGCTCAACGAGCTGGCGTTTAGAACCAAGCGAGCCGATGTTCATTCTGATGATTGAAAACACCGATGCGGCTTATACATTGCCCGAAAAAGGCATGGTTGGAAACCACGCGGTGTTTGATCCGGCGGTTTTAGAAACGCCGTCGATCAACGATCAGTTCCGTGCTCAATATTCTGAGAATCAAACACAGGTTCAGGTGAAACGCCACGATAAAGTCAGTGTTATCACTTACCCATTCAACCCGCTGGATGCGATTGGCTGGCATGGTGATTTGGCGGTAGTAAAAGTGAACTGGCGTGATATTCGTCCACTTATGTCACATCGTTACCATTTACCGCCTTCTGCACATACTACATTTGTAGGAGCAGGATTTGTGGTGTGTACCTTCGTTCCTCGTCCAATTGAAAGTGATCCTGGAGCGCTCAAAGTACCGTTCTACCACAACAATGACGATTATGACGAAGTCTTGTTCTACCATGCAGGTGATTTCTTCAGCCGTGACAACATTGAAGCAGGCATGGTGACATTCCATCCAGCAGGATTTACGCATGGTCCTCACCCGAAAGCATTCAAAGCAGGGCGAGAGCACAAGAAGACTTTTACCGACGAAGTTGCGGTCATGATCGATACGCGTCACGCACTTCAGTTTGCGGATGAGCTGGAAAAAGTAGAAAACAAAGAATACGTCTATAGCTGGCAAGAGAAGTAAGAGGCAAGGATGAAATTAGCAACCAAGAAAAATGGCACTCGTGACGGTTTGTTGATGGTCGTGAGCAAAGACTTAACGCGCTGCGTACCTGCGACAGAAATTTTCCACCCCATGAACTTAGCTCCGACGATGCAGGTGGCGCTTGATAACTGGGATACGCTAGCACCACAACTGGAAGAGCTATACGTTGCACTGAACAATGGCACGGTTGCAGGGTATGAAGAGTTTGAAGCGCACTACTGCGAGTCGCCGCTTCCTCGCGCTTATCAGTGGGCTGATGGCAGTGCTTACGTAAACCACGTTGAGTTGGTTCGAAAAGCTCGCGGCGCTGAAATGCCAGAGAGTTTTTGGACGGATCCGTTGATGTACCAAGGAGGCTCTGATGCCTTTATTGGTCCTTGTGACAACATCGAGTTTGCGAGTGATGAATGGGGTATTGATTTCGAAGGTGAAGTGGCTGTGGTAACTGGTGACGTACCAATGGGCGCGAGTGTTGCAGAGGCTCAGGAGTCGATTCGTTTGATCATGCTGGTGAATGATGTCTCACTGCGTGGGCTAATTCCCGCAGAATTAGCTAAAGGGTTTGGTTTTTTCCAATCTAAACCTTCTTCTGCGTTTTCTCCTGTGGCAGTAACACCTGACGAACTCGGCGAAGCGTGGTACGAAAACAAAGTGCATTTACCATTGGTCTCGACCTACAACCACAAGCCGTTTGGTCGCCCAAATGCGGGTATCGATATGACGTTTGATTTTGCAGACTTAATTGTTCATGCGACTAAAACGCGCCCGCTATCTGCTGGGGCAATTATAGGTTCTGGCACGGTATCTAATAAGCAAGGCACCGAACATGGCACTTCGATTGAGGAGGGTGGTGTTGGTTATTCATGTATCGCGGAAGTTCGCATGATTGAAACCATTCGTGATGGTAAGCCGTCGACTAACTTCATGTCGTTTGGAGATTCAATCAGATTGGAAATGTTCGATGCGGATGGCAACAACATATTCGGCTCGATTGACCAACAAGTTAGCCAATATCTCAAGCACTAACAATGCTGGTTGGGAGACGATATGAGCGATAGCATGATTTTATACGGATACTGGCGATCATCGGCGGCGTATCGTGTGCGTATTTGCTTGAATCTTAAAGAGTTATCGTATGATTCAAAATCGGTACACTTGGTGCGCAATGGTGGCGAACAACACAGTGACGAGTACCATGAGTTAAACGCTTCTGAACTGGTTCCTTTGCTGGTGGATGGGGAGGTTCAGTTAACCCAGTCACTGGCGATCATTCAATACTTAGAAGAACACTACCCGGATGTCACTGTGATCCCCGAGCAAACGCCGCTTCGATACCAAGCGCTAGCTTTGGCTCAGGATATTGCAATGGAGATTCATCCCCTGAATAACTTAAGAGTTCTACAGTATTTAGAGGGGGAGTTAGCTTGCGAGCCAGAGCGCAAAGTCGCTTGGATTCATCACTGGATCCACAAAGGTTTTACAGCATTAGAAGAGAAACTTCAGAAGCATCGTAAACTAAATGGTGATTGCAAGTTTAGCCTGACAAGCTCGCCATCTATTGTCGATATTTGTCTGGTACCACAATTTTATAACGCACAACGCTTTGGTGTAGATACCTCTCTTTATCCAACCATTAACGCTGTTGTGCAGTCATGCAATCAACTACCAGCTTTTATTGATGCGATGCCAGAGAATCAGCCAGACGCTAATAGTTGATTCTTAGCATACATAATGTATTAACAAAATTTAAACGAGCCAATCCAAGTGTGTGATTGGCTCGTTTTTATTGGTGAGCAAAATTTTCTGTTTCTCGCTATCGTCGTGGCGCCTCAAAATTGCGAGGTTTTGTTGCTCTGCATAACATTTCCATTTACGCTTTGAGCAACGAGTTGTTTTGGATGCACTTTATTTATGACCAACATTTTTATCATTGTTGTTCTTCTGGTTTTATTCTTCTTTGTTATTCAAAAGTACGTGATTAAGCACGATGACACGCGTGATTATCCTTATCGCTCGAAAGGCCCTCTGCTCAGAGGTCAAGAGGGTGCGTTCTATAATGCGTTAAGAACGGCGGTCGGGGAGCATGCCGTAGTATTCGCGAAAGTAAACATGTCCAGTTTGGTTACGCCAAAAGAAATCAAAAATAAGAAGCAGTTTTTTGTCGCGAACAATCGTATATCTCGAAGCTATTTTGATTACGTTATTTGTGACCCAAGGACACTAGAGCCGCGCGTTATCGTTGAATTGGATAATGGGCAGGAGCTAAACAAGGGTAAGATAGAAAGACAAAAGTTATTGATTCATGTTTGTAAGACGGCCAACCTGCCTTTAATTGGCGCCTCGATAAAGCACAGTTATCAAGTTGGGCGATTACGTCGTTTGCTTGCGGCACACATTGATTTGATTGAGCCCGATAAAGAAGTGCGTTTTTGTAAAAAATGCGGCAGTCCGATGATCATTAAAACCGCAAGCCAAGGTGAGTTCAAAGGGAGACGTTTCTTTACTTGTAGCCGTCAGCCGAATTGTACATACACCGAAAATTATAACGTTGTGTTTGAGGCGGACGACTAAACACGACAATTAACCAGCAGAAACAAGGGGCTTTGATTAGAGATGATCAAAGCCTTTTTTGTATCAGTCATCAAGGCAGGGCCCATACTTTGAAAAAGAGGGCAGAATAGGGCAGCCATATGCGATACGGATGGATTTTATCGGCGTTGTTCATCGCATCGAATGTTAGTGCGATACCTAATTTGAAACCACTGGAGTGTGAATTGACAGAGACACCCCAAGATCATTTCTTGTTTTACCGAGAGCAAATGGTTTACCACAGTGAGCAGTTTGTCATATTTCAAAACTTCAAAGGCAGGGTGAGCACTCAAGTGGATGTCAAAACAGGAGAGTTGATCCGTACAACCTATATCGGCGATCCATTTAAACCTAAATATCAGATTTTGTTTGGTACTTGCCCCAATGTATCGCAAACCTTACAGATTTGGATGCTCAGTGAAGTGCCTTACGACAATTAAGTGAGATAATAAAAGTTATATAGATCACACTTTTAAACCCTACGGGCTCAGTCCTTGTCGATAAAATCATCTGAAAACGCGTGTTGAGTTTACATTTTCGCCAAACGGTTCAAAGTTGGCAAATTTGTGCTTGCACCGTCGTTCGCTTATAGCTAATATCCTCGTCGTTCCAGAGAAATGCGTCCGTAGCTCAGCTGGTTAGAGTATCGCCTTGACATGGCGGGGGTCGGTGGTTCGAGTCCACTCGGACGCACCATTCTGAATTGAATGGTTAGGAACGTAAAAATTTGGGTCCGTAGCTCAGTTGGTTAGAGTACTACCTTGACATGGTAGGGGTCGGCGATTCGAGTTCGCCCGGACCCACCAAATTTTAGAAAAGCCCACCTTTTGGTGGGCTTTTTTTTGTCTGTAATTCATTGATACTCAAGTAAAACTACTTCTTTTCTTGTCCCTTGTTTTTGCTCTGCGTTAGCCCCTTGTCAGAGATAAAAGTGCACTACCTGATCCGCAACACAACCTCAAGACCCTAAATGCAAAGCATAAGGTGCATACGCTTCAAACCCACTAGAGCCGTCTATAAATTATGTTGCGTGCCACTTGCTGTGGCTTTAGAGACACTGACTACTAATCTAAATTATCTGGCGTGTGAAGATTAGTGCCGCATATTGTACATTTGTAGTCACCAGTCGCTTCGCCTTCCATTAATGAGCTAATTATTGCTGCAAATAGACCAGAGAAGAAACCTTTAGCTTTTTTCTCGGTCTTTTCCTGCGCTTTAGAGAAGCTTTCGTACCGATGTAGCGTTACTTCTTTACAATTACAGCAAAACGCTCTTGTCTCTTCAGAACCGTACATTTTTACCAATTGATTTACTCCCTGTAAGTTAATTTCCCAAGTGGCGTTATCTTCAAGGGTAAGTCACACAAGACTGATGTGTGACTTACCCTAAACACTAAAACGAACGTAATGTAAAACACCACATGTTATGAATGATTACTTAACGCCTTGTTATCCGAGCTTGCTAACTCTGCTGATTGAATAGTTGTGGCAATGAGTTCTTCAAACAGCTCTAATTGCCCAGCAGGTATCAATTGATTTTGTATAGCTTTTCGTTTGTTTGAGTCAAATAGCCGCTCTGTTAACCAACCAATTAGATACATCAGTGAAAGACAGCCACCGGCCGTCGCTACATTACCGTCTATCACGAGAGGCAGATCCTGAACATCTCCTCCCATACTTTGTAGAACAGCCTTTGCATCTGGGTTTGTTGTTAATCGCTTGCCTTTTAGTAAACCGAGTTCATGGAGGATGAATGATCCCGCACAAATCGAACCTATTAGCTGCCTATTTGGATCAAGATTCAACGCTGACATAAATTCAGCATCTTTTAAAGCGGCTGGAATACCCCGTTTGCCGCTTGTAATAAGAACGACATCTTGATTCGTCACCTCAGAAAGGTGTCCGTCTGTTTTAACTTTCATACCGAGGTGGGAATGATGTTCAGATTTAGTTCCAAGTATACTTACTGTCCAACTGTCGGTTGTGCGACCTAGCAAGTCATACATAAGAAAGAAATCGACATCCGTGAAATCATCAAATAAAACAACGCCGATTTTATACATAACATTTATCCTTTTGGACTTACTCGTAAGTCGCAAAATGTGTAGTAGGAGGGGAGGGCATTCAATACACAAGCTTCTGCTGAGCACCTTAAACACCAAAGGCGGTGCAAACTAACAATGCCATGTGTACCAAATCCCTATTATAAAACTTTGTTATGTTTGTTTTATGAGCCCGCCCAGAAAAACTCAACCCTAATACCACTTGGGTCGTAACACATTAAATGTTTTGCGGGTCCTGTTTTAACAAGCTCGGGACCAAACTCAATTTCGATTCCCGACGCCATAAATTGATCACGCAACTCATAGAGTTGCTTCTCAGTCTCTACCAGTAAAGCTAAGTGATGCAAACCAATATTCGTTTTTCTGTCAAATGGAGTGGCGGCATCAGCCTTAGCCGCCCATAGTGTAAGCATGATATGCCCATCACTCACAAATATTGCCGGGTAGTCTGGATTTCTTTTTACTTCACTCCAACCTAATTGTTCAGTGAAAAACTTCGCGCTTGCTTCTAGGTTAGATACGGTTAAACCTACGTGGTGTATGCCTTTTGTTAACACAGTCACTTTGTTTCCTTACTCGTTTTAATGGCTATCAAACAAAGATAACTCGATAAAAAGTAAGCATCAATACACATATATTGATTAACTTCGTCAATCTATTCGAATACGGTAATCCAACTGGAAACATAACATTGTAAACACGAAACCCAACCTTGAACTAAAAATTAAACTTTGAGTTCATTCTTAAGGGCTTTATTAATCAAATGCATTAATAGCCATAATATTTAAGCCAGCCTATAGGGCATATCATTCCATTAAACGTTTGAATGTTCTTATCCAAGCTAACGTCTTCCAATTTGTAACAGTGAACAACATTACTAGTCGAAGTAGATGCTGGTGTTGAATAGGTCACAGGTTTAGAAGCGTTTGCTTTATGTATTTCATGTGCTCGCTGCTGGTTTATCGCCACTTGATTCTTGTGATTGTTAACTTCTCGCAATCCAGATTCTAAGGGTAGGTGCCAATCCTTACATGTTGTTCCTAAACCATCATTCTGAGACTGATATTCTGATAACGCTACACGAGCTTCATTTACAGACTGATCGATATCGGACTGATCGACTAGCCAAGTAGAAAAAGAATAGTTAATGGCCTCTCGATAGTTTACGGATTGCTCTAAGCTATAAGCATCGGAGTGAAAACAGGCCTCTACCACTGCCCATTGAGTCGATAGGTTTGATAATACGTTTTCAGGTATAGGCTGAAGCTGGCTTTGCGTAGACTGGCAACCGGTTAGAAGAAAAGGGACAGGGAGTAGTTTTAGAAAAAATTTTTGGTTCATTTTAATTTTAAAATTAGTGCAATCTTTTTCATTATCATAATACAGGACGATTGAAGAAAGTAGCATTTCTATCAGTAAGGGAATATAGCTAACGCACTGATAAGGTGTGAGTAAAGCGATATCAAAGCCCTTAACACACCTTAACTACGAATACTACCGCATAACAAAGATGCTATGCGGTAGCGGTAGTATTCAGGCTTGAACAGTTTGTCGCACGTTGCTCTCGCCTGACAGCACGGAAATTCTCTCAAAATCTCGACTCGGGAAGTCAGGGTCTACGTACACAAACATACGACTTATCATTTTTCCTTCAAACTCAAATACACTACAAAAACGCCCTGTGGAAACTTTGTTGTCCGGCCAAGAGGTACCATCACTCATTACGCCGCCTTCCTGTCCTTCAACAATGACCTTGTTTCCAGCAGTCGTTATTTGAAAGCCGTCTATGTCGTGCCAGATACTAATCAACGAGCTACCAATCCTATTGCCAAACTCCACTAAGGCACTCTTTCCTTTCGCTTGCCCAAATTTAGGAAAGAAAAAATCAACATCCTCTGAGAATAGATCCAGATAGCTAGGATCACCGGCATCTATTTTCTCGAAATACTTAACTACTAGCCCAACTAAATCGTCTTTTTCCATAATTATTTCACACCCATATTAGCTTTACGCACAACGCAGGGTTAAGTAGTAAGCGGAGCGACCACTCAACCTGAACGTTTGCATCTTAAACACCGAGTACATTTAAACTGAAATTGCCAAGAGTTGCGAATCTTATTGAAGTGCTTTGTTAGATGTAATCCGTTTAGCCTACGTATACTCCATTGAAGTACTCGACGCGTTCTAACGTCATTCTTAACTTACACTCTTCAATCTGGACACCTTGCCAGGGTGAGGGTGTGGAAGACAGGCCCGTAAATTCACATTCGGCGTCTCTGTATTTTAGCCAAGCTCTTTGGGCCTTTCGAAATGGCTCTACCAGTTCGGTCTGAGACCATGTTTTCCTTAGTGCTTTTTCTTCCTCACCTATTCTAGCGATTGCTTCCTTGTAACTTTCGTTAAGCTCTTTATCTGCAGATTCCATCTTCTTTTCTACACACTGATAACCAGCCATAACGCCCCCGCCTTTTACTTTGCAGGGATCTTCAACATCATCAGAAGCCAAGCAAGGTAAAGAAACCAACGCAAACATCATAAGTAATTTGTTCAAAATTGCCTCCAAGCTCCGAGTGCTTGTTAAACCGTTATCCGCTATTTTTCCTTTTTAATCATGCAGCTTTTTATCTGTGCCTTCAAAGATAAAATAGAAGGTTAGTGATTCTAGTGCCTAAACAGAAGGTAAAAGAGATTGATACACGGATTAAATGACGCCTTAATCTGAGTTACTTTTAGTGGGCGTTTTGTATCAATCTTTTCTGTGGAATCATTAGTTTGATGGCGACTGAGGACGTTAAGATGACTCCCATTGAATTTATTATCGCCCTGAAACACCTAGGTTGAATTAAGTGGTGACTATTCCCCTCCAATCATGAAGTTGGTTCAAAGGTAGGGCGATAAATGTTGCGATTCGTAATAAAAATTTATGCCAAGTGCAGTTCGCTATCGCGGCTTATATTGAGTTGGGCAATAACCTCTAATGATGTCTGAGTTTCGTAGCTTGTTGTGTTTTGTATTGCGCCCCGAAACCCTTTTACGCCACAATTTAAAGCTACTTGATTTGAGCCGGCTACGCATAAACTGAATCACGTCGGATTCATTCAAACCAAATTGAAATTCGATAGCCTCAAATGGGGTGCGGTCTTCCCATGCCATTTCTATTATTCTTGACTCAGTTTCCGAGGTCAGTTTCATTTCAAATAACCTATTTTAGAAAAGAGATTTCTACGACGGAAATTGAGTCTTGGTTCAAATGTTCTTATATGCGTGCTTAGTGTTTAGCGACTTAACACCTACAAAAACTTCTCAATGAGGACTTCGTCTACGTATTTCCCACGAACTTTTGCATGCTTCTTCGCGGTCCCTACGATTTCGAAGCCTTGTTTGAGATAGGCTGATAACGCTCGCTCATTATCGCCGCGAACGTACGCAAATAGTTTTTCGTAACCCTTTTGTTTGGCTACTTCGAATGTCGATTTGAAAAGCTGTTTAGACACACCTTGGCCACGAGCACCGTCACTAACAAACGTACCAATTATGCCAACATGGTCAAAAGCTTTTGTATATTGTGCAAATGGCTCGATATTTTGGAAACCTATGACTTGTGAGCTATTTTCGGATAAAGCGACTGTAAACACGCCCCGTTCTGGGAAATGAGTAATGAACTCTTTTTCTTCTTCAGGTGTGAAAGGCGTATCTAATACAGTGTATAAACCTTCAATAATGATGGGGTTGAGGACGTTTGTAATGCCTTCAGCATCACCTAAAGTTACCTGACGTACAATTAAATTCATGCCACTTAGCTCCTATTAAAATTAGGGCTGCTTTGTACATGAGTTGGAGACTTGCGGCAACAAGTAACGTCATTAAGTCGTAAAGAATATACCTATTACACTTAAACGGCGGTTAATAGTGCTGATTGTTACTTTAGTATTTCTGATATATCACTTTTTAAGTGACGGCTTAACTTCTACAGAATATTTCCACATCACGATCCCGTTTTCTACAAGATCATAACTCGCGCTTTGACCCTCGGAGTTGAGCACAAATACCGGCATTTCCATCCTTGACGTAGAGCCATCTTGGTTGCATGACATGGTAGCTTCAAGCTGTATACTATTTTTGCTCGGTTCTGAAAGGGTCCCTAAGTACGTGCAGCCGTCGACAAAACTGGTTTTGCTTTTTCCTTTAGAGGATATTTCAAAAGTCGGAAAAATGAATGTTGATTGAGGCTCTGTTACTACCACATTGACTTGATAGTTCGTCGCTGAAAAAGCATTGAAATGAGCTCCAAGCATAAGTAAGAACAAGATTTTTGATTTCATAAACTCTTCTTTATTTCGATATTACTAGTTTGGTTACGGCGCTATTAACGTGACCACTTAATCTAAAACTTTACTGCGGAAGCATTAAAAAGGATACAAAGGTAGAGTAGTTGAATATGGTTAATCGGCCGTAAATAGTTTTATTAAGCGATCTTACATACCTAAAAGAGGTAAGTTCTTTCGCTTTTGATAGGTTAATGCTAATTCTAAACAGGTCTTGATTGAAGCTTCTGGCAAAGGTGCTGATAAAGATAGAATTATTGCTCGATTACCCTGAAACTCAAGTGAGTCACTATACAGTTCGCGGAATGTGTCGACGAGCTTAGTTTGGCAATTAAAGAACAGATAATAACGACTAGGCGTTTTCTGTTTCCAATCCATCCTTACCGGGCTACCTGTTTTCACACTGTAGCTTGGCTCTCCCCATTTTAGAGATTCTTCAACTTCCCCCAGTTTTAATTCAGAAGCGATAGTTAAGACGATATTTCGTAGCTCTTCTATCCGAATACGCACATGTTTTGGATACTCATCAAATCTTGCCTTCACTGCATGGTTCATTAGTATCTCCTATAAATAGCGCTGTCTTGGGGTGAAGCCCAAGCGTACTTTGGCTATGTAGCAATTACGTCATAATGTTATTAATCAATAAATCTAGCACATAGCCAAAATACTAAGCGTAAGGGTTTCCCTCGGTTACGTTTAGGATGCTCTGGGTGAAAACATGATGATTGACATGCCAAGCATAGCGACAGAAACCCCCACTATGTCCCAGAGCGTTGGTCGAACGCCGTCGATACACCACAACCATAGAATTGCGACAAAAATATAGACACCACCGTAAGCGGCATAAACTCTGCCAGTTGCGGTAGGATGTAAAGATAGAAGCCAAGCAAACATAGCAAGGCATAGCGCTGCTGGTACCAAAAGCCAAACTGACTTATCTTCCTTTAACCAGAGATAAGGTAAGTAGCAGCCTAATATTTCTGCAATGGCGGTTATAAAGAAAAGCCCAATGGTTTTGACTTCAGTCACTTAAACATTCCTATCTTTCTCTACAAATATATGATGCTTGTTAAATGGGCAATTGTTCGGCTCATTACATTTCGCCCAGCTTAATCTTGGATTGAGCCTCACTCACGGTTTGTTTACCGAATAACAGATCCATCATCGAAATGATTCGTTTGTTGTCTTTACCCCATTTATCTGGATTCGCGCTGTTTGGTGCTTTAAATTCAACTTGTCCTACTTTTTCGTTATTTTTGTAGGCTTTGATCTGAGCATCAGCGATAAATGTTCTAAAATCCCAGCTCCAGCGTGATACGTAAGTAAGTGTTAGCTCAGAGCTAACAGGAGGCGTGCCGTCGCTTACGACTGTGCATTTATGGGCGGTATCCAAACACCAGTCTTGCATCGAATCTAAGAAAACATCTCGCGTGGCGTTGTCTTTTACGATGGTGATTTCCTTGCTCTGATTTTCTTTCGAGATTGTTTCTACCGTATACTTTGGTGCCGCACATGCAGCTAATAGAATAGGCAAGCTTAGAATGATGAGTTTTTTGTGCATCTTATGTCTCTTTTTTTTAAATTTATATATTCAAACAACTTCAAGATACTGAGTTCAACGAGAATAACTAACAAGCATGGCAACTGTTATTAACAAAACCTTTAGAGTAGAAGGGTTTGTTTCGGGAGTATGCCAATGTCTCGATGCAAAATAATTAGTAAGAGATTGCTATTGCGTTATGTTAACTCTTGAACTTATGTCCGTATCAATGTCCAGAATTCTTCGCATTGAAGTTTTTGAAGTGCAATTCTAACGGAATTTTAAATTGCTGCATAATGCTCAATTAAGAGGAATAGGGGAGCTTATCGTTAAACATAACGTGTAGTGCTGTAAATTCGTCCCTAAGACTAAGCTAAAAGGGCCTAATGTTTTAAAATAGCTTCTTGTCTATTCTGTTGTGTGAGTTTTCAATGTTGTCTCATACTAGCCACTTAAAAGAGCGCTGTAAGAACTCGTCTGCATTATCAAGGACGATTTCACCGTGAGCCATAACCAATATATTAGGTTTCCAAGACAGCAATTTATTTAAGTGTTTTCGAGCCTCTTGTTTGCTAAACATAAAACTTAGGCGCCAATCCAAAGGCATTTTTCCATTCGGAGCAAGAATACCGGCCCCTTTAGCCACAAACCGCTGCCAGTAGTTAAAGTCCTGGCCAGAAAAATTCTCGACGAGGTCAGTAACAATTAAGGTCTTTGAAAGTCGATGATAAAACACACACTCTTCCATTAATGGAGAGCCAGAAAATAGTTCTTGTTCAACCTCAGAGTTCCAAGCATTACCGCCTTGGTTAAGTGAAGCGTGAAAGTGTATATCACGGCACTTCTTAATGACTTCATCTGTGCCATAAACTTCTGCGCTAGGATAGGCAAATACCCATTCAGATAAGAACAAGTGGTGTAAATGATTAGGAGCGATTAAGTATTTCACTTGGCCTAGATTGTTGATTTGCTCTCTAATCGAATTTGATAACTTAATTGGACTATGAATCCAAAGGCCACCATCAGAAAGCCTAACAATAGTCATACGAGTGGTGTATGGGAGTCCTAAAAATTGGACGGGATCTCCATCAAATATCCATATCTCATGGGCTAACTTTTTCATGTCTCTCCAACCGTTAACACTGTATTAAGGCGGCATTTTAGTTACTCAAAAGCTGCCTTGCTGCACAATAAACGCTTCGCTAAGCGTAAACCAAAAATATTAGGTTTACCAAACCCTTATTGAGTGCAGTTGTATATCTTTGAGTATTTTTATACTGAACGGGCGTAAAGTAGTTTTAAGAGGATCATTTGACTTGATAGAACAAAACCCCGCTATTTTTGAGCAGGGTTTTGCAATTAGATAAAGGGGCTAACCGATGATGAAGAAGAAAATCGCGGTTGCAACAATACCAATCAACGCATAAGGAAACTGTGTGGTTGCGTGTTGCATTGCTGTACAGCCTGAACCTTGTGCAGATAACACGGTTGAGTCACTAAAGAAACAAGAGTGGCTCCCTGCCGCTGATGCTGAAAGCAGCGCTGCAACGGTTAAGTGTAGAGGCACACCAAGCTGTTCGCCCAAAGGTAGAACAATTGGCATCGCTACTGCAAACGTTCCCCAAGACGATGCCGTTGCAAATACCAACGCGCCCGTAATCATAAAGATAATCGCAGGGAAGTAAGACGCTGACAGGTAAGGGCTGACGGTCTCAATGACATACTGCGTGACGCCCAATGAGTCGTTGACCGATTTCAACATGAAACCACCAATAACGGTCGCAAGCGGCAGTAGCATAACTTTAATGCCATCATAAACAGCTTCGAACATGTCGTTCATCGAGATCAGTTTTTGTGCGCCGTAAAAGCTAATAGTAAAGATTAACGCGACGAAAACACCAGCAAGTAGATCGATACCAAAATACCAACTTGCGGCAACAAGTACGATCATTGGTAACAAGAAGTTGACAAGGCCCATGGTTGGGTTGGTATGTGCAGATACATCGGGACCAAAGTCGACATCTGTTGCACCGTCTGGACGAACTTGACCATTCTTCGCACGCTTTTCTGCCTTTTTCATCGCACCTAGATCTGGGATCTTTTCCATTGCAACCAGCAAAACAATCACCAGCGTTACCCAGCCGTAAGCCATGTATGGAATAGCTTCAATGTATGCTTTGATACCATCTCCCGCTTCTGCTACTCCGTTTGCTTCTAGCAACGAACTGAAGAAAATTGCCCAAGTGGAAATCGGTACGAGGATACAGATAGGTGCGGCGGTTGAATCCACAAGATATGAGAGCTTTTCACGCGAGATTTGGTAGCCGTCCGTAACTTTTTTCATTGAGGAAGAAATTGCAATCGCATTCAAATAATCGTCGATAAAGATCAGAATACCTAAAGCAAAGGTCATCAGCATCGATTGCTTACGGCTTTTTACTTTCGTGACTAGCATGTCGGAGAAGCTTAAGATACTGCCGCCTTTCTCCAAAATAGCAATTAGGCCGCCCATCAAACCACAAACGAGGATGATCCAAGCAATAGTTTCATCCATCATTACACTCATGGAAATATCAACAATCTGTTCTACCGCTTCAGTTGGGTTAAGCAGAAGAACACCGGCAATAGCGCCGCTAAAGAGGGCTTCCACTGTTCGGTGTGTTGTCAGCGCAAAGACCAATACCAACGCCGTTGGTAAAAGACTCATCCATCCGTAGGCTTCGCCTTCCTCATGGTTCAAACCGATTGTGGTAAAAAAGACAAACGTCGCAACCGAGATTAAAGAAACAATAATGTGTTGAGAGTTGATTTTAAGAGGCGCATCCAGCGCCTTGGTCTGCGTAGTCATAAAGTTCATTTCCTTTGTTTATGCCGAGTGCAACATCCAGTCGATTTCCAATGGAGTAATCGCTCGCTCAAATTCTGCGAGTTCACTCTGTTTGCAAGCTAGATACAAATCGATAAAATCTCTTGAGATGTATTGAGCTAGCTCACTGTGCTCCAGTCGCTCTAGAGCTTCTGACATACGCAGAGGTAACTCAATTGCATCATCACTGAGAGTCGGTGGACATTGATCTTTGGTGTAGCTTTCACTCGCTAATACTGCGGAAAGTACTACTGCAGCGAGAATGTATGGGTTAACGTCAGCGCCTGCTATACGATGCTCTATACGGCGATTTTTGCTATCGCTGATAGGCACACGCAACGCAACACCGCGGTGGTTTTCTCCCCAATCGGCTTTGGTCGGGACGTAAGCGCCAGGAACAAAGCGACGGTAAGAGTTAACGTTAGGACAGATTAGGGCCATGGCATCGGATGTTTGTGACAGCATCGCTGCCATGGTTTGATAGAAGAAGGCGCTCGCTTGACCGTCTGATTGGCTAAAGTGGTTGTTACCATCTGTATCAACCAAGCTGAGATGAATGTGCATGCCATTACCCGCTTGCTCACTAAAAGGTTTCGCCATAAATGTGGCGTCAAATCCGTGCTGATGAGCGACCTGGCGAATCAAGCGTTTTGCGATGATGATTTCATCACATGCTCGAAGTACATCTTTAGAATGGTTGAAGTTGATTTCGAACTGCCCTGGTGCCGATTCAGATAGGGCTCCGGAAGTGTTTAAACCTTGTTCTAATGCAATTCGATTAAGGTCGGCCAAGAAATCAGCGTAGTCATCTAGTCCATCAAGGTCGTAAACCTCGGTATCTTTTTCTCGAGTTTTTTTCGTGGGGTTAATTGCCGTTAATGGTTCGCCATTTTCGCCGCGGGTTTTGTCTATTAAATAGAACTCCAGCTCGAGCGCGACACAAGGATATTGGTCTTTAGCATGCAGTGTTTGCAATATAGAAGCGAGAATGTTTCGGATGAACAGTGGGTTAGGGTGCTGCCCGGTTTCATCCATCATACTAAGCAGTAGCTGACCAACTTGTTCTTTTGCCGTCGGCATTAAGGTGCCGCTGATTGGATAGCAGAGATTATCTGGCTCTCCGAGATCTTCTCCCAACCCGGCCGTTTCAACGACGTTACCTTTGGTATCTAGGGTGATGGTCGAAAGGGGGAGGGCAACACCTTTATTCAGTTTTTCTAGAGCATCTATCGGGATGCGTTTTCCTCTTGGGGTGGCATTTATATCGGTAAAGATGAGATCGATAAATTCAATATCGGGCCATTTTTGTTTAAAATTTTGTACTTCCTGTAGATACGATTCCATTTTCTTCTCCAAATAGCCTGACGAGTAGAAATTAGAAATAACCAAATTAACAAATAAATTACAGCACTCTGAGCGAGTTGTTTGTTTTTTAGGTTATTTTTAATTTAAACATGTACTTACACTGTGTTTTTGATGTTTAACGGCTGGTTTTTATGTCTTTCTGTTAACTATTTTGTAACAGTTGATTTTGTTTTGTTCAATATAATGAGCATAAATATTCAGTTTTGAAGCCTAAAAAGTGCTTCAGATCACGTTGTGACGATAATAATGGTCATCTGTGTTGATAATTTTGTACATGGTTTGTAGGGTTTGTGTTAAATAAATTGAACACGGACATATCATGGCAGATACACACAAACCCATCATTGGTGTGGTTAGCTGCGCTAAAGAGTTGGGTGGCTATCAGATACAAGCGGTCAACGACTTTTACCTTCGCGCCATAAAGGATTTTGGAGGACTACCGATTATGTTGGCTCCCGACATGTCGGGCGATGACGTAACCACCATCCTAGACATATGTGATGGTTTTCTTTTTCCTGGCAGCCACTCTAACGTTGCGCCACATCGATACAATGCAACGCACGAAGAGAGCTACAAAGATGAAGCTCGTGATGAGCTCTCATTCACGTTAATTCGTCATGCGGTTGACCAAAACATTCCGTGCCTTGGTATTTGCCGCGGCTTTCAAGAGATGAATGTCGCACTCGGTGGCTCGTTAAACCCAGCCGTTCATGACTCCGGCTTCAATGACCATCGTGAAGCGCCTGTTGAAGATTTCGAACAAAAATACGCGCCAGCACACGCTGTGCTAGTTCAAAAGCAGAGCTTATTTGAACAATGGCTGGTGCAAAATCATTGGGAAAATACCACCTTCTTTGAAGTGAACACACTACACAACCAAGGCGTCGATCAGCTTGCTCCTCTATTACAAGTAGAAGCTAAAGCCCCGGATGGCTTGGTAGAAGCATTTAGTCTTCCTAATCAAAAATTTTTCGTTGGCGTGCAGTGGCACCCAGAATGGGAAGCAAAAACCAATCATTTCTCTCAAATTTTGTTCAATGAATTTATGATGGCTACCTCTCGTTAAACGTTTGGAGCTGTATGAATGGACAATCAAGAGATTGGTAAAAATATTGTTCAGTTACGAAAAAAACATGGATTGTCACAAAGGGAACTAGCCGAGCGCGCTGGTATTACCCACAGTGCAATCTCATCCATTGAAAATGGCAAAGTGAGCCCGTCGGTCAGCTCACTACAAAAAATCGTTAATGTATTTTCTTTATCGTTATCAGAGTTTTTCACTTTTGAACAACCTTCGAACGATGAAGTGAAAGTAGTCATCAAACCGTCAGATCTTGTGGAAATCGGGAGCGAGACGGTGTCCATGAAACTGGTAACGAATGGCGACAAAGATCAAGTCATCGGATTCTTGATCGAGGAATATGCACCTTATGGAACCACTGGTGCAGCAGAAATCAAACACGAAGGCGAAGAGATTGGCACCGTATTAGAGGGTGAAATCACTCTGGAATATAAAGGACAATCTCATGTCATAACAGCGGGCGAGTCGTACATTATTGATACGACGAAGCCCCATCGATTTACAAATCACACAGACAAGGCTTGTCGAATGATAAGTGCGCATACGCCAACCACATTTTAGTGGGGGCTTGCCTTGTGTGATCACAAGGAGAGCGTATGAAAACCCAAGAGCAATGGATTGAACTAAAAAACAATCTAAACATCGAAAACAGGGCGTACATTAACGGTGAATACAGTGCCGCTTTAACAGGGCAAACCATCCCGGTAGTTAACCCAGCAACAGATGAGATATTCACCGAAATCGCCCGTTGCCAAAATGAAGATGTTGATCTCGCGGTTTCATACGCTCGCCAAGCATTTCAATCCGGTCAGTGGAGCGAGAGCAGCCCAGCTCATCGCAAAGCAGTGCTTAAACAGTTTGCTGACTTGATTGATCAAAACCAAGAAGAATTGGCTCTGCTAGAAACGCTTGATACCGGTAAGCCTATCTCTCACAGCTTCTCTACCGATATTCCTGGCGCGGCGAGTGCATTACGCTGGTACGCAGAAGCAATCGACAAAGTATACGGCGAAGTTGCACCAACCGAAAAAGATGTACACGCTTTTATTTCTCATCAACCAATTGGTGTGGTTGCTGCGGTTGTACCGTGGAACTTCCCCCTTTGGCTTGCGTGCTGGAAGCTTGGTCCTGCTTTAGCCGCTGGTAACAGCGTGATTCTAAAACCGTCAGAAAAATCTTCTCTCACCGCGATATTTCTAGGTCAACTTGCTTCTCAAGCGGGCTTACCAACAGGCGTTTTCCAAGTCGTTACGGGTTTTGGTCATGAAGCTGGCGACGCGCTGGCGAAACACCAAGACGTAGACTGCATCGCCTTCACAGGCTCGACGCGTATTGCAGGCCAACTGATGGTCAGATCGGGTGAGAGCAACCTAAAGCGCGTGTTTGCAGAAGCGGGCGGCAAGAACGCGAACATCGTGTTTGAAGATTGTGATGATTTAGATCGCGCAGCAGCAGAAACCGCCGCAGGGTGTTTCTACAACCAAGGTGAGGTGTGCGTCGCGGCAACCCGCCTGCTTGTTCACGAAAGCATCAAAGATCAGTTCTTAGAAAAAGTTATTCAAGCGTCGAAAGCGTTCACGCCAAAAGACCCAATGGACCCAAGTTCATCCATGGGAGCGCTTATCGATCAAGATCATAAATCAAAAGTGTTGGAATACATCTCGTTAGGTGAATCAGAAGGTGCAAACGTACGTTGTGGCGGCGATGTCGATGGGCAAGGTGCATTTGTTTCCCCAACCATTTTAGACAACGTCGACAACAAGATGCGTGTCGCTCAGGAGGAAATTTTTGGTCCGGTGCTGTGTGTCATTCCATTCAAAGACGAAGCGCAAGCAATTGAGATCGCTAACGATTCGAAGTACGGCTTAGGTGCTGCACTTTGGAGCAGCAATATCAACCGCGTTCATCGCGTAGCAAAACGACTGCAAGCCGGCTCGGTTTGGGTCAACAACTACAACGAAGGTGATATGACGGTCCCATTTGGCGGATTCAAAATGAGCGGAAATGGTCGAGACAAGTCTCTCCACGCGATTGAAAAATTCACCGAAACCAAAACCACTTGGATTCGCCTCCATCCTTAAGCCTGCTGACGATTACGATAAATAAAGGAATAGTTCTATGAACAAGCATACGGATTCGTTCTACGCGCACTCTGTGCCAAACATGCCGGAATACCCACAGTTGCAAAACGACATCGAGTGCGATGTGTGTGTAGTCGGTGCGGGATTTTCTGGTCTTTCTTCTGCACTACACCTTGCAGAAAAAGGTTTTAAAGTCGTTGTGCTAGAAAGCGCAAAAGTGGGCTTTGGAGCAACTGGTCGTAACGGTGGCCAAATCGTTAACAGCTACAGCCGAGATGTTGACGTGATTGAAAGCCGTTACGACCAAAACCAAGCCAAAGCTCTGTGCGATATGATTTTTGAAGGCGGCGATATCATCCGTGGCCTGATCGACAAATACGACATCAACTGTGATTACAAGCAAGGCGGCTTGTTCACGGCACTGAACAGTAAACAACTCAAAGGGCTAGAAGAACATAAGAAGAACTGGGAGCGTTACGGCAACGACCAACTGACTCTGCTTGACGCAGGAGAGGTAGAACAAGCGGTAGGCACTAAAGTATACACTGGCGGCTTACTGGATATGCGCGGTGGTCACATTCACCCGCTTAAACTGGCATTGGGTGAAGCTGCTGCGTTTACGTCTCTAGGTGGTCAAATCTTTGAGCAGTCGGCGGTCGTGTCGATTGATAAAGGTATTAACCCAGTAGTGAAAACGGCGAAAGGCAGCGTGAAGAGCAAGTACGTGGTACTGGCAGGTAACGCCTACCTTGGTGGTTTGGCACCAAACATCAGCAACAAAGCGATTCCGTGTGGCACACAAGTGGTGGCGACTCAGCCTTTGAGTGATGAGCAGCTAAAACAAGTGCTGACTAGTGACTACTGCGTTGAGGACTGTAATTACTTGCTTGACTACTTCCGCTTAACCGCCGACAAGCGTTTGTTGTTCGGAGGTGGTGTGGTTTACGGAGCACGTGACCCAGAAAACATCGAAGCACTGATCCGTCCGAAGATGGAAAAAGTCTTCCCACAATTGAAAGGCATCAAGATTGATTACACCTGGACAGGTAACTTCTTGCTGACTTACTCACGCATGCCGCAATTTGGCTCGTTTGCAGACAACATTTACTACCTACAAGGCTACAGCGGTCACGGTGTAACGTGTACTCACCTAGCAGGTAAGTTGCTGGCCGAAGCTCTGACCGGACACGCAGAACGCTTTGACGCGTTTGCTGCACTGAAACATTACTCCTTCCCGGGGGGCCGCCACTTCCAAATTCCGTTTACGGCAATGGGCGCGGCTTACTACAACCTACGTGACAAACTGGCGATTTAAGAGATAAGGAATATCAAATGAGCAAAGTAGTGAAATTTGCAGCCCTTCAACTGACGAAAAGCTGGGATCTGGAAGATAACTTAGCCAAAGCAAAAAAGGCGATTCGTGAAGCAGCACAAAACGGTGCGAACGTGATTCTTCCGCAAGAGCTGTTCGCTGCGCCTTACTTCTGCAAAAAACAGGAAGCAAAGTATTTCGAGCTTGCAGAAGAAACGGAGAATTGTCGTCTTATTAAAGAGATGAGTGCGTTGGCTAAAGAGCTCGGCGTGGTTATTCCAGTCAGCTACTTTGAAAAAGCGGGCAACACGTTTTTTAACTCGCTAGTGATGATAGATGCCGATGGCACGGTATTAGATAACTACCGCAAGTCACACATTCCTGACGGCCCGGGCTACAGCGAGAAATACTACTTTAGCCCTGGCGATACCGGTTTCAAAGTGTGGCAAACCAAGTTCGGTAAGTTCGGTGCTGGCATTTGCTGGGACCAATGGTTTCCAGAGCTTGCACGCAGCTTGGCTCTGCACGGCGCGGAAGCGATTTTTTACCCAACTGCAATCGGTTCTGAGCCTCAAGATTCGACACTGGATTCACGTGACCACTGGCAACGTACAATGCAAGGTCACTCGGCAGCAAACCTCGTTCCAGTGATTGCGTCAAACCGAGTGGGCACTGAAGTCGATGATGGTATCGAGACGACGTTCTACGGCTCTTCTTTTATCACTGACCACACTGGTGCAAAAATTGCCGAAGCACCGCGTGAAGGTGAAACCATCATTTACGCAGAAATCGACCTCGCTACGACAGCGAAAGCGCGTCACGCGTGGGGCTTGTTCCGCGACCGTCGTCCAGACCTTTACACCAGCGTTGGCAAACTAGCTGTTTAAAGAGGCGTTAAAATGAAGTTATCGACAACACCAGCGCAGGATGGCTTCTATTTTCCGGCTGAGTTTCAGCCGGTTAGTGAAGTTTGGCTAGCGTGGCCAGAAAGGAAAGACAATTGGCGTGATGACGCATTACCCGCGCAAGAAACCTTCGCCAGAATCGCGAACTTAATCGCGGAAGTGACCAAAGTGTGTGTGGCGGTGTGCTCGCACAACTTTGACCGAGCGCGTCAAATGCTTCACTCAGATGTACGTTTGGTGGAAATCCCATTTAACGATGCGTGGATGCGAGACATCGGGCCGACCGTGCTTGTTAACCGAGCGGGCGAGCGCCGTGGGATTAGTTGGCAATTCAACGCGTGGGGCGGTGAATACAACGGGCTTTACGACAACTGGCAGCAGGACGATCTTGTCGCTGGCTCGGTGTGCGACATCATCGGTATTGATTATTACCGCGCACCGTTTGTACTTGAAGGTGGGGCGATTCACACCGATGGTGAAGGCACCCTTTACACCACAGAGGAGTGCTTACTCAGCCCAGGACGTAATCCGCAGTTGAGCAAAGCGCAAATCGAAGAGCAGTTAAAGGCGTACCTCGGTATCGAAAAAGTCATTTGGTTGCCAAATGGTTTATTCAATGACGAAACAGACGGCCATATCGACAACCTGATGCACGTTATCGCCCCGGGTAAAGTGGTACTAAGTTGGACCGATGACCCAAGCGATCCGCAATACGCGTTATCTCGTCAAGCGGAACAAGTACTGAAATCTCAGCACGATGCGAGAGGGCGCGAGATTGAAATTGTCCGTTTGCCATTACCGGGTCCGTTGCATTACAGCGAGCGTGAAGCCAATGGCATTGACGCCAGTTCAGGAATGAGTCGACAAGCTGGCGAACGCCTAAGTGCCTCTTATGCCAACTTTCTTATCGTCAACGAGCATGTGTTCTTGCCGATGCTGGACGAAGAGATCGACGCTATGGCGATCGATATTTTGCAAAACGCGATGCCGGAATACCAAATCATCGCGATACCGTCGAGAGAGGTTCTACTCGGCGGAGGGAACATCCACTGCATTACGCAGCAGATCCCTGCTTAAACATAAACTCGCCGCTGGCTTAGCGGCGATGATGAGTTGTCAAAAGGAATGACCATGCAACAGATACAAAACCAAAGCCTTGTTTCGTTTATGGTAGCGAATCCACAACAGGGCATTGCAGTGACTAATCCGGCGACCGGAGAACTCCTCGGGTACGCACCAGTCTCAACCGAAAACGACATTTTAAATGGCATTGAACGTGCCAGTGTGGCGCAGAAAGAGTGGGCGGCACTGCCAGCAAAAACGCGCGCTGGCATGCTCAATCGTTGGTTCCAACTTCTGTTAGAAAACAAAGCCGACCTTGGCCGTTTGATGACGTTAGAGCAAGGTAAGCCGCTAGCGGAAGCTCAAGGTGAAGTGCTTTACGGTGCGAGCTTTATCGAATGGTTTGCTGAAGAAGCGAAACGTACCTACGGTGAGACGATTCCTGCGCCAAGTGCGGACAAGCGTTTGGTGACCATCAAACAGCCAATTGGTGTCGCCTGTGCGATTACGCCTTGGAACTTCCCAATTGCGATGATCACGCGCAAAGCAGGGCCAGCTTTAGCGGCCGGTTGTAGCTTTGTCGTAAAACCATCTGAATCTACGCCGCTGTCTGCGTTTGCGGTCGCAGAGCTTGCCTATCAAGCGGGTATCCCTCGCGATGTGCTGCAAGTGGTTCTGGGTGAAAATTCACGTCAGGTAGGCGCTATTTTCACTTCGCATCCGTTGATTCGTAAGTTGTCTTTCACTGGCTCTACCCAAGTTGGTAGTGTGCTGATGCAGCAAAGTGCGGGGGACATTAAACGCACATCAATGGAACTGGGTGGTAATGCACCGTTTATTGTGTTTGATGACGCTGATATCGATGCAGCCGTGACAGGTGCAATCGCTTCTAAATTCCGTAATGCTGGTCAAACATGTGTCTGTGCTAACCGTTTCTACGTGCACAGCAAAGTGTATGACGAATTCGTTGCTAAGTTTGACGCTGCGGTTCAGCAGCTCAAAGTTGGTAACGGATTGGAAGAGGGGGTCAACATTGGTCCAGTGATCAGCGAGTTAGCGAAGCAAGGCATTCAAGCGTTGATCGATGGTGCTATCGAGCAAGGCGCGAAGCCGGTTTCAGAACTTAAAAAGCTCGATGGTTTATTTATGCAGCCAGTGGTTCTCAAAGACGTTACTCACGACATGAAGATTGTTTCCGAGGAAATCTTTGGCCCTGTCGCGCCAGTGATTCGTTTTGACAGCGACGAACAACTAGTCGAAATGGCGAACGACACCATTTACGGTCTTGCGTCGTACTTCTACAGCCAAAACATCCACCGTGTTTGGAAAATCGCAGAAGCGCTCGAATACGGCATGGTTGGCATTAACGAAGGCATGATGTCTACTGAAGTCGCTCCTTTCGGCGGTGTTAAGCAGTCCGGCATCGGACGCGAAGGAGCAAAACAAGGTATCGATGAATATATGGACGTGAAATATCTCTGCTTTGGCGGCAACTAATTAAGGACAAAACAATGACAAACCAACAACTGCACGAAAGAAGAAGCCAAGTTATCGCTCAAGGCATGGGCGCACTGTACCCACTTTACGTAGAGAAAGCAGAAAACGCTTACGTATGGGATATCGAAGGCAACAAATACATAGACTTTGCAGCGGGTATCGCGGTAACTAACACCGGGCATTCTCACAAGCGCATTAGCGAAGCGGTAAAAGCTCAGCTGGACAATTTCTCACACACGTGTGCGATGGTTACGCCATACGCGTCATTCGTAGAGCTGGCTGAAAAGCTGACAGAACTTGTACCAGGTGAGACTAAGAAGAAAGCGATCTTTCTAACCACTGGCGCCGAGGCGGTCGAAAATGCCGTAAAAGTGGCACGCGCTCATACAGGCCGTAGCGGCGTGATAGCGTTTAAAGGCGGCTTTCACGGTCGCACAAACATGACGATGGGGTTAACTGGTAAAGTTGCGCCGTACAAAGCGGGCTTTGGTCCTTTCCCGAACGAAATCTACCACGCGCCTTACCCAAATGCGTTTCACGGCATCAGCGTTGAGCAAAGCTTACAAGCGATCGACGATCTATTTGCTTGTGATATTGAACCATCACGTGTTGCGGCGATCATCTTCGAGCCAGTACAAGGTGAGGGCGGCTTCTACAAAGCGCCTGAAGCGTTTGCACAAGGCTTGCGTCAGCTGTGTGACAAGCACGGTATCATGCTGATTGCGGATGAGATCCAAACGGGTTTTGCCCGTACCGGTAAAATGTTTGCGACGGAGCACCTAGGCATTGAACCCGATCTAATGACAATGGCGAAAGGCATTGCTGGTGGTTTCCCAATCTCAGCTGTTGTTGGTAAAGCGGATGTAATGGACTCCGCACTGCCTGGTGGTTTAGGTGGTACTTATGCAGGCTCGCCACTCGGTTGTGTTGCTGGTCTTGAAGTGCTGAAAATCATCGAAGAAGAAGATTTGTGTGCTAAAGCGATGGGCATCGGTGAAGTGGTCAATGCACGTATGACCAAACTGCAACAATCTGTGCCTGCTATTGGTGAAATCCGTACTACGGGTGCGATGATGGCGATTGAATTTACTGACCCAGAATCAGGTAAGCCGCTACAAGAGATGACCAAATCGGTGATTTCTAAAGCGCAAGAAAACGGCCTTATCCTGCTTTCTTGTGGAGTAAAAGCGAACGTGATTCGTCTGTTACCTCCACTGACCATCGAATCTGACGTACTGAACGAAGGCTTAGATAAGTTGGAAAAAGTGATTCTTGAAGTGGCGTAATTCACGCGCTTTTAAATAGCAATAACAAATCAAGGAAGCGGTTGGCATCAATCGTTTCCTTTTTGTTTTTTAGCGTATCTGCTGCCTATCTAAAAAGTATTGCTCAAGCTCCAAGTCGTCACTTTTATTACGGATGACTTAACAATTGGGCTCGTTCTTACTTTCCACTTAGTCGCTACTTTGTTCTCCTCGAATGTGGTTTGGTGCTCGCATTCTAAATCCCGACATCTGAAAGCCACTTGAGTCTATAATTTTATTGAGCGTCATTCCTCACTTTTTGGACTATAAAAATGAGATAGTATTCATATCCCACTTAGGTTGCTTGTCAGATTAGCAGGACGAACTTTGATAACAAAGAATACAAGGTATGCCATTTTACTCGGCTTAGTTCCCATCGCCATATTTGTAGTGGCCTTTCATTCGATAACCAACTTTTACGTCAACTCGGTAAAAGCGTCGAAAATAGATGCTTACGTAGATTATTTAAATCAAAGGTCTGCCTATTTGGACGGAGCAATAGTGAAGCAGATTGCTCAGTTAGATTTTACTTGTAGTGATAGTGATGTAAGAACTTTACGCGACCCACGTTTTTATAACCGTTACATTCGTTTTATTGCGATGACCACAGAAGGCGGAAAAACGTGTTCCACGGTTGGTAGTGAAGTGTCTCGCCCATCTAGTAGTGAACGATTTCAGATGGATGAGAACTTTTTCGCATCACTTGTTTTGCCGCAACAGAATGACCAAATAGAGTGGATGGTCATTTATGATAATGAACACGTTGAAGTCTTCTGGGTACTTGATAACAGTTGGGTTAACGAGGTAATAAAAACGCCTTGCAAAGACTGCCTATTTGTAGAGTTTAAGTATGATGAACCAATATTTGGTGATTTAACGATAAGCCGTGGCAAAGCGAATATTGCAGGAGAAGAAAACGCACTATCAAAAGAGTTTTTCTTTTCAGGAGATTCTCAAGCCAACATGCTCATAAAGATATACAGCGGTGAAAAACTTAAACATTATGCTCAGGAAAGAGTACTTTTGTGGGGCGGTCTTGTAAGTGTGCTGGCTGGTCTTGTGACTGCATTTTCATACATATCAGGTAAAAGCTTGAGAAAATCCATTACAGGTCTAATTGAAAATGGGATTAGTAATGCAGAATTTATTCCTTACTACCAGGCGATTGTCGATAGTCGCGATGGTAAGACAGTAGGATATGAAGCTCTGATTCGATGGTCGCGGCGTGATGGAATGGTGCCACCAAATATGTTTATTGGTGCTGCAGAAGAAAGTGGCCTGATTATCCCGATGACCAATCAGCTTATTCGTAAAATCATACAAGACTTAAGTGACTTACCCGAGCATACGTGGGTCAGCATCAATATTGTTTCCTCCCATTTAGAGTCAGGTGTATTAACGAAGTTACTGTCGGAGTTAAATTGGCCAATCTCTAATAGAATTCATTTTGAATTGACCGAGAGAATACCAGTAAAAGACACTGAGGCCGCGAAAAAAGAGATTTTGTATTTAACGAATAAAGGCTACAAGTTCAAAATTGACGATTTTGGTACCGGATATGGTGGCTTTTCTTACCTACAAGATTTGGGCATCCGGTGTGTAAAAGTGGATAAGATGTTCATTGATCCAATAGGATCTGACGACCAAAAATTGAAAGTGCTGGACTCAATTGTGTCTGCAGCGAACAAAGCGGAATGTGAGATGATTGCAGAAGGTGTAGAGAGCCAGGCTCAAGTCGAATATCTGGCTCAGCATGCGATTTACCTTATTCAAGGTTATGTTTACGCTAAACCAGAGCCCCTGACTAACCTTGCAAGCGCTTAACAGCCATAATGTCAAAACGTACCGTTTTAAAGGTGTCAGTTGCCTAGGTTAGCGCTGATTTCTGCTGATGGGGTTACACTTGAGGATTCCTAACACTCTCATTACTTCTAGAGTGTTAGGAATTAACGTTACTTAGGAGGAGAGTGCGGCTCTTTTCGTTTTGATTGACGTAATGAGCTGAGGTAGTAATGACATTACGATCATTCCTAGCATTAAGCTGTATTGCAGAGGAGTGAACGTTTCCCCCAATAGCAGTAGGCCCGAAACAATGCCTGCGACTGGGTTTGCAATACCGCCAAAGGTAAAATCTACGACCGACATCCGCTGTAATAACCATACATACATGCCATACCCTAATGCGGTGTTCAGAATAATTACCCACAGTAACCCTAGAATATTCGTCATGGATACGTCCTGAACGACCGTAACATATGGCTCTGGATTGTTTATCGCCAGCACACTTGTTGCGATAGACATAATCACGCCACCCAAAATGAGCTGCCATGTTAGCACTGTCCACCAGTGCATTTTTGTACCTAGTGACTTTGTTACGCTACTTCCTATCACGATGCACATAATGGCGGAGATCATCGCAAGTAAGCCCACGGGTTCGAGAGAAATAGAGCTAGGATCAAATAAGAACCAAGCTAAAGCAATCAAAGTTGCGCCGCTTATAGCTTGAATGCCACTAGGCTGACGTTTGTAGACCGCCCAACCAAACAGCATCGCAAAAACGGGGACCGAAACCATACCAACACCAGAGATGGCAGAAGGAAGCGTCAACGCCATGACAAAAATGAGACCAAAGAAGCAAGCGATGTTGATGGTTCCTAAAACAAGCAGCACTTTCCACTCACTTCTTTTTGGAAACGAGGGCTTTATTGCCAGCAACAAAAGACCCGCAGGCAGTGCCCTTAGAGCGCCAAGTAAAACGGGAGGCCAGTCCGGTAGAGTAAACTGAGTAACAGCGTAAGTCGTCCCCCAAAAAAAGGCAGGAATCATCGCAAGTAAAATGTTCATGTTAAATATCTTTATGTAGAGATAATTAAATGTAACGATATCGGCAAGGTGGCTTTTTGTAAAGTATCTTTATGTTAAAATAAAAAATATATGATGTTTGGAGAGAAATAATGGATGCAATTGATAGAGTGGTAGAGCAGTGGGCTAGGGAGAAGCCAGACCTCGACACTGAACCGATGGCAATAATGGGTCGACTAATGCGAATTGCAAAACACATGGAATCTAGGGTCGCCGAGCTACATAAGAAGTACGACCTGAAAATGGGTGAATTTGATGTGTTAGCGACACTGCGTCGAGCTGGTTCACCATATTGTCTTACTCCCTCAGCGTTAATAGAGTCGATGATGCTCACTTCGGGTGCGATGACTAATCGCTTAGATAAACTAGAGAAGAAAGGGTTTATTACCAGAACCCATAGCAAAGAAGACCGACGTAGCGTCACCGTTGAACTAACAGAGCAAGGCTTAACCTTAATTGACAAGCTAATTTTGGAGCATGTAGACGTTCAGCAATCGTTATTGCATGGTTTAGAAGGCAATGAAAAAGAGCAGGTTAACCAGGCGTTAAAATTGCTATTGCCACAATTTGAATGAGAACGCAGAAGGAGGCAGGGGATATGAAAAGCAAAGAACTAGAACAATACTTAAGTACCTTCATGTGTGCAGAAAGCGATTTCCCATTTGGGCCTGAAGCGCTTGTTTACAAAATCAAAGGCAAGATGTTTGCCATCATTGCAGAGAGAAAAGGTCGGGAGTATGTCAGCGTAAAAGTAAAACCAGAAGATGGAGAAGTCTTAACGTCGCAGTTTACGGACATTATCCCGGGTTATCACTTAAATAAGCGTCATTGGATAACGGTTTATTTTAACGGTGATGTCGAGGATGGGTTGATTCAAGATTTGTGTGAACGCTCTTATGCTCTTGTCGTTGCCAAGCTGCCGAAAGCACAACGAGCGTTGCTTGGTGAGTAATCGGCAACGCACTGGCCTCTGTTGTTTTGTCGCTCGTTGCTCGTAGCCTTTACGGAAAAATTCGCACCTTTTTCATCCTCGGGCTATATAAGAATAAGAAGGTGGAAAAGGGGAATGATATGCGAGCATTATCTGAATGGCTAAAAGAATACGGGGAGAGTCACCAAAACCCTATCAACCAAAAGATTCACACAATCGCAGTTCCAGGTATTTACCTTTCTGTGGTTGGACTTATTTGGTCGATTCCCCAGATTTCATTATTAGGCTTCGAACTTAATTGGGTTTGGGTAGCGGTGATCCCCACTTGGGTTTTCTATTTTCGTTTGTCTCTGAGCGTATTCATGATGATGATCGGCTACACATTAGCGTGCATTGGCCTTATTTGGTCTCTAGAGGTATTGATGTTGCCCGTTCTGCATATTTCTATGCTCTTGTTTGGTGTATTGTGGATATTGCAATTTATCGGTCACAAGATTGAAGGTAAAAAACCGTCGTTTTTTGAGGATTTACAGTTTCTACTCATCGGCCCGATTTGGGTGTTCAGAAAACACTAGCGATAAGCAAAATCAGGCATCATCCGAATGACACAAGACATATAACGTTCAGAGATTATGTAGCTCTTACTACAGAATACCTCTCCTTCTTATTGCCACGACAAGCATTCACTTTAGATACGCACTATGATTAAAGAGGTGCCAACGCACTTTACGCTATCGAGATACTTAAACTTACGGCAAGTTTACTTTAGGGGGATGAATGTACGACCGACAATATAAATATGCTTATTGGAGAGAAGAGCGTAAAAAAGGCAAATGGCACTATATATTAAAGTCCTTCTTTATGATTTGTTGTGCATTACTGCTTGGTAAAGTCATCGGTTTGTTCATTTTTGGAGAGCTGCATTCTTTAAGCGACATTTGGGAACAACTCCCTGCGGATGTTTTTATTATGATGCTCGTGGGCTTTCCAATTAGTGTCCTTGGTTGGTACCACGAAGAGTCAAAGTTTTTCCGGGCACTGCGACGCAAAGAAAAGCGGTTAAAAGACAATCAAAACAAACCGAAATAGAGTAACCTTTGTCTGTGTTTGGATTGCCACTTACCTATCTGAACTGTTCGATTTTACCCCTTCCAGTCGTTTAGCGTTTAGTTACGTGTTGCAAAAAGCCTTCTTAATGCAACAGCCCCTAGCGTTGTGGAAATTGGTACTGTAAGAAACATTAAAAAACGAAGTTGAGCATTAGCGTATAAAGGCTCGCACTGTCATCCTTTGGGGCTGATGAAAACGCGCCAGAGCTATTATTGTAGGCGTTGAACCTTTGCCATTCTGCGTTTAGGGAAACGTTGTAATCTAGGTCGTATCTCAATCCGAGTAAGAAACTGTCTCCACTTTTTTTATCCCGACTATTAAACTGCTGACCGTAAACAATATAAGGAGTTAGCTTGTTTACATTATAACTTGTTGTCGCGTACCAAGATGAGGAAAGATTGCTGGTCTGTCCTTCTGCCATAATCACAATGTTATCGAGCTCGTATCTTAACCCTAGAGAAAACAGATCGATCGTGTTGTTTTTTTCTGTTTCAACTAGACGGTCAATGATTGTGGTTCCGCCACCGGGAGTGGATTGCTCAATGTTAGAGAGCGTCGTTGTTTGATCATAATCGCCGTGGAGGTAGGAAAAATTCCAACGATAACTCTCTCCGCTTAGCGTTAAGTTCATCCCTGCAGTGTTGTTTGACTCAATTTCCAATTCAGTACGTTCATTGATGGTTACGTCACTATTGTCTTTAAACCCGACAAACGGCATGGCGGTAAGTACGACTTGCTCATTGAGGTCATGAATCCAGCGTGCAGATAGGCCGTTATAAGCCGTGATACCTAGAATGCTGTCATATACCTCATTCGGTGGGCGGGCTTGGGTAAAAGCGTGGCCGACATAGTTGTACTCAGACATCAAAAACAGTGGCAGTCTTAAGCGTCCTCCTCGTATTTCTATGTTTTTATAGGTATAAGCCAAATACGCCCACTCGAGCTGAGGCGAGCTCCAATGGTCTTGCGGGCGCTTTACGACTTGTGCGGATGCCCGAAATGCCTTGTGAAAATAATCGAGCTGCATGCCGAAAGTGGTATCGCAATCGAAACAAGATTCATCGCCAATAAAGCGGTTAACTAGTACCGTAGTTGGGTTATCGGATTTTGCCCACGACGTAGAGCCAAAACCACTTAAAGAAAGTTGTTCTGTTAGCTCAATCGTGGCTGAGCTCGGAAAGGTCGCGATACTCAGCGATAACATGGTTAAATATTTTTTCATATCAATTCTCCGAGCTAACCACACATAAAACATGAGCATTACTTGGGACGCTCGATGTTGGGGCATAACCAATTCTATTCGGCTTCTCTTGCATCCATGCTATGAGGTCATCAATGCTGGAGCGTGCAATCACTTTTGGCGGTCTAGCTTTACCTGAAAAAGACAAGCTTGCCCAATGCGCGTTCATTTGCGCTAAATTTTTGTTGAGAAGATAACGATAGAACTCAGCTCTTTCTGTTGATGTCACAGGCCAGTCAGAGAGTTCAATTCGCTGGCCTTGTAAAAGTTGCGTCTTCCCTCTGTACAACTTTCGCGCTTTATTGACAGCGAGCGGAGAGAATTCGTCATTAAATGAGAAAACGGCGTAGCTCTCTGCAGCGAGAGCTTGGCAATTTAATGAAAGAAGGGCAATCAGAATAAACAGATAGCGTTTTATGTAACGCAAAGGAAAAGCAACGCGAGAATGATTTCTACTCATAGAATCCACCTACATTGCTTGTTCAATTTGATACAACAGTTTTTCTTTGCGCACAGGCTTTGGTACGTAGGCATCCATTCCTGAATCAAAGCAGCGTTGAATATCATCATCAACGACGCTTGCTGTTAATGCGATAATGGGCGTCTTAGCTAATCCTTTACTCGCTTCATAAGCTCTAATTTGCCTAGAAGCTTCGAACCCATCCATTATGGGCATCATGCAATCCATCAAAATAACATCAAACTTTCCATCTTTTTGGAACATTTCGACTGCAATTTGCCCGTTTTCAGCGACTTCGAATTGATAACCTGCTTTAGATAGCAATAGAGAAGCCACTTTCTGGTTTACTCTATTATCTTCGACAAGCAAGATACGTTCGGAGCGAATAGGCGTTACCGTTGCTTCTGGTTGCTTAGAACTTGCAGGTAGTTCATGAGTTGTATCGGGAGTAGTGTTCTCTTGGTGTGGTTCAGCATGCGTCGTGTTGGAAACACGTAACCCAATTGCCTTATCTAACTTCTCTTTAAGCAACCCTGCTTTAAACGGTTTGGGCACATAGTCATCCATTCCAACGTCAAAGCATTTTTGTATATCGTCATCGACCACACTTGCCGTTAGAGCAATAATCGGAATTCTGAAAGCGCGTTTTTCTTTTACTTCTATTTGACGAATTATTTGGGTGGCTTCAAATCCATCCATTACGGGCATCATGCAGTCCATTAAAATTAGGCTGTACTGATTCTGTTGAAATTTCTCAACCGCTTCTTGTCCGTTTACTGCGACATCAAAGTCGAAGCCAGCTTTTGTGACGTGTAGCCCCGCGATTTTTTGATTGACCGTATTGTCATCAACGACCAAAATTTTCGGCAGAGATTTAACATGTTGCGCTGAAGTGCTCTCTTGTTGTGCGTGCGAGAAATTTGCCGCACAACTTTCAAGTGCTTTAATTAAGCGCTGCCCTAGTAGTGGCTGAGTGACCAAGGCGCTGATACTGTTTCTAAAGTCGAATTGTGGGCTATGAAGGTGCTTGATGAGGCAGACACGAATGTTTCGTTTACAAAGGCTTTCTATCTCATCGATATGCATCGCCGCTGCATTTGGTGATGCTTCTACATGAATAACGATAACGCGCTCGTTATCAATCCACGTTGGCAACGCACTTAAGGTATCTACTGACTGCGTTATATTGATGTTGAAAAAACTTAACTCGTTACGCAGTTTTTGTTCTAGTTGAGTACTGCTGCATACAATCCATATATCGTTGTGATTCAGAGCGTGATAAGCGTTAAACTCTTGCGTCACAACAGGAGCAGTTAGTTCAAAGAAGAAGCGACTGCCTTTACCTTTCTCGGATTCAAGTTGAATTTCTCCACCCATTAGCTCAACTAATTGCGTGCTAATGGCAAGCCCAAGTCCAGTTCCCCCAAATTGTCGGGTAGTAGAGTTATCCTCTTGGGCAAATGGAGCAAATATTTTCTTTTGCTGCTGGGCATCAATACCAATCCCAGAATCTTTAACGGAAAACTCGATGACCGCTTCACCATTTTTAATTTCGCGGGTGATGACCGATAGCTCTACACTGCCTTGTTCGGTAAATTTTACCGCGTTAGACATGAAGTTCATGACAACTTGGCGTATACGATGGTCATCCAACATTACGTGGTAAGGCGTGTTACGGCTAATGTTGACTTGCACATCGATGCCTTTTTCCTTTGCTTTCGGTGAAATGATAGAAGCAATGTCATAGATAGACTCTCGAACACAAGTTGAATGTGGGCTAATGAGCAACATCCCAGATTCAATTTTTGAGAAGTCTAGAACGTCATTAATTAAACTCAAAAGCAGTTGGGAGGAGGTTTCAATCGTGTCGACGTAATCGCGTTGTGTGGCAGTCAGGGAAGTATCGGATAACACTTCAGAGATGCCAATAACGCCATTTAGCGGCGTGCGGATCTCGTGGGACATGTTGGCCAAAAAGCTACTTTTGGCTTTACTCGCCTTAATTGCATCATCTTTTGCTTGTTCTGCATCTTCTTTAGCTTGTGTGAGCTTTAGTCTGGACAACATCCGCTCATCACTAAGCTTTTTTACCTCTCGAGCAAACTTACTCAGCTCGTCTTTACCCTTTATTAGTTGAGCAAGAGGTGAATTTTCAGTGTTACTTTGTTCATTGCTTTCGTTACTGAGAAATTTGAGGACTAGATTCAAGTTTCCAGTAACTTTTCGCACCAATCTTAGCGTTAAACTTACGACCAACAGCGTTAAAAGGCTCATCATTGCGATAAAGGTAAAGCGGCGCTGTGTCGTCGTGTTGATTGTCTTTGATATATCATCACTCAGCTGTTGTTCCATTTTGTCGTCAACACTTTGTAATAACGATAAGCGTTTGTTGAGTGCAGATAACCCCGCATCAATCTCATCCGGGGTTAATGATTTGAGTTGAGCTGGTTGCAATAAATAAGCACGAAACTCTTGGCTTTTGATAAAGACTTCACCCGTAAACGTCTCAATGAGCAGATCTACTTGTTGTTGATTGGCATTTAGCGTCACAAAACGCTCTAGAAATAGTTGTTGGTTCTGGATTAAAGATTGGATAGAAGCCTGTGTTGTGAGGTCATACTCGTTATTTTCCTCTGAAGATCGAATCAAATATTCGCTTAATCTATGCTCTTCAGTGGACCAAAACATCAACCATTCAAGTTGCATCAAAGAAGAAAGGTGAGTGTTTGTTTCATAACTCACATTTCTAAAATAGACTTTGTCTAAGCTCATGAGGATTTCTTTGAACGTATCAGCGCGCCACTCTGCTGCATCTAACTTTTCTTCTTGATTTTGCGAAGAGAGCATCGAGAGGGTTGCTTCCTCAAAGCTTATCAACTGGTTTAGTATCTCAGCGTTTTCACCGAATACTGGTGCAGCGGTGTCGCGTAACAATTGAGATATCTGCTGAGTTTTTAGTTGCTTATCTATTACATCAGGGTTATTCGGTAGGTGATAAAGCGAAGATACGCGGTCGATGTAGACAGAGAATAACTGTGCTTTTTGTAGTTCCTGAGCCTGGATAGAAAGGCTTTGTACATGTTTACCCGCGAGGACAAGCAACAATAAAATTGGCAGCAAAACCAACCCAAATAGCTTTTGTTTTACCGACAGGTTGTTCCAAGAAAAGATTCCTACCACGCGCATTTCCATATCCAAGAAGTTGATATGAAAAGTGTAGTTTATTTATCTCAGATGTTAGATTTTAAGAGAAAATTCATATTAATGGGTGGGGGAAGTGTGACCGATATTGCATTACGAGTACTAACGCGCTAAGCGGCAATAGTTAACAAAACGGCGTTCTAAGCAAAGTGATTGACGCTTTGAGCGCCACTCCCTCGTTGGTATTCAAATGCAATCAATTCCTCGGCAGGTACAGGTCTACCTAAGAAAAAACCTTGTACGACGTCACAGTGGAGAGACTCCATTCGTGTGAGTTGAGTTTGAGTTTCTACGCCTTCGGCTACTACTTTCATTCTTAGGTTGTGAGCCATGGATACAATCGCGCGAACTAATGAATCGTCTTGATCGCTTTTTCGGATTTGAGCGATAAATGAACGATCAATCTTGAGCCCGTCAAAAGCCATATGTTGCAGGTAGGCAAGGGCAGAATATCCTGTGCCAAAGTCATCTAGCCAAACTTCCACTCCGATACTTTGTAGTTTTTTAAGCACATATTGAGCTTTCTCTGTATCATCAATAAAAAGTGACTCTGTCACTTCAACATGAATGGTTTGAGGGGCGACATCATGTCGTTGTAAATACTTAGAAAATAATTGACTTAAATCTTGGCGATAGATTTGTCTTGGGGACAAGTTTAATGCGATGTGAAAATCAGTACCGAAATGTTCTGCCCACATTGCCCGCTGAGCAACTGCCGTCTCAATGATATGTTCTCCAAGCTCCAATATTAAATCACTTTGTTCTGCGATCGGGATAAACGATTCTGGACTGATATAACCTTTCTCGGGATGATTCGACCTAACCAATGCTTCGACCCCAATTAGGCGATAGGTTTTTAGATCAAATTGTGGTTGATACCACAGCTCGAATTGAGACAAATCACGTACTGAACGACGCAGTTCTCGTTCTATGTATAAACGTTGTTTAATCGTTTCATCAAACGTGGAATCGTATATCGTCATAATGTCTTTACCGCGTCTTTTGGATTCCTGCGCCGCAAGAGAAGAAAGCTGTAAAAGAGACTCAGCGTTTGAACCAAATTCTGGATACACAGCAACTCCGAGGCTTGCCGTAATTTGAATATCGTTCTCTTCCAAACTAAAGGGAGAGAGTAGTTGGCGATGAATAGCGTGCGCTTTTTCTCTAGCTTCATGATTGTCCGAGCACGGAAAGGCCAGTACAAATTCGTCCGCACCTACTCGACTTACGATGGTAGAAAGGCGGTAAAGCGGCTTAAAATAACTCGGCAAACGGCCTTGAAGCTCTGAAGCAAGATGGCCTAGCAATTTATCCCCAATGTTATGTCCGTAGTTATCGTTAATGTGCTTAAAGTCATCCAAGTCAATAAACACAACCGCAAGTGAGGGAGATTTGTGGTCAGTTATTTGCGTTTGAATATCAATGAGTAACTTTTCTCGGTTTGGCAGGGAAGTCAGAATATCGTGGTATGCCATGAACTCAACTCGGCTGGTGTATCGGTTCACTTTGTTTGACATTTTGTTGTACGCCGAAATAAGTTCTCCCACTTCATCTTTGCTTTGTATGTCGGTGACTGGCAGCGCTTGGGTATTTGACTCTGAAAATTGATCTTTTAGTTGCTTGAGTGGCTTAGTTAACGACCGCCCCAAAGCATAAGCGATGATGCTACCGAATAGAACGGATATCCCACTGATCGTTAGCAGCAAGTTAAACATCTTCTGTTTATCGTTTGAGGTAATCGCTTGGACTTGTTCAATGTTCTGTTCTTTCTCTTCCAGTAGATGTATCAAGTTAAGCTCAAGATATACCGCCCCAAGAGTAATGTTTGATTGCTGAATCGGCGCTGCGATCTCCAACTGATGCTTGGAAAAGGAAACGAGAGTTCTGGATTCTTCTATTGCTTTCAAAATAAAAGGAGAGCGGTAATGAGGTTGGGCAAACATCCTTAGCTGAGTAGTACCGTCGTGAAAGATTAGCCCTTCATTGTCAACAACATGTATTTTCGAGACATCTGGCTGGCTCAATGTTGCCTTAATTTGCTCATACGCTTGACTGATATTGTCTGTATAGAGTGGATCAAAAAGCTGTTTTGATAATAGCTCTGCATAAACCAACCCTTTTTGCTTAACGTAAGATTCGGTTTTTTCTTGAGAGTTGTTCGTGATTTGTTGAGTTAAGCTATTTGAATACGCATCGTAACCGTGCATGTATAACGCAAGATTTATCACCACAACAAACAAGACAACGAACATTGTCGAGCAAATGTATTTGGTTTCGAGTGAGAGCTTTTGAAACATCAATCCACCTTCGGTAACAAGTGAACTGACTTGCGCACTGTACTTAAGGAGGCTCGCATTTCTGGAGTAAGTGCGCTGAATTTTTTGGTGTTCTGAAACTTTTTAAGTGCGAGAGAGCCTTCGTGAGTTGTATCCATATCAAGCAGTATGGACGTGATTTTACGCTGTTGCTCTAGGCTCATGCTTGGAGAAGCGAGAATCAAATCCCTGGGTATTTCAACAGAACGAGAAAAAATCGCTAGTTTGTCTTTCATGTTCTCTGGCAAATCTTTGGGATTGTTCCAGTTGAAGTTACTGAATGCTCCTGCTGCAACTCTCTGTTTATATACCCATACAGATAGGTTGATTTCATTTGACTGAGCGAGTTGCTCATCAAGGAATAAATAACCAATGCTGTCTTTGGCCGGTTTGTCATCAGGAGAGGGAAGGTATTGCAGTTTTTCTCCGTGATTCAGCAATGTAATCGCAGGTAGGTAATAGCTGCTGGTAGACGTGCGCTTTTCGAAAACAAGCGTTTTTCCGCGCAGGTCAGAAAGTGACTCAATGCCACTCTCTTTATTAGTAAAGAACACCGTATGATATTTTTGCAGGCCTTTTTTCCATCGTATAGCAAGGACTTGGCTATTAGACTGCTTTTCTAAGGTCATCGCATTAAAGGGGGTCGCCGTTGCAATTTGAACGGTGCCATTTTCAAGCGCAACCGCGAGCTGACGATAATTTTTAAATACCTTTACCGCCCCTTTTGCGTAACCATATTCAGCCATATTTTCAGTTACATACTGAGTAAGGGGCGTCGCTTTTTTGATTTTGCTTTGGGCTTTATTGGACACAATGCCAAATGTGAATGTTTTCTCAATATTTTCTTGTGCACTGACGACAAAAGGTGAACTCAGCAAAGTGAGTAATAACAGAGTGCAGGCAGGTTTCATCCGGCTTCAACTTCCTTCTGGTGCATGTCAGTAATATTTAGTATTTATCAATGTGCCGAAATCAATCTTAAAAACAGTATGATGTACAAATTTCGTTGTGTGCGCACTTTTTATAATGTGACTTGGTCACTTATTCCGTTCAAATAGTACCGAATTTGACGTTTATGTACAGAATGAATGTATCACCGTGAGTCTGAATTCACTGGATTCTTGGTCAAGCGCTGTATTGGCTGTGAGCTAATGCGCCTTATGTATCGCTATTTTGTACTAAGAAAATTTTTCCAATTGTTTTTGATACTTTTTCTCGAGAGCTTCATTGCCTGCTGCACGTTCAAGTTGAATCATGAGTTGCAAAGAGGGCTTCTTCACGCCATACATTTGATTGAATCTCATTAATCGAATTCTAGCTTCAGTATAATCACCGCTATCAATTTCTATTTTAGCGAGTTGCAAAATCGATTTTGGTCTATGGGGATCATGATCGATAGCTCTAGTAAAGTAGTATCTCGCTTTGTCTTTATCTTGTGATTTTAGCGCACAAAAAGCTGCATTCTCATAGCTCGCTGGAATAAGGTAGTAATAAGGCTGCTCAATGGCTCGATTAAACATCTGATCGGCTTTTTCGAAGTCACCTCGCTTGCAAAGAAAAGTACCGTAGTTATTGAGCACATTTCCGTTTTTAGTGTGTTGGCGTAGAGAGCGTTTATACATCTGTTCGGCTTTAATATCTTCACCAACCGTTTCGTAGTAGTGAGCCATAGATAATTGCGCGCGATAGTATTGAGGTGCGTGGTTTAAGGCTTGTTGTAAGTTATCGTGCGCGCGAATCATGTTACCGCCGTCTAAATAACCTAAGCCAAGTGCGATACGTGATTCTGCCATTGCCACAGGATCGGCTTTAACGACAGGGCTTCCATCTTCTTTCACCGTCACGCAACCCACGAGTGCAAACTGAGACAATAATATTAGTGCACCGAGCTTTGCTGTTTTCATTCTTTATCCCTACATCCCTGAATCTTTCTGCATGATATGAATTACTTAGCAAAAGCCTATTGAGGAAAAAACACTATGCGATCAGGTTTGCAAACTGTTATGAAAAAGCCGCCATATGGCGGCTTGGTTCACATATTACATTTCGGTAATGATGAGTGCTTTGTTTGCTTATTTTGAAGCTAATCGTCTTTAGTGAAAGCATCTTCACTGAAGTGATCGAGGTCGTACGGTGTTTGCTGATAAACACAGTAGTTCAGCCAGTTTAAAAAGAGGAGGTGTCCATGGCTTCTCCAGCTTGCAATTGGTGGGTTATCTGGGTTGTTGTTTGGGTAATAGTTGACAGGAATAGCGGGCTCCATACCTTCGCTTAAATCTCGGATATATTCATTATGTAAGGTGTGAGAATCATACTCAGGGTGTCCTGTGACAAAGACATTGCGTTTGTCTTTTGTGGTGGCCAAGTACACACCTGCGACATCCGATGTCGCTAAAATGTCTAAGTCAGTATGCTCTTCTAGAAAGTGAGGCGAAAAATCTGCGTAACGCGAGTGAGGAGCCAAAAACGTGTCATCAAATCCGCGTAAGATAGGGTGAAATTGATGATGGATTTGATGATGATACACGCCTGAAAGTTTTTCTTTACGCGTTTTTTTAGGTAGATCGTAGAGTAGCTTTAACCCTGCTTGCGCAGCCCAGCAAACATAAAGAGTGGATGTCACATGATCTTTTGCCCACTCCATGATGGTTTTGAGATGATCCCAATAAATGACATCTTCAAATTGCACCAAACCTAATGGAGCCCCAGTAATGATCATGCCATCGAAGTTTTTATCTCGCACCATTTCAAATTGGCGATAAAACGTGTCTAAATGTTCAGTTGGCGTATTTTTACTCGGGCGGTTATCAATGCGCAGTAATTCGACGTTAACCTGTAGTGGGCTGTTTGAGAGTAGACGCAGAAACTGAGTTTCAGTCTCTATTTTTTTTGGCATCAGATTAAGGATCAGTACTCTTAAAGGACGTATTTCCTGACTCGCTGCACGCGTTTCACTCATCACGAAGATGTTTTCTGTCCTTAATACATCGGTAGCTGGTAATTGATCTGGAATTCTAATTGGCACGACTTTCTCTCCCTAAGTATAGTCAATCTAGACGTCTATACTTCTAAAGCTAACTTAATTAAGTTTAGATGTCGATACGAAATCCGACTTTTCAATCTACTCTTTACATTATGGTAAACCGTACTCGGGGTTGTCACACAATTGTGACTAAAGCAGAGTTTCTGATGAGATAGGTTTGAAACGCAGTGTGTACTATTTGCTGGTAATTATGCGATCACGTTAATATGTGAAGGTGACTTCGTATTAAGGAAGTCTCAAATTAATGAGCCATACTAAAAACAATCAGCTCACCATTTTGCATTAATGTGCATATTTGGAAACATCGTCAGTGGAGGACATTATGTTCGGTATTTTCAAGAGAAAGACAAAGATTCAGAGCATAGCTCAAGAAGTTCCTTGCGTGCTACTGCATTCGTTTGGTGATAAAGACATTTATACGCCGGAAGAGATTGATCAAGCTCTTCAAAAGCTGGGTTATGATAAGAGCAAGGATATCAGTCATTATCAGTATGCGTATGGAATGTTTGCCGATGAAGCCTCTTACGAGCTCCTAGAACTAACGGATGAGCTAGGTAATTATGGTCATTTCCAACGTGAAGTAGGTAAGATGCTACTCAATACACCTGAGCCGATTGATATGCATATCTACTTTGAAATTTCTCGTCAGCACCAAAACGTCAGCCTTTCACCTGGTCATCAAAAAGTAAGCGAAAGTGATGGTGTGTAAACATCGTTAGTGGTATTCCATCGTGAGATGAGTTGGGTATAATGCGCGGCCTAATTATCCGGACATGTTGTCGGTTACATTTCTGTTGAGCGTTAATGCCTTATGTTCAAAATGCTTGTCTCTATGCCACCAATGTTGGCGCTGTCGATAGCGATTGTATGTGAAGTGATTGCCACTTCTTATATTCCCAAAACAGAGCAATTTACGAAAGTAATGCCGAGCACAGTCGTTTTGATTGGTTACGGCATCGCTTTCTTCTTGCTTTCCGTCACAGTGCAAACAATGCCTGTCGGGGTTGTTTATGCCATATGGAGTGGTGCTGGGATCGTTTTGGTTGCGACGGTTGGTTACTTTGTTTACGGACAGCGTCTAGACTTACCAGCCCTAGTTGGTATTGGGTTTATCATCGCTGGTGTGTTGATCGTAAATTTATTATCCAAAACAGTAGGGCACGAATAACGCCACTCTACTTGTTAAGTGAATAAGAAGCCGCAGCGAGAAATTGCTGCGGCTTTTTAGTACAAATTCAATCGCTAATGGCGAGTATTGATATGACGTCTTATTGTTGTATTCATCACGGTCGCATTATGTGATTGAAAAACAGGCATTATTTAGCGCATTGAAAATACAAAGTTATGTTTCTTCAAACTTTAGGAAAGGGCAGTAGATAAATCACTCCGATAGATGTTAACGTGGCGACTCATCTTTACTGCTTTTTCATTCCCTACATATTTCTGCAAAGTTCTTATTGTGTAGTGTGTCGAAGAACCATAGAATCCGCGCGCTTTAATTTATGTTATTAGCGTTATCAATGATAAAAGTGCAGTCCATTATCATTGTTTTTATCACTTATAGATGGGCACATCTGACAATACTTACATGAACAAATACAAAAAGCCTGCATTCAAGGCCGAATTTCTTTTGCCTCGTTACTGGGGAACGTTAATTATCATTAGCGTGATGTACTTACTTAGCCTCCTTCCTTTTAAAGTTCAACTAGCTTTGGGACGCAACATTGGTCGTTTAGCTATGCGAATCATGAGAAAACGTCAAGTTACTATCAGACGCAATCTTGAGCTTTGCTTCCCTCATATGGAAGAATGCCAACGCGAAGCAATTCTAAAAGACAACATCGACAATACTGGCATCGCACTTTTTGAGACCGCGATGGCATGGTTTTGGTCAGATAAACGGGTAAACAAACACGTCACGATAAAAGGCATGGAGCATCTAGAGGCTTTAGAGAAGTCAGGCAAAGGTGCATTAATGTTGGCCGTACACTCAATGAATCTAGAGTTAGGTGCTCGAGCTTTTGGCATTAAAAAGTCTGGAACCGGTGTTTATCGCCCAAACAATAATCCGTGCTTTGATTATTTTCAGTATAAGGGACGCTCTCGCTCTAATCGTACACTGATTGATCGTAAAAACGTCAAAGCCATGCTTGAAGCACTTAAAACGGGTGAGCGGGTTTGGTATGCACCGGACCATGATTATGGTAACCGACGCTCGACATTTGCACCGTTATTTGCCGTTAAAAATGCTTGTACTACGACAGGTACAAGTTTGTTGGTTGATTCTACAGATTGCGCCATTGTGCCTTTTACGATGGTAAGAGGAAAAGACGGACACTATACCCTAACCATTAGTGCGCCCGTCGAAGGTTTCCCGAAAGAGGATCATCAACGTGCCGCCGCATTCGTGAATCAAATAGTTGAAACATCAATCATGGCAAGTCCGAGCCAGTATATGTGGCTTCATCGTCGGTTTAAAACTAGACCAGAGGGTGAGGACTGTTTGTACAAGCCTAGGCTCATCCCTAGCTTGGCATAACACATAGAGAGCCTACAAAAAGCCCAAGGAACATACGAACCTTGGGCTTTTACTTTCTATTCTTTTCGCTTTATAAGTAGCGATCTTTTAGGTGAGCTTGAAAGTGTTTAGCATTCAGTGTTTCACCCGTGGCTTGTTTTACCAACTCATCAGTGGTGAATAAGCTACCTTTACTCCAGATGTTTTCCGAGAGCCAATTGAATATCGGAGCTAAGTCGCCAGAACGAATAACCGCATCTACATCGACGGTTTGTTTCATTGCTGCCATAAATTGTGCAGCGTACATCGCACCGAGCGTGTAGGACGGGAAATAGCCAAAACTTCCGTCTGTCCAATGGATATCTTGCATACAGCCATTTTTGAAGTTTCCTTCGGTTGATAGCCCCAAGTACGCTTTCATCTTTTCGTTCCAGAGTTCTGGTACATCTGTATGTTTGATGACGCCGTTCATGAGATCTCGCTCAATTTCATATCGAAGGATAACGTGAGCAGGATATGTTAGTTCGTCAGCATCTACGCGAATAAAGCCTTTTTCTACGCGAGTGTAAATTTTGGCTAAATTGTCTTTTTCGAATTCACTACCAGAAAAATGGTTAGAAGCCAGTCGAGCGAGGTGATCGATAAACGCGCTGCTTCGTCCTATTTGCATTTCAAAGAAGAGTGATTGTGATTCATGAATACCCATAGAGCGAGCTTCTCCCGCGGGTGTTCCTGATAAATCTTTTGGTAGCCCTTGCTCGTATCGAGCATGGCCAGTTTCGTGGACAATCCCCATCAATGATTGGACAAACTCGTTTTCATTATAACGTGTCGTAATACGCACATCTGTCGGTACACCGCCACAAAATGGGTGGGTACTCTCATCAAGTCGACCGTGTTCAAAATCGAATTGAAGTAGCTTCATGACTTCCAAACCGAGCGCTTTTTGCTTTTCCGCAGGGTAGTGTGCAGTTGGCAATAAGATGTTGTCTGATTGTTGTTTTTCAAGCGCTTCATCGATCAAAGTAGGAAGCCAGGTTTTCACGTCAGCAAAAAGAATGTCTAACGACGCAGACGTTGTGCCAGGTTCATAAACATCGAGCATGGCATCATAAGGAGTCGTGCCATTTGCTTCGGCTCTAATTTGCGCTTCTTCCTGCGATAGCTTTACGACTTCAGCCCAGTTCTTTTCAAAACCAGCCCAGTCATTTTCTCCACGTTGCGTACGCCATGCATGTTCACATTTGGAGCCAGCAAGAGATTGAGCTTGAACTAATGATTCTGGTAGTAAGTTAGCTTGCTGCCACCCACGCTTCATTTCTCTTAGGATAGATTTTTCTTTTGTAGACAGCGTCTCTTCTTCTGCCTGAGCGAAAAGCTCTCCCAAGTGCGGTTGAGTCATTAAAGAATGGATATGTACATCGAGCTCTGCCGTGGCATTCGAGCGTGCTTCAGCGCCACCAGGTGGCATGACCGCCGCTTGATCCCAATCTATGATGGCTGATAGATGCTCAAAATTTGCCACTTTTTTGGAATGTTCAACGAGTTTTGTAAATGCGTTCATGTGACTACTCTTATTCTTTTGTTCTTTCCCTAAACACCCGATAACGGGTCCTTCATATGGTGTTGCACTAAGCAACCTGCGTTAATTTACTAATAATTAACAATTAACTCCAACCCATTGTCCATAAACTCACCCAGTTGTATAGCTCTCTTAAAAAAGAAGCTTGCGAATCTTGTGGATTGGCGGTATTGATGAAGGATTGACAATTAATTATCACGATAATATGGATATTTTGAATTTCGAGGCATTTATTATTGCCATTACGATTTTAACGTTAACGCCAGGTTTAGATACTGCACTTGTTATCCGTAACACTAGCCGATCGGGCCTAAAAGATGGATGTACAACCAGTCTAGGGATTTGCTTTGGCTTATTCGTACATGCTTTTTTTTCTGCGGTTGGTATCTCGGCGATTCTTGCGCAATCAGCAGAGTTGTTCCAAATCGTAAAAATGATTGGCGCAGCTTATCTTATCTGGCTTGGTTTGAGCAGTTTAAAAGCGCTAATGTCGTCGAAAGATGGATTGACCGTGACCGAGCAGATTCACGAAGTGTTTAATGGTAAGCGCTCTTTTAGAGAGGGCTTTCTTTCTAACGTCTTGAACCCGAAAACGGCGGTCTTCTATTTGGCTTTCTTGCCACAGTTTGTGAATCCAGAAGGTTCACCCTTGCTTCAATCAATGATGATGGCATCTGTACACTTTGCTATTGCGATGGTTTGGCAGTGTGGTTTAGCTGGCGCGCTTAACTCGGCTAAAAATCTACTAAAGAATGCAAGCTTTATGAAGTGGATGGAAGGCGCGACGGGCGCAGTATTAGTCGCACTTGGTGTGAAGTTATTAATTGAAAAACCCGTTTAATGCGTAATATTTATCGATTGTTGATACTACTCGCTGTATTTATTGTGGGGATAGGTGCCGCTGTTGCTTGGCATACGTGGCCACAAGTACAGTTTGCGCAACGCGGCATGATCTGGTCTTGGCACTGGGGCTACTTCGAGCCTTTTGCTAATGGAATACAACAAACGCGAACTCAAGACACTAAACAGTTATTGCTCAGGCGTGTGTATTTGCATGACGCTATTGTCGTTTTTGTTTCGACAACTATGGACAATAAATTTGAGGTTGACGTTGTAAAAGAGCAAACCTGTGAACCTAAAACGACAACTTGGGCTTCGGTCTCTGTCAATCATCAACGTGTTAGGCATGTACCTATGGTGTGCGATGCGTTTGGGCAAGGCTACTTTTATCGCTACATCGGGAAACATCTGGAATCGATTGAGGTTGGTGTCGGCGACTCGTTTGTAACAGAAGCATTTTTAGACTGGCCGCTATCAGAGTTGAAAGCGGATCAATTCAAGCAAAAAAATGCGAAGTTTTTTGAAGAACGTGGAGAAAACGTTGAGCATCAATGGTTGAGAGATTAACCATTTAACCGAAGATAAATAAAGCCCGCTAAATAATAGCGGGCTATGTGTTTTTACCATTTCTAATGTGTTTTGCTCTCTGTGACTGGTAGTTTGTGACCGCAAACCTGCCGTTTCACTAAGCTTTCACTGCTTCAACTTCACCTGATTGCGATGTTGAGCTAAAGAACAGTTTGGTTTCTGCCAGTACGACGTGACGCAGTGCGATCAAACCAATTAGGTTAGGAATTGCCATCAGACCGTTTACGATATCAGCCAGTAGCCAAATCATATCGAGGTGAAGGAATGCACCAGATGCCACCAAGCCGACGAAAATCAGTTTGTATGGAAGCACAGCTTTAGTTCCGAACAGGAACACAACGCAACGCTCACCGTAGTAGTTCCAACCAAGAATGGTGGTAAAAGCGAAGAACATCAAACCGATTGAGACGAGCATAGGGCCAAATGTATCTGCATTTAAACCCACCGCAAAAGCATGAGTCGTCATCGCGGCACCTGCAAGGTCACTTTGCCATGCACCGGTCAGGATTAGAGCAAGGCCTGTCATGGTACAAATAATGATGGTATCGAAAAAGGTACCCGTCATTGAAATTAGGCCTTGTTTAACACAAGAGTCTGTCTTCGCTGCTGCTGCTGCCATAGGCGCGCTACCCAAACCAGATTCATTTGAGAACACACCGCGAGCGATACCTGATTGGATTGCCAACATGATGCTTGCACCTAGAAAACCACCAGTCGCTGCTGTTGATGTAAAGGCTGAAACCAGCACTAATTCAACGGCATTGAACAATTGGTCTGCATTCATGATGATCACGCTTAAACACGCCAACACATAAAATACAGCCATGGTAGGAACCACTTTTCCTGCAACGTTAGCAATGGATTTGATGCCACCCAAAGTTACGAAAGCAACCAAAAGAGTTAGTACAAAGGCAGATAGCTCACGGTTAACACCAAGAGATATCTCACTTGCATCCAGAATCGCGTTTACTTGTGGAAACGTACCGATACCAAAACAAGCAACACCCAAAGCAAACACTGCAAACATGATCGCGAGAGCTTTTGAGCCAACACCGTATTGCAAGTAATACATTGGGCCACCAATCATTTGGCCTTTATCATCGACTCTTCGGTACTTAACCGCCAACAAACATTCGGCGTATTTAGTCGCCATTCCGAAAAGGGCTGCGAGCCACATCCAGAATAGAGCGCCTGGTCCACCGAGTTTGATTGCTGTGGCAACACCAACAATGTTACCAGTACCAATTGTTGCTGAGAGCGCAGTACAAAGAGCTGCAAAGCTAGAAACGTCACCTTGAGTATTAGATGACTTATCTTTACTGAATACCATCGCTAGCGCTGTTGGGAGGTGTTTAAACTGGATCAAGCCAAGGCTAAAAGTGAAGTAAACCCCTGTACCTACTAGCAAAATAAGCAGCGGTGGACCCCAGACAAAATTATCGATGGTTTGTAGTAAAGATTGTAGGTTGTTCATGATTTCCCCTTAATAAAACAACTAATAAGGAGAAGAGGGAAAGGACGAGATCAACGATCTCTAAAAGAACTAAGCTATTGGTTGTAGGCGGGAAGGCCAAGCAAAATAGTTAGGTTGTAACTTTCCACTCCTCTGTCCTTTTGCCTGAGAGTTTCACCTTGCGTGAGTGCAAGACTTGCTCCTTCGGCGACCGATTTAACGGTTCTCTCCAGAGGTTCCTCCAACTACAGTCCCCGCTACCTAGGTAGCACCTGAAATAGTTAATTCTTCGGCGAGTTATGCTAATCAAATGTTAAAATTTGATTAATAACCACTCTCCTGCAGTCTTCATCGGAACAATTACTCAATTAAATGAGTAAAGGTTAGTTAATGATGCTGGTCATCATTAACGTGTGAACTCTATCATGTTTTTGGTCCATTTCAACACCCTATGTCAATTTATTTTCAATGAAATAACCTCATCAATTTTCATGAAGGTATGTTTGCCAATCTTTTTGTGCGAGTCACGGCATAAATAAAATTTATTGGGTTAGGGAATGGAACCCAAAAACACTTCAGAACGATAAATGTGTTTCGACCGTTACGACATAAGTTATTCAATTAAGGACACAAAATTGATTAAAATCGGAGCACTTATTTTAAAATCTACGCTAAGTTGACCTTATGGTACGTATAAATGGGTTACAATGAATCTTTGTGAAACAGTCTACGGACCTAGGCAGTTTTTCATGAGTGGACAAGGAGGCGGTATGACCAGATTATTAGCCATTGCGGTGTTGATTGCAGTAGCATTTGTGCTGTTTCGTTATCGAACCAATGAAAAAGTCCAAAAAGCGACCGTTATAACATTAATTGGCGCATTTCTGATTTATACAGCATCAATTATGTTTGCGGAATTGATCCGCTAGCAAAGTAAAAGAGTCCTTGGAGTAGTATACGGTGAGTTCTCAGAACAAAATGGAAGAGCAAGACGACGTAGTTGTCATTGAAGAGCGTGACAAACGTACGCATATCTATATCGCAATCGCTGCGGTGTTAGGCTTGGCATTTGGTGGCCTTGTTGGATCGGTTGTCACTGCGAACAAGTGGGAATCGACTTACCACGTATTAGAAGAAAAGTATCAAGCACTAACGCAAGATAAAACCCAGTTGGCATCTCAAGTAAAAGTGCGTGAAGAGGCGCTTGACCAAGAGATACAAAACCAAGTTAGTGAGTTACTCGCCGCGAAAGATGAAGCTCATCAGAAAGCACTTAAGAAGTTGCAAAAGCAATTGACTGAGGTCGAGAAGGTTAACTTGTCACTAGAGTCTCAATTGAAGCAGCAGGCAGATAAGATCAACACGACGAAGTCAGAAAATGAGAAGTTGAGTCGTCAAGCGGATATGCAAGCGACTATGTTTGAGCGGTCCCGCGAAGTATTCCAGAAAGAGCTAAAAATTTCGCAAGAATTAGAGTCTCTCGAGAAAGAACGGTCGAAATTATTACCTAAGATTGAGAAACTCAAGAAAGAGTGTGACGTATTTTTAGAAGGCAAATCTTGGGACGTGAAGTCGGACGCGTGTGATAAACATGACGAAGCTAATTCACGACTAAGTCAGGTCGATCAAATGATTGAAGTCTATAAAATGGACCTCAAACAAATCAAAGCAATAACGGAAGATATCGGCCTTTAAGTCTTTTGTATCCGATTTTTGAAAAGCAAAAGGAGCTCTTTAAGAGCTCCTTTTTCGTTGTTAGCTATGACTTTAAGGCTGCTCGTATATTAGATTCGTGAGGCGTCATAGCCTGAGGCGAGCAGGAGCTCTCGTTCGTGTTTAATCAGCTGAGCTCGATCTTCAATTAGTTCATTGAGTGCTTGAGATGGCTTACCTGCTAATGCTTTGAACGAATCAAAAGATTCCGCGGTGTCGATTTTATCAATCATCTGACTGATGACATTACGAGCCTCACACGGGTTACTCGTCGTTGTAAAGTATTCTACTTGCTTTGCTGCCGATTTCATCTCAGTTAATAGCTCAAGCGGGCTACTTTCTTTGGCTACTGCCATGTAGTTATCCAGCACGCGCTTTGCATAAAGCAGTTCTTTGAGGGGGATATCTCTTCCGCTCTCGATTAGGGATTCGCTAAGGATCATACTTGAGCTCATGGGCATTCCTTCTTATTACTACGCCGCTTTTGATGTTTCCTTGAGTCTAATTTATTGAAGTCACATTGGGAATGGGTAAAAAGCATTTTTAACGCATTTTTATTCATTTATGAAAACACGAATGCGATGCTTATCTGGATCGATAGCCATAAAATTTAACCCATACACTGATGTCGCTGGTGGTTGAACAAACTCAACACCTAGGTCTTTCCAGCGCTTGTAAATGCGCTCTAGCATATGACTATTGGGCACCGATAAAGACAACTCGGTGCCACCACCTCTAATTCCGCTGTAGGGTGAAAGATTATCTCTTTGCTTGAGTGTCAACGTTAAGCCTTCGGTCAGTGGAATAGCGGCGAAGGTTGGAGACAACTGCGTGACTTTGCGTTCGAACAGTTTCGAATAAAAAACTTGGCTTATGTGGATGTCCTCAACGTAGAGAACGAATGAATTGATAGTCAGCATGGTTTGTTCCTTAATCAATTAGAAATAGTAGGGGCAATCTAACGGAAAGGAACGACAGGAGTTGTCAGTAGAACATTCTCGAAGGTAAGTGACAGAATAAGAAAAAGGAGCCGTTTAGCTCCTTTTTATCAGCGGAATCATTGGTATTAATGAGTGTGTTTGGAAGAATACCAGTTGTTTTGATACGCTTTAGATGCAAATAATGCGTTTGCTTTTGCACGCTCGATAATAGATTCGTCCACCTCTAGCGGCTTCATGGTTTGGTCTTTAAAGTCGTACGCCAGGGTCGATATCTTTTCACCAGGGGAAAGCACAACGAGATTGTCGCGCGTTAAATAACCAAAGTTTTTGTCGTATTGCATCATTGCGCGTTCATCTTCGCGAGCCAGTGGCTTCGTTAAATCACGACCAATCATCGGTGTTTTAGCATCTACCCCAATCAGAGATAACAGTGTAGGCGGCATGTCTATGTTGTTTGCTATGCGGTCATCTTTACGTGGTTGAATGCCTTTACCAAGGATCAATGCTGGAATGTGAAAGTGCTTAACTGGAACAAGGTTAGCGCCAGAAACACGTGCATCATGATCTGCAATTACAATGAAAATGGTATCATCCCAATAAGATGACTTTTTCGCCTTTTCAAAGAAAGTGCCCAAAGCGTAATCGGAATATTTAACGGCGTTGTTACGCGTCATATATTCTGAATCGTATGGCTCAATTTTGCCTTTTGGATACTCATAAGGGCTATGATTACTTGACGTAAAAACTAAGCTAAAAAAAGGTTTGTCGCTTTTTGAAAGGCGTTCAAACTCTTCGTTTGCTTTGTTATATAGATCTTCATCACTAACACCCCAAGAGCCAACAAAGCTTGGGTTGTTATAATCGTCTTCTTCTACTATTTGATCAAAACCGTTACCAAAGAAGAAAGTTTTCATGTTGTCAAAGTTGGCTTCACCGCCGTAAATAAATTGCGTGTGATAGCCTTGAGCTTTCAGTAAGTCCGCGATAGTAAAGAAACCCGTTTGGCTTTTACTCAGCTTCACTACAGCGCGAGAGGGAGATGGAGGAAAGCCCGTGGTTACGGCTTCAATTCCACGAACAGAACGAGTACCAGTGGCGTACATTTGTGTGAACTGCCAACCTTCCTTCATGAGTTCATCAAGGTTTGGTGTTAGAGGCAAACCGCCCAAATCACCGACAAATTGGGCGCCTAAGCTTTCTTGTAGCAAAATCACTAAGTTTTTATGTTTACCCTGGTAAGTCGCGGGGTTACTGTTCATGGTTGGGAGTAATGAAGGGGTGAAGTCGGACTTTGTTGATGAAGTGCGAACTAATTCCAACATCTTTTGAGTGTCCATTTTTCCGTAGAACTGCTCAGCACTCTTTTCTGACTTCATGCTATTAACCGCAAACAACAATGAGTAAGATGAGTTCAGTGCTAAGTCGTTAAGCAGTGGATCGTTAGAAAAGGCGACCATAGCAGGATTTAGCGGGCGGTGACCTAAAGATGAGCGAGCACCTGCAACCCCAAAAAGAACAACGAAAAGTGCCAATAGTGGTCGCCATTTCCAGTTGACCTGCTGCGCCTTATCGGTCAGTTTCTTACTCCACTTCCAACCTAAAGTGATGGTTAAAACTGTACCTAACGCACCAATAAACAGTTCTAATTTGTAGCCAGTCCAGAGCATACTCAAGACTTCTTTTGGGTAGATTAAGTATTCCACAAACAGGCGGTTTGGACGTAGGTCGTATTCCTGAATGAATGGCGCTGTTGCGAGCTCCATGTATACAAGCACCCAAAGCCCTAAAACCATCCATATGCGTAATATTCGCTTCCAACACTCTCCCATCTTACCGGTTAATGGCATGAAGGTTGAAAACAGTGCTGGAAGAATAAATAACCAGCAAAGCGTTGCAATATCTACGCGCAAACCTTGACCTAGGATGTAAATTAAGTCGTTTAGAGAGTCAATACGGTCAATCTGCCAAAAAGCTAGCAAAACTCTTGAGATAGACAGAAATAGAAGCGAAAACAAAGAAAAGGCAGCAATTGGCTGCAAAGGCCCCCACACAGAGCTCCTTGATAAGTTTTTCATATTTATTCGAATAGTTTAATTGTTATGTTGTGTTGTTTTTAGCAAAGCAAGCGTGAAATAAACGTGAATTATAATGTGGGTTTATGGTCGAGTAGTGTAAGTGTTGGTATGTCTATGTAAGGGGGAGGGGCGTTTGTGTAAAAAAAGAGCCAGTTGATAACACCAACTGGCTCTAGAGGTTGATAAAGGCATGATTACATTGCGGCTTTCTTCGCTTCTTCGACCCATGCGTCGAACTTTTTCTGGTTCGCTTTGATCCAGCCATTTACATGAGACTCGATGTCCGCTGAGCTGTTCTTACCTTGGCTCATCATCATATTCTGAGCACTAACATCATTGATATTTAGTTTGATGATTTCAAACAGCTTTGCAGCAGCAGGGTTGTTTTCTGTAAACTCTTTATTAGCAACGATGCGCATAGAGTTCATCTCGAAGCCGTAGTTCTTACCGTTCTCTAGTGTCGTATCAATGTCCTTACGCTCACCAGGAAGTGAAGAGAATGGCACTTCTAACCACACAACATCTTTCCCTGGAACTAAAACGCCACTTACCCAGTACGGTGTCCAAGTGTAGTAAAGAATCGGATCGCCTTTTTTGTAACGTGAGATTGTATCAGCGATAATCGCCGCGTAGTTACCTTGGTTGTGTGTTACTGTGTCACGAAGTTTGAAAGCATCCAACTGATGTTCAACAACCATTTCACAACCCCAACCTGGGTTGCAGCCAGTTAAGTCCGCTTTGCCATCGCCGTTTGCATCGAATAGCTTCGCCAATTTTGGATCTTTTAACTGACCAATGTTCGTGATGTTATATTTTTCCGCGGTTTTCTTATCGATCAAATAACCTTGCGCAGCACCACTTACGTATTGGCCTTTACGGAAGAACTTATCATCACCGCCAGACATCGTGTACTTATCGGCGTGAAGAGGGAACCAACCAACCGCTAAGAAAGTAGCATCACCTTTAGCAATAGAGGTGTAGCCTACGTTGTAGTCCACTTCTTTGGTCGGTTTAACATCGTAACCAAGCTCTTCAAGTGCGCGGTTTACGATCAACGTTTGAAATGTTTCTTCTGCAACGGTTGATTGAACAGGCTGAACAGTGACACCTTCACCCGGTAGTTCACTTGCCACACCATAAGTTGAAAATGCGATAGTACTTAGAGCTCCAACAGAGAGCGCTTTCTTCCATGAATTATTCATTGATGTTTCTCCTAAGTTTTAGATCGTCTTGGTTCGTCTTTGTTTTCAGTTTTAATAGGTATGAAACAGGACCTGTGTGATACCAGCGAAGTTTAGTGTTGCCCGCATTAACCCCTAACACCTGGGTGATACGGTCTAACAAAATCGCAAGAATAACGATGCCTAAGCCACCAACGGCAGCAAGACCCATATCAAGTCGGCCAATACCACGAAGTACCATTTGGCCTAAGCCGCCAACAGCAATCATTGAAGCAATCACTACCATAGAAAGTGACAGCATTAAGGTTTGGTTTACACCTGCCATGATGGTTGGTAACGCCAACGGTAACTGGATGCGATAAAGCATCTGTTTTTTGTTTGCCCCGAAAGAGTGGCCAGCTTCGATAAGCTCTTCAGGTACTTGCTGAATACCCAAAATAGTCAGGCGCACAACGGGAGGCAGGGCGAAAATGATCGTTACTACTACGCCAGGAACGTTACCAATACCAAACAACATAACAATTGGCACAAGGTAAACGAACGCGGGAGTCGTTTGCATTGCATCTAATATTGGCCTAACAAATTTGGCAGCGGTTTGGCTCCTTGCCAACCATATCCCCATTGGTAGCCCTATAAGCAAACAGAAGAAAACGGCGGTTAACACCAGTGCTAGCGTTGTCATCGCTTGTGACCACGCACCAATTAGGCCGATGAAAACAAGGGATACAAGAGTAGAAAAACCAAGTTTTACATTGGAAAACTGCCACGCTAGCAAAAATAAAATGAGTACCATTATAGGCGCAGGTGTAGACACCAAAGCAGTTTCAAACGACGTTAGAATAAAGTCGATTGGAACTCGTATTGCTTGGAAAACAGGTCGACCATGTTCCACCAGCCAGTTCAAACCGGACTCTACCCAGCTATCGAGGGGTAAAACCGCATCTTGGAATGGGTTCATAATATCGAATGGTGCTTGCTCTACAGTTTCTGAGTTGAGCCAATCATTACTTGGCGCGGCCTCTGTACCTTGCGACCAAGGATCATCTTGCGCAGGAGCAGTATTTGACCAGGGATCATTGTTAGTTTGCTCTGAAGACATCGTGTTAATCCTTATCTAGTGTTTGTAGAAGACGTGATTTAGTCACGACACCAAAGTAAGTTGCTTTCTCATCTACGACAGGCACGGCATAAGGAACACCAGCAACCAGACCCAAAATGTCATTAATTGACTGATCAGGCTGAAGAGTAACTTCATCCGGTAATTGAGCACTGGCTAACGAACGGTTTTCTTTATGAGCCAAACGTAGTGAATCAAGAGATACGATGCCGGAATATCGGCTAGATTTATCGACGACAATACCGTAATCACGGTCGTGATCCATCAGAATCTGCATCGCAGAGCCTGGACCGTCATTTTCCGATTTCTTAAAAACAGCCGCTGGCTTCTTGCGCGCGATATCTTTTGCTGTCAAGACACTTGCGATGTTTACGCCGCGGAAAAACGCTTCGACATAATCATTTGCTGGACTGTGTAATATTTCATCAGGTGTACCAACCTGAACAACCTCACCGTTTTGCATGATGGCGATACGGTCGCCAATGCGCATTGCTTCATCCAAATCATGAGAAATGAAGACAATTGTGCGTTTGTCATCGTTCTGTAGACGAATAAGCTCATCTTGCATCTCAGAACGGATCAATGGGTCTAAAGCGGAAAACGCCTCGTCCATTAATAGGATGTCAGGATCACAGGCTAACGCTCTCGCTAAACCAACGCGCTGTTTCATACCACCGGATAATTCGTCAGGGAAAGATTCTGCATAAGGGTCTAAACCCACTCTTTCTAAGGCGGAAAGGGCACTTTTCTGACGCTCATTAACATCGATGCCGGCAAGTTCTAAACCAAAGGCGGCATTTTCAATCACCGTCATGTGTGGCATGAGTGCGAAACTTTGAAACACCATTGAGATATTATTACGACGAACTTCTCGAAGTTCATTCTCGGAGATGTGGGCGATATCTCTTCCTTTGAGATAAACACTACCTTTAGTCGGCTCAATGAGCCGGTTAAGAAGTCGAACAAGGGTGGATTTCCCGGAGCCAGAAAGGCCCATGATTACGAAAATTTCCCCTTCATTTATGGTGAGAGATACATCGTTTACGCCGACTGTTAAACCTGTCTGTTCAAAAATACCGTCTTTATCGACGCCTTTGTCGATAAGCGAGAAGGCTCTATCTGGGTCTTCTCCAAACACTTTATACAGTCCCTTAACTTCCAGTATGGGATCCATGTTATCTGTCCTTTTTCGTGTGTTTATAACTGTTTAACGATTTGTACTCTAATTAATTTTAGTTCAACTTTCAACGAAAGGGGGTTGGTTAACTAGTTCTGCCGTGCATAGAGAATTCGTTGAGCAAGGTATGTTTAATTCTTATTTTTTATATTTAAAACAATTGCTTGTGATGTGTTTTTATCCGCCATAACGTTACCCTGACGTAGGGTTGAATTTATTTTGAATTTTTTTGTACATTTCAACTCAACTCGCTTGCATAGATATAAGCTGTGATAGCTTAGAACTCTACATATAAAAAGGTTAGAGCTCTAATTTTTGGTTAAGGCTTGGTCCTGTGAAATCGGTTAGGTACTGTTATCCTTAGATTTATTTATTGCTTGATTTCACTCAGGGTGATATTTATCGCTGTAGTTTAGGCAACGTATGGAATAAAAAATGGAAGCCGAACAGTTAGAAGTGCTCAATTTCATTAGCCAGTACCCACCTTTTGATGACCTACCTGAAGAGCAGCTTAGAAAAATTGCTCTCAATGCCGAGGTTGCATACTTTCGGCAAGGAACAAAAATTCTTAACTTCGGAGATACGATCCGCGACTTGTATATGGTGAGAAGTGGGGCGGTAGAGATTTATCGACGTAAAGGTGAACTTTACAACAGGATTGATGCTGGTGGACTGTTTGGTCAGATGGGGTTGTTGATGAACAACCGCGTACGTATGCCAGCCAAAGCGATAGAAGACACTCTCGTTTACTGTATTCCGGAAAACATCTTCAATGAACTTTGTGATGAGTTTGAAAACTTTGCGGACTACATGGAACTGGAAGATAGCGCGCGTTTGCGAAGCGCAATATCTAGCCGCTCCGAAAGCAATGACTTTACCACCGCTAAGGCACGTAAAATCTTAGCAAGAGATCCAGTAACTCTGGAGGCAACGGCTTCAATTCAGGAAGCTGCGATACTAATGGCAGAGGAAAATGTCACCTCTCTGCTCATTATTCGCCCGACAGAGGAGCTCACAGAAGAAGATGATGAACAGCTGCTTGGAATATTGACTGATCGCGATCTTTGCATTCGCGTACTAGCTCAAGGTATTGATACCAATATTCCAGTGAGTGAGGTCATGAGTTATGACGTGGTTTCATTGGATTATAACGCCTATGTGTTTGAGGCCATGTTAACCATGTTGCGTTACAACGTGCATCATTTACCAATTTTAAAAGATAAAAAGCCGATAGGAATTATTGGCATGACGGACATCGTTCGTTACGAATCTCAGAACAGCCTATTGCTAGTGAGCTCTATTTTTCAGCAAACCAGTGTCGAGGATCTCAAGCAGGTTTCTGAACAAGTAAAAGACTGTTTCGTAAGAATGGTCAATGAAGATGCCAACGCGCACATGATTGGTCGAGCCATGTCGGTTATAGGCAGTAGTTTCAAACAACGCCTCGCTGAATTAGCTGAGCAAGAGTTCGGCCCAGCGCCCATTCCTTATTGTTTAGTCGCAATGGGTTCAATGGCGAGGGATGAGCAGCTAATTGTAACGGATCAAGATAACGCGCTTATTCTCGATAACAGTTATGACGTTGAGATTCACGGAGAGTACTTTGAAAAGTTTGCTAAATTTGTTTGTGATGGTTTAGCGGCATGCGGCTATGCTTATTGTACTGGAGACATTATGGCTACCAACCCAGAATGGCGAAAAACTCGTGCAGAATGGGAAGAATGCTTTGGAAACTGGATAGACAATCCAACCCCTGAGAGATTGTTAAATAGTAATATCTTTTTTGATCTCCTCGGTGTGCATGGGCGAGTGAAATGGGCGGAGCAATTAAGCAGCTTTATTGTGAGACGAGCGAAAAGAAATAACCGCTTTCTTGCTTGTATGGCGTATAACGCAATACGTAGGACGCCTCCACTGGGCTTTTTCAAAGACTTTGTGATGGAGAAAGATGGTCGTCATCGCAACTCGATTAACTTGAAGCGAAGGGGGACGGCTCCGTTGGCCGATTTAATACGGGTGCATTCTCTGGCAATCGGTTCGCGATCGCAAAACTCTTTCGACCGTTTAGATGACATTAATGATGCTGGCATTTTACCGAAAGGTCGAGGTTTGGATTTAAGGGATGCGATGGAGCTAATCTACATGGTTCGAATTCGTCACCAAGCCCTTGATATAGAAAATGGAGAAGAGCCAGACAACAATATTGAGCCGGAGAACATGTCTGAATTTGAACGTCGAAACTTAAAAGCAGCATTTCAAATTCTAAGTAACGCTCAGAACTTCATTAAGTTTCGATACCAGAGAAGTAGCAAATAATGTGGTTCTCAAAAAAAGTAGAAAAAGAACAGCCGTTGTTGGATACATCCCAGACGCCAGAGTGGTCAATGTTGTTCAAACAACTCGCTAAAGAAGCGAAAGACCAGAGGCTCAAACGCTATTATTCGACACCAATGGTTAATGGGGAAACACCAATTGAACAAGTGCCATTTGTCTCGGTAGACTTTGAGACAACAGGATTGAACTCGGAAGAGGATGTCATTCTCACGATCGGACTTGTGCCGTTTACTATTGATCGTGTTCAATGTAATGGCTCTGCTCATTGGGTCGTTAACCCAAACAGAGAGTTAAACCACGAGTCTGTCATTATTCACGGTATCACTGACTCTGAGGTTAAAAACGCGCCGCAGCTGTCTCAGATCTTGGGTGAAATATTGGATGCGTTGTCAGGCAAAGTGGTTCTCGTTCACTATAAGAACATTGAAAGGCAGTTCTTTAATAACGCCTTGCTAAATAGCATCGGAGAGGGGATACAGTTTCCTGTTGTTGATACGTTAGATATTGAGTATGCGATACAGCGCCGTGAATGCAGAGGTTTTATCAATAAGTTGAAAGGCAAGAAACCCGGTTCTGTACGATTAGGGCACGCTCGTGAAAGATATGGCCTCCCTGCTTATCAACCTCACCATGCCCTGACGGATGCGTTAGCAACTGCGGAGCTGTTTCAAGCACAACTGCAGTATCACTTTAATCGAAACATGCCAATATCTTCGGTTTGGCAATAGGCGTTATTTATGGTGAAAACAATAAAATGCAATGAGAGATAGGGGGCTTTAAGATTATGATGGCGGATTGAGTAACCGCTTATAAGAACAATGTTTTATGAACATGTGCTTGGTAGTGATGAAGACGTTTCATTACTCGAACTCCGACGAAAGTAATTTAAACTTGGTCACGTATTTTTAAGGAGATTATCCGTGAGCACCGATAATAACGGTGGCATTCAACGCCCCGATGGAAAAGTAAACGCAATAGATACTGACTATCAAATTGGTCAGGATAACGTTGCGCTAAAGGTAGGCCCATTTGGCCTTGATATTCATAACCGTGTTTTTGCAATTTCTGGCTTAGCAATCGTCATGTTTGTTGTGATAACACTATTATTCCGAGAACAGGTAGAGCCGTTTTTTGCAGACCTACGAGCGGGTTTGTTGCACAATTTAGACTGGTTTTTTCTCGCTTCAGGTAATATTTTTGTCATTGTCTGTGTCGGATTGATCTTCACACCATTAGGCCGTGTACGAATCGGTGGTACTGAAGCAACACCGGATTACTCCTATGCTGGATGGTTGGCAATGCTATTTGCTGCGGGTATGGGCATTGGTCTCGTATTCTTCGGTGTATCAGAACCGATGTCCCATTTTAGTTCTGCGATTGGTGGCGTGAGCGTTGAGAATGGTGTACGTACTGACTGGGCACCGCTAGGTGGTGCAGAGGGCGATGCAACTGCAGCTTCGGCATTAGGGATGGCTGCGACGATTTACCACTGGGCACTTCATCCGTGGTCAATATACGCGCTCTTGGCTCTTGGGCTGGCTATCTTTTCATTTAACAAAGGTTTGCCACTCACCATGCGCTCAATTTTTTACCCTTTGTTTGGTGAGCGTGTATGGGGTTGGACTGGTCATATTATCGATATTCTTGCAGTTGTAGCGACGGTTTTTGGTTTAGCAACATCGTTAGGCTACGGTGCGTCTCAAGCCGCAACGGGTTTGAACTTCCTGTTTGATGTCCCAATGACCAATACCACGCAGGTTATATTGATTATTGGTATTACTGCGCTCGCTTTAATCTCTGTTGTGGCTGGACTCGATAAGGGCGTGAAAATCTTATCTGAAATCAACATGGGTCTTGCAGCGCTGCTATTGCTATTTGTTATTGTTGTTGGCCCGACGATTGCGATTTTAACTGGTTTCTTCGAGAACATCGTTTCCTATGTAGCTAATATCCCTGCCTTATCTATGCCATTTGGACGAGAGGATGTGAATTACTCTCAAGGCTGGACGGCGTTTTACTGGGCGTGGTGGATTTCTTGGTCACCATTTGTGGGTATGTTCATCGCACGTGTGTCTCGCGGTCGTTCGGTTCGTGAGTTTATTATTTGCGTTATTCTTATCCCATCTTCAGTTTGTGTGTTATGGATGACGGCTTTTGGCGGTAACGCAATTAGCCAATACGTTAATGATGGCTACGAGGCGGTGTTTAACGCAGAACTACCTTTAAAACTTTTTGCCATGTTAGATGTTATGCCATTGGCTGAGATAACATCTTTTGTCGGCATTATCTTAGTCGTGGTGTTCTTCATTACCTCTTCTGACTCAGGATCACTGGTTATTGATACTATTGCTGCGGGCGGTAAGGTCGATGCACCAACGCCACAACGCGTGTTCTGGTGTACGTTTGAAGGTTTGGTTGCGATTGCATTGATGTTGGGTGGTGGTCTAGCTGCTGCTCAAGCAATGGCGGTGACGACTGGTTTACCATTTACTATTGTTTTGCTTGTTGCAACGGTATCTTTGATAAAAGGTTTGATGGATGAACCTCGTCCAAAGGCGGTTTCTAAGAAATCAAAATAACTAGTATCAGCAGTTAAATTATTGATAAAAGCGGTATGCGAAAGCATGCCGCTTTTTTTTTTTTTTTTATTTTTCTCTGAGAAATGAACAGCATGGAAAACGGTCTTATTCTGGTTATTTTTTGTACTGTGTATTTGGGTGACTATTTAATAAATTAGACCTCAAACTATTTTAACTTTTGGTTAATAGGTTTATTTTTGTGATCTAGATAACAAAAATACCGATAAAAAGGCGGATTATTTGATTTTTAGTCGCGAGGGATGCCCATAATAAAAAGGAAATTTAATTAGACCTCAAAGGATATGTATTTTCACATGATCACATCAGCACCTTGGGTCCTTTATCCAGAGATTGGAGAAGACTCAAGTAAAAAATGGATTTTTCGTGAGCCTAAAATCTCTGATGGTGACGACATTTACAGCTTGATTGCAGACTGTCCTCCATTGGACATGAACTCATCTTATTGCAATTTCCTACAGTCTACGCATTTCAGCAAAACCAGTATTTTGGTTGAGCAAAAAGGCGAAATCGCAGGTTTCATTTCCGGTTATCAGAAACCAGACGAGCAAGACGTTTTATTTGTCTGGCAAGTTGCAGTCTCACCTCGCTTTAGAGGTCATGGTTTAGCATTCCGCATGTTGAAAGAACTTCTCACCCGAGAGGAATTAGGCGGTGTTAAATCGGTAGAAACTACCATCACGGAAGATAATAAAGCCTCTTGGGCACTGTTCAAAAAGTTAGATGCGATGAACGGCAATTCTGGCCAAGTAAGCACATTTTTGGATGAAGAAGCCCACTTTAAAGGCAAACACGATACAGAATATTTGTATCGCATTCCTCTCAAATAATCCTCAAACAATAGGAATTAAAAACGGTCTCATCATGGATATTTTCAAAAAGCAGGAATCCAACGTACGCTCATATTCAAACAATTTCCCGGTCGTTTTTCGTAAAGCGAAAGGCTGCTGGCTAGAAACAGAACAAGGTGAACGATACTTAGACTTCCTTGCTGGAGCGGGATCTCTAAATTACGGCCATAACAATCCAGTACTAAAACAAGCGTTGCTTGAGTACATTGAAATGGACGGTATTACTCACGGTTTGGATATGCACTCAGAAGCGAAAGCATCGTTTCTGGAAGCGTTGGATACTTACATCCTTAAACCAAGAAACTTGGATTACAAGGTTCAGTTTACGGGCCCAACAGGTACTAACGCTGTTGAGGCGGCATTGAAGCTGGCTAAAAAAGTAAAAGGCCGCGACAGCGTCGTTGCGTTTACTAACGGTTTCCATGGTTGTACTGCTGGCGCACTGGCTGCAACGGGTAACCAGCATCACAGACAAGGTAACGGTTCTAGTCTAAGTAACGTCACTCGTATTCCATTTGAAGGTTACGCTGGCGTAGATGGTCTCGCGCTGTTCGAAACCATGCTAAATGATAACTCTGCAGGTATGGATAAACCAGCCGCTGTACTTCTTGAAACTGTGCAGGGTGAAGGTGGTTTAAATGCTGCTTCAAACGAGTGGTTACAACGTTTGAGCAAAATCTGTAAAGCCAATGACATTCTTGTGATTGTCGATGACATTCAAGCAGGTTGCGGACGTACCGGTACTTTCTTTAGTTTCGAGCCGTCTGGTATCCAACCGGATATCGTGACGCTATCGAAGTCGATCGGTGGTTACGGTTTGCCGATGGCTGTCGTATTACTTAAGCCTGAGCTTGACCAGTGGAAGCCAGGCGAGCATAACGGTACGTTCCGTGGCAATAATCACGCCTTTATTACTGCTGCAAAAGCACTAGAAATTTACTGGGCAAACGATGATTTTGAAACACACATCAAGCAGTGTTCAGACAAGGTAAGTGCTGTTATTGACCGTTGTGTTCGTCGCTTTCCACAAATGTTTGTGCAGAAAAAAGGCCGCGGCATGATGGTTGGTATTGAATGTATCAATGGTGATATGGCATCTGAAATTGCGAAAAACTGTTTCGAGAATGGAATGGTGATAGAGACAGCGGGTCCAGACGATGAAGTTGTGAAGTTCTTCTGTCCACTAACCATCAGCGAATCAGAGCTAGATCAAGGACTAAGCATCTTTGAAAATGCAGTAGAGACTATCGCTGCGAAACATTTCAAACAAGCATCTTAATAAGGATTTTAATTATGATCGTCAGAACTCTAGATGAATGCCGCAACAGCGAACGACGTGTTGTTTCGGATAACTGGGAAAGTGTCCGCATGTTGTTGAAAGACGACAACATGGGTTTCTCTTTCCACATCACAACGATTTATGAAGATACAGAAACTCATATTCACTATCAAAACCACCTTGAATCGGTGTTTTGTATGAGTGGTGAAGGTGAGATTGAAGTTGTAGGTGGAGAAACGTACCCAATCAAACCAGGTACATTATACATCCTTGATAAACACGATGAGCACTACTTGAGAGCTTATAAGAATAAAGAAATGGTAATGGCGTGTGTGTTTAACCCACCGATTACTGGCGCTGAAGTGCACGATGAAAACGGTGTTTATCCTCTCGTTGACTAAAAGATGATGGTGGGGTGCTTTGCCACCCCACACTTTACTATCTCTTCTTTTTTCTTTTTAAAGTTACCAATCAAAAAAGGCTTATCATGACATTTACCGTAGAAAAAATCGGCGGTACATCAATGACAGCATTTGATGCTGTTCTCGACAATATTATTCTTCGTCCCAAAACGCCATACAATCGTATTTTTGTCGTATCTGCATACGGTGGTATGACCGATGCGCTGCTCGAGTGTAAAAAAACCAGTAAACCAGGCGTTTATCAGCTTATCGCGAAACGTGACGACAAATGGGAAGAAGCGTTAGCGTACGTTGAAAGCCGTATGTTGCTGACCAATGAAAATATTTTTGCGGACCCAATGAATCGTATCCGTGCGGATAAATTCATTCGCTCCCGCATTGCTGAAGCGAAAAACTGTATCGCGAATATTTTAGAAACCTGTCAGTACGGTCAATTTTCGTTGCGCCAGTACTTGCCTCAAATTCGAGAGTTTCTCTCGTCTATCGGTGAGGCACATAGTGCTTACAACACAGCACTAAAACTAAAAAATATGGGTATTAACGCTAAGTTCGTTGACCTGTCTGGTTGGGATAATCAAGCGCCAAGAAGCCTTGATGAGTCGATCAGTGACGCGTTTGCTGATATCGATGTATCAAAAGAACTGCCAATCGTGACAGGTTATGCTTACTGTAAAGAGGGCCTAATGCATACTTATGACCGAGGTTATAGTGAGATGACATTTAGCCGAATTGCAGCAATAACAAAAGCGGATTTAGCAGTAATTCACAAAGAGTACCACTTGAGCTCAGCAGACCCACGCGTTGTTGGCCCTGAAAAAGTATTACCAATTGGTAGTACAAACTATGACGTAGCAGACCAACTTGCTAACCTTGGCATGGAAGCGATTCACCCAAATGCCGCTGCGGGTTTACGTGAAAGTGGTATTGAGCTACAGATTAAAAATACATTCGAACCTGAACACGAAGGTACTTTGATCTCTTCAAGCTACCGCCCAGAAGAAGACAAAGTCGAGATCATCGCAGGTAAAGAGAAAGTATTTGCACTGCATTTGTTTGACCAAGCAATGGTAGGAAAAGCCGATAACGTTAGTTACGAATTGATGGAAATCATCTCCGATGCTCGTGTAAGTTTGGTTGGTAAAGAGATGAACGCTAACTCTATTACTTACTATCTAGGTGGCAGTACTGATAGCTTAAACAAAGTATTGTATAAAGCCGAGAAACGTTATCCGAATGCCTCGATTAAAGGCCGTATGGTCGCGCTTATCTCAGCCATCGGTTCTCAAATTGATACCAATAAGACGTTGGCGAAAGGTGTGCTTGCATTGATGAATAATGGCGTTACGCCAGTTGCACTGCACTCATCATTGAGAAATGTAAATGTTCAATTTGTTGTCGGTGATAAGGAATACCAGCACGCGATTTGCGCATTGCATGATGAGTTTTTCCAAAGTAGCAGTTTAGCTAAATCGGTTAATGTGGCTTAGTTTATCCACGGTTAAAATACAAAGGAGAGCAGGTTAGCTCTCCTTTTTTTGTTTTCAGCCCTAAACCACCTACTTCAGTAGGTGGTTATCATCCGTTTCGGCTTTGCCTGTAAAACTACTCATGCTAAATGCGTCTTTGATTTTTCCAGAAGTCAAAGAGGACAAATAACATGAGTAGATACAATCAAGCTTCCCACGTATTTTGGCGTTGTCAATACCATATAGTGTGGACGCCAAAGTATCGATTTAGGATCTTGAAGAACAATATAGGTAAAGAAGTTTATCGATGTATTTATGTTTACTGTAATCAACTTGGATGTGAAGTCGTAGAGCTAAACGTACAAGTTGACCACGTACATTTAGTTGTAAAGGTCCCACCAAAGCTTTCGATATCCAAGTTGATGGGGGTATTGAAAGGCAAAATAGCCTTAAAGCTATTTAGCAAGTTTCCTCACCTTAGGAAGAACAGGCTTTGGGGTAATCACTTTTGGCAAAGAGGCTATTTTGTCGATAGTGTTGGAATCAATGAAGAAATAATACGCCGATATGTAAGACATCAAGAGAAGCAAGAGCGAGTAGAGCAGCAGCAATTGGCGCTGGACTAAACAAAGGCCCCCTTTTAGGGGGCTCACACAAAGCCACCTTCTTTAGAAGGTGGTAATTTACTTTTCAGTTTGTACTCATAATGCCCACTTTGTATAGGCTAAACAGGCGATTTAAGTAAGTTCCTATGTGGCGATACACATAAGCCAGCAGAATGGTCTGCTGGCTTATGTTACTGATTAACTGACGTTAACTTAGTTTACTTAAACTTGCTGATTTCTTGTTCAACTTTGTCTAGTTGTTGCAGCTTCTCTTGCATTTTTAGAGAGTCGTAGTTTAGTGAAGCAGGGTTCATCGCTGTGCCACGTTGCATTGGGTATTCTGGAAGTGTTTTAAAGAACTCTCCCACAACGTCTTGTACAGGTACAAATAGCCACATGTTGTCAGCCATCCAACGCAAGTACATTTGTGATTCGCTTGGGCCTTTTTCGAATGGGTCAGCACGTAGGTGGATGATTTTAGGCCAGTTCGGAGCAAAACGAACTGCGTTACTTAGGTTCCCTTCAAGCGTTGCAAAGTGAAGTTTCCAGTCATTCCAGCGGACAGCGTTTAATTCACCATTAGACGTAAAGTAAAGCAGCGACTCACGAGGGCCTTTTTCTTCCTTACCTTCAAAGTATGGCATGAAGTTGTAACCATCTAAATGCACACGCCATTCTTTGCCATTTGCTTTGTAGCCTTCTGCCAGTTTTTCTTTTACATCAGGTACGCCAGCAGCTGCCAATAATGTAGGCAACCAGTCTTGGTGTGCCATCATTTCATTGATCTTGGTTCCTGGCTTAATTACGCCTGGCCAACGAACCAGTTGAGGAACACGCATACCGCCTTCCCAAGTTGTACCTTTTTCACCATGGAATGGTGTTGCGCCACCATCTGGCCAAGTCATGGTTTCTGCGCCGTTGTCCGTTGAGTAGATAACGATAGTGTTGTCTGCAACACCTAGCTCATCCAGCTTGTCGAGTAAAACACCTACATGATCATCATGTTCCAGCATACCATCGGCATAAATGCTTACACCTGATTTACCTTGGTATTTTTCCTGCAAGCGAGTCCAAACGTGCATACGAGTGGCGTTATGCCAAATAAAGAAGGGTTTATCCGCTTTAACTGCTTTTTCCATAAATGCCAAAGAGCTCTCTAGGAACTCTTCATCTGCGTGCTCCATACGTTTTCGTGTCATCGGGCCAGTGTCTTCAATCTTACCGTCGGCATAAGACTTAATGACACCACGAGGGCCATAGTTTTTACGAAACTCTGGGTCTTTAGGGTAGTAATAAGTTTCAGGCTCTTCTTCTGCGTTTAGGTGATATAAGTTACCGAAGAATTCGTCAAAGCCGTGTTTTGTCGGTAAGTGCTTATCTTGGTCACCTAAGTGGTTTTTACCAAATTGACCCGTCATGTAACCTTGTTCTTTTAACAGGTCTGCAATGGTTGGCGCCCAATCAGGTATGCCGTGGTCAGAGCCTGGCATACCAATTGTTAACAAACCCGTACGAAATGGCTCTTCACCCGTAATAAAGGCAGCGCGACCAGCAGTACAAGACTGTTGTCCGTAGTGATCTGTGAACAACGCACCTTCATTCGCGATACGGTCGATGTTTGGCGTTTTGTAACTCATCATACCTTGGTTGTATGCGCTGATATTCCAGTAGCCGATATCGTCACCAAAAATTGCCAGAATATTCGGTTTGTCGGCTGCCATAGCAGCACTGGACGCCGCTAACAGTCCTGCGCCTACAGCGATTTTGCTCAATTGATTTGCCATAAAAACTCCAGATTGTTGAGAGTAAAGATAAGCACAAGTGAGCCTTATGCTTAGTTGCTGCATAAGTTAATGATGTATATAGAAAAATCCTCTTATACTCGATATAACTATAAGTTATTGCTAGGTTGTAACCATTTGTTAATTAAGAATAAATAGGATTGTTTTGTTAGTTTATAGAGATTCGTAAAGTAGACTTAGATCACTGAAGAGCCTTATTTAAATGAGTAGTAGAAGAGGGGGTGGAAGTGAAAAACAATAGGATGCTCGCTTGTTTTACGGCCCAAAGCAATGCTCTCGTTGTTATGTATTGCTTGTAATTATTTGTATAACCAGTGATTTATTGTCTATATTGACTTACGTTGTACATTATAAATATAAGGGTATCTATGAGTCAGTGGGCAGAGCGGTGTTGCATTTTATTTCTAGTTAACCTTGTCTTCAGTTTTATGGCTTTTTCTCAAGAGTTATTGACAGAGAAACCAAATATTCCCTCAGGCTTAAATCCAGAATATGCTGGCACACAAGCTTGTGCAGAGTGCCACCAAAACGAGGTAGCGGCCTGGAAAGGGTCACATCACGATATGGCCATGAAGCATGCAAGTACAACTTCTGTGCGTGGTGATTTTGATAACCATGTTGTAATGCACAAAGGAATGCCTAATCGCTTTTTTAGAAAAGGCGATGAATATTGGGTCAACATTCAAGGTGCTGACGGGCAATGGCATGACTATAAGATCAGCTATACATTTGGCTGGGAGCCATTACAGCAGTACATGGTCGAGTTTGAAGATGGCCGCGTGCAGCTTATTCCTTTTGCTTGGGACACAAGAGCTAAAGTTGAAGGGGGACAGCGTTGGTTTCATCTTTATCCAGAAACGACAACAACGGATGAATTCTATTGGACCAATACCGGGCAAAATTGGAACTTCATGTGTGCTGATTGCCATTCAACGAACCTAAAGAAGAATTACGACGCTGACAAAAACACTTACAACAGCTCATGGTCAGAGATTAATGTGGGATGCGAAGCATGCCATGGTCCCGCTAGTCAGCACATAGAACTGGCCAAGAAATACAAAAATGCTGGCACTTCTTTTGAGCATGACAGCCATTATGGCTTTGATCGAAATTTGTCTAAAGCAGTGTCGGATTGGGTGTTTGAGGAAGGCCATAGTACGTTACAGCCGAAATCAATTGAAGCAACCAATCAAGTGCAAACATGCGCTCAATGCCATAGTCGCCGAACCCAGTTAAATGAAACAGGTGATCATGTTAAAGGTTCCTTTTTTGATAAATATCGCTTAAGTCTTATAACACCTGAACTCTACTATCATGATGGACAGATTTACGACGAAGATTATGTTTATGGTTCGTTTCTTCAATCTGAAATGGCGGAGAAGGGGGTCACGTGCACTAATTGTCATGATCCACACACGGCAGAGTTAACGATCCCAGAAGAGGCAGTATGTTCGCAATGCCATATTGCATCGGAATATACACCTGAAAAGCATACCTTTCATAAGGCTGGATCTGAAGCATCGCAATGTACGACTTGTCACATGCCAGAAACGACTTACATGCAAGTCGATCCTCGTAGAGACCACAGTTGGCATATTCCACGACCGGATTTGAGCAAACATATTGGAACGCCCAATGTTTGCATGTCATGCCATGAAGATAAAAGCAATCAATGGGCCGATGAACAGATAGCAGAATGGTACCCGAATTCGAAGTATCGTAATCAGCAACATTTTGCTGTCGCATTTTATGCGGATTCAATTGGTCATCAAGGAGCAGCAAATGCGTTGGCATACTCTGCTCAGGATTCGTCGTTAAAAGACATTATTCGTGCTTCAGCCCTAGAGAGAATGGGGGGCAATACTGACCAAAATACAACAGTATCTTTGGCTAGGGCCGTTAAGAATGAGAATGAAATGGTTCGATTAGGGGCAATTTCAGGCTCGTCTGGTTATGAATTTCATGATCGGTGGCGGATTCTAGAGCCATTGCTTGGTGACCCGGTGCTTTCAGTGAGAGCGGAAGCTGCCTCGGTGCTGGTAGCGAACTACGCACAAATGACCCCTTTACAAAAAGATATCATTAAATCGCCTTTAGAAGAGTACATGGAAATTCAAGAGTTTAATGCCGATCGTGGTTTCGGAAGAACCAATTTGGCGAATGTGTACCGCAGCTTAGGTGAAATCGACAAAGCGGCCGAGCTGTATAAACAAGCGATCAGCATCGAACCCTATTTCGAAAATAGCTACGTTAACCTAGCAGATTTGTATCGCCACCTAGGTAAAGAAGAAGCTGCGATCACGGTGCTACAACAAGGGATGAAAGCTCAACCTAAATCCAGCACATTACCATACAGCGCAGGTCTTTCTTTGTTACGTCAAGGCAAAGCCGATGATGCGAAAAAGCTACTTAGACGCGCCGCAGAAGTTGGTGAAACTAATGCGCATTATTGGTACGTGTACGGTCTAGCTTTAGAAAAAAGCGATGTTCTAGAAGCAAGTAAAGCGTTGCATACAGCATTTGAAGTCGGTGGCAATCCACAACACTTGTTTGCTCAATGCGAGGTTCTAGCGAGAAATCATAAAAAAGGTGCTGTCGCTTTTGCTTTCGATAGGTGCATACAAGAGCTTAGTCACTATGCACCTAAACAAGCTATTGATCAGCTTAAAGCCTCTATTGTTGGGGTCAATAGGAGCTAATTACCAAAAGTGGAGCTTTTATCGCTCCACTTTTTTTCTTACTTAGTTTAATCAGCGTCTTTCGCTAATCTCAGCCCCATGTCGGACATGATGACTGACTGGCTAGCAAAATCGCGACGATAGTTTTCGGATTCGTCAGCATCATAGGCAAAGCTACCACCTCGTACAGACTTGTGTGCAAGGCTTTCTTTTTCATCTTTTGCGTTTACCGGATTATCACTTGGTGCCGATTTGTAATAGCCTTCATCAAAGGCATCAATAACAAACTCACCAACATTACCCGTCATATCGTATAAGCCAAGCTCATTCGGTTTTTTCTGACCTACCTTGTGTGCTTTATTGTTTGAGTTACTGGCATACCAGGCAACGTCGTTAATATCATCAGACCCCGCGTAAGTGAATCCTTGACTTAGATTCCCCCCTTTCGCTGCAAACTCCCATTCTGCTTCGGTGGGTAAACGATAGTGCTCTCCCGTTTTTTCATTCAATTTCTTTATAAAATAATTGGCTTGTTGCCAGCTAATGTTATTTACGGGCGTATTTGGGTTTCTAAAATAGCTCAGAGAAGATCCTGTAACCGATTCGAATAACTCTTGGGTTACCTCAAATTTTGCCAAATAGAAATCTTCCACGCGAACGGTGCGGGCCGGGCGCTCGGATTTATTTGCTGATGGATTATCCGAGCCCATCGTAAATTGTCCGCCTTCAATAAGAACCATATCTTGATCGATTTTTTGAGCAAGAGGGCTAGGTTGTGTTGTTGCACATCCAGTCATAATTAGCGAAATCGAAATAGCGGCACCAAGGTAAAGAGTATTACTTTTGGAATGCTTCATAGGGGAGCTCCATCAACATTTATGATCAAAGAATTTTATCAGGCAAGTCTATGAAAAACAGTTATACACACTATAACAAGCGCCACGAATAATTGAACATTATCATCACACTAGGCGATTAACTTAATGATTAGTCTTAACGTCGTTGGGCACAGGCTAGCAACTAAGAAGGTGATGAATGCACATAACTCAAGGTCCGCAGTTCAATGGGAAAGCATCCAAGCGATTACATGTCATGGCGAAACCTATCGGTGCAGTGTGCAATATCGATTGCACCTATTGTTATTACCTAAGCAAACAAGATTTACTTGAGTACAAGCCAGGCTGCTCACCAGTCATGGATGAGGAAACGCTAGAGACCTATATCCGTCAATATATAGCGGGACAGAATACACCTGAAATCATTTTCTCTTGGCAGGGTGGTGAGCCGACAATGCTAGGTTTGGATTATTTCAAGACAATTGTTGAGCTACAGAATAAATACCGTCCCGATGGTATTACGATCTCCAATGATCTCCAGACTAATGGCACACTGCTTAACGATGAATGGTGTGAGTTTTTAAAGGCGAACAACTTTCTCGTCGGTTTAAGCATTGATGGCCCAGAAATGATGCACAACGCTTATCGAACAAACCGAGCTGGTAGAGGCACATTCCGGCAAGTTATGAATGCGGTTGAACTATTACATAAGCACGAAGTAAAGTTTGCTACGCTCACTTGTGTTAACAACTTGACCAGCCGTAACCCACTTGAAGTGTACCGATTCTTGCGAGATGAAGTACGCTCCCCTCAAATGCAGTTTATTCCAATAGTTGAGCAGAAAACATTCAGAACAACCGCCCCTCAAACTTGGGAGCCAAACGAGCAACTAAAGCAAGGAGATAAACGGCTGATCCCAGGTCATAAAGATGCCGTTGTTGAGCCTTTTTGCGTTGCGGATGAAGCATGGGGAAATTTTCTGATCGCGATTTTCAATGAATGGGTTTTACACGATATCGGCAACGTGTTTGTTCAGTACTTTGAAGCCAGCATCGAAACCTGGATGGGCAGAAAAAACCCACTGTGTACGTTAGGTGAAATCTGCGGGAAAGGCTTAGCAATGGAGCCTAATGGTGATGTGTTTGCGTGTGATCATTACGTGTACCCAGAATATAAGGTTGGAAACATTCATCACGAAAAGCTCGATACGCTCGCTTATAGCTCTGAGCAGCAGAAATTTGGGTTTGCTAAAAGTCGTACGCTGCCCCAACAGTGCCTTCAATGTGATTATCAATTTGCATGTTTTGGAGAATGTCCCAAAAACCGTTTTATCCGTACTAGGCAAGGTGAGCCTGGTCTTAATTATCTCTGCGCGGGTTGGAAGAAGTTTTTTACCCATGTTGATCAGTCGATGGCGTACATCTTACGAGCGACAGGTAACCCAGTGGTTCACGGTAAATACAGTGACCAGATTCTACACCAGCAAGCTACTCAAACACAGACTGTGTTTGAAACGAAGTTTTAAGATAGTCACTACGCCTGCTACAGGCCCGGAAATGAAAGAATATAGGTTATTGAATGCAAAAAATTAAGCTGCTCTCTAAATCATTACTCGTGATCTCGATCGGCATTGCTGCGAGTCAAACAGCAGTGGCACAAGAAACAACATTGCTAGACCCAGACCAGGTATCGCCGACAACGGTTGTCACTCCACAAGAAGCTCAAATGACACCGGCGCAACGAGTCGAAAAGCTGTCTTATGATGCGCAAAATAAAAAGTTGTCTTCAGAAAAACGTATTGATGCTTTACGTGAGTTAGCCAACTATCCAAGCCAAAATGCATTGGTTGCAGTTGCGCGTGGGTTGCAGGATGAAGATGCAGGTATTCGCGAAGCTGCGATCGTGGGAGCACAACCATATATGATTGAGCACCGTTGGCGTTTGATTTCACCATTATTGAGTGATGACGCCGCCATGGTGCGAATTACAGCAGCGATTAACCTCGTTCGAGATTACGCCAATTTGAGTTCAGAGCAACAGCAGTCACTTGAAGGGCCTGTTTCAGAGCTGACAGCACACTTGTCCAGTAAGAACGATAATGTTTCCAAGTTATTACTTGCAGACGTTTACCGTTGGCATCGTGATTGGGATAAAGCGGCGCTGATATACCCAGAGTTAACTAAGCTTGAGCCAAACAACCCTCAAGTTTGGTTAAGCTACGCAGACAACTTCCGAGCGCAACAGTTAGACCAAAAAGCTATCAACGTGCTTGACGAGGGTATCAAGCTAAATTCAGAAGATGCCTCGCTGCATTATTCTAAATCTCTCGCTTTGGTTAGATTAGACAAAAAGAAAGAAGCGGCGTTTGAAATAGACAAAGCTGCGACGATGGCAAAGACGAACAGTTACTTTTGGTACTTAAATGGTGTTCTGCAAGAAGAGTTAGACTTGAAGAAGTCTGTCAACGCTTTTGAGCAAGCGTATTTGATATCCGGTGCTCCAGAACAATTGTATGCCGTGTGTGACATCTATGTTAGATACGGCAACCCTAAAACGGATGACTGTTTAACAGAGCTAACGAAGGTCGCTCCCGACTATGTTATTGAAGAGCTCAATCAGAAAAAGGGACGTAAAAGTGCCCCTACATCAGTTGAAGCCAATGAATTTAAACTCTAATCGTTAAATTCCATGTTTCTATTTTAATAAAATAGTGGACTAGATTGGTGACATTGTCACTTTTTGGTGGCCGTTGCATATTTCAGTTCAATATGCGCCTGTTTCAATTGAACTATACTTTTGATTGGATTCGCACCTAGCACCTCAATATAAGGAATTAAGATGGCTATAAAGTTAAAGACGATTGTCTTAGCAACAGGTTTTGCTCTGTCTAGTTACGCTGTTGCTGCTGATATGCAAGATCCACTTCCGTCATGGAACAACACTGACGCTAAGCAAGCTATTATGGCGTTTGTTACGAAAACAACGACCCAAGGTTCGGATTCCTATGTTCCTGAAAGCCAACGAATCGCGACGTTTGATAATGATGGAACACTTTGGGCAGAAAAGCCTGTTTATCTACAGTTGTTTTTTGCGATCGATAGAGTAAAAGAAATGGCCTCTGAGCATCCTGATTGGAAGACAACCGAACCCTTTGCTTCCGCATTAAAAGGTGACATGGAGGGGATTGGTAAACAAGGACTCGAAGGTGTAATGAAGCTTGTTATGGCAACCCATTCTGGAATGTCTACTGAACAGTTTCATCAAGAAGTTAAGGAATGGTTGAAAACGGCTGTCCATCCAACAACGGGTAGACCATACACTGAAATGGTCTATCAACCTATGCTCGAACTGCTCGACTATTTAAGAGCGAACGACTATCAGACCTACATCGTTTCTGGAGGCGGAATTGAATTTATGCGCGTTTGGGCGCCGGAAGTATACGGCATTCCAACGCAAAACATCGTGGGAACGACGTTAAAGGCGGAATATCAAAGTGTTGATGGAAAACCTACCATCCAACGCATGCCGGAAATAGACTTTGTCAATGACAAAGCAGTAAAGCCTGTGACGATTCAAAACTTCATTGGCAAACGTCCGGTAATGGCGTTTGGTAATTCTGATGGTGATTTACAGATGTTAGAGTGGACGAAAGCAGGTTCAGGTCCAAGATTTTCTGCGATTATCCATCACACGGATGACAAGCGTGAATGGGCGTATGATAAAGATTCGCATGTTGGTAAGTTAGATAAATCGTTTAAAGTAGGTGAAGAGCAAGGTTGGCTATTTGTCGATATGAAACAAGATTGGAATCAAGTGTTTAAAGAGAGCACTAAATGATAATCTTTGTTTGACCATAACTTGCTGCAACCAAACAATTGCAACGAAATAAAAGGCCTCACAATTGAGGCCTTAGTTAATTCCACAATAGCTTCGATACCTAGGGTCTAGTTTCTAGGTTGCTGTGTCATTGTTTCTACCACTTTTTCAATACTTAACGAGCTACCTTTCGTTGCAGGGAACTCCTTAAATGTCTCTAGGAACTTACGCACGATAGCTTGAGCAGGAACGAACATCCACATTTGATCAGCGTAAAAATGTCTGACGTAAAGTGCTGCATCTGGACCGACCTCAAATGGATCCATACGAAGGTTTACAATCAAAGGCCAACTAGGTGTTTTGCGGTATGCCTCATTAATGGCACCCTCCATAATACTGAAGTGGATCTTCCAGTCTTTATAACGAACGGCGTTTAAATTACCACCAGCATCGAAGTAAAAGATTTCTTTGCGTGCGCCTTCATCAGCTTTACCAGTCAGCAGATCAAGTTGGTTGTAGCCATCTAAATGTGCTTTAAAGGTTTTGCCCGCTGCTTTATGACCCTTCAATAGTTTTTCTTTCACATCAGGTTCGCCCACAGCTGCGAGTAGAGTTGGCATCCAGTCTTCTTGTGAAAAGATATCGTTGATAACCGTTCCTGGTTTAATGTTTCCAGGCCAGCGTACCATCATCGGAACGCGGAATCCGCCTTCCCAAGTCGTACCTTTTTCGCCCTTGAACGGTGTAGTACCACCATCTGGCCAGGTAAATTTCTCAGCGCCATTATCAGTACTAAAAACAACAATGGTGTTATCTGCTACGCCTAGCTCTTCAAGTTTATCAAGCATGACACCTACTTGATCATCTAGGTCCATCATGCCATCGGCGTATAAGCCGTAACCTGACTTCCCTTGATATTCTTCACTCAAATGTGTCCAGACGTGCATACGGGTTGAGTTATGCCAAATAAAGAATGGTTTGTCTTCTTTTACTGCTTTTTCCATAAAGGCCAAGCTAGCATCCATGAACTCTCGGTCTACGTTTTCCATACGCTTACGAGTAAGGGGACCTGTGTCCTCGATTTTGCCATCCGCAGTCGCCTTCAACACGCCTCGAGGTCCGAATTTTTTACGAAACTCTGGATCTTTTGGATAAAACTCAGACTCAGGCTCTTCTTCCGCGTTTAAATGGTATAGGTTACCAAAGAACTCATCAAACCCATGGTTAGTTGGTAGGTGCTCATCTTGATCACCAAGGTGGTTTTTACCAAACTGACCAGACACATAGCCGTGATTTTTAAGTAACTCTGCGATAGTAGGATCTTTCGATTGAATACCCTCTTTTGCGCCGGGCATACCAATAGTCAATAGACCGGTACGAAACGGATGTTGACCCAGAATAAATGAGGCTCGTCCGGCAGTACAACTCTGTTGTGCGTAAGCGTCTGTGAAAATGGCACCTTCATTGGCGATTTTATCAATGTTAGGAGTCTTCCCTCCCATCATACCATTGTGATATGCACTAATGTTGTATACACCTACATCGTCACCCCAGAACACAAGGATGTTGGGCTTATCGGCAGCAAAGGCTGTGGACGCAGCTAATGTACCGACCAATGCCATTACCTTTTTAATCGAGTTTCGCATGAAAATCCTCCGCGATAAATGAATCCATTATCGTTATATAACGTTACTAATTGTGTTCATCATGGCGAAGTCGAGTGAGATGACACCAAATGAGACAATGTAGTCAGTTGAATATAGTAGAGGTTTTTTGTTGCTTCCAAGTAATCCCTGTTTTTCAAAAATGTTAACTAACATGGACTAGACTTTAGTGTGTTTTAAGTGTGATAAGACGCACTTACAGGATTGAATTTCAATGAAAGGCGACACTATGAAAAATAAACTAGCAACTATCCTGTTTCTATGTATCCCGTTAGAAGTGGTTGCGGAAGAGACACCAAATGTCGTGGTAATGTTGGTTGATAACCTTGGGTGGGGGGAACTAAGTTCCTATGGGAGTACCAGAGGTGTTGAAACTAAAAACTTAGATCAACTTGCTAGAGAAGGTGTACGCCTTACTAATTTTAATGTGGAACCGCAATGCACGCCAACTCGCTCCTCATTCATGACGGGGAGGCGAGCGCTTAGATCTGGGACAGATAAGGTTGTTTGGGGAGTGCCTTACGGTATGGTGAACTGGGAGATAACCATTGCAGAGAAGTTTAAGGAACAAGGATATAACACGAGCCTTTACGGGAAATGGCATTTGGGAGACCAAAAAGGGCGCTTTCCAACGGATCAAGGCTTTGATGAATGGTATGGCATTGCAAATACGACGGATGAGTCAGAATATAGCTCTCAACCCGGTTATAAAGCTATATTACCTAAACCTCAAATCCTTTCAGCTAGAGCAGGGCAGGATCCTAAAGGGGTCAAAGAATATAATTTGGACTCACGTAGAACGATTGACAGTGAGCTAGTTGAACATGCCACAGATTTTATAAATCGAAATGTGAAAGAGAATAAGCCATTTTTCTCTGTAATTACTTTTACTCAACCACATTTACCGACGCTACCTCATCCTGATTTTATTGGTAAAACAGGCAAAGGAAATTACTCAGATGTGTTAGCTGAGATAGATTTTCGAGCTGGGCAAGTTATTGGTGCAATAGAAAAAGCAGGAATTAAAGACAATACACTAGTGATTTGGTTTTCTGACAACGGTCCAGAGTGGCATATGCCATACCAAGGCTCTAGCGGACCATGGCGTGGTGCGTACTTTACGGCTCTTGAAGGCTCTCTCCGAACACCATTTATTGCCTCTTGGCCTAACCACATCAAACCGGGCAGAGTGAGTGATGAAATTATCCATGTTGTGGATCTATTTGCCTCACTTTCTCATGTCGGTGGATACAAATTACCAAGCGATAGAACAATAGATAGTATTGATCAGTGGGCCTTTTTAAAGGGAGATAGTGAAAAGTCTAATCGAGATGGTTTCATCGTTAACAATGGATCTGAAACCTACGCTTATAAGTGGGAAAATTACAAGATGCACTTTATTGATCAAGATATCATGCCGGAGAAAGGGCGCCCATTACAGATCCCTGAAATATACAATTTGATTGATGACCCTAAAGAGGAGTTTGATTTAAGAAATAATGCCACATGGTTATTTCCTATCATGATAGGAAAGAGAGTAAAGTTTGAATCTTCCGTTGCAACAAGCTGCGATACGATTCCTTTCCCTGCTCCATTTGGATATAAGCCCGATTGTAGCAAGGGGAATTTCAATCAATTTCCAGTGGATGGGTTACGCCAGAAGTAGTTTACCCCAATGGCTCTTTCTCGCATACATGAGGTATGTTTTTGGTTCAATATCTCATTAGAGCCATTTAGGGCCATGTTTTTTCTAGTTTCATTTGAACAGTCACATTCGTCGACCATACTTAAAGTTCGTTGTTTCATATGGGGCGAATTATGCAGCCAATACTCTACATTCAAATCGGTAATGTTCTTTGGGCGGTTTTAAGTGACGGTTCTTGGATCCAAATGTTGCCTAACGAACAATTAGTTCCAGAAGTAGAGGTGGTTGTTCTTAATACTGACATTCTCGATATTGCATTTAATGAAGATACAACAAGTGAGGATGAATCGAGTTCGAATGATCTTTTAATTGCTTCTCAAAACGGTATTGAATCCACTTTTAATCAGAGCGTTCGAGATTTTAGTGAGTCTTCTGGTGGGTTAAGTTTTGTTGCCTATATTCGCGCTGTTTTACCTGAGCAACTCGTTTCTAATGGCTATGTTACTAGGCCAGCAGTGCAAGAAAGAGAAAACCCAACTTCTGAGACTCAGGCTCCTGAGCGGTTGAATCCCGATGCTATATTAACGGTGGATATTCTTGATGGCGGCGATGGATACGAAAACCAGTTTGAAGTTCCTAGTGTCACGATTCAAGGTGACGCACTCAAGATAAGCGATGAGTGGCTTGTTACTATCACCATTACCGACAGCCTCAATAATTCCATTACTCTTACAACGACCGTAGAGAATGAGGCTTATACCCTATCAGGCGTTGATCTGTCTTCTCTTGCTGAAGGGCCGCTTACGGTGACTTCTGTGGTTTCTGACATTTATGGCAATAACCTGAACGCCGTCGATACGACCATTAAAGATACGCTTGCAACGGTGAACGTCAATTTTGATGGTGGAGGGGATGAGTATTTAAATCAGTACGAAATCGCGACTACTCGCCTCGAAGGGACGATTGAAAACATTGAAGATGGCCAGCGTATCCAAGTTACGGTAACCGACTCGTTAGGAGCGGTCATAAACTTAGAAACGGTGGTGACTGGTGGAAGTTGGTCTCTGGACGACGTTGACCTTTCTGGATTGTCTGAAGGTACGCTCACAGTTGTTGCTGAGAGTATAGATATAGCGGGCAACCCTGCAACCAGTGAAAACACCATCATCAAAGATACGCTTGCAAGTGTGACGGTGGACGTTGACGATGGCGGAGACGGCTATTTAAACATTGAAGAGCGCCAATCTGTCACTTTGTCAGGGCAAGTCAGTGATGTTGAAAATGGTCAGACGGTTTCTGTCACGGTTCAAGACAGCTCAGGGGTGATGCTCTCGTTCAATGCCGTTGTCGTTGATGGTATGTGGCAAGTCGAAGGGGCGAACTTATCCACGTTAGCCGATGGGGCGTTAACCGTATCTGCCTCCGTGAATGATGTAGCGGGCAACCAAGCGAAAGCAATGGATGAGGCTACGACCATAGATGCCACAGCTCCCACCATTGATATAGATACGGATTTTTATATTAGCGGTGGTCTTGCCATTGATGATTTCCGTGAGGGTATAGTCACGGAAATGAGAGGGACAACCAATGGTGTAGAGCAAGGTCTGGCAGTGACGATTCGGGTAAGTGACGGAGACAGCACGCTGAATTTTACTGGCCTTGTTGATGCATCAGGTTCGTGGACAGTAACTGGAATTGACGTAAACACTCTCAATCTAAACAGCACGTGGACCATTGAAGCTGAAGTGTTGGATACCGCCGGCAACCATGCGGTCGATACCATGCCAACAATAGTGCTACCCGGTTCAACGGTATTTTCTGAAAACATCGTTGGATTTTTTGGTGAGCAAAGCAGCTCGGCAGCCATCAACATAGAAAATGGTGTGCCAGCACTGCATGCAGAGCAGCCAAGTTTGAGTGCGCTTACATCGGTCGGTCAATCTATTAACGTTGTTGTTGCAGAAGATGGGTTGAGCTTACAAGGAACATCGACTGACGACCGATTAGTTTTCTCAGCAGAAGTCAATGATGATGGTACGGTTCAAATTACTTTTTATGAAGCGATTGATCATGGTGTAGGTCAAGATGAGCTAGTGACTAACGTATTGGTTGGAAGCACTCAAAGTGATGCTGACGGTACACAAGAAACGGTTGTGGCCCCCCTAGAAATCGCCATCCTTGATGCCGATCCAGTGATCGAAAATGAGTCATATAGTGTAACCGAAGGCCAAGTCATTTCTGGCAATGTACTGGAGAATGACATTGATATTGATGGTGACTTGTACATTCGATATGTCAGAGCCGGAGGAGAGATCCAGTCTGTCCCTGATGGTGGCTCAGTAAGTTTTAGTCTAGAGAAGGGTGAATTAACCGTATTTTCAGATGGCTCTTGGCAGTTGAATGCCAGTCGCAACTTAGATCACACGGTTGAGCAAAGTCTCGTTTTTGATTATCTCGCAGCCGATGATTCAAAAGATTACGGTGTAGCAACCGCGACCATCGACATTATAGATGGCCAAGCGGGTTATGTAGGTAGCGCTACTATAAAAACAGCAGAAGTACCTCTGGGAGCGGCATTATTAACCACCGAAGGCAGTGTTAATGTGATTGCTGGCTCTGATAACCCTGATCCGACTAGTTTGTATTTTGGTGAGGCATCCATTACTAAGTTAGAGGCATTAGGGCTTACAAGCTCAGTCTCTAATACTGAGCTTAGCTACACGTTAAGTTCCAGTGGGAAGCAAATCACAGCATTTGCCAATGGTGTCACTGTATTTACGTTAACATTGAGTGGCATTGAGTCGGGTAACGATGTACTAGCTTCAATTTCGCTTACTCTTGATCATCCTATCGATCAATTCAATAGTAGTGATACGGTCACTTTCCCGTTGACCATTGGAGGGACAGATCTAGACTCCACACCGCTTGTAGAGAATGAAATTGATTTCGTGTTGAAAGATGGTGTTGATCCTACGTTGAGCAACTTGACTGTTGTTGCAATGGAGGAGATTAATCTAGAAAGTGGGACAATCTTTAAGACTGGGAGCCTTCAACTCGATATCGGGAGTGATTATGTTGACTCTCTTCGATTTAGCGAATTAAACCAGCCCACATTAGTGAGTAGTGAAAGTGAGTTGCTTTACCGTCTGTCTGATGACGGTACGACAATTACTGGCTATATCTTAGAAGGTGGGGTGGAAGTAAATATTTTTCAATCGAAACTATTATCCACATTACCTTTAGAGTCGACTAGTGAAATAGAGTATTCCTTTGAATTATATCGCTCTTTCGATCTGTCAAAAGATCAAATCCTGGATATACCATTGTTAGTTAATGCAACAGATTCAGACGGTGACACCACCTCCGTAACATTGGATATTACCTTAGAGGCAATTGAAGGTTTGAACGATGATGCCTCTTTAACAGTAGATATTCTTGATGGCGGTGATGGATACGAAAACCAGTTTGAAGTTCCTAGTGTCACGATTCAAGGTGACGCACTCAAGATAAGCGATGAGTGGCTTGTTACTATCACCATTACCGACAGCCTCAATAATTCCATTACTCTTACAACGACCGTAGAGAATGAGGCTTATACCCTATCAGGCGTTGATCTGTCTTCTCTTGCTGAAGGGCCGCTTACGGTGACTTCTGTGGTTTCTGACATTTATGGCAATAACCTGAACGCCGTCGATACGACCATTAAAGATACGCTTGCAACGGTGAACGTCAATTTTGATGGTGGAGGGGATGAGTATTTAAATCAGTACGAAATCGCGACTACTCGCCTCGAAGGGACGATTGAAAACATTGAAGATGGCCAGCGTATCCAAGTTACGGTAACCGACTCGTTAGGAGCGGTCATAAACTTAGAAACGGTGGTGACTGGTGGAAGTTGGTCTCTGGACGACGTTGACCTTTCTGGATTGTCTGAAGGTACGCTCACAGTTGTTGCTGAGAGTATAGATATAGCGGGCAACCCTGCAACCAGTGAAAACACCATCATCAAAGATACGCTTGCAAGTGTGACGGTGGACGTTGACGATGGCGGAGACGGCTATTTAAACATTGAAGAGCGCCAATCTGTCACTTTGTCAGGGCAAGTCAGTGATGTTGAAAATGGTCAGACGGTTTCTGTCACGGTTCAAGACAGCTCAGGGGTGATGCTCTCGTTCAATGCCGTTGTCGTTGATGGTATGTGGCAAGTCGAAGGGGCGAACTTATCCACGTTAGCCGATGGGGCGTTAACCGTATCTGCCTCCGTGAATGATGTAGCGGGCAACCAAGCGAAAGCAATGGATGAGGCTACGACCATAGATGCCACAGCTCCCACCATTGATATAGATACGGATTTTTATATTAGCGGTGGTCTTGCCATTGATGATTTCCGTGAGGGTATAGTCACGGAAATGAGAGGGACAACCAATGGTGTAGAGCAAGGTCTGGCAGTGACGATTCGGGTAAGTGACGGAGACAGCACGCTGAATTTTACTGGCCTTGTTGATGCATCAGGTTCGTGGACAGTAACTGGAATTGACGTAAACACTCTCAATCTAAACAGCACGTGGACCATTGAAGCTGAAGTGTTGGATACCGCCGGCAACCATGCGGTCGATACCATGCCAACAATAGTGCTACCCGGTTCAACGGTATTTTCTGAAAACATCGTTGGATTTTTTGGTGAGCAAAGCAGCTCGGCAGCCATCAACATAGAAAATGGTGTGCCAGCACTGCATGCAGAGCAGCCAAGTTTGAGTGCGCTTACATCGGTCGGTCAATCTATTAACGTTGTTGTTGCAGAAGATGGGTTGAGCTTACAAGGAACATCGACTGACGACCGATTAGTTTTCTCAGCAGAAGTCAATGATGATGGTACGGTTCAAATTACTTTTTATGAAGCGATTGATCATGGTGTAGGTCAAGATGAGCTGGTGACTAACGTATTGGTTGAAAGCATTCAAAGTGATGCTGACGGTACACAAGAGACGGTTGTGGCACCGTTAACGATTACTATTTATGACTCTGATCCGGTGATTAGAGATGACACATACTCAGTCTTAGAAGATCAAACAATTACGGGCAATCTACTTGAAAATGATATTGATCTTGATGGAACACTTTATGTGAAATTTGTAGAGGCTGGCGGGGAGCAGAAGTCAATTCTAGAGGGGGGATCCGTAAGTTTTAGTTTAGAAAAAGGCGAATTAACCGTATTTTCTGATGGCTCTTGGCAGTTTGATGCAGGTCGAAACCTAGATCATTCGGTCGAGCAAAGTGTTTCTTTCAGCTATTTAGCTGCAGATGACTCCCAAGACTATGGCTTGGCTAACGCGACGATTGATATTAGTGATGGACAAGCAGGTTACGTAGGCAATGCGACTATAGACGTAACAGAAGTCCCTTTGGATGGCCCGATATTGAACTCTGAAGGAACTGTCAATATTGTCGCGGGATCTGACAACCCGGATCCGAGTAGTTTGTATTTCGGTGGGTCATCTATTACTAAGTTAGAAGCATTAGGGCTTACAAGCTCAGTCTCTGATAATGAGCTTAGCTACACGTTAAGTTCCAGTGGAAAGCAAATTACAGCATTTGCGAATGGTGTCACTGTATTTACGTTAACGTTGAGTGGCGTTGAGTCGGGTAACGATGTATTAGCTTCAATTTCGCTTACTCTTGAGCACCCTATCGATCAATTCAATAGCAGTGATACGGTCACTTTCCCGTTGACCATTGGTGGCGTAGATATAGATGCCACACCGCTTGTAGAGAATGAAATTGACTATGTTCTAAAGGATGGCGCAGACCCAACTTTAAATAATTTGAATGGGGTAGAAGTAAAAGAATCTGATCTCGCAAATGGAAGTGTGTTGAGCTCAGGGAATTTTCAAGTTGAGGTTGGCAGTGATTACCTCGAATCTTTGTCGTTCATCGTCTCTGAACAACCCTTGTTGACGAGTGGTGAACAAGTTGTGCTTTATCAAGTCTCTGCGGATGGCAAAACACTTGATGGTTATATTCTTGACGAAGATGGGCAAACTCAGATTCCCATCTTTCAAGCTACCCTCAGTGCTTCATTACCTATTGATGCAAATAGCGACATTACCTACTCCTTTGAGCTTTTTCAGGCTCTCGACCAACAAGAAAATACTGATCCAAACGTACCTCTCGTTGTTACTGCAATGGACTCAGACCAAGATAACACGTCGGTCGTTTTAGACATTAATGTGATAGATAACGACAATGGACAAGCGTTAATCAATAGTGGCAATGTCGAGTTAACCGAAACACCTGTCGATACAAACATTGCTCCTGATGGGGTTTCAGCCATAGCGAATACGGATGTGATAGTTACGTCGTCATTCGATCCGATTGTGTATCTGGGTGTTGACATAAATGATGGAGATACTGTCAAAACTACACTTGGTGATGCTGTTACTTATAACGGAGAGGCTGTCACTTGGTACGATAACAATGATGGAAGCTTTGACGCAATTTCTGACACTGGAGACGTTATATTTAGGGTCACGTTACCTAGTGACTTCTCTTTGCCATCAAATGATACGTCTACCGTTAATGTAACTGTAGAGCTTTATCACTCGCTTGACCATGTTTTAGGTGATGGGACGCAATTGTCGATCTCTATGCCCATCGTGGCGAGAGATTCTGATGGAAGCGAGATCTCTACGGAGTCCAACATACAGGTCTATGATGGCTTGTTTCCGGAACTAGTAATTACAGAGGGAATCACAGTCAATGAAAGCGGGCTGAATGATGATTCGCTTGATTCTGGCATCGAGGGCTCGTCACCATCCATTACGCTATTACAAGGTTCAGACTCTATCGCCAGTGTGAGCGTGAATATCGATATGTTCAATGCGCTCGGCTATAAAACAAGTAGTGGTAGCCTGGTTTCGCTTGATTCACCGGACTCGAATGGTTGGTTATATGCAAGAGATGAAAGCGAGCAAGACGTCTTTAGAATTAGATTTAATACCGATGGGACTGTCGAGTTTGATCTATACCGTGCACTTGAACACGATGAACCTGACGGTGTTCCAGCGGACGAGAACACATTAGAACTCAGTTTTTCAATTTATGCCGTTGATAAGGATGGCGACCAGTCTGAAGCTGAGACATATACCGTTAGTGTAGTGGATGATATCCCTGAAGACACAAGCTCACCAATAGAAATTGAACTTACCGAGGGGGATGAGTTTTCGGGAAACTGGTTTAGCAATAATGCCGACTTAATCAGTTCAGATGGCACGTTGATTTCAAGTTTGACCTATGCAGGTGAAACATACGATACGGCGAGTTCGGTATTTAGCAATGATGCTTGGACCATCGATTTAATCAATAGTAGTGATGGTAACTTAAAATATGGAACGCTGACTATTTCTCAAGATGGGACATTTACGCTAACTACCGAGCTTATTGTTAATACGCCTGTAGGTGGTTTGCTTGATGATCTAACGATAACTGTGACGGATGCAGACGGTGACCAAGCAAGCAGTGAAGCTCAATTAATTCTTGATGATGCTAGGGGCTTTATTCGAACCGTTAATGTAGATACGTTAGAAGATAATGGCGCGAATAATAGTGGAGACCCTACGCCAGTCGCGTTACCGATTAGAGTTTCTCCTGGGGATATGGAGAATAATGAGCGTGTTGAAGCGATAAGGATCTCTGTTGAATCTCTACAAGGAGGGGCTCTGTTTTTAGACGGAGCGCGCCTTGAAGATGATGATAATGACGGATTTATTAGTCTTTCTGGTACAGAGCTAATGGGGGTGGGTATATTCACTGTTCCAAATGGTGATCTCACTTATCAACCAGCACTAAACCTGTCGGGCAACACTATCAAAGTTTCGTTAGCAGTGTCTGCATTAATCGTATCTGATGTCGAACCAGATGGTTTTGTATTACAAGGCAATAACACGTTAAATGTTAACGTTTTACCGGTTGCAGATTTGCCAGAGTGGTCTAATGATTCGGACTTTTCTTATCAAAGTGTTGAAGATTCCGCTGAATCACTTTCACTCAATATTGTTGCTGAAAAGTTTGACCAAGACGGTTCTGAAACGCTCCACTACCAAATTTCGAATATTCCAGATGGACTTATATTAACACTTAACGGAAGTGCTATTGAGGAAGGGAAAGCGTATAGCCAATCCGAGTTAGATCAAATTGAAATCACATCTAACGAAAACTTAGCCGGAAGATTTACTTTTGATGTGACGGCAGTAACGACTGAGTCGGGTAGTGTGTTTGCCGATGAGCAAGATAAAACAGCGGAGATCACTGAGCAAGTTGTTATCGATATATCTCCAGATGCCGATGTGCCTACGCTGACCGTTAAAAACATTCAGGGGCTTGAAGACCAAGCGATTGACTTAAAAGAGTACATCCTAGGGCGGCTCACTGACACAGATGGCTCGGAGTCTCTGTCTTATCGCATAGAAGTTCAAGATGGTTGGACATTGCCTGTCGGAGCTGGGATTACGCTTATCGGTATTAATACCTACCTAGTGACCTCCAATGCTCTAGCCAATTCAGAGGCGTTACTTCAACCAAAATCGGATATCAGCTCATTTACTGAATCTCTATCCCTTCAAGTAACCGCCATTTCAATAGAGTCGACTATTGATGGCTTAGCACCTCTTAATGAAACCGCCGAGAGCCAATCTGCAACCATTGACATTAAGCTAAAAGGCGTGGTCGATGAACCAATTGTCCTAGATGGTGGACAGGGGAATTGGCAATATGATCAAGCGACTAAAGTAATTAGTAATCTCTCTACGTTAGACGAAGATAACCTGATACAACTGGATTTTATCATCCAGACATCAGACGACGATCTATCAGAAGAAATTAATATTTTGCTTCAGAACATCCCTTTGGGAACACAACTGACAGATGTAAATGGTGACCCTATTGTTCTTCCAATTGCTTACGTGGACCCAATAACGGGGCCAGTTTATCAGGTCTCGAATGCTGTTCTTGAAAACACTTACCTCAAAACAGAGCAAGATTTTAGTGGAACACTGAGCATGGATGTTATCGTCGTTTCAACAGAGCCGGATGGTGATTCTGCTGAAACCCCTCTTAAAGTGGAAATGGAAATCTCACCTATTGTTGATCAAACTGACGGTCAAGAATTACAAAGCAATGGTATTGAGGACAATTTCATCACACTAAATCTTGAGCCTGTCGTTAATCAAGATATAGATTCTAGTGAGTCCTTGACAGGATACACCATTGTATCCATTCCAGGTGGCTTAACGCTTTACTTTGATGGTAATGCAGTAGAGGAAAGTAACTTACCGTTAGAACTCAATGAACTACTTGATGGTAGCTCGGCAACATTATCTGAGTTGTTAAACAGTGGACGAATCACTGTAAAAGCTAATGAAGACCTAAGTGGGACATTTAGCCTGGAAGTTCAGTACGAAGTGACAGACACGTCTCCGACGATGGAGACTGATGTAAAGGCAATCAATGGCTCTTTGAGCGTCGTGGTTTCTGGCAAAGTGGATATTGGTAATGAAGATATTGACAAAACACGTTTAGAAGGCGCGACTGAAGTATTCACAAGTACGGATGGGTCTGCTGTCGACGTGAGTGGAGGCATTACATTTACAGAAGCGGATATTGATGGTTCAGAGTATCTCGATTACATCGTTTTACAGATACCGCAGGGTCAAGACCTCATTGTTACTCATCCGAATGGTGCTTCTCAAGATGCCGATGGGAACTGGCTGATTCCAATGGAAGGAATCACAAGTGATAGCGTGTTGGAAACCGCTCAAGATTTGCTTGCTAGCGCATCGATTTATAGCCCATCTAATACAGAGATACTTGATGTGAATGTGTTAGCGTATGTTCGAGATGGAACGGATGCTCAATACATCACAGGTCAGTTCCAAATTCAAATTACTGGCCATGAAGGAGATGGAGACCAGTGTGCTGATCCTGGTGAACCAGGAAGCGTTCAAAGTGGGGATATTGTAGGTAAAGAAGGTGAAGATGTCTCAATTGGGGCGTTTTTAAACCCTGATGTAGCGAGTAGTGATGGTAACTTAGTTTCCTTCTTTGTCGCCGCAGATTCTTTACCTGAAGGAGTCGAGCTTACTGGCGAAGGTGTGATACCTGCTTATGATAATGCGGGCAATCTGTTGGGTTATTCAATTTCTAGCGCTGGATTGTCTTCCTTGACGCTTACTGGCGTGGATGAGGACTTTGCTGGTTGCATTACTTTCAATTTAGAAGTGACAGAAACGGCCCCATGCGATGGTGACTCGAAAACAACCTCTCAGACCATTACGGTACAAATCTCTCCTGTTGTCGATGATATCGCGATAGCACCAAGCCAAGTTACGGTTCAAGAAGATACTATAACCAACCTGAATCTTGCTCTTGTATTGGGCGATAGTGAAGGGCCAATGCAGTCCATTACTGGAGAAGGTGACGCAGCGACTGGCCTTGAAAGTGTCAATTGGGTTTCTTTATCGGTGTCTGACGAGAATGCGCGGTTTACTGCCGTGGACCCGAGCCTACTCATTGACAACGGTGATGGAACATGGGTAGTGACAGATGTTACGCGTCTAAACGAAATTCAGTTAATCCCACCTGAAAACTACAGTGGAGAGCTTGTTATTTCCGTTGACGCAAACATTACTGATGAAGTCACGGGAAGTTGTTTAAGTACTGACAGTGCGAAAGATACTCAAACTAAATCAACAGAAGTTACCGTTACCATTGCCCCAGTGGTTGATAAAGCGGTTCTGGAAACAGAAGACGTAGTTGGTAATGAAGATAATTATATTTATTTAGGAAACTTATCTGCATCATTAATCGATCAAGATGGTTCTGAGTCGATGTCTTTGGTCATGACAGGAGTGCCAGACGGAGCCGTGTTGGTTTGGGACAATAATGGGACGTTCGAATTACTCCCTGATAACGGTTCAACGGATGGTGAGAGCAAGGAGTGGCAGCTAACTCAAGCACAACTTGATAAGGTTTACTTTCTACCGCCACTAGATTTTAGTGGGGATATTTCATTAACACTGCAAGCTATTACCCAAGAGTCTGGATCAAACGACTATAACTATACCACTTCTCAGTTCAACGTCGGCGTAAAACCGATTGGCGATGATGTATCGTTGAATACAACCTCTAACACGTTCACTGGAGATGAAGGTGATTCCATTTCGATTGACTTTTTAGCGAGCGGTTTTGAAACAAATAGCAACGAATATATAGAAGTGTCGATGTTGATCAAAGCAAGCTCTGAACCCTCTGCATTGGAAGGCTTAGGTAGGATTCGTATTGGAACTCAATTCTCATCCTTTACCTTCGATGACACGGGCAATGCCGTGGCGACGGTATTAGTGCGAGCAAATGAAGTGTCAGGTTTGGAGTTCATTCCGAAGGATGCATTTGGAACGATGGATGTTGCTCTCAATGTTAGAACGTTTGATCAAGCGATAGTGTCAGAGACACTCGAAACCGATTTTGGAGATGTGCAAACTACCGATCTAACCATTGTTGTTACCCCTGAAGCTGATGAGCCAACACTAACGGCCGATTATCAGTCTATTGTGTCTGAAGCGTCTGGGAGTATTCCTTTGGGGTTGAGCATGAATTTAGTCAATCCTGCACCCGAAGAGTTTGGAAGTGTGGAGATTCGCGGATTACCAACAGATCTAGAGTTGAGTCATGGTGAAAGATTGAACGGCATTTATACTGTTGATCAAGAGGATGTCGCTGATCTTTCCATCGTTGGCGGGTTTAGCGGTGCAAGTGATTTTACGTTGTCGATAAAACCGATTGCAACACTGGGTGCTACAGTCGCAGAAGGTGCTGTTCAGACAGTCAATGTTACCTTAGTGGAAGAAGGGGGCCAAACATTACTTGCGACAGATGCTAATGATTTGCTTATTGGAGGAAGTGGCAGCGATGTATTCCAGTTTGACAGTTCAGGGCTCGGTAACGAGTTAAAGCCCTCGTACGATGTGATCAACGATTTCCAAATATCCGTTATTGGTGATGATAATGACACAATTGACATCGCCCCGATAATCACCGCTACCTCGATAACAGAAGTCGATAATAAGCTCGATTTAACAGAGAATGATGATGGCGTAACGCTTCACATAAAACCAGAAGAGACGGGGACAAAACAACAGATTCTTATGCAGGGCGTCACTCTCGATCAGCTTTACAAAGGTGACTCGACTGGCGTAGCCGAAGAAAATGTCTTACAGAAGATGATTGATGACAACAACTTGCTAGTAGGTGGTATGTCATGAAGCATCACTCATCCTCATCAAGTGAGCTGACTAACGATCCTTGGGGGCAATCGTTAGCTTGGTTGATGCGTTATTTTGAGGTTAGACACCATACAAAAAAGGTGCTTTCTGGATTACCTCTTGTTGAGGGTAGATTGGATAGTGACTTATTCATCAGAGCCACTGAGCGAGCCGATCTTGAACTCACATTAATCGATTTAAAATCCACCGCAATGTTGAGCTTTCCATTGGTGGTAATCAATAGGAAGACGTTACAACCCGCTATTATATCTGAGCGACATAACAGCGATTATCAAGTCACGTTATTTAGTGAAGATCAAGGTGAAACGCAATACGTCACGAGCGAGGAGCTGCATAATCAATTCCAGCCTCAAGCATGGCAAGTTTCTATGCGTCCAGAGCTGGACAAACGGATAAGTTCTATTCAAGCGGATTATAATGAACATTGGCTTTTCGCCGTAGTGAAAGAAATGTCTCCGTGGTATCGAGATCTTTTGATTGCCTCTTTCCTTATCAATACGCTAGCGCTAGTTATTCCGCTTTTCACTATGAACGTTTACGATCGTGTAGTGCCTAATCAAGCTTTCAGTACATTATGGGTTTTGGTCACTGGTGTCTCCGTCATCATTATTTTTGATTGGCTATTGCGTAAAGCAAGGGGAGTTGTCACTGATACCGCGGGTAAGTACATCGATAACAAGCTTTCTTCGATACTTTTTTCTAAAGTTATGGGGATGAAACTTGAACACCGTCCTGCATCAGTCGGTGCATTCGCTCGACAACTACAAGATTTTGATAGTGTTCGCGATTTTTTTACTTCTGCATCTCTTGTGACCTTAGTTGATCTCCCATTTACGTTGTTATTTTTAGTCTTAATAGGTTGGCTAGGTGGGGCAATGATGTTCATACCTATTGCCGTCATGTTTACCCTGCTGATCCTTGGCTTTGCGGTAAAAGCAAAAATAGAACAATCACATACGGAAAGTGCTGCACTATCCATGAAGCGACAAGCTCACTTGTTTGATTCATTGTCCTCTTTAAAAGAGATTAAGCAAAATAACGCTACGGGAGAAGCACAAAAGCGTTGGGAGCAAACGGTATCAATGCTTTCTGATTGGCAAAATCAATCACGAAACTATTCGAATATCGTTGCTTACTCCATTCAATCTAGCCAGCAGATAATTACCGTAATGTTACTTGTAACAGGCGTGTACAGAATTTCTGAGGGATTGCTCAGCATGGGGGGGCTCATTGCTATTGTCATGCTTAGCGGTCGTGCTGCAGGGGCGATTAACCAGTTAGCTATGCTGTTACTTCGCTATCAACAGACAAAAACAGCGGTTGAAGGCTTAAATTCTATCATGTCTTTACCTCAGGAGGCGCAACGCAGTCAGGTCATTACGTCTGCCGAATTTACAGGGAATATACGTTTAGAAAACGTGAGCTTCCAATACCCAGATGTTGATATGCCATGTTTGAGAGATATTAATCTTACTATCAAGCAAGGCGAACGCGTTGGCGTTATTGGTAGTGCAGGAGCAGGAAAGTCTACACTCCTTTCTATTATTACCAATCAACTCAGTGCCTTACAGGGTAGCGTTTATTTTGATGACATTGACAGTCAGCTTTGGTCCGCCGAATTGATAAGAGAGAAAACGGGTTGGGTTGGCCAAGATTCGCATCTTATATACGGCAGCATTATGGAAAACATAGTATTAGGACATCATGTTATTGATCAAGAACGATTACGCCGTGCGATAGAATTATCGGGTTTGAACCAGTACATGAGTCGCCTTCCTCATGGTCTAGAAACGCAAGTCGGAGAAGGAGGGCGTTATTTGTCGGGGGGGCAAAGGCAAGCTGTAGCGATTTCAAGAGCTTTTTATCGAAACCCTGCAGCATTAATTTTAGACGAGCCAACCAGTTCCTTAGACCAGCCAGCTGAGAATGCATTGTTTAATGCTCTTAAATCGTTGCCGCACTCGACGACGATGATTATTAGCTCTCATAAACATTCCTTATTATCGCTTTGTGATCGAATTGTTGTGCTTGATAAAGGCACAATTTTGAGGGAAGGAGCGCCCCAAGAAATTTTTGCTAAACAACAGTCTAACGCGAAAACGAACAGAGTACGCGCAGTATCAATTGTACGCGAAGGAGGTCAATGATGAGCACAGTTCGTTGGAGTAATGCTCATTTAGCAAACCGTTCGAGAACGTTGATTTGGTTGTCTGCCGCGTTAGTGCTAAGTGTGATTATTTGGGCCTCGTGGGCGAGGTTAGACGAAGTGGTTGTCGGCGAAGGAAAGGTTGTTCCTACTTTGTCTGTTCAGACGATTCAGAGCTTAGAGGGAGGCATTCTAAAGGAGTTACTTGTCATGCCTGGTGAAAGCGTCACTAAGGGGCAAACCATCGCTATTCTGGATGATACAAGGTTTAAGTCGACCTATTCGGAGACCTCTGAACAAGTTGAATCTTTGCTCGCCAGAAAGCAGAGGCTTCAAATTGAATTAGAAACGGTAAAAGTGAATAGCCTCCAACTGGATTGGAAACAACAAGTGAGTATCGAGCCTCAGACATTTGATATTTCGATGACCGGCCACTCTGCCTATCTGAATGCCAAAGCAAACTATCTTGAGCGGTTGAGCCAACTGGAGTCTGAGCTGGAGGAGGCTAAATTGCGAATTGAGCAACAATCGCAAGCTTATCTAGATACCTTGAATACCATTCAAACACTAAAAAGCAGTCTGGTTATTGTCTCGAAAGAGCGAGATATGTTGAGAGAGGTGGTTTCTAGTGGCGCGGTGGCTGAAGTGGAATTATTAAAACTGAATAGAGACGTTATAAAGCTCAAAGGAGACATCGCGAGTTCACAAGCTGCTGCCCAAAAGCAAAGGGCTGTGTATTCTGAATCCATCGCAGATTATCGTGGTACTGCGCTTGCTTTTAGGGCAGAGGCACAAGGGCAGCTCAATGAAGTTGTGACGCAACTAGCGCAGCTCAATGAAAGTCGTCAGGCGATTGCGGATCAGTTGAATCGAACGCAGTTACTTTCTCCGGTCGATGGAACCATCAAAGATGTTTTTGTCAGAACCATCGGAGGTGTGGTTAAGCCGGGTGAGCCTATTTTAGAAATAGTCCCTCGTAATAGCACGTTAATCGTTGAAGCGAGAATTTCTCCTCAGAATATCGCCTTTATAAGGCCTGGCCTGCCGGCAACGGTAAAGTTGTCTGCCTATGACTTTGTCATTTACGGAGGCCTAGAAGGAGAAGTGACCTACGTAAGCGCCGATGCACTTCAAAATGAAGAGGGCAATGCCTACTACCGTGCCAACGTTACTTTCAAGGTTGATGATAAGTTTACGATCATCCCGGGAATGCAGGTTGTGGTAGACATTCTTACAGGAGAAAAAACAGTACTGAATTATTGGTTAAAACCTATATTACGTGCGAAAGAGAATTCGCTCAGAGAAAGATAGACATAAGGATATAAGATGCGGCTTAAATCAACGTTATTGGTCTTGTTTGCAGTATCATCGTCGCCAAACGCTTTGACTTTAGAGGAGTCAGTTACGTTATCTCTCGATAGCTCCCCCAGTTTGCTTGCTCGCTATTCTCGCTATGAGTCGATGGTACGAGACCGAAATGCCATAAATGGTTCATTTCTTCCTCAGGTTAATTTGTATGCAGCAGCAGGGTACGAAGGTACTCGATATAACAACGGAAACTACATCGACAGTGAAGATAGAACATTAGAAAGAACGGAGATGGGCGTAAGAATCTCCCAACTGTTATTTGATGGATTTAAAACAAGTGCTGATGTTGATCGCCTATCTTACGAGGCTGAAGCTGAACGCTTGGACTTATTGGCATCTGCGGAAAATGTTGCATTAGATACTGTCAGAGCGTATGTGGATGTTTTACATGCCCGAGAGTTGATGAAACTGACAGAAAGAAACCTAAATGAACACCAAGAGATCTACCGTTTCATTCTAGATAAAAAAGAAAAAGGTTTAACCAGCAACTCCGACTTAGCGCAGGTTTCTTCGCGTGTCGCGACAACACAGTCCTCATTGATTGCCGCCCAAAACAATCTTTCCGATGCTAGAACAAGATTTGTACGTTTGGTTGGTCGAGCGCCGCAAAACTTAGTTGAACCTGTTTACCCGCAGGAGTTGCTTCCGAATAAGCTTGACGAAGCACTCAAACAAGCGGTTAGGTTGCACCCATCCATACAGTCAGCGATGAAAGATTTAGAGGCGGCTCGACATGAAGTAAAAAGAGAAAAGGGGGATTACTACCCAGAGCTCAAGCTTGAGCTGTCAGCCAACAAAACAGACAACGTGGATAATATTGAAGGCATTAACGAAGATGCAAAGGTTATGCTGACGGTCAACTACGATCTTTTTAACGGCTTTTCTACAGACTCCCGAATGGAGTCATCTGCCTGGCGAGTAGAGGAGGCGAGGGCTATTCGAGCAAATGCAGAACTAGATGCGAATGAAGGTGTAAGGCTGGCATGGGACGCACATACATTGCTTCAACAGCAAATGGAGTTTTTAAAAGTCAACGTTGATGCGGCGAAAGTAACTGAATTAGGGTACATCCAGCAGTTCAATGTAGGGCGACGTAGTTTGTTAGATGTATTAGATGCCAAAGTTGAAACGTTTGTTGCGAGACGGAACTACACCCGAACAAAGTACGATCATTTGGTTGCCACTTACCGTTTATTCAACTCGATGGGGATTCTGACTTATGCGTTGCGAGTTGAGTATCCAGAGAACTGGAAGGAGAACAATAATGGATAAATTCGCAGTGACGAGTCTTCTAGTTTTCATGTTAGCAGGCTGTGCTGAATCACCGGATACGATGTTGACCACTTACCAGTACAACGACCTTAAAGACAATGATAGTGATGGCGTGATAAACCAACGAGATAACTGCGCAGATACGCCCAAAGGTGTGGTTGTTGACAGTGAGGGCTGTGCGAATTGGGTCAACGACTCGCAGACACACCTGCTCAGCTTTTTCTTTGCGATGGATGAGCATCAGGTAACGCCATCTCATGATATGCCGCTAAGCGAGTTGAAAGCATTGCTTCAGAGTAACCCAAATGCGCAAGTCATACTGATAGGAGACACAAGCCCTGAAGCGTCACTCGAATACAACAAAGCGTTGGCAAAGAAAAGAACGGCAGCTATACGAGAATTGCTAGTGAGAAACGGCATTCAAGATAATCGAATTGAAGAGCAAGAGTTTTATCAGAATACGGCATTGACGATACAACTAAAAAAACGGGAAAGGCGCACAATTGCTGTTGTAAACACGAAAGCTGAAAGTACTGAACAAGCGTGGACTATATTTAGTTCGGACAGCGAGTTGACACCTAACTCGAAGTTGGAGTTGAATTATGAAAATTAAAGTCTTGCCTTTCTTTGCTCTAACTTCATGTTTGATTTCACCGCTGGCATTTGCTGACTCTGAGGCTCGAACATCGATTTTTGTCGAACCAGAGATACTAGAAACGATAGAAACATTGATAGATGAGCCAAGTGTAAATGTAGCGCTTGCATCTCAGTCTGGTGGTTTTAACGACATGCTAAATGACGGAGCCTCTATTGCGATCACATCTAAGATATGGTCAGATGAAAACATCTCCCGATTTCAACGAGGAAGAGGCCACAGGCCTACACGTTTGTTTTTAATGGCAAACGCTATTGTCGTAATCAATAGTCAAAAGAGTACGGTAGATAGTGTTTCCGTTAGTGAATTGAAACGCTGTGATGCAAATACGTATGCTTTCGGGGAGATGCGTTTAAGTAACCCAGATGTGAGCTCTAATGGTTGTCAATCATCGATTCAAATGCTTGATGAAGACCGATTGAAACGGGCTTTAAGCGACGACTTTTCAGCCAAAGCTTATATGCGATACTCCGATTTTAAATACTCAGAACAGTGGTCGAGCTACAAGGCTCTCTCTGTTCATCATAACGATGACTCATGCTCTTTGAGCACAGATTGCATCTATTCTCTTCGCTATCCATTTTCCGTGGTCTATTACGTTTATATAAATAAACAATTCGACACTAATCAGAAGATCAAAAAATCAAAGCTATTTGAACTCCTTACAACCGACCACAATACACAACAGGTACGAAATGCTGGGTTTATTCCACTACCAAAAGCGCTTATTAAAAGAAATAGAGTGAAGTTAGGGCTAGATGAGCCAGTTGTTTTAAACGGGTATAAATAAACTTCATACGCCTAACTATGTGGGCTGAGTGAACGTACCGTCCTAGGAAGTTTTGCCTTGCTGCTCATTTATCTTTGGTTAACCTTTGGTCAATTGAGTTGGTTGTAAGTGGTTTTGTTGGTAATTTTTCTATTATTGTGGCAAAATCACTTAAAATCACTTAAAATCACTTAAAATCACTTAAAATCACTTAAAATCACTTAAAATCACTTAAAATCACTTAAGTGAATTTAAGTTATGACACAAGAAGAAAGACTCGTAGCACTCAGAGCGAAGCTGGAGCAGCAAAACAAAGTAACGTTGTCTGAAGTTTGTGAGTACTTTGGTATCTCGCGAGATTCAGCTCGCCGAGACTTAGTTAAGTTGAGTCAGCAACCTGGGTTACAAAGAATACGAGGTGGTGTCATGCTTGCGCCGATCTCTTCCCATACCGAGGCATACGCGAGTCGACCCGTGAGTGACGTTAAACATCGACTGGCTCAAGCTGCCGCAGCGTTGTTGGATGAGCGCGACCATCTTGTTATTGATACCAGCACCATTTTATCTCTGCTCCCACTCTATGCAGGAAAAGCACATTGTGGAGAAAACAAGCTCAACGTCGTTACTAACAGCATTGATGTGCTGACCGCTGCTGAGACAAACGACACAATGGACGTTTATTTCTTAGGCGGACACTTTGACCCTTATGCCAGAGCAGTTTTAGGGGCGCAAGCAGAGCAGCAAATGCAGCATTATCACGTGAACAAAGCGTTCATTGGCGTGTGTGCATTGTCATCCCGGGGGCTGACAACAAATAGTTTGTTAGAAGCAACAATGAAACAAGCGATGATTGCTCAAGCTCAGCAGGTCATCGTCGTTTGTGAATCCCGAAAAATTGGTAGCGACAATTTCCACCACGTATGTGATTTGTCAAAGATCGACATCATTATTACCGATCATCCTCCTCAATCAGATTTTCAACAACTCCTCGATCATAATGATATTGAATGTATTGTTGTGTCACCGAAATAAGGAATCTTAGAATGGCTTACGATCCCGTAAAAACCGCTGTGATTGGTTACGGATATTCAGCAAAAACGTTTCATTTACCCTTCATTAAAGCGCTACCAAATTTAACGCTGAGCGCGATAAGCTCGCGTCAACAGGAGGCGGTTCAAAATGATTGGCCAGATGCTAAGTGGTTTTCTGATGCGAATACTTTACTCGATGATAGTGATGCAGAGCTCGTAATCATTACTGCGCCAAATGACGTACATTACGAACTTGCAAAGCGTGCGTTGAACAATGGGAAACACGTCATCGTCGAGAAACCGTTTGTTACTCGTATAGAAGACGGTAATGAACTTATCGCCTTGGCGGAAGAGAAAGGTCTAGTGCTGAGCGTTTTTCACAATAGACGTTGGGATGGAGATTTTCTCACGGTTAAATCTCTTATCGAACAAGGTAAGTTAGGTGATATAAAGCTGTTTGAGTCACACTTTGACCGTTACCGCCCTGAAGTTCGTCAACGATGGCGAGAGCAGGCTCAAGATGGCGGTGGTATTCTATTCGACCTTGCTCCTCATCTTCTCGATCAAGCATTGGTGTTGTTTGGCTTGCCAGATGCGATAGACGCACAATGTCGAATGATGCGTCCGGGCGCGACGACGATTGATTATTACAACTTGATACTTCATTACCCTGAGCATATTGTGCACTTGCATTCAAACTTGTATAGCCCAGAGCCGAATCTCCGCTACAAAGTATTGGGTACGGAAGCTAAATATGAAAAGTTCGGATTAGATCCTCAAGAGGGCTACTTAAAAGAAGGCCGTTTGCCGGAAAACGATGCTTGGTCGGAAGAAGATGAGGTGTTATACGGCGTCCGTTACGACGAAGACGGTGCGCAAACTATCAAAACGGAGAGAGGCGAGTACCAAGCTTACTTTGTTGGTGTGGCAGACGCCATTCGTTTGGGCACTGATAACCCGGTTCCTGCCGCTCAAGCAGTACAGAATATCGCTCTGATTGAGATGGCATTGGAAAGCAGTAAAACGGGTAAAACGATTCAGGTGAAACCATGAGTTTGACGCTTGAACTCGTGGCCCTGCAAGAGCATGAACTTCAGTTGGCGGAATTTAATCACCATATTGCGTGGTCTATCGGCCTCGCTCTAAAAGAAGAGGCTGAAGCTCGCGGCGCGGCTGTTGCTATTGAGGTTTACGGCTTTGGACAAACGCTATTTCAATACGCGATGGCAGGAACCTGCGCTGATCATTTAGATTGGGTCCGTAGGAAGCGAAACTCAGTATTAAGGTATGGCCACAGCTCTTACTATCTTTCTCTGTACAACAAGCAAAAGCAACGTGATTTCGAAAATCAGCCTCATCTCGATGCTCGTGAGTACTGTGCTCATGGTGGCGCGTTCCCAATTCGGCTTTCTGGGTCTGGTTTGGTTGGGGTTGTGACGGTATCGGGTTTACCGCAGTTAGATGATCATCAGCTAGTTGTGGATATATTAAAAACGATGACAGAGACAAAACCCTCTTAAACGCCAAATATGAAAGTAGCACGGTTCTTTATCGTGCTACTGAATTCTCTTTTTAGCTCATAAAGTGTTCTTTAATGTGAGCAAATATTAACATTGATCCCAACTTACTACCTGAAAATCAAATCAATTTCATATAACCTATACGCTCATTCATATAGAAAGCCTTCAAAGTTGGCCATTGGCAATGTCTTTTAGAAGAAAAGAAAAACTCAATCTTAGAAATCTTATTGTCACCCTATGTGTGTTCAGTGTGCTTGTCACTTTGATCAACGCATTCTACTCGATTTATCGTGTTCAAAGGGATCTCATCATCAATAACACGTTAGAATCAAACCGTGTTTACGCCCAAAAAATGTCTGAAATGACAGACTCTTTCATAGAAAGCTCAATGTCGCAGCTAAAATACAGTGCGAACGTGCTAAAAGACAAGATGCATGACGCTCAGCTTCTTGATAAAGAGGCTGAGAGATTAAGAACGCAAACCAAATCATTTAACTCTGTGGTTGTCGTTAATGCAAAAGGGGTTATTATTTCCGTATCACCTGAAACACTTCAGGTGAAAGGTGTAAGGTTAGTGGGTGAAAGAAAACGCCAATCTTTAAACGCTCAAGCACCAGTTGTTACAGAACCATTTATATCGCCCGCTGGAAATTACTTGTTAACCATCTCATACCCTATATTTTCTCAATCTAATGAATATTTAGGTTATATCGGCGGCACTATTTATCTAGAAAAAGAAAATATTCTCGCAGAGTTACTCAGCCAGCACGCATACAAAGATGGTTCTTTCCTTTACGTTGTCGATGAGAGTAACACTCTGATTTATCACCCAGATCAATCGAGGGTTGGTGAAGTAATCGACGATAATGAAGCAATCAAAGCGGTGACGATGGGGCAGAGCGGCAACAAAGAAATTGTTAACTCTCGCGGCGTCGAAATGCTTGCTGGTTATGCGCCAGTAAAGTCATCAGGATGGGGAATTGTTGCTCAGCGCCCGAAATCGATGACGTTATCTGTGCTAGATGAACAGATGTGGAATGTTTTCCTTAAGTCGATTCCAATTGGTTTATTAACTTTGTTGCTAATTTGGTTCTTGTCCCTTCTTATTTCTAGACCACTTTGGCAGTTAGCGGGTGCTGTGCGAGGTGTCGAAGAACATTCATCATCTATCGATGATCTCAAACTGGTTAAGTCTTGGTATTTTGAGGTCTCACATTTGAAGCTTAGTTTTCTTAAAGCATTTGGTATCGTGTCAAAAACCATTGATAAGCTGCAACTGGATACATTAACAGATTCGATGACTGGATTATTGAATCGACGTGGATTAGATAAAGTTCTTGGTTTGTTTAAGCAGGAAAATACCGCGTTCTCTGTTTTGGCGCTAGATATTGACCACTTTAAGAGCGTAAACGATAACTATGGCCATGACGTGGGTGACAACTTACTTAGAGAGTTTGCGCAGTTAATGAAAGACCAAGCTCGCTCTAATGATCACCTGTGTCGTTCTGGCGGTGAAGAGTTTATGATGTTTTTGGAAAAAACAGACGTAAACCACGCTATGGATGTTGCAGAGCGTATTAGACACAACGTGGAACAACATGACTTTCAGGTGGTTGGTAAGGTCACGGTTTCGTTGGGCGTTTCTCACTGGAAAGGCAATGACACACCAATTGAAGCGGTAATGAAAGACGCCGATAATGCACTGTATAAAGCGAAACATAATGGAAGAAATAGAACGGAGTTGGGTGACGACGCACAATAGATATTGCGCTTTATGCTGAACATAAAACGAGCCAGTGACTAATCTTTGCTGTTAATCGCTGGCGTAACCGCTACCAATTGCGCGAAACGGCAAGTTCAGCTCTAATTCTGGAATTTGTTTACCCACCCAAGCCGGAAATGTATTGCTATTTGGCCCTGGAAACAGCGTATATTCTTCAGCCCAAGGGTATTGGTTAATAACACTTTGTATTTTAGGGATAAGCTGGCGGGCCTTTTCACCTTGTATGGAGAGGATCTTTTCTGGTTTTGCACCATACCAATATCGATCTGGCGTCCCAGTTTGGTACTGATATAGAGCGGGTTGTCCGCGATTCACTCTCCAGCCGACTACTTCATACACTGTATATTCGTTCGCATTTTCAGGCTTTATTGCAAACCATGTATGAACGGCAAACCAGCCTCGCCAACCAAACGCGTCTGCGGCGTAAAACTCAATCACAGCATGCTTAACATTGGAAGGATCGGGTGCGATACCCGCAGGTTCTCTGCTAGCGGTACGCCAATCTCCTTGAGTGCATCCACCCAGCATAACCGCGATTGACATGAGCCAAATTTTTACATGGTGAGTAAAGTTGAGAGGGTCTTTCATTTATTGCTCCTAGACCAACCGATGCTGGTAACGCTCTATTGATTTTAGCTATAAAAACGTGGCAAGTCTGATTGTTGAAATCCTCTCCTTATTAAAAGAGAGAGGGAAGTTAGTGCCATAATTCCAGTTCATACGTAATAATAAGGTAAGCCGATTTGTAACATGTGGCATAGACGATGCCGTATTTCTCGATTCATTCGTCTAGTTGCGTATGAAAAAGTAAGAGGTTGTATGTATTCCTTACACGGGCACATTAATTAAAAGCATTAAAAAACATAGGTTTACAGTGGATTTTGACTGATTGAGTGAGTTTGTGACCCTCACATTTGCTTGTTTTGGACGGAATTTTCATCGCTCATCTTTTTGCGCGTTTAGAGTCAGCGTTCAGCTATGGCACAATAGGCGCTCACAGAACAAGTGCTGTTTGGTCATGCAAATAGCAGAAAAATAACTAGAAATAGAATAATTAATGTTTAAATCAAAAAGTATACTCGCATTAAGCATGTTCGCATTTGGCTGTTTTGCCCATCAAGATAGCGAACCAACGTCCGTTGTGCTGAACTATGGTGACTCCTCCATCAGTACTGATATTCAAGCCAATCGAAAATTTCATGTTGTCCGAGACAATGAAAGTGAGCACGTAGAATTTTCTGGCGGAATCATAAAGGAGTATTCCGATTATATTGTGAATGTTCATATCATAAGAAAAAGCAAAATACGCAGATCAAGCCGAGAGTTGAATACAACCGTACTGATGAACAGTGATCAGATTGGGAAGCCTTTAGTGATTGGCATTGAAAATGATGAGTTCACTAGTATCACTTTGCGTTAATGCTTAGTATTTATTGAATAAGAATGAGGAAATTGATGCTCTCAATACGCTGCTATCGCACCGAGGATGCCCCAACACTGTGGGCACTCTTTTACCATACTGTGCGAATCATTAATCGTCGTGATTATACGGAATCACAAGTTTCCGCTTGGGCACCATCAGATTTTGACCTCGATGTGTGGCAACGCAAAATGGACGATATTCAACCCTACGTCGCGGAGATAGAAGGGCAGGTCGTTGGCTATTGTGATTTGCAAGGTGACGGCTTGATTGATCATTTCTTTTGCCATCATGAATACCAAGGACAAGGTGTTGGTCGTGATTTGATGTCTTTTCTTTTTTCACAGGCGAAAGTACAGGGGATAAAACGACTGTATTCTGAAGTGAGTATTACCGCCCGACCTTTTTACGAGAAAATGGGTTTCACAGTTAAGTCTCGACAACGTGTTGAGGTTAGGGGAGAAACCTTAACTAACTTTATGATGGAAAAGTATATTTAACTTAAATAGTGAGCATTTAGTGAGCTTGAACACAGATATAAAATGTTTTCCAATGTGAAAGCGAGTTCATTGATCTCGCACCAACGTTTTGTTTGAAAACAGTGTACATAATCTTCTCTGGAACGCCATTACCGCATTTCGTCTCTGAAGGCTTAAAAAACAGTCTGAAAGTTTTGGTTTTGCGGCGGGTAATAGCGTTCCAAACGCCAAATGTGTCTGGCTAACCATCTCAGGAAGAGAAGTAGTACTATGCGCCCTTATCTCAAATACGTTGTTCCAACATTGATACCATTGCTTGTTTGGTTAATGCCTCTCTCTGCGTTCCCATTTGATGGCATTACTATCGTCCAGCAAAGAGTGATTGCAATCTTCTTGCTTGCCGCACTTTGCTGGGTATTCGAGCCAATTCCAATCTACGCCACTTCGGTTGTGATCATTGTCCTAGAGCTATTGCTTGTATCAAATAAAGGTATTGTGCTCTTTCGTTTGCAAGAGGGGCAGCCACATTTTGGTGAACTATTACAATACAACGAGATAATGGCGACCTTCGCTAGTCCGATTATTATGCTCTTCCTCGGCGGTTTCTTTTTGGCTATGGCGGCGACAAAGTACAGGTTAGATGTCAACTTAGCCCGAGTGTTACTCAAACCATTTGGACAAAAACCAAAGTTCGTTATGCTGGGGTTGATGCTGATCACAGCTGTTTTTTCCATGTTTATGTCAAACACCGCAACAACAGCGATGATGTTGTCCATTTTAACCCCTGTGATAGCAGTTTTCGGGCCTAAAGACCCAGGTCGAATTGCATTCGCTTTGTGTATTCCTGTTGCGGCCAACATTGGTGGCATTGGTACTCCAATCGGCACGCCACCGAATGCCATCGCCCTAAAATATTTGGTTGGTGACAACTTAATTACGTTTGGTGAATGGATGGTATTTGGTGTGCCATTCGTTATTGTGATGATGGCGTTAGCCTGGTTTCTGATTGGCTTTTTGTATAAAGCCGAACAAACCACCATCGATCTGAACATTAAAAGCAAGTTTTTGAAAACACCCAAAGCAATAATGGTTTACGTCACCTTTGCCGGCACGATTATTCTTTGGTTGATGGGTTCTGCACATGGAATGAATTCTTACACAGTAGCATTAATTCCGGTCGCAGTGTTCTCATTGACGGGCATCATCAACAAAGAAGACTTGAAGAAAATCTCTTGGGATGTGCTTTGGTTGGTGTCAGGCGGTATTGCTCTGGGCCTTGCTCTAGATAAAACCGGGCTTGCGAAGCTGGTGGTACACAGCATACCGTTTGATCAGTTCTCGCCATATGTTGTCTTGTTTGGTGCGGCTTTCTTGTGCTTGTTAATGGCAAACTTTATGTCGCATACAGCCACCGCAAACTTGCTGATGCCGATTATGGCTGCGCTGGGTACTTCTATGGCTTCGCTAACGCCTCTCGGCGGTGAAGTTACTCTAATCTTGGTCGTGACATTTGCCGCTTCACTCGGTATGTCGTTACCAATCAGTACGCCACCAAACGCGTTAGCTCATGCAACAGGGCATGTCGAGAGCGGCCAAATGGCTCGTATCGGTGCCGTGCTAGGCGTGATTGGCGTATTACTCAGTTTTGTGATGGTGTGGATTTTACATACTGTTGGGCATATTGGATAACCCATGTACGAAACGAAGTTAGACGCGTTAGTACAACGCTACTTTAATCACCTTGAACGCCGATTAACGGTTTTATTCGGGTCGGTGCTTATTGAGCAAGCAGGCTACAACGATCGCTTGTACTATGTGCTTTCGGGAGAGCTGGCGGGCTATTACGCGGAAGATGACAAGAAACCGATCCAGGTATTTTCTGCGTCTCAAGGTGCGTTTATTGGCGTACACAGTTTCTTTTCTGGTACGTGGACTGCCTCTTCGACAGTGATTGCTCAAACCGATGTTGAATTGGCTTGGATACAGCGCGATACGCCCGCCGTGGAAGAGGCGACATACGGACCATTGACGACACAATTTATGCCTGTGATGGTTAACGAATTATCTCGTCGTCAACGGCGCGCAATGCAAGAGGCATTGGCTAAAGAAAAAGCACTACAAAAGCTTCATACCGCAGAGCAAATGACAACGTTGGGGCAGCTTGCAGCGGGTATTGCTCATGAGTTGAACAATGCGATAGGCGTTGTAAGCAGTAAATCAGAACGGCTAGAGACAGTTATCATGGAACTGCTTGAAGAAGTTCATCCGGAAGCGAGTCAATTTTTTGATTTTGGTTTAATGCAAGGGCAGAAAGTCTCTTCTAGCGAAGCGAGAAAGCGGGGGCGCCACTTCGAAAAATACTACGGTTTAACCAAGGAGGTTGCTCGTGATCTTGCACGTGCCGTTCCAAATAATTTCCTTTCGGAACATTGGCTAAAAAGACCAGAAGAAGCGATACGTTTCTGGCAAATGGGACGAGATCTCCATGACTTACGCATTGCCTCTAAACATACCGTTGGCATTGTACGATCCGTAAAACAATTGGGGCGCACGGATATCGACTTGGATGAAGCGATTAACATCAATGATTCAATCAATCGCGCCTTGGCTCTATTGCAAAGTGACTTAAGACGAGTGAGTGTTCGTTTTAGCCCTGCGGATTTACCTGCTTTTATTGGTTCTCAAACCGAACTCGTCCAAGTTTGGGTAAATATATTAAAGAATGCGTGCGATGCACTTGGTGAAACGGAGAAACCCGGTATCGAAATACATACTCGGGAGAGTAAGGGTAAAATTTTGGTCACGATTGCTAACAACGGACCAGAAATTGATGAAGCGACACGTAGAAAAATTTTCCGGCCAAACTTCACCACTAAAAAGGGGGGATTGTCGTTTGGTTTAGGGTTAGGTCTGTCGATTGTGAAGCGCATTATCGCCGGATATAACGGTTCTATTGTAGTAAAGAGCGACAGTGAAAAAACGATTTTTAGAATCAAGTTACCAGTAGAGGGTGAACATGGAGAAGCTTAATGTAATTTGCGTTGATGACCAACGAGAGGTACTAAGCGCGGTTCTACAAGATTTAGAGCCGTTAAATCAGTGGTTGAATGTCGAAGACTGCGAATCAGCAGGTGAGGCTCTAGAACTGATGGATGAATTTGATGCAGAAGGCGAGATGATCGCATTGATTATTTCCGATCATGTGATGCCAGGTAAAACGGGAGTAGAGCTGCTGACCGATGTATTAAAGGACGGTCGTTTTGGCTTTACGAGGAAAGTGCTTCTTACCGGGCAAGCGACGCACACCGATACGATTAATGCGATCAACTCCGCAGGCATTGACCGCTACTTTGAAAAACCATGGCAAGCAAGCCAATTAATAGAGTGCGTTAGAAACCTGGTGACCCAATATATCTTTGATGTGGGCTTAGATTACACTCAGTATCACGAACATTTAGATCAGAGTGTGGTGTTTGAACGTCTACGTTAATCGGGGGACATTAAGCTTGTTTTCGTCACGGCCAGTTAGTGTCTGAAATCTATAGTGAATAGTTCAGCATGTTTAACGTGGCCGTGCGGAATATTGCTCTAGTATGCTTAACTCAACGAATAGCGGCTTGCACTGGCAACAGAAAGTGGCTTAGAGAACCAATAACCTTGCAGATAATCGACGCCCATTTCGGTAAAAAATTCACACATTTTGGCGTCTTCAATTCCCTCAATCACTACTTCAATATTATTTTCCTGGCACATAGTGATAAGAAACTTCAGATATTCTTGTGAAGAGCGGTTGGTTAGTGTTTTCCACGCCATCGACCTATCAATTTTGATTTGTGTCATCGGGAGGTCGAAGAAGCTATTTAATGAACTGTAACCAGATCCAAAGTCATCCAGAGAGAGTGCAAATCCTAGTTCCCTGAGGGTATTCAGAGGGGCAATGGCTGTCTGATTATTATCCAAAATAAACGTTTCTGTTAGTTCCAACACAATAGACTCAGGATCGACACCAACCTCATCCGCCATGGCTTTAATTCGCGCAGGGAATTCACTGTTCATTAACTGAAGTACAGAAACATTCACGTTGACGCGAACTTGGTTTTGGTAACGATCACGGTAGTTTTTGATAAATTCACACGCTTTGGCAAAGACTTGATATCCGAGCTCGACAATCAAACCTTTGTTCTCTGCGACGGGGATGAATTCGTCTGGGTAAATTTCGCCAAACTCTTTGCTACGCCAGCGAACCAGAGATTCGAAGCTCACCACTTTTGAGCTTTTGGCGTCAATAATTGGCTGAAACTTAACGCTTAATGTCTGTTTTTCTAGTGCACTTTTTAGACCTTGTTCAATAAAGAAATAACGGTCTACGGCATGCTGAGTTTTCTCACTGTAAACCGCAACACGGTCTTTATTCTGCTCGCTTGCGTACTGACAAGTTCGTGCTGCTTTACGTAATATTTCCTCTGCTGAGTGACTTGGATCTATGCAAGGATACAAACCAATACTAATGTTACTTCCTAAGTATTGGCCCTCTTCAATCACTGCCTCGTGGTAGGTTTCCTTTAAACTTTCGGCATAACTTTGCAGCGTTTCTACCGAGCATTCATCGTGAATCAAAATCGCAAAGTCATCATCATGTACGCGATATACAGAACTATTTGGAGAAGGTAGGTGACTGAGAGTTTGTAGCAATTTTTCCACTAACCCATCGACCAACTCGCTGCCATATTGATTTAAGTAAGATTTAATCTCTTCTATCTGAATGTAACAGATAGATGCACAAGAATCGGTAGCTCGCACACTATCTTCAATATCCAGCAAGAGATGGGCGCGATTAGCCATACCTGACGCATTGTCATGAAATGCGACTTGATGAATGTAGCTTTCCATCAGCTTGCGTTCAGAAATATCACGGTGGCTACCAACCATATAATGACCATGTTCTGTTTCTTTGGTCATGGCTACGCCTTCAATCCAGACGTACTGTCCATTCGGTTTACGCACGCGGTAGGTCGTTGTGACCCTCGTGTTGTTGGTAATGATGTGAGCATCGACCCGAGTGGAGAGTCTTTCTCGATCGAGAGGGTGAACAAGGTCTAACCATTGCTCTAAGCTGATTCGACCAGCGTTGATACCAAGCTGCTCATAAAAGCCCTTGTTATAAAATACCATGGTGCCAAACTCATCCATGTAAAAGAGGCCTTCGTTAAATACATCGAAGATATGAATGAATCGTTCTTCGACGATTTTTAGGAACTCTCGGTCACTATCTGAGACTTGTTGGTCAAATATGGTGGTCAAGATATTTCCTCCTCGAGCCTTTTAGCATCAGAGATGAGTGTTGGGGTTGATAACATAGAGTTGATCTGCTGGCGTACATTACAATCACAAAAGTGTCAGTTCAAATTGTTTGGCTATCATTTTATGCGCTACTAGGTTAATAACATACTAAGATTAGGCGGCTAATCATCGACATTTATAAAAAATAGTCAACAGTAAAAATCATTTATAAAATACAGTTATTGATGCCGTCCGCAATCTATAAATATTTATGAATAATTATCCTAAAGTTATTTTCAGTTGTGTCGGTATCAATGTGCTGTTTTCTAACGTCATTTGTATATATGTTATCTTGGATAAAACCATAATAACAAAAAGGACTTAATGAGCGCGACCGATTATTAATTGACAGGATGCTCATTAATTGTAATCAATTCAAATTTATTATCACGCCAAGTAATCAAATCTCTTATAATGCGGACGTTAATATCGAGTAAGCCTTCTTTATATGCAGTACGATCCGAAAAATTCAATCAAAATTGCGCTCGCTGATATCGGCGTTGGTATGTTTGTTACCGCGATAGAGCACAACAAGCGCGTCAATTTAGCCAATGCAGGGCGGATATCTAGCCCTGAAGGCATTAAGAAGCTTGCTCTACAAGTGGCGTAAAGTATGTTTGGGTAGATCAAACATTATCTTCGCAGCAGTGTGTCTTCAAGCCTGTAGATGAATCAACTGATGCCACTAAAGAGACGAGAGAGCAGAAACACTCAGATTTTAAGAGGGGTCAACGAACTTATCGTTCGAGAGACATCCAACACAAGCGAGCCAAAAAGCTGATCGCCGAAGCAAAAGATTTGGCGCAGAAACTATTGAATCAAACTTTTGAAGGAAAAATCATTGAAGTTGATGAAGTAGAAGCTTGGGCTGACGATGTCATTGAAAGTGTTTTGATTGACTCAGATGCGTTGCAGTGTGTCTCTGCACTCCGAAAAAAAGACTCTTACTTATTGGAACACTCCGTCAATGTCGCTTGTCTTTTAGTGTCATTCGGTAAGTACTTGGGCTTGGATAAGCCAACGCTAAAACAGCTTGCTGTAGGTGGCATTATTCATGATGTAGGTAAAATTAAAGTCGATGATAAGATCTTGCACAAGCCAGCGAAGCTAACGCCTGAAGAATTTGAACATATGAAGCTACATCAAGTGTTCGCAGGTGAGATAATCCTTCACGTAAAAGGACTTAGTGACGTAAGCCGTGATGTTTGTTTGATGCACCACGAGAAGTTAGATGGCAATGGTTATCCTAGAGGCTTGAAGGGGGAGGAGATTCCAATTCACGGCCGTATGAGCTGTATTGTAGATATCTACGATGCGCTAACGGCTGATCGCTGTTACAAAAAAGGCATGAGTTCTGCCGAAGCGTTTAAAATCTTGTTGAGTCTAACGCCATTTCATTTAGACGCAGACTTAGTTTACAAATTCATTAATTGCATTGGGATGTACCCCGTAGGCTCTATTGTCGAGTTGAACGATGGGCGTGTTGGTATTGTTTGGTCTTCAAATGAATCTCAAGCATTAAAGCCAGAAGTGAAATGTTTCTACTCCCGCAAGTATAAACGATACATTGATGTCACGATGGTGGATTTAAAAACGAGTGCGTACAAAATTGAAAGAGCGATCGCGCCTTCATCGTTAGAGATCGATCCTAAGCCTTTTTATGATTAAGAGAAATAGATAAGCTTATACAACAGGCTTTACATCCTTGCATGTAGATCGTATTTTATTTGCATAACTATCTATTAATTTTTTCTAAGTTATTTAGATGCAAGATGGTTATTAAGACCTCGGCTTCATGGATAGAAACCGGGCGATAAAATAGTTCTACACAATGGGCTATAAACCTCATTTTGCTGGAAGGGATGCCAATGCAAATAGATACATGGATTTTTTACACTCTTGCCATTCTCGTGCTCACAGCTTCACCAGGACCAAGCTCACTGTTGTGTTTGAGTAAAGGAGTGAGTAGTGGGTTTCGTATTGCTTTCATGACTGCGCTTGGCAGTTTGTCTGCGATTACGATCATCCTTACGCTCTCATTTACCGGGCTGGGAGTTGTCATTGCTTCATCTGAGTTAGTTTTTAATATTATCAAATGGTGTGGCGCCGCTTATTTAATCTGGTTAGGTATTCAAGCGTTGCGCTCATCTCAGACAGATTTTAATAAAACGGCAACGACTCAAAGTTCCGCGACAGCGTTTAGCGCGTTCACTAGTGGTTTCATTGTTGGCGCTAGTAATCCCAAAGCGATAGTCTTTTTCACCGCTTTGTTTCCTCAATTCATAGAACCTTCCGCACCGCTACTGTCTCAATACGCGATTTTCGCGTCTACATTTGTGGTTTTTGAGCTTAGCTGGCTAACATTTTATGCATTGTTAGGGGTAAAAGCCTCCGATTGGTTGTTTGTCGCTGGAAGAGCGAAGTTGTTCAATCGTTTGACTGGTGGAGTATTTATTGGTGCAGGCGTGATGTTGTCGACGGCAAACCGATAAATAAGACAGACTTCGGTACGCAGTTAGGTTTTCCCATATAGTAAGTTGGAATGCGCTAATTTAGCTTTGTCTTATTTCCAGAATGGAAATAGACGTTTTGTTTATTTTCATTAGTGGCAACAGCCAAGCAGGAGTAAAATCACGTTACTCTTTAGGGGTAGAGCTCGTATTTTGTCTTGTGGGCTTGTGGTTACTTTGTAGGAATATCTTAGATGACAAGCCTTTCTAAACTACAACAACGTTTTCTAGATATCGCGACCGACGTCCGTCTTTCTCCAAAACAGAAGTCGAGTTTTTTAGCTTTAGAGGCTGAAGCGTGCATTCCTTACATGACCGTATCCTCATCACTGAGACAAGCAATGGATGAAGGCATCATCTGCGATATGTTTGAAGGTCATGCACCGTTTAAACCTCGCTATGTGTTGCCTGATTACGCTAAATTTCTATCGCAAGGCTCAGACTATTTAGAGTTGTCTCCGGCTGATGATTTCGATGATGCGTTGAACATGCTGACCATCATTTACCATCATGTTCCTTCGGTAACGAACATTCCGGTTTACTTAGGCCAGTTAGATGATGTCTTGTTGCCTTACATAGGCGACCTAACAGAGAGCCAGATTTACAAAAAGTTAAAACATTTTTGGATCATGCTGGATCGCACATTGCCAGATGCGTTTATGCATGTGAATGTCGGACCGACAGACAACATTATTTGTCGCACTGTTTTAAAAGTAGATGCGGAGCTCAAGCAGATCGCACCGAATCTCACCTTTATGTACGACGAGACAGTTACACCTGATGATTTACTTCGTCAAGCGACACAGAACATTTGTGAATGCAGTAAACCGCATATCGCCAATTACCCAATGCACGCGAAAGCCTACAACGGCTCACGCTTTGGTGTTGTAAGTTGCTACAACTCGCTTCCATTAGCAGGTGGCTCGAACACATTGGTGCGAATGAATTTAAAAGAAGTTGCAAAACGAGCATCAGACTGTAACGACTTCTTAAACAGTGCGTTGCCTTCTTACCATCGATTAATGGTCGAGCTCATAAACGCAAGAAGCACGCACTTGCATGAAAAATCGAACTTCTTTCAAGGCTTTTTGACGCAAGAAGGGTTGATAAAAGAGTCCTATTTCGCGCCAATGTATGGCGTTTACGGCATGGCCGAAGCGGTAAACCTTCTATTTGAAAAAGAAGGGCAAATAGGGCGATACGGAAAAAATGATCGAGCAAATACTTTTGCTCATGATGTTTCAGCAACACTGGCTAAACTGGTGGACTCAACCCCGGTGAAATATGGTTTAGATGGCAAAGCGCTCTTACATGCACAAGGCGGCATTAGCTTAGATCATGATGTTACGCCAGGTGTACGTCTGCCTTATGGTGCAGAGCCAGACCCTGTCACTTATGTACAAGCAACGGCGAAGCATCATCAGTATTATCGTGCGGGTATCAGCGATATTTTGACGATTGATGAAACGGTGAAATCTAACCCAGAAGCGATGTTCAATTTATGTAAAGGGGCACTAAATGCTGGTTATCGTGAGTTTACCGCGAATGTCACTTCAAATGACTTAATTCGCGTGACAGGCTACATGATCAAACTTTCAGATGTCGCGAAATATGATAAAGAAGGTTCGAGAACCAACACGACGTGTCTAGGTGCAGAAGCAGCAAAAAATACCAAAATTTTAGAACGCTCGCCACGTGTGGTGAGTCATGAAGTAACACCGACTTACACGCAGGCATAAGTTCGGTTTAGGAAAGAACAAGATGTCTAGACGAAGTGGAAGCCTTTTGGCAAAAGTCACTCGTATCCTTCCTTTCTCTTGTGTTGATGGGCCAGGAAATCGTCTAGTCATCTTTCTACAGGGTTGTAACTATCAGTGTTTGAACTGCCACAATCCTCACACGATAAACCATTGTAATCATTGTGGTGAGTGTGTGAGTGAATGTTCAGCAGGCGCATTGAAGTTCGACGAAAACAACAACGTTGTTTGGCTTAAAGAGGAGTGCACCCACTGCGATCATTGTATAGAGATATGTCAGAACCAATCTAATCCAAAAATTACTGACTACTCTGTAGTAACAATGCTCGATTTGATACGCAAGCATCGCTTTTTCATCAGTGGTGTTACAGTATCCGGTGGGGAATCTACCTTACAACTTCCTTTCATTATTGAGCTGTTTAAAGGGATAAAACAAGATCCTGAATTACGGCACCTCTCTTGTTTCATCGACAGTAACGGTTCTTTAGCGGTTGCTGGTTGGCAGCGTATTCTACCTTTTCTGGATGGCGCAATGATCGATTTGAAAGCGTGGCAGACGGAGACGCATCAGTGGCTAACTGGGCGTGATAATCATCGTGTATTTAAAACCCTTCAGTACCTTGTTGAGCACGAAAAATTGTACGAGGTCCGCTTACTGCATATTCCCCAAAAAAGTGATTTAGATATAGAAATCGTAGCAATTGGACGTTACTTGAGTACTCTTCCTGAATCGGTGCTTATCCGTTTAAATGCCTTTCAGCATCACGGAGTAGTGGGGGAGGCGTTAACTTGGGATATGTGCTCTCATCATGATATCGAACGCTTAAAATCAGAGCTTCGATGCTACGTGAGTAACCCTATCACAGTGCCGACAGTACTTACGTAGTACCGTTGTTTATCTATGCTTACGCATCACAGGCATCTAACATGGCGCAGGCGTCGAGTAATTGTTGCTGTAACCATTTTAAAGCGGGATCGTTTAAGCTCGCTTTGTTCCAAACGAGGCTGTAGGCAACCTGTCCGTAATCGAATGGAAGAGCTTGTTCAACCAAACCTTTTGCTTGCATTGCCGCTCTTGCCCAAAGCTTGGAGCATGTGAACAAGTAATCCGAGTGCTGACACATCACCGCAGCTGAACCAAAGTCGGCTACACGCATGGCCAAGTTTCGTTTTGAATGCCTTTGGGTGAGATTTTGCTCAAAATAAGGTTGTGACAGATCTTTATCATGAATACCGATGTGTCTTGCACAAAGGTAACTTTCAACAGATAAGGGTTGCTCAGCGAGTGGGTTCGATGCTCTCATTAAGCAAACCATTTCGTCTTTCAAAATGGTTTTCCATACCAAGTCTTTATTTTGTGTGGGTGGTTGGCTGAGATCGTGAGGAAGCAACAAAAAATCCACTTGACCTCTTGCTAATGCATCGAAGCTCCTTTCCTCTTTCGCATGGACATTCAAGTGCGCGTGATTGCTCAGTTGTTGGGACAAGTGCTGTAGAACTGGCGCAAAGAGCTCAAATGAACTTTCACGCATTGCTAATGAAAAACTACCTTGATAGTAAGCCGGATTAAAAGAGCCTTGATGTAATAACCCATTCATACTGGAGAGTATGCCATGGATTGATGGGCCTATATGCAGCGCAAATGCTGTCGGCACTAAGCGAGTGCCATCACGGTAAAAAAGGTCATCCTTTAGCGTTTCGCGCAACTGTCCGAGCGTTTTACTGACGCTCGATGGTGTTACACACAAGCGTTCTGCCGCAAGTGTGACGCTGTGAGTGGTTAACAACATATGTAAAACAGTTAGATGTTTAAGGCTTATACGCGAAAGAGCAATGTAGTCCATAAATAGCATGGTTTCTTATGATTTTTGGCAGTATATCAGCATGAAACAAATTTTTACTATTGTTTATCTCGGAAACACGCCTGTTTCTCTTTGAACTCAATGCATTTAATGGGTTGCATAAGGATTAATGGTGCTTATAAGTCTAGAAATTTATCTTAGTTTTGTTGGACTTTAATGCTTTCATTTATTCAATTCTAAAGCTTCTATGTAATTTTAATCAATTTGGAGGAGTTGATTGATTTGTACACGAATTAAACTTGTTCCTTGTTAATTAAAATAGATATTGTTTTGTTGATTGTTTGGTGATTTACTCATGATCCCTCAGTAACAAAGGTATAAATAATTAATGGACGACCCCTTTAGTCGACAAAACCCTTCACCATATGTCTTCTTATTATTGGAGACATGCTCATGCTAGAACTTTTTATGCAACCAGAAGCTTGGGCTATTTTCGCCACTTTGTTTGCGCTTGAAGTTGTCTTAGGCGTTGATAACGTCGTTTTTATCTCTGTCTTATGTGAAAGACTGCCGCTGCACCAACGTAAGCTGGCAAGAAACCTTGGTATTGGTCTTGCTGTTATTGCTCGTATTGGTTTAGTGTTTTCAATCTCTTGGATCATGCAATTGACTCAACCGCTATTTTCTTTGGCGAACCAAGCGTTTACCGGAAGAGACGTCATCATGATTGCGGGTGGTGCATTCCTCTTGGCTAAAAGCCTGAAAGAGTTGTGGAGTTGGTTAAATCACAACGAGTCTGCTCACTCAACTCACGCCCGTACTGGTTTAGCGGTAGTTCTGTTGCAGATTGTTGCCGTGGATGCTGTATTCTCGATGGACTCGGTGATAACCGCCGTTGGTTTAACAAGTGATGTCCCACTTATGGTCGCAGCGATTGTTTCTTCTGCTATCGTGATGGTCATGACAGCAGAAAAAATCAATAACCTGGTGTCGTGTTACCCTGGTTTTAAGACACTTGCTTTGTTATTCCTCGTTTTGTTAGGTGGTTTATTGATGGCAGAAGGCTTCGAAATTCATATCAACAAAGGTTATGTGTACTTTGCGATGGCATTCGGCTTAATTCTGGAACTTTGCCATATCCAGTTAAAAAACAAACAACGCCCGACTATTAAACGTCTTAGTCCGTTGCGAGTTCATCCAACCAGATTAGAAGCTCGTCAATAATAAAAGATATTGCCGCTCATATGAGCGGCATTTTTATATTCGTCATCACCTATTTTTACTCTCTTTTTATTTTGTTGTCGTTTCGACAAAAAATCGCATTTGTTGTGGGGTTGAAGATTTTTTATATAGACCGCCCAACTAATATGAGTGAACGACAATAATGGATAAAATGATCGATGCGTTAGCAACCCATGGCTACTACATCTGGGATGATTTTCTTTCTGAACAAGAAGTGGCTCAATTACGAGACTGCATTCCAAGTAACTGGAAAAAAGCGCGTATTGGTCGTAATGACGATGTGACTCGTATTGAGTCAATTCGAAGTGACAAAATTCAATGGTTATCGCCCAATATGGGGCACGCGGTTACTTCTTACTTAGATAAGATGGAAGAAATACGCCAAGAAGTGAACCGTCACTTGTTTCTAGGACTTTTTGAGTATGAAGCTCACTTTGCCAAGTACGAGGAAGGGGATTTCTACCAAAAGCATCTAGATTGTTTTAAGGGCAATGAAAACCGTCGATTGACAACCGTTTTTTACATGAACGAATCTTGGACGGAAAAGGATGCAGGTGAATTGGTGGTTTACGATCTAAATGATAATAAGATAGCAACCATCCCTCCTCAATCAGGACGCTTACTTTTATTCTTATCCGAGCAATTCCCGCATGAGGTTTTACCGACCAACGCAGAGCGGTTCAGCATTGCAGGTTGGTTCAGAATCAATGGTGTGCGAGACAATGTACTTGATATTGCAAAATGATTGGTTTGCAACCAGCATAAAATCAGCAAAGGGCGTAGATACGCCCTTTATCGATTAAACATTAGTTGATAGCTCGTAACACTCGGTCATGTTTCGCTCTAGTACTGCATAGACGTCAGGACAAAGTTCTTGTTTAGCGACTTGCGCACCCATAATCGCGGCGATTTGTGCTTGAGCCATTCGTCCGCGGTAGGGACGGTCCTGAGACAGAGCTTGAAAAACATCGGCAACCGCGACAATACGCGATGGTACATCGAGTTCGTCTCCTGTTTTATGATAAGGATAGCCTGAACCGTCCAAACGCTCGTGATGATTAGAGGCCCACTCCGCTATTTTAGCGTTGGGAAACACTTTGTGTAATGCGAGCTGAGTATCAATTGTATGGCGTTTAATACGCGTATACTCTTGTTTATTAAGAGAGCCTTCTTTATGAAGAATCTCATCTGGTGTTTTTAACTTTCCGATATCATGCACCAACCCAGCAATAAATAACATCTCTTGGTCGTGCTCACAGAACCCAAGCTTGATGGCTAGATACCGAGATAACTCCGCCACTTTTTGCGAATGTTGATAAGTAAATGGGCTTTTTGCGTCAACAATTCGAGCGATAAACATTCCCAAACTATTCATATCTTGGATGGTGAGCTGTTTTTGAAGCCAATCAATGCTTTTAAAGTTTAATCCGATGGTTTCTATATTTTCAGACTCCATCGCGAACCAAAATGCGTCGGTCATAACGAGCTTAACCATTGCCTTAGCCATGTCTGGATTAAACAAAGTTCCAGCGTTTGCCATGATGCATTCTGCAATTAGTTCTTCATGAAGTGTGACAATGTCACAGTGGCAGTTCATGACGTATTTGGAACGCATAAAATCGAGACGATCGGCTAAATAGAGTAGGGCAGCGACCTCTTTTTCAAAAGGCGGTAAATCAAGATATTTTAGTTCACTCCAATGTGTATGGTGGTAAAGAACAGGTGTAGCAAACTGACGTAACAAACGACACTGCTTGAGGCTTCGGTATCCTCTTAAGCAATGTGTTTTTACATCTTGTGGCACCAACTCCTCAAGTAACATTTTATGTTCTTGTGTTTCGGAGACCCCACAATCGTGGATCATCCCTGCGAAGTAGCAAAACTCCGCTTTTTCTGGTTCCCAGTTCATGACCCGAGCACATTGGTAAGCTATGTAAGCGACACGATGGCTATGGTGCGTATCATCAACACCGACATAGTCGAGTGCTCGAGCAACCCAGATAAGTGCTTGTTTCAGATCGACTTCAAAGCCCATGTCCGTATGGGAATGGCAAGAATGATTCATGGTTTATACCGACATTGCTAATTAGCCCACGCTAAACCCAAATCAGAAGGTGATAGGAAAAATTGGGTACGACAGCGAATAGACCCCAAAAAGGTGGGCGTTTAGACATAGTTTTGATTATGGGCGGGATAATAATCCTAGTTGCATAATAATATCACCTGAAGCTCATGGTTAAGAGTCAGATATTTGAACTAAGTATAAGTTTTGAAAGATTATTGTTGCTCTTGTTGACTTATTTGAAAACGACAATAAATCATGATGTAACGCATTCTTATTTTTATTTTTGTAGATCGTGTTCGGGCTCAACCAGAGACACACGGTATTGATGTCTGATTAACAGAATTCATATTGTTGCTTTTGAAGGCAAAAAATAAGAAGACTTCTTCGAGGCTTGCTCTGTAACTAACAGAGTAATAGGGAAAGCAGCTTGCTAACTACATGACAATAGAGCGTCGTTGAAAACATTTTCTCTGTAGCTCATGTCGTTGAGGAAAGATAATAAAATGGTACGGTTTCCCAGCGATGCTAGCCCTTTTAGTGAGATAAGTTTATTGAAAATGTGTGATTGCAAAGTAAGCATAGGTAGTAAAAGTAGCTAGAATGATAGCTCTAAATGAAAAGGATTTCGTATGTTGAAGCATCGTTTATATCGGACTTACACCGCAGGGTTAAAAATGGCAGCCCATATCCTTCCTATGCCGAGACCAACCTTGTTTTCCGGCCCTGGTTCGATGAATGAGCTATTAGAATCGATGACCGAGCTGGGATTTAAACGCGTTTTGTTAGTTACCGACGAAGGGTTAGTCCAAGTCGGTATTGTAGATAAGGTGCTTGAGGCAGCAGCACAACTCGATTTACAGTTAGATGTTTTCTCGCAAGTTAAGCCCGATCCTACCTATGATCAGGTAGAGAGCGGTCTAGAGGCTTATCATCGTTTTCATTGTGAGGGCATATTAGCTTTGGGTGGCGGCTCTGCAATGGATTGTGCAAAAGTTATCGCTGCGAAAGTTACCAATAAACGGCCAATAAAAAAATTAGCTGGACTATTGAAGGTATGGCGAATGCCAGCGCCGCTTTTTGCTATTCCAACAACGGCTGGAACCGGAAGTGAAGTTACTATCGCTGCGGTCGTGTCAGATCCCTCCTCACACATTAAAACCCCTTTAATGGATCCAAAGTTGGTGCCACTAATGGCAGCTTTAGATGCGAATTTAATGATTGGTTTACCTCCTAAGATCACGGCTGATACTGGCGTTGATGCATTAACCCACGCTATTGAGGCCTATGTATCGAAAAACGCTACTCAAGAAACGATGGCTTATTCGGTTGCCGCTATTAAACTCATTTTTAAATATCTTCCTAGGGCTGTGATGCAAGGGGATGATGTCGAAGCTCGTCATAAAATGGCTATGGCATCCTATTACGCGGGTTTAGCATTTACCAAAGCGAGTTTGGGTTATGTTCATGCCTTTGCTCACACATTCGGTGCGAGATATGGAATACCTCATGGTATGGCAAACGGATTAGCCTTGTTGCCTGTGCTGCGCTTTTCATTATCAGAGATTGAGCCTCAACTAAGAAAGCTCGATGAGTTGACGGCCGAGGGGCAGTTAGGTAATGCAAGTGCTCAGCATTTTTTGGCGAATCTGGAGTCCTTGTTTTCAACTATTGATATTGAGCAAACCAGTGCGCTCATTCAACGTGAAGATGCTGATGCGCTTGTTGATTTAATTCTGAAAGAGGCGCACTGGAATTACCCTGTTCCCAAGTTCATGAACAGGGAAGAATGCACACAGTTATTGTTAAATATCAGCAAGGTGTAAATTATAGTTTACATGTGTGGTTTTTTATCCTTACACTTTGCTTGATCTTCTGCTAAAGATCCTACAATATCGACGGCAATACAAATATGGTGTTGGTTTCGGTCCGCCGTTGCCCGATCTAATACTGATAATTTCTAATAAAGTGTAAAGATTAATATACAATGAGTCGTTCTAAAGTATTCGGTAGTACGCTAATTATTGCGGGCACTACAATAGGCGCTGGTATGCTAGCGCTTCCACTTGCCTCTGCCGGCATTGGTTTTTCAACTTCAATTATCATCATGCTAGGTTTATGGGCTCTGATGGCTTTCACTGCCTTACTTATGCTTGAGCTTCATCAACATGCGGAGAGTAGTGCTACACTTCATACTTTGGCGAAACAGATCCTAGGTCAAAAAGGCAAGTGGGTGGCAAGTTTTGCGATGTTGTTCCTTTTCTACTCGTTGTGTGCAGCGTATATCGCTGGCGGTGGTGCTCAGTTCGGAGACCGCCTTGCACAATGGTTTGACCTCGATATTTCAGGGCCTACATCAACGATAATCTTTACCTTAATTGTGACTTTAGTTGTGACGGTGGGTACCGGTACGGTCGATAAAGTAAACCGAGTACTGTTCGCGATGAAGCTCATTGCGATGGTTGCGGTGCTTTCTTTTCTTGCTCCAAACGTTACGGAATCTTACTTGTTAAGTATGCCAATCGAACAAGGCCTTGTTGTAGCGGCGATTCCGGTGATCTTTACTTCGTTTGGTTTCCACGGAAGTATACCTGCAATTGTGAATTACTTAGACGGTGACACTTCTTCTTTACGCAAAGCCGTTATTATTGGTTCGACGATTCCACTCGTTATTTATATCTTTTGGCAAATCGTGACGTTGGGTGTGGTTAGCCAAAGTACGCTTGTTGAGAACGGAGGGTTGAGCGCACTGATTGGTCAACTATCTCAGACAGTACACCAATCAAATTTGGGTAGCATTGTTGGTGTGTTTGCTGACTTGGCATTGTTGACATCGTTCCTTGGCGTGAGTTTGGGTCTATTCGAATTTTTGGGTGATACCATCAAAGGAAGTAACGATAAGCCTAATCGTTTGATTGCGGCACTAGTGACGTTTACTCCACCGCTAGGCTTCGCACTTTTCTATCCTCAAGGCTTTATTATGGCTTTGGGCTATGCAGCGATTGCCTTAGCGATTTTAGCCATCTTTTTGCCTTTGGTTATGGTGATCAAGGTTCGTAAATCGGATGATTTTACTGGGGAGTACCGCGTCGCAGGTGGTCAAGGTGCACTAGTGATAACGGGCATCGCTGGCACTGGCATCGTATTCGCTCAGGTGTTAATTACGCTGGGTGTGCTTCCTGCTCTAGGCTAGTTGTTCAGAACGTTCTTTGAATAACCTCTAGTTACTGAATCCATCGTAATCAATCAGTATTGTTAGGCCAACGAGTTTCGCTCGTTGGCTTTTTTAATCTGGATCAAATTACCGTAAGATATCCGGTGAAAAAATTGGTAGAAATGTGCTTTTATTTCGTACACTTAAGTTGTGGTATATCGATAATTTAAGTGGAGAAAACCGCTCAAAATACCATTGAATTTGCAACACAATGAGCTTTTCTTGTTTCTCTGCTTTGGTGTGGAGGTGAAGCATGGCGCACCGGAGTTTTTACCCGTTTGCAAAACCGCTTAACGAGCAACTGCAAACGCTAAAAGGCAGGATGCAGGCGCACTTGCCATGTATTGATAGGGTGTCATTTGCAAAATATCACCCAGACCAAGATGTGCTCAAATCATTTGCAGAAAGTGAGTTCGACACTTGGTGTTTAGCCCATCACGAATCAGCATTCCGTAAACTCCACCACCTCAATATTGCCTCTAAAAACGCGGTTCCTCGTATCGTCGAAGACCTTCATGATATTAATCACTGTCCTCGGGTTCAAATTTTACTCAAACACGGATATCAGTCGTCGGCTGCTATTCCTTGTTATGACAATAAAGCTTTTACTGGTTTTGTATTTTTGAACTCCACTCAACGTGATGCGTTTAGTTTAGAAGCGCTGAATGGTCTTAAACCTTATTTCGAAATGATTCGATTTGCGGTTGAATCAGAGACTCAAGTAGTCAATGCGATAGAAACGCTAGCGAACCGAATGCAATGTATGATGCCAGGCTATTCACCTGAGTATTACGCGCATACCAAACGCATGAAGTACTACAGTCAAATTATCGCAACGCAGTTAGCGGATCGTTATCACCTGAATGACGAAATGGTCGAAGATATTGGTATTTTTGCTCAGTTCCATGCGCTCGGTGATAGTCAGCTGCCAGTTGAAATTGCTAGCCGCCGAACAAATTACTCTCAAGAACAAGAGGCGATATTGATTCAACATATTGAGCGTTGTATCGATTCAGCGGATGACATAGTTGCCCGTATCGGAAATCCGGTTCACCCGAGTGTGACTTTGTTTTTGCAGATGGTTACTTATCAGTACGAAAACTTAAATGGCACTGGTTATCCGTATGGTTTAACCAGTGACGATATACCAATAGCCGCGCAAATTACGGCTGCTGCAAATGCCTTTGATTTTATGACAACGCACCATCCGTATAGACAAGCGTGGTCCATCCCATACGCATTGTTAGAGCTTGAAAAATGGGTATATCAGGGATGGTTATCTCGAGAATGTGTTAATGCTCTGCGAGAGCATCAAGGTTATATAAAGCAAATCATCCACAAATATCCTGAGCACTATACAGGCTTGGGGTTAATGTGAAGAGCAGTAACAAAGTTGAAATGTTGACGAGGAGGAATATTTAAATAATACTGTTTTTATATACAGTAACAAGTTTGGAGGTGAAGTATGTTGTGGGAAACCCTTGAAAGAGTAAACCGCTTACGCCAACAAGCACTTGCAAATCCTGAGTTTGTTGAGTCAGCAAAAGAGCACGAACAAGCACTTCAGGAGCAAGAATACCATTATCAAACTAAGAAAAAGCGTTCAGCCAAAGACAAACAAGGTAAAAAGTCGCTGGCCGATATCTATAAAGAAGTAGAGTTTGGCGCTGACGCTCGTCATTAATGTATTCACTGCGGCATTTTTCATTTCTTCATACGCTGCAGTATTCGTTCAAATTTATGCGAGAGCAGTGGGAGACCGCTACTCTCGTTGACCTGCCTATAATTTACTAATGAAGTTCAGCCGAGCAAATTATCACTAACACTTAGCAATTCTCTCAATGATCTTGTTGATGTAATGATAATGACAACGGTTTGCATTTGTATCTTTGTTGTTATATAAAACCTCCCTTATTAATCGTTCTGTTGAATAAGAACGGCAAACGTGATCAACGAATGAGAGCTCTGAATAACTGTTATTCGTAAATGGCTATTAGGTGAAGTAGGGATGTTGGAAGCTAAAGCACTCCAGTTTGAGATTGAAGGCAAGTCATTGCTAAAAGCGTTTGATGTGACATTTGAACCCGGAAAAACATACGCTCTTGTTGGACACAATGGTTCAGGAAAATCCACATTGTTAAAGTTGCTGGCACAGCAACAGCCATACACCGCTGGTGACGTGGTTCTGCATGGAACGAGCATTAACGATCTCTCAGCGAAAAAATTCGCCCAACACATTGCCTACTTGCCTCAGCATCTTCCAGTGACCGACAGTATTTTAGGTCGAGATTTAGTCGGTTTTGGTCGTTATCCATGGCATGGTTTACTTGGACGTTTGAGTAAGAAAGATCACGACATTGTTGAAGAAGCAATGGCGATGACAGGCACACTAAAATACGCAGATCGCTTAGTGGACACGTTATCTGGAGGAGAGCGTCAACGTGTGTGGCTAGCTATGCTGTTAGCCCAAAAAACCGAGTATTTGCTTCTTGATGAGCCTTTGTCTGCGCTAGATATCAGCCATCAAGTCGATATGTTGAAGCTTATCTCTAAACTCAGTCAAGAACTGGGCTTGGGCGTTATTATCGTATTACACGACATCAACTTGGCTGCACGATTTTGCGACTACATCGTTGCATTACATCAAGGTGATTTGATTGCACAAGGCAATGTTGAACAGGTGTTTACTGAACCTAAGTTGAGGGACATATATGGGATAGAGATGATGATCTCTGACCACCCTGCGGGTTACCCGGTGGCGATGCCAAGCTAAAGGTTGGAATAATGAGCAGTACAAACACTCGACTTAAACATTTCTCTTTCGCTCTCTCACTTAGTGCGCTTTTGGTCAGTTCTTTTCAAGCACTAGCTGACGCATCACCTCGGGTGATGTCGGTTGATTGGACACAAACTGAAACGATGTTGGCGTTAGGGGTTGTGCCCGTAGGCGTCGCTCAAGGGCAAGATTACGATGCTTGGGTAAAATCGCCACCGTTACCACCTCAAACTAAGGATGTAGGGTTAAGAACTCAACCCAATATAGAGCGTATTTACGAGCTCAGACCTGACCGTATTTTTATTGCCCCGTACTTCTCCTCAATGAAGCATCGTTTAGTCGATATTGCCCCCGTTACCACGATTGACTTATATGAAAGCGGGATCACAGATTGGTCGGTACTTACTCGTTTCACTCGGAGGTTTGGTGAAGAGCTGGGAAGAGAAGCGGAAGCAGAGGCGCTTATCCAACAATATGAAAAACGTTTCTCTTTATTAAAACAGCGCATAAACAAAGACCAGCCGCCGCTTTTAATGATTCAGTTTATGGATACGAAGCACGTTCGTGTTTTTGGTCAAAATAGTCTTTACTCTCAGGCTATCGAAAAGATTGGGCTGAGTAATGCATGGAATGAAAAGACGAATAGCTGGGGCTTTAGCCTAGTTGGCATCGACAAGTTAGCTGGCATAAAAGCTCAAATTGTTATCGTAGAGCCATTACCTTACGGTGGAGCGGAGCAGCTCTCTCAAGACCCATTTTGGCAATATGTTGTTCAACAATCTGGTGAAAAGGTCATGCAAGTCGCACCCGTTTGGAGTTTTGGTTCTATGCCTTCAGCTCTCCGTTTCGCAGAGTTAGTTACGGCGAGTAAGGTCGAGGAGTTAACACAATGAAAACGATGCCTTTAAGCTTTGTGGTGTTACTTTCGGCATTTACCTTTTCTATTGGTGCTTTCCAATTGTACCAAGTAAGCTCATTTTCGTTGGCTCTAAGCAGTTTATGGGAGCCTAACTTTCAATCTATCGATTCTGTTTTACTTCACTTTAGCTGGTGGCCTCGAGTCTTCACCACGATTATATCTGGTGCTGGATTAGCGGTTGCTGGGGTATTGATGCAGCAAGTGCTGCGTAACCCTCTCGCTTCACCCACGACACTTGGTGTGGCGAGCGGTTCAAGTTTTGCTTTGATGTTAGCTACGCTATTCGCACCTTGGATGTTGGATATCGCGCCTAATTTGGTTGCTCTCATCGGCGGTGTGATATCGATGGGGTTGGTGATGCTGTTGTCATGGCGACGAGCGTTATCTCCAACGGTTGTCGTCGTTTCTGGGTTAGTGATAAACCTGTACTTTGCATCATTAAGTACGGTTATTCTGATGATGAATACCGAAAAGCTGAATGGGTTAATGATATGGGGAGCCGGTTCGCTTGTTCAGAGTGGATGGGGAGATTTCTCGTATCTTGCCCCTCGAATCGCACTTGCTACGGTCGTTGCATTTGTGATTGCAAAGCCGTTAAGTCTGTTGGAACTCTCCGAGCAAGGTGCCAAGAGTTTAGGTGTCTCGCTAGCTAAGTTGCGTTTTGTCTGTCTTGGGCTTGCGGTGTTAATCACTTCTTGGGTGGTTTCTGTCGTAGGAATCATCGGTTTCATCGGGTTAGCGGCGCCAGCGATTACTCGATTGATAGGTATCAATAAAATCCAGCATAAGCTTTGGGTATCAATGCTGATTGGTGCCATGTTATTGACTTTAACCGATTTGGTTATTCAGCAACTGCCAGGGCTAATGGCGAGTTTTATACCAACGGGAGCAGCAACCGCTGCACTGGGCGCTCCGCTACTGTTATGGCTGTTACCTCGCTTATCACAAAAGACGCAGGGCCATACTCAAACAGTGTTAACTCGACATCGTGAACATGTTTACAAGCTAAACCCTAAAGCGATCTCATTGGCGTTGATCGGCACGTTAATTTCTGTTGTTCTTTTTGCCACGGTTGCTGTGCAAAATGAAGGGTGGGCAAACTTATTTTCTAGCCAAAATTGGATTTTTTTGGAGTGGCGCGCACCTAGATTATTTGCAGCAGCAATTGCGGGGGCAATGTTAGCGATTGCTGGAACCATGATTCAACGCCTAAGTGGAAACCCAATGGCAAGTCCTGAAGTGATCGGTATCAGTTCAGGGACAGCGATGGGATTGATCATCGCGATGTTTACTGGGTTTGGTTCGTCAATTTTCACTCTTTCTCTAGGCGGGCTCGTAGGTGCATTAGCGACGGTATTAGTCATTGTGCTGCTAAACCGTAAATCAGGCTTTCAGCCGGAGCGTATTTTGTTGACTGGTATTGCGATAACCGCACTGATGAATGCAATACAGAGCTTTATTCTAGCCACTGGTGACCCAAGAAGTTATCAAGCATTGGCTTGGTTGTCAGGGTCTACCTACTATGTCTCGGTTGAAACGTTACTCCCGTTGTCTTTATCTGCGCTTGTCTTTATAGGGTTGAGTTTTCTCTGCGTAAGATGGCTAGATATTCTTCCTGTCGGTGCCGCTTCCTCTAAAGCGCTTGGAATTCGAGTTGATCGTTCACGCGCAACACTGCTTCTTTTAGTTGCTTGTCTCACGGTCAGTGCGACATTGGTTGTTGGTCCGATTAGCTTTGTTGGGTTGTTGGCTCCGCATTTAGCTCGCTTATTTGGTTTTAACAAAGCGTCACAACACATGTTATGCGCCGCGATATTGGGGGCAGGGGTGATGTTGTTGGCTGATTGGTTGGGACGACAGGTCCTTTACCCGCAAGAAATACCAACAGGGCTTATGGCGTCTCTCATTGGCGGTTTGTATTTAATGTGGGGTTTACGCCGCTTATAGAAATGAGCTAAGCCTCAACCAAGAAAGTACTTATACAAATAAGCACTCGTAGTGGCATTCGTAACCTATGCGAGTGCTTTATGCAAAACCTCTGGTTTGTCTTTTACGGAAACAACTGGCGATGCCGTAACTCGCTTTTCTTTCAGCGGTCGCTGAAGTCATGAAGGGTTGGTTTGGCTGCCGACAAAAAGGAGAGAATATGACTCGGCAGTTTATGCTGACACCAACGTCGATGGCGGTTGTATTAGCTGTATCAACGCCAAATGTCTTGGCTCAGGAAGATGAAAATATAGTTGTGATTGGACAGCAGCAAGACAGTGCAGTTGGTCCAGACTTTAGTTATCTCGGAGCGAAGAGTCGGGCAGCGACGAAAACTGATATTGCTATCAATGAGACTCCAAGAGCGGTGTCTGTTGTTACGCGAGAGCAAATGGATGATCGTGCCTCTATTAGCATTTCTGACGCACTACAGTACACACCAAGCATTCAAACTAATTATTTCGGCGAAGATAACAAGCAAGATTGGTTTATTATTCGTGGTTTTAAACAGGCGAACAGTGGGTTGTATCAAGATGGTACCCGTTTATATTCTTCTGGCTTCTATAGTTGGCAAATAGATCCGTTTGCGTTAGAGAGGGTTGAAGTTTTACGTGGTGCAGCGTCTGTTCTTTATGGGCAAAACCCTCCAGGTGGGGTTATCAATGTTGTCAGTAAGCGACCTCAATTTGATGGGGGGTCAGGACTTGTATCTTTGGAGTACGGTTCTGAAGACCGTAAACAACTTTCTCTTGACGTAAACTCTGAGGTGAGTGAGCAGCTAGCTTTCCGCTTTCAAGGGTTAGCGAGAAAAAATGGGACGAGAATTAGTAGGGTAGAAGCAGAGCGCATTCTTCTCTCTCCATCGATGACGTACAAATTTAATGAGACGTCTGAAATTACCTTTCTAACGAGCTATCAAAAAGACGACTCAGATCCTTATCTGCAATTTTTGCCAGTTGAAGGAACGTTAACGCCAAACAAAAATGGAAAGATCAGTGATAGTTTAGCGATAGGCAATCCTAACTGGGAGACGTTTGAGCGTGAGCAGATGTCTTTAGGCTATGAGTTTTCTCATGCATTTAATGATACCACTTCATTTGTTCAAGCAGCTCGTTACAGCGAAATGGATGTTAAGCTAAGACAAATGTATTCGTACGTTTACTCGGCTGACGTGCCTGCGTTGGGGCCGGCTTTGGACCCATCAAATGAACGCAAAACCATACTTCGGGGTGCTTCAACAGAAGATGGGTCATCTGATGCTTTTAATATCGATAATCGTTTGATGCACCAAGTAAATTGGGGAAGTGTTGAGCATAACTTGATGTTGGGCATAGATTTTCAAATGATCAGTATCGATGGTAAAGATTTTGCGAATGATCCTATCGTTGCTGATGGTAATGCGCTCTTAAACACACCAATGGGAGCTTTGCCTGACCCTAGGTTTAATGTATTTAATCCTACTTATTCGGATAACATAATGTTACTCGATCCGAATACGCTACAACCATTGAGCGAAACCGATAAGCAAAGAACGAAAATCGATAATCAGCAGCTCGGCGTCTACTTTCAAGATCATATGCTGATCAACGATAAATGGGCGATGTTATTGGGCGCACGTTACGACGATACAAGTAATGAAGTACATAATGTTACCACGGGTGCTCGCACGAAAGTCGATAATGGAGAGTGGACGTTTAGCGTGGGAACGGCTTATATTTCTGATTCTGGCTTCACGCCATACTTTAGTTACTCTCAGTACTTTGATCCAATTATTCAAGAAGACAGCAATGGTAAGCCAGCGAAGCCTGAAAGCGGTGATCAATTTGAAATCGGTATGAAATACCAACCGGATTCATTTGATGGTTATTTCAATATTGCAACGTATCGGGCAACAAAAGAAAACTTGGCTCGTATCTACTTGAGTGAATTAACGCAAATAGGAAAAATAGAAAATAACGGCGTTGAGTTTGAAGCTGTAGCTAATGTGACACCATCCTTAACATTGATCGGGAACATTGCGTACGTTGATGCAGAGATAAAAGAAGACATCAATAAGGCATGGGTTGGCAAAACACCTTCCCAAGTGGCGAATACCGTATCATCAGCTTGGGCACATTATCGTTTCTTTGATGGACCTCTTGATGGCTTTGCTGTTGGCTTAGGCGCGCGCTATACAGGTGAGTCATACGGAGACAATGAAGAGAGACTAAAAGTACCAAGTTATTTCTTAATGGATGCGACGGTCAGTTATCGAATCGGCGATTACAAGCTACAAGTCGCAGCTAAAAACATCGCGGATAAAAAGTACATAGCGACATGTGATGGCTTTTGTTGGTATGGCGACCGACAAAATGTTATTGCAAGTTTAACTTACGACTGGTGAGTTAACGTATAAATAAACACCCCTCACTTTAGGGGTGTTTATTTAGAAATCGGCTTTACGGACAAAGTGCGGGTTTTTGTACTTTTTCTGCGGGCCAAACGATGATACGACAAGTTTGTTCCATAATGTTTTGTCAAACTCACCCTTTGGAATCGAAGGGTAGAGGGTTTCCTCTTCTTCTCTTGCAAAGTTCATATATTGTTTCTTTTTAATTTGATTGTACTTTTTGGCGATCTGGTTATGTTTTCTTACCCACTCCAGCTTGTAATTGTGGAGCACTTTTTCACCATCTTCGAGACTCATTCGAGATAGGAACAGTCGCTTGTATGAGACCTTTCTGTCCAGCATTGTGCGCATAACGGTTTGGATATATTTACCGTGATGCGTAATGGTAATGTCGTTTTCATCAACAGGAGTGACACACCAGCCTTTAGGTAAAAAGTCTGGCTTCTTAAATTGCTTATTACGCTCCATTAGCGCCTGATGTAAAACTAAATCAGAGGTGCCGCGGAACGTCTTTTGCCATTTACCGATACGAATTTGAATCGAACCAGGCAAGCGATAGATGTTAGTAAACTTATCTTTGTCCATGGACTTGTGTCATGAGATTAATGTGCATAATTAGAAAGCGGAATTCAGCCCAATGCCACAGGCAGTAGACTTAAGTACCGTACGATTTTACAACGACCTTGCGTGATATAGCGAGGGGTTATGTCAATAATAGGTAAGAAATAGAAAATTAGTTCACATTATGAAGAAATTGGAAGCTTACAAGGCTAAATTTTGAAGTTACACCAATTATGCCCATGCCGACTAAATAAAAGAAGGCACGGGCATAAAATCACACCGCTTCTTCGAGTTGCTTGGTGTCTTCTTCAATCTGTTGTAGGTGTCGGTTTGCTTGCTGTAACTGATACATTTGAGCATAACGACCATTTTGCGTTAAGAGTGCTTTGTGTGTGCCTTTCTCGACTAACTCCCCATGATGAAGAACAATGATTTGGTCTGCATCTAAGATAGTTGAAAGCCGATGAGCAATAACAACGAGCGTCATGTCTTGTCTGAGGACCGCCAAGCTCTTTTGGATTAAAGCCTCTGTTCCTGAGTCAATATTTGCGGTTGCTTCATCTAATATCAATATCTTAGGTTTTACCACAAGCACACGTGCTAACGCCAAAAGCTGTTTCTGACCTGCAGATAAATTAGTTTCGCCTTGACCTAACTGCGTGTCTAGCCCGTTAGGGTAACGATGAATTTGTTCTGCCAAACCTACCTTGTCTAACGCATCCCATATTTGATTGTCATCAACCGCCCGACTGAGAGAGATGTTTTCTCTGACTGAAGCAGGGAGAATATGTGGATCTTGTTGAACCATTGCCACATCTTTGCGAAGTACGTCTTTCCCTAATGTTTTAAGTGGACGACCATCTATGAGCAGTTCACCACATTGAGTTGGATAAAAGCCCATTAACAGTGACGCTAAGGTGCTTTTACCGCTTCCTGTATGCCCGACAAGCGCGATAAAGTCTTGGTGGGTGGCCTTCAACGAAATGTCTTTTAGGACGTCCTGTTTACCATCGTAGCTAAATGTGAGGTCTTTAAGTTCGATAGCACCTGACCTTAATGGTTGATGATCGCCCCCGTAAGTTTGTTCTTTCGCATCAATCAATTCAAAAACACGTTCGCTTGATACTAACGCCTGCTGAAGTAGAGCAAGTTGCTGAGTCATCTCAATTAGTGGTTCAGTAACTCGCGCAAGATAACTGATAAATGCATACAGTACCCCCACACCAATCAACTCAATACCATTAAAACCAAAGATCGCAACCAAGCAAAGCAACGCAAGACCAGCGAGTAAGTCCATTAATGGTCTTAGCAGATAGCCGTTTAGCCGAATCACTCGTTTAGATGCCACCAGATGCTCTGCGGTTAGCTCGTTGAACTGTTTATTAAAACGCTCTTCTTGTTGCATTAATTGAATGACACTCATCCCTTGAATGGATTCACTCAGATTCGCATTTATATCGGTCAATAGGTCACGCATCTTTCGGTAGCTTTCTGTACTTAGCTGCTTAAACAAGTACATAAAGCCGATGACGATCGGCAGCAATACAAGCACAACGAGTGTGAGCTTCCAGCTCATGAAAAACATAACGCCAAGCATTACGACAATCATGACCACGTTTTTCACCACGGTCGCGATCAAAAGCTCATAAAATTGCTGTAAAGATTCCGTATCGTTGGTGATTCGCGACACCAATTTTCCAGCAGGAGTGTAATCAAACGCAGATAACGGCTGCTTAATCACGCCAGAAAATACTTGCTTACGAATCGCTTTGATCGTGTTAGCCGCGACAATGCTAAATTGCAATGACTGAAAATACTGGAATGTTGCCGATACGATCTGAAGAGCGATATAACCTACTGCTAGCGAAATCAGAACATTTTGTGAATAGTCACCTTTAGCGATGTGCTCATCAATGAAATATTGAATCAACCAAGGGCCGCCGGCGCTGGCTAACGCAGCAATAAACAGCAAGGCGAGTCCTTTAATCATTGGCTTTGGTTGAGATAATGGGTAAGACATTAACCGTTTAAACGTGCTGGTCTGGTTCATTCATTATTCCTCCATCGCCTGCTCTAGTTTCTGATACTCGAACATCTCGGCGTACCAGCCTTGATGCGCTAATAAAGCGCTATGTTGCCCACGTTCAGTAATGTGTCCGTGATTCAATACAATGATCTCGTCTGCTGCTTCCAAAGCGGTGAGGCGGTGCGCAATAACGATTAGGGCTTGATCACGGTAGTGTGTTTCCAAATTCTTAAGGATTTGATGTTCGGTCCGTCCATCAACAGCGGAAAGTGCATCGTCCAAAACCAACACTTGGGCATTCAGCAGCATAGCGCGTGCTATCGCAATACGTTGTTTTTGCCCGCCGGAGAGTGTAATGCCTTTTTCACCAACTTCTGTTTGGTAGCCTTCAGGAAACTTTTCAATATCGTCATGTATACAGGCTAACTTTGCTGCTCTATAGACTTCTTCTTTCTCTGCATTAGGGTTGCCTAAGGCAATATTTTCGAAGATAGATTTGGAGAATAGAAACGGACTTTGGTTAACGACAGCAAAACGGTTGCGCCACTGCGGTAGTAGGGCATCCTTGATCTCGACATCCCCGAATTTAATTGAGCCGTTTTCTAAATCATGTTGACGCAAAAGTAGTGTTAACAGGGTCGATTTTCCGCTTCCTACCGGCCCTGCAACTCCCAACATTTTTCCGGGTTCCAGTTCGATGTATACTTCCGTCAAAGCGGGCGGTAAATCACTAGACCAATGGAAATCGTCGATATCAATTTTTAACGGAAGTGGTTTATTTTCTATTGGTTTATTGCCACTGATAATTTCTGGCTTTTCATCAAAGATCTCTTGTAATCGGTTCCATGCAGCAGAGCCTCTTTCTAAAATGTTAAATAGGAATGCGAATGCCAGCATCGGCCATATCATCAACCCTAAATACATCGTAAATGCGGTCAGATCACCAAGCGTGATCTCACCTTTATCAACAAGGTAAGCACCAGCAGCGACACTAAGAAGGAAAGAAAGACCGATGGTTAACTGAATTGCCGGGTCAAATCTAGCATCGACTCTTGCGACAGCGATGTTCTTTTCGCCAGTATCATCCACAACCTCTTCAAAACGTTGCTGCTCTTGGTTTTCTAATCCGAAAGCACGCAGCATTCGCACGCCATTAAGTGACTCTTGTGTCATGTCTGACATGGTAGAAAAGGCTTCCTGAGCGACACGAAAGCGTTGATGTAGGATACGCACAATAAAGAAGATGATGATGGCAAGAAATGGCATTGGAAGAAGCGCCATTACGGTGAGCTTCCAGCTTACTTGCGTTACCATAATGATTAAAACCGCAATACCAGTGATCAAAGAGTCTGCGGCGGTTAAAACCCCTTCGCCGGCTGTCATAACGATATTACGCACATCATTAGTGCCACGAGCCATCAGATCCCCCGTCTTGTAACGTTCAAAAAAACGAGGTGGCTGTGTCGATAAATGCCTATATAGACGGTTACGTAGAATGGTCCCGAGCTCCCAGCTTGCGCCGAAAAGCCAAATTCGCCATAAGATGCGACACCCATAAATAGTAAAGATCAGTACAGTTAACCCTGAGAGCCATAGAATCAGCGTATTTGTATCTAAAGTGTTGTCTACGACGCCATCAACTATGATGCCAACTGCTTTGGGCGGAACAAGCTGTAGTGCTGATATCACAGCGAAAAGCAGAATGGATCCGACATAGTGCCTCCACTTTTGTTGGAAATACCAACGTAGCTGCCAGAATATTCTCATTACGCCTCCCGCTTTAAATTATTGAATTTGTTATAGAACTATTATTGAGCGAAATGATGAGTTTACAAGCACAAGTTATAGGCGGGTTTAAAAACGATAGATTGTTTCAATTATAACCATGTGTCGGCGCAAATTACTGGTTTTATCTCTATGAGCTAACTGTGCGACGACATTATGTGAAATAGTTGTTAATGGTGGTTTTGGAGCCATGACCTTGCAATAACGATGAAGACACCAAAAGTAAAAGTGTTACTGCCACTCTCTATGGGAATTAGCAATCGTCAGTTTGTATTTTGTATTTCACTTGGCCACCAGGAGTTTCTGGGTAGTAAACTTCGACATAACACATATGTTCTGGACCAACAGGCTTGTTTGCAAAACCAATAAGGAAGTAGGGCTCGTCTGGGCTATCTACCCCATACCAAGTGTTGATAGTGAGTTGCGGATCAAAGCCTGCTAGCTCTTTTGCTGGAATAACATTTTTGATAAATCCAAAGTAACCAATTAGGTCGTTATGGCCGTCATTATCTAGATCAATGTTATATTGTATGCCGCCATCTACTGTCTCTTGAGATTGAATCACTGCTTTGGTGTAGACAAAGTTGTTGGCGGTCATGAGTGCTTCTCTGGCTCCATATAGAACCGCCACTCTGGCATCTTTTTGTAAGCCAAGAAATTTAGGAAATGCAACGACGCTTACAATACCAAGAATGATGATGCACACAATGAGTTCAATAAGAGTAAATCCTTGAGAGCGACGCACAGCCTTTCTCCATGTTTTAGAAACGAATAGGCGGCTATTCTGATATAGAAACTTTCAGGTCAAGTATTAAAAAAGAATGATAGTAAGAGATCGGGATGGCAAATCTCAAATATAAAACAAGTTGCTTATCTTCGAGATGAGGAGTGATTTTGATAAAAACCAAGGAATGAACTCGAGAGGATAAAATCCTCCCGAGTAAAGCGACTAAGATTCGTGTGTCAGAGCACTGCGGTTACGTTTAAAAATGAATCGCCAAATAAATAAGACAATTGCGATGTAACCTAATCCTACACCAAGCGCTTGCCAGTGCATGCCGTTATACATCGCGATTGGCATCAAAGAGATGATGAAGATGTCAGTGATTGAGCCAGGGACATAAGCGATGGCGTAATCATCAAGCACCTTGCTACGCATTTTTGGATCAACAATACGAAGCAACGCAATACCCATGGCAACCGTACCGGTTAACCAACCCCAAGAGAAAATGCCTTTCTCGAACCAATCTTCTCCCATGATACGTGGGGCAACCCAGAAGATTAGCCATAGTGTGAAGGCGATACCGCCGATTGCAAGCACTAACATCGGCATTAAATACTGGGCTAGGACGGTAATCTTGATGGCTGAGATACCAAAGATAATCAAATAATCGGTACTGATGCCCGCAGCGTGTTTGAATGCACCGTCACAAAGATAGCGTGAAGCTTTCGTTTGTTTCGCGACGATTCGCACGAGCATGCCGCCAAGGAAGCCAGTTACGAACGTAGGGATTTGTACCTTATCGTGGAAAGAAGATAAGTAGTTAGCCGCTACATACGAGAAAGCTGTTACCACTACAACCAACGCCGCGTGAATCGCAAAAGAATCAACCGACAGGGAAGACATGGTGTCTTTCATTACCAGCTCTTGATCATCAGGCTTAACGAGCCCCTTGCGTTCGTGTTCATCCATGCTATCGAATGTCGTAAAGCTACGAATCCAACCCATCTTCAATGCGAATTGCAGCATGAGCATGCCGACAGAAATTGAAATGAAAATACCCACGGTTGCGAACGTTAAGCCAAGTGTGAAGCCATCTTCCCAGCCAAGCCCCGTGAAGATTTCACCAACAACAGAGGCAGACCCGTGACCACCCATAAAGCCCGCAGACATTGTCACACCAAAGCCGGGATTAATCTCTGGCCAGAAGAAGGTTGTGAGAACTAGACCAAACATTGCCGCAAACAACCACTGAGAAACAGAAGCGATTTGGTTAAACGCCCACAATGAGCCAGCACGCTGTGCGACGGTTTTAGGTGATGGAACATCCGTTGCCAGACCTAACGCAGAAAAAAGTGCAGCAGTTAACAGGCTTGCGTTAGCGGTAAAGGTGTCGGTCCAAGGCAGTACGTTTAGCAGGGCTGGTCCAAAAATCAGACCGAATAATCCCGCGAGAACCGCCGATGGAATGTACATACGTTGTAGTAGTGGCGTGTGAACGCGAATGACTTTTGCCAAAATCAATAGTAAGCCAGCAATGGCTAAGTCAGTCAGCATTAGACCTTTAGGCATTTTATCCTCCAGTAAATGCAGTCAAGGGGTAGCGTCCTTGTGACCAACCTTGATTGAAAAATCGCTCCCAACGAAAAAAGTCACATACGTGACCAAAAGTGTTGAGAAATCAATGTCGTTTTCATAAGCAAGGGAATATGCTTATGCAGTTTGAAATGAGTGCAAATGTCGTGATTGCGCACGAACTTGAAGAGAAATTAGATTAAATTTCTCGATGTTATTTTGATAGTTCACTCAGGAAAGGCGGCAATCCTAGTCACTTTGTCAGAGCAATGCAATTGATGGGAATCAACAAATGGTGTTCGCTAAATGAGCGATCTTTACTAACGGCATGAAAAATAAAGACAATTAACGAGAAATAATATTTATCATATCGACAATAAAAGTTGATTGAATGGCTAAATTGTCGCCGCTTTATGAGGTGGCGTTACGGATTCACATGCGAAAGAACAAAATCAACCAAGGTGCGGTTTTTAAGGGAAAGCTGTTTTGAACGGTAAAGCAGATGTATCGGTTTTGGCTTGGGGGCATGTTGCTGGAGAATTTCTACCAAGGCACCAGATTGGATTTCCTGTTCAACTAAGATCTTTGGTTGCAGAAGAAGACCAGAGCCTTTTAACGCGGCAAACTTAAGTACATCGCCATTATTAGACGTTAATCGGGTGTTGCTGTTTCCAAAGGTATTAGATGGCATGTTCACCACTTGTTGGCTTTCTCCTTGGTGATACTGAAACCCCAAACAATGATGATGTTCAAGGTCATCAAGCGATTGGATAGGGGCATGTTGCTCAAGGTAAGAGGGTGAGGCGCAGTAAGTCATGTGGTATTCACCCAATTTTCTCGCGACTAACGACGAATCGACCAATTCACCGATTCGAATAATCACGTCAGCTTCGCTTCGATATGGGTCAATCAAATTGTTGTCCAACATCAGCTCAACGTTCAAATCGGGAAATTCAGCTAAGAAGGCAGCCACGATAGGAGCAATGACCTTTTTGCCATACGTGACAGGGCAGTTAACTTTTACTGTTCCGGTTGGACGGTTGATCAGCGTCTGGATCAGGTTCTCTGCGTTGGTGATGTCTTCAATAATGCGGTGGCACTCTTGGTAGTAGAGTCTACCGGCTTCGGTCAGGGACTGTTTGCGCGTGGTGCGATGAATCAGCTGTGTACCTAAGCTTTGCTCAAGAAAGCTCACGTGCTTGCCAACCATGGTCGGTGAAATATCAAAGTGGTGTGCTGCATTACGAAAGCTGCCGTGTTCGACCACGTAAGCGAAAACTTTCATGCTTGTTAATTTATCCATTGCACACCCAGAGTTGATAAAGAAATAACTAAAGCAAAGTTTATCAATCAAATGAGGTTAATTACAGTGGGCGTATGATTAAGAATGGAGAAAGAGATCCATCATGAGCGAGACGATTTTTGTTACCGCCGAACTGAAAATGAATGCCGATAAGCCAAGACAACAAGTGGTTGAAGCCATTGAACAATTTTGCCTTGATATGCAAAGTGAAGCGGGGTGCTTGCAAGCGAATGCGACCTACGATTCTAACGATCCACAACGTGTGATTCTTTGGGAGCGATATGAAAACAGCGCCGCGATTGAAGCGCATTTTGCTATGCCGCATACACAAGCGTTTATTGCGGCTGAAATGGCGAAGTTAGTTCAAGCATTCGAAACCCAAGCTAAATAGGAGACGTGAACATGAAATGGGGCATTTTAGGCACAAGCTTTATCTCAGGTGTCATGGCTGAGGCAATCCAAGGCGATGACAAGAGTGAACTGTACGCGGTTGCTGGGCGTTCGGAGCAGAACTTAAAGACATTCGCTGAGCAATATGGCATCGAGAATACGTTCACCGATTACGATGCGTTGATTGCCGATGAGCAAGTCGACATTATTTACATCGCACTGCCAAATCATCTTCATCATGACTTTATCGTCAAAGCGGCAGAGCAGGGGAAAGCGATCCTGTGTGAAAAGTCACTCTCGGTAGATATGGAAAAAACCGAGTTGGCACTAAAAGCAGTCGAAACGCACAAGGTATTCTTTGCTGAAGGCTTAATGTATTTACATCACCCGTTGATCAGCGAGTTTGTTTCGGTGCTTAAATCGGGAGAGGTTGGTGAACTTCGCTCCATCCATACGTCTTATATTGCATCGATTACGCAGTTTGTTAATCCAGACAGTAAAGGTGCTTTGTATAATTTAGGTTGTTACCCAATGTCATTGGTGCATTTGGTGGTGAAAACCATGTTGGGTGAACAAACCTTTGAGAACCGTTCAATGACAGCGATTGGTCGACAAGGTAACGATGGGAATATCTGTGAATCGAGTTTGATGATGCAATTTGGTGAGCAACAAACGGCGAGCGTACACACTGCCGAAGATCATGGATTGAAACACCAATTCACCATTCTGGGTAGCAAAGGCTGTATTACGTTAGATTCAAATCCATGGCTACCAACGCAAGAAAACCAGTTTAGTGTGGAAATTTACGAGACGTCGAAGCGTGAAGTGTCTGTATCGGCAGCTGGAGACGCTTTCTTCTATCAAGTGCGCAATATTCGCCAGGCGGTTGAAGCAGGGCGTACATCGTTAGAGAACCCTTGTGCAACGTGGGAAGACTCTCACCGTATTATGCAGCTACTGACGGAGTGGGAATCACTGGCTTCAAAGTAAGTTTGTACTTGAACCAATGAACATTAAAACGGCACACTAAATATAATGATTAGTGCGCCGTTATTGTTTTGTGTGCAGTCTGGATTAAATACGGTTATCGCCGGTGCTGAACGCAATAATTTGGCTGATCTCAGACAGGCTTCTGCCACTTTCTTGCTGCCATTGAACAAACGCTTTGTTGGTGGCATCGAGCGATTTCTTCGTATCTTTGCCACCTTCAATGATCTTGCAATTACGCAGGTAAGCTTCAACGTCGCTAGACAAGATGAAGGTATCAACGCCCATTTGACGCAGTGTGTAAGGGCCTGTATTTCCGCCTAGGCGATTACCACGTTTCTTCAAATACGCCCATAGGTCGGTGATTTTCTCTTGCGGCCAATCGGCAACCATTTTGCCAAACGAACCGTATTCGATTTTTGCTTCGTGGATCATACGAGCGTTGGCAGGAATCGACATGACTTTAGTGAGGTGGCGAATGATGCGTTTGTCGGTTGCTTTGGTTTCCCATTGCTCATCTGACAGCATCAACAGCGGCTCAATCTTAAATCCGAAGAACACTTCTTCGAAGTTCGGCCACTTGTTGCGAACCACGCTCCACGAAATCCCACTTTGGAATACTTTCATCGAAAAAGCGGCCAGCCAACGGTCGTCGGGAATCGCTGCCAATTCTTCTTTGCTTAGTGGATGAGACAAAAGTGCTTCAAGTTGATCTTCACCACCTTTACGCTCAGCAGCGCGCTGATAAATCGCGTCAAATTTTTCGATACTCATAAAAGAAGTTAGTCCTAGTTTATGTCGATATTTGCGAAACATACTACGCTTAAGTGGCTGAATCGTAAATTGATGGAGTGTCACAAATGAAGAAGGTCACATTAACGTTTGTCGGGGAAGGTTCGGATCGTATTGCGGAAAAATTCTATGCGTGGATGACGGACGGTGGGTTGGAAGACAGCATGATTGAGAATTTATCTGACCGTGAAATCTCAGTTGTCGGCATCAGTGATATGGATAATGAAACGCGTGATGTGGTGATCAATACGGAAATGAACTAACGAGTTGTCTTTGGTCAGCAAGTCGAATCAGATAAAACAAAGCCCTTCACGAGAAGGGCTTTGTTGCGTTTATAAGCATGGGAGCTTAGTTGTTTACCAGCGTCAGACCGCTTGGGAGTGCATCACCGAAGATACGCTTCGATTCGCTCTCAGATAGCTCTTTGACTTCTTCAACCAATGATACCCAAGATTCAGGTACCTTGCTTTGCTGCAACTTAGCTAGTACCTGTTCACGGTAGTCGTCTGAGATATCGAATAGGCGGTCACCCGTCTTACGACAAATCATTACAGCTGCAAACGCGATCATTGGCTCTTTCTGCCAGTTCTGCTCTAACAGCTTAGGCAGCCACTGTTCCGCTTGTTCACGAGGAACGACGTTATGCTGACTGCCATACAAAGGCGTACGTGATGCCAAGCGCCCCATTGCCCACCAGTGTGCTTGTTCAAACTGGTTATGGTTGATGGCTTTGCTCAAGAACCACGTTGCCAATAGAACTTTGTCTTCGACTTCTAGATGCTCCAGAGAGGCTGACAAACGTACCATCGACTCGTAACCCATATCTTGTGCCGCTTTGGCGGATTGTGGGTTTTTCATCGCACCAGGATGTAGGTATTTCGCGATGTCCGCCAAGATGGTCTCTTGTTGCTCTTGGCTCAAGCCACCTGCGATACGACGCCAGAACACCCACCAGTCGGTCCAACCTTGATGGTTCTTAAACTGAATGTTTTGTTGGTAGAGACCCCAAACTTGCTCAATACGCCATGAGTCGGTTGGATCGCCAAAGCCCGGACGCAATGCAAAGCCTGCCAAACGAAGCCAGTTTTTCTCGTGTTGTTCAGAACGGCGACGACGCTTACGACCTTGTGCAAAGGTATCGAACAGTTGACGTAGGGTCGTGAAATCCCACTCGTCACGTTTGCCAAGTTTCTTCTCAAGATCTTTGGCTAAGGTTTTGATCTCTTTGCTTTCTGCGCTTTTCTTGTTGCCGCTGTAAAGACGAGCGATCAGCTCCTTACATTCGTTCAGTTTAGGGTGAAGCTTAACTTGCTCGCTGTCGTCGGTTTGCTTGTTACGAACTTCGAACTCAAGCTCCCAACGTTTGCTGTCATCTTCTGCGCTGACACATTCCATCTTAAGTGTGCCGACTTCGGTCAACTGACACGCCAGTTGTACTTCTACACGCTCTTTCTGGTTGGCTTGCAGTTCAGCGCCTTCACCTTCAAGGGTGGTGATATAAGGCGGAAGAGGGGCAAATAAGTCAGGATCAACGTCCACCATCACACCGTTTTGAATAGCGGTGTTATTGGTTAAGGTGTCGTGGGTAGACGTCAGCAGGTTAAAGCGAACGGGTTCACCTAGGGTAAGCGAGAAACGACGACCACTTAAGCGGATCTCATGACCTTCTTCTGTACCTTTTGCAAGCAAACAGAGCGCTTTGCCCATCTTGTTCTTTTCTTGAAGATGCAAGAAGTAAGAACGCGCTGCACCACCACCAATTTTAAGCTGTGCACCACGACGTGCTTTACCAAAGGCAACGGCACCCAGCGCAACAGACCAATCTGGATGAGGGTTATCTAATACCGTAACTGGTGCGCCGCGCCAATCGGAAAGTAGGGTAGTGACGCGCTCAGTCACAAGCTCACTGTTGAACACACCACCGTTAAGTAGCAAGCCTACCGGAATTGCATTTTGTTTGTCGTCTTCAATGCCGAGAGCGGCGCGAGCAACTTGCTGATGCTGAGTTAAGAACTCGGCAACGTGTTTGCTCACTGCTGGGTCAGCAACGTATGGAAGACCAAACTCGACAACGGCGCTGCGGCGCTTGTCTGGTACTTCACTGAAATCAGAAAGCGGGAAGAAGCCATCCAAAGCGATTTGATGCACTTCTTGTTTGCTCAGCCCAATACTCTTTGTTCCGCCAAGAAGTTTCGAGCCGCTGCCCAGCATGGTGATCTTCACTTCTTCAGGTGCACTCGCTGAAAGCAAGTTTTCTTTCGCTTTGCGAGTTTGCTGAATCAGCTTAGTCAGGCTTGCAGCAGTGAGCTTCTTACTTTGTTCCCCTTTATTTTGAGAAAGGCGGCTCTCCGCAAGGTGCGCTAATGCTAAGTCGAGGTTGTCACCGCCCAGCATTAAGTGTTCGCCAACACCAATACGATCAAGGGCTAGTTCATCTTGAGAAGAGAAACTGGCTTCAATCAAGCTCAAGTCGGTAGTACCACCGCCCACATCACACACCAGAATCAGCGGTAACTCTTTGAGTTCATCAGCTGCGGTTTGCTGGTGGCGTGCGTACCAGTCGTAACATACGGCTTGTGGTTCTTCGAGCAGGACGATTTTCTTTAAACCAGCCAGCTGTGCAGCTTCAAGCGTGAGTTTACGAGCGGTTTCATCGAACGAAGCTGGAACGGTCACAACCACATCTTGGTCTTCTAGCTTATTGCTAGGGTGACGGTAGTTCCATGCTTGACGAATGTGGTTGAGGTAGCTTGCGCTGGCAATAACGGGTGAGACTTTATCTACGTCTTGCGCGCCCGCCCAAGGAAGAATGTCTGAACTACGATCCACTGCTTGGTGCGATAGCCAGCTTTTAGCACTGGATACCTGACGTCCTTCCACCTTCGCGCCTAATTCACGAGCCCATTCACCCACGATCACATTACTAATGTCGCCAGAGACAGGCTCGTTTTCCCAAGGGAGTGTTAGGTCAGAAGGGGAGATTTGACCAACCGCAGGGTGATAGCGGAAAGAGGGCAGCAATGGCTTACGAACCACTTCACCCGGGCCAATCAATTGGTCGATGTCGAATAGGGATACTTCGGATTGTTCAAGGTTGTCGGTGATTTCACAGTACGCCACAACAGTGTTTGTGGTGCCAAGGTCAATACCAACAAGAAAACGAGGAGATGCCATACAAACCTTCGTGTATTTAAAAACGGCACCCGATTGGATGCCGTTTGATTTCTATTTATTCTTCTTCGTCTGAGTTGCTTTTCGCGTCTTCGCGCACATCGAACTCAACATGCCATTTTTGACCGTTATCAGCGGCAATGGCTTCTAAGTAAAGCGTACCAAGCTCTGTGACGCGAGAGGCTAGGGTTACAGGAACCACTTCACCTTCACGACGACCTTCAGATACAGGCAGCGTTACTTGGATTTCTGGAAGCTCTTCAAGCTCTTCTGGTGCCCAGTAGTCTAGGTGAGTACCTGCTAGGTCATCACGACGAACCGTTGAGCCGAAGAATTGGAAGTTAACTGGCTGGCCGATGATTAAACCAAACTCTTGGCTTGGTACGTCAACGCTTGAGCCTTCTTCCATACCAAATGGTGCAACACAAAGTGCTTCCATTGGCGGCGCCATGCCCGGAATAGCTGGCATCGCACTTTCGATACCCACGTAGTACGCCGAAGCAATACCACCACGGATACGAACGCCCTGACCACGACGCACAGAGCCGTAGTAAGCCGCACCGCTAGCAACTGCAAGGTCTAGATCTACACCTGTTAGGCGTTTTGCCATTTCTGCATCTGCTTCAATTAGCCATTCGTTGATCGTGTCTTCTAGACGAGTTGCTAGAAGTTTCGATTTCAGAACACCACCGTTGAATAGGATTGCGGTTGGCTTGATGAAGTCAGCTGACTGCGCTGCATCCGAACCTGGCATACCAGGCATGTTAGCGAATGGGTTGAAATCTTGAGCTGCTGCTTCTGCGCCATTTCCTGAAGTAGAAAGAGCATTGGCTTGCTTAGACAAGAACGCTGCAATGTGACGAGTAATGCCTGCATCTTGTGCGTAAGGCAGACCCATTTGCGTTAGTGCTCCACGGTTACGTTGAACAGGGTGGTCAGTAATTGCAACTTGAGGGAAGAAGCCATCAACCAGTGTTTGTTGTACTTCTTCTTGAGTCAGTTCTGTTTTCAGCGTTGCGCCAAGCAGTTTAGAACCACGGCTTGGTACTACGATTGGCACTGACTGAAGTTCGCTGTCGTTCAATAACGCTTCTTTCGCGTCACGACATGCGTGTGTCATTGCCTGAACTTGCCATGGCTGTAGCTCTTTGCCTTCTTGCGCTAGCTTCATCTTCAAGCGGTACGCAAGTGCAAGATCCATGTTGTCACCGCCAAGTAGGATGTGTTCGCCTACCGCGATACGGTTCAGAGTTAGGTTGCCGTCGTCTTCAGTTACTTCAACCAAAGAAAGGTCGGTTGTACCACCACCGATATCGACCACAAGCACGATGTCGCCAACTTCAACTTCGTCGCGCCATTTGTCGTTGCTGTTATCGATCCAGTTGTAAAGTGCAGCTTGTGGCTCTTCTAGAAGTGTTAGGTGCACAAAACCAACGTTGCGTGCTGCTTCTGCAGTTAGATCGCGAGCAGCAGGATCAAAAGAAGCAGGAACCGTAATGGTTACGTCTTGATCGGCAAGGTTGTGATTTGGGTTCGCGTGATTCCAAGCGTCTTTTAGGTGCTCTAGGTAAAGCTCTGTCGCACGAAGAGGGGATACTTTTTCCACTTCTTCTGGGCTACCTGCTGGCAGGAAAGCATCACGACGGTTCACACCTGCGTGGCAAAGCCAAGATTTCGCACTTGCAACAAGACGAATTGGTGTTTTTGAACCTAGGTTACGTGCAATTGCACCAACTAGAGCTTTTGGCTCGCTCGACCACGGAAGAACGCGTGATTGCGGGTTCATTTCGTGTTCGTGCGGCTGGTAAAGGAAAGAGCCTAATTGGCTGCGAGTCTCTACCGTACCCGGCGCAGTCAACTGCGGGATAGGCATCACTTCAACGCGAGCGTCTTCGTCGTGAGTATCAACAAAAGACATCACACAGTGTGTTGTACCTAAGTCGATACCAACACTGAATTTAGGCGTCTGTTGAGTTTCAACAGACGCTTCTTGAGAATGGTTTTCTTGGTTCATGTGTTCCATTACAGCTCAACCTCAGCTGGAGCGATCACAGATGCGTCGTAGTTCTCAGCCAGTTTAGGCAACGTCATTGATGTTACCTTCCAACCTTTGTGAACTAGCGTGCCGTTAAATGGCGCGCTGCCTGTTACGTTGCCAGTTAGGCGGATTTCTTGTGGGTTGAAGCCTTCTTCAACCGTAATGCGAGTTTCTTCGTCTTCGTTACGAACGTGCGCTAGCGTCACGTAGTCGTTCAGTACTTTCTGACCGCCAGTGTGGATTACGCGAGCAGCTGCGCCTACTTCTTCATCAGAGAATGACGTTAGGTCTTCTTTTAGGAAGTCAATCAGACGAGCTTCTTGTTGCATGATAGAAAGCAGCTGCATTGCAGAGTCCGTTGATGCGGTTGCAAGTTTTGATTCAACTTCTACAACACGCTCTACGACTTTCTCTACTTCTACTACTTTTTCTACTTCAACGATCTTCTCAACTGGTTTCTCAACCTCGACGATTTTCTCGACTGGTTTTTCTACCTCTTTCTCGACCACTTTTGATTTGCGCGACACTGCAACTAGAAGAAGCAAAACGCTCGATGCGGTTAGGCCAGCGTGAAGCATATCGAACGTTTGAGGAATTAGGTTCAAATCAATGTTCATGACGTTTTTTCTCTTTCTATTGATTTATTGGTGCTCAGTATTGGCTCATATTTGTTCACTAAAACGATCGTCTTTGCGATCTTGCACCAAGTTTAGACATTAAAATGATGACGGATGGTAGCATATTCAAGGCTTAAGGCTGTAACAATTCGTGACTATACCGTACGAACAGCGTGAAAAATCGACGATCAGACTCCCCAATATAGGTTGTTGCTTGATGTTTGTGCATTGCTAACGCAGTATTTCAATAGATCCCGAAGTTTAACTTACGGAAGTATCAAAAATTACGATATGACACAAAGCACCGCTCATAAGAGCTTTATAAAACGACATTCAGACTCTATTTTAGCTTTTTTGGCGACTTTATGTGTCACTGCTGGTGTAGTTGGTGCTGCTTATACAATGCAGCAACGGTATACACAGACTACGTTTGATACTTTAGCCGACCGACAAGCAGAATCACTTAAAGCAAACGTCGAGAATGATCTAAAGTTCATTGGTGCGGGCGCAAACTTTTTCCATTCGATTGAGCGAAGCTATTGGCCATCGTTTCCGATGTATGCGGAACAAGTGATTAACAGCTCGCGAAGTCTCATTGGACTTCAATGGATGCAAAAGGTTGAATTCGAAGATCTTGATGAACATATTTTAAAGACCCGTCAAAAATTTCCAAACTTCCAACCGTTTACCGTTCCTAAAGATGGTCCCAAAACCTACGGGTACATTTTTGAACACAATGAGCCAATTTTTATCGCGTCGGATATCTACCCAAGAACTCCGGAAAACCTTTCTCTATTGGGTTTCTATTTTTCGCGCAAACGCTTCGATTTAATCTTGGATGATATTTCCGAAAATGGGCGAGCGAATGTCTCGGATAAAGTTCGCTTACTGCAAGATGGTTATGACAAGTCCATACCTAAGACTGGGTTGCTGGTGTTCCATCCAGTGTTCGACTTCGAGAACAAATATTTATTAGGAGTAGTGACCGGTGTTATCCGAAGTACGGTTTACTTTGAGGATTTGATTACGAAAACCGCGACGGAGCTCGATATGTCGGTGCGCGTAGAAGATTTGGGATTCGACGCAGCAGATGACCCTGTTCTCTTTCAAAGTGCTAGCTGGGATAACATTCGAGGAACCGTTATAAGCCGAACCATTCAACTGCCTAACCGTGAATGGCGTATTGACTTTAAACTTTCTGACGCAGTCTCAGCTTGGGAGCGTTCTATTTTAGCGGGCACGACGCTAGCCGGATTGGTAATCGCCTTTTTGATCAGTTGGATTGTGAATTTACAGTCTCGAGAAAAAGAGCGCTTAGCGGTCATGTTGGAGCTCAAAATCGTTGAATTAAAAAGAATGGCAGAGCGAGACCCTCTAACTCAACTACTGAATCGCCGAGCATTCAACGATCACTTGCTTAATCAGATAAACAAAGGTGTTAACTTCGCCTTGGTTGGTTTTGATATCGACCACTTCAAAGTGATTAATGACAAACACGGCCATTTAGGTGGAGATGAAGCGTTGCAACATGTCACTAAGCTGGTCAGTGCTAATTTAAAACCGGGAGATAAGTTTTACCGCGCTGGTGGTGACGAGTTTTGTATTATTTCTAAAGTCATTGATAGAGCGGTGCTAGAAGCTTACCTAGAAAAGTTACGGAGTGTTGTGGCAAGTACGGCTTTTGATTATGGTGATGCATCAATCATCTGTACGTTGAGTATCGGTGCGGTTATCCATAAAGAAGAAGATCCTGAGAGCTTGTATCACAAAATGGACAGTCAACTCTATTTGAGTAAAAAAAACGGCCGTAATAATGTGTCGATCGGCGATTAAATGGGCGCACAAATTCGAGTTTTACGCCGTGTTACGATAGAATCGCACGCTTTAAATTTTTATGTTAGGAACCAAGGCAAACTATGAACCATAACCGTATTGTATGCTTCGATTTAGAAATGTGTTGCTGGAACGAAAATGGCGTCGGCAGCACGGGTGAAATTATCGAAGTGGGGTTAGCTGAAATAGATTTGTCTAAAGGTGAGATAGTCAAGCGTGCTCAATACTACGTGAAACCAGAACACGATGAAGTGTCTCTGTTTTGCGCTGAGTTAACGGGCATCACACCACGTAAGATTGAAAAACAAGGACGCCCACTAGAAGAAGTGCTTAAATCCATGGTTAAGAACTTCGGTGGTCGCAACAAAATCTTTGCATCTTGGGGGCGAGATGACCTCATTCTTCTAGAAGAGTGTAAGCAAAAAGGTATTGAAGCACCGTTCACAGAGTTCATCAACTTAGCGACACTCTACCGTATTCAAAATCGTCTTAAAGATAGACGTATAGGCCATCGAGCCGCTCAAGAAGCAAAAGGAATAGACTGGGAAGGGCGTCAACACTCTGGCTATGTAGATGCATACAACTTAGCTAAGCTTGCTTTGACCATGTTTTAGTTATTCGAACCTAGCTAGCTTGTAATTAAATAATCATCCAACCATTGTTGTTTTGTCATGCAGTCTGTTTAGTGTGGAAAGAGCTAAACACATACCTTGACCAGTATTTTAATAACAATGTCGTTGGCTTATTGAAAAACGCGCAGAGTGCGCGTTTTTTTATGGCTACAGAAGCGATATCTGTTGTCATTCTAGGGGTAGCTTAGAGTTAGCCAGCGACTTATATACTCATCTCGTCACTTTACTGAGACTGTAACTTCGCTCGAATGAACTCGCTGTGATCAACATAGAGTAGCTCTGCTGTTTTACGGATCACCGCGTCTTCTAGCGGGTCAATTTCGCCGTCTGCGTAAGCGACTTCCCACATGCTTTTGATTAAGTTGTAACGAGTTTCTTGAGTCAGTTCTCTTAGTTGAGAGGTAAAGTCGTACAGCGAAGCGGAATCTTTTATTTTCTGTTGCGCTTGCTCTAACAAAGTATTTGATTCTTCTTCATTTAACGAAAGCAGTTTCATCAATAAAGAGCGCTTTGTTTCTTGTTCTCTATCATCGACACTATGGTCTGCGCCAGAAACTTCACAAAGCAAACACGCGATAGCCATGTTAGGGGAAAGTGTGTTGGTTTGGCTTAAATCAGAGCCATCAATGAGTTGTTTAAATAATGATGTGAGAGAATTAAACATAATGAACACCGAGCTATTGTTTATTTGGTTAACATGGTAATAAATACGGAAGATCTCAAGGTGCGATACCAAATTTAGCACGCCGTTGACATTTAAGAACGGCCACTTTCTCCCCAAAAAAACTAAACTCCTGAGTTAGTTCAAGGTGACTTGCCTCTTACAAAGGGCAAGTCATTTTGGGATTGATACTCAGCTTTCAGCACGTGTCGGTGGAAAATGAACTTCGTCACCATCACTCGTCAGAATACTAATTTGACTTGGTTTGCCTTCATCATCAAGACGTAGCTCACCAATGGCACTATGGTTAACCAAGCGATAAAAGTTGTGCGTACTTGGTGCGCGTTTGTAAATCTTGAGTCGTTTACGTTTTGTGAACCAGTTTAAAGGTGAGCGAGGGCTGTATAGCAGTCTATCTAGGCCATCACAAATATTGAGCAGTTGTGTAGGGAACTGATTTTTAATTCCACTACAGGTGATTTGATAGATATTCGGACTGTTTTTTCGATAGCGGAGCTTAATATCGTATGCAAAAGAGTAGTGTACGTCGCCAGAGAGAATAACAAAGTTAGTTGGTGTCTTTGTGTGTGTGAAAATACTAATAAGAGTATTCGCACTTCCGGGGTGAGCCATCCAGTTTTCAGCATCAACCATCAATGGTTTACCAAGCATGGTCACCACACGTTGTAGTGCTTCGATAAATTTCACACCAAACATTGGCGCGGCAGAAACAATAACAACTTTTTCTTGGTGCACGAGTTCTTGGTGGAACTCAATCATCGCTTCCCAGTCCATTAAGCCAGAAGGTTTGTTCATTTTAGACTCAGAACGCCAGCGTCTGGTTCGTGTATCTAGCACGACAACTTTTGGTGTCGTAGGAATGGTGTAGTGCCAATTCTCAAAGCGATACAAATATTGAATAAATGCATCTTGGGTTTGCGAGGTTCGCTCATCGATAAAGCGTTGAGCGAGGCTCATAAATTCATCATTGAATTTTTCTGGCGCATTTCCCCAACCTTGGCAAAGCCAGTAAGCTATCAAGCTATTACCGATAATGCGTTTTGCAAACGTGTTGCTGTATGCGGCTTGTTCCCAGCCTATGGTGAGATTCCAATCGTCGGTGACATCGTGATCATCAAAAATCATATAGGTTGGAATGTGAGCGAGTAAGCGTTGAACCTTTTCCAGACCTGCGACGAATTTATCAATTTGTTTTTTTTCTTCGCGCCATTGCTGCTGCCATTTGGGTTCAAGAACTTCTCCGCCGACAGTAAATTCGTTTTCTAATAAACGATCCGTTCGAACAAGCTTCCACAAGGTCGGAGACCAAACCAATAAGTACATTGCAAAGCACTCAGCAAAGCTTATTAGGTGATTCTCACACTCTTTGGCGCTGAATATTGGTGTCCCTCGGTGTGGAAAAAACTTACTTAGTAAACTGTCATCACTCACATAATGAGGCAACAATTTATCTCGACCATAATAGCAAGCAGGGTGTTGGTAGAGCTCATTGGTATTTTTTATCGGAGCTTGATCGAATTCTTCGCCTGGCAAACCCAATAAAGCTATGACTTGCTCAATGGCATCGAGAGTGGGGCCTGCAACATGGTCTGCATAGATTTGATCACCACTCATGATGAGCATATCCGGTCTTTCTTCAATGGATTGAGACTCGATTTTATGATCCGCAGCGACCAATGTATCATCACTGAAGTGATGGGGATTACGGCAAGAGCCATGTAGGAGATAATCCGCTTTTTCACTAACGAGGAACTCAATACCCAAGTTTGGCGTATTATCTTGCTCATAAGTCAGGTGAGGGAGCAGTTCCGTCACTAATCCATATTGCGTTTTTATTTGATAGCGTAACGCTTGATGGGTTGGAAACTCGCCTTCTAATTTAAGTAAGCAACACCACGCATTGAGGCCGATTTGAAGCTGTTCTTTTTGTTCACTTAAAGGGGCTTGATAAAGGATGGAGGCATTTTCATCCGTAATTTGCACCATACCCTCCAAGCGTTGGGTGGTGACTAGCCAAATATTGATTTCAGTTGCGGTCACTTTACGTAGGATCGGACCTGCAACGACAAGAGGAAGTGAAGAAATTTCAGTCGTGTTCATCAATGCTGGCAAAACGGCTCCTTATGTGTCAGCTTCTTCTTCTAATATTTCGATAACTTGCGAGCTACTAAGTTCATGTCCCATAAGGAACAAACCAAGCATCGCATCGGCTTTTGACGCGTTATCACTGTCTTCATCCAAAATTTGCTGAAGCCGAGTTCTAATTAAGTCGATTTCGTGTTCGACGAAGCCACGCCCTTCTTCGTCACCTTGACCATCTTCTGGTGCATTATCAAAGTGCAAAAACAACATGTCACCATCGAGTTGAGTCCCTATCAACCTCTCTGGCAGCCATGCTTCTCCCATCACAATGTCTGGGTCTGTGTCTGCGGGTAAATGATTCAAGGTAGAGATGAGTTCTGATGCTTTCACTTTTTACTTCATTATGTTTGATTTAGAACTAAGCTAGAGTTTAAGCGCTTGTTGTAATGGTAAAATATTCGCAAACAAGCTCACCTAGTCATGCAATATTAATATGATCATGGGACTCAAACTGTCACGAGGATGACAACATTTGCCATTGTAACGGCTATCATCAGCAGAACATAAGCTTTTAATGGCAAATCATTGATGTTTGCCTGCTTCTCAACCAACATTTTTCGAACTCATGAAGAGATTAATTCTAACAACACTCGCTTTACCTTTAGCTGCGGCAGTTTCTTCTGCGCATGGTGCAGACGAACAAACGTGGGGGATTGCTGCGATGTATCGCACAGCATCGATTCCGTTTTACACCGCCGATAATGACTCTACGGTGAGTACATTTGTACCAATGATGTTCTTTGAAAACGAACATGTGTATATCAATGGCATTGAAGGTGGCGCTTTTTTGTATAACGAGAGTGATTCCGACTGGCGCGCGAGCGCACTCATGCGATTGAGATTTGTCGATATTCCCATGTCGCTACAAAATGCTAATGAAGGGGACAGAGTCGATTTCGGTGGGCAAGTGCGTTATAGCATTAACGACACTTGGCGCGCAGAAGTAGAGTTGATGACGGACGACGAACTCCAGTTTCACTCTAATTACCGCCTTGCTGCCAATTATGTATTTGGGGATTGGGAATTAGAGCCATCGATTACGATTCGATACAAAGACGCTGATTTCAACAGTGAATATTATTCCTTTAAGGATATTACTGGCGAGAGAATTGGATCTGGACTTGACACCAATCTTGGTATTAAAGCGCGTTACCATGTAACTTCAAATTTGTATTTATTGGGTGAGACGAGTGTTACTCGCTTAGATGATAACGCCTACAACAGTCAGCTTGTAGAAGATCGGTATCAGGGAGAAGTGTTTGTTGGTTTTGGCTTTTTCAACGATAAAAGCAAAGCTCCGAAACCAACACTGAGCAATAAAGCATATCTACGTATTGCGCATGGTTGGGCGACGCCTTCGAACATCGGTGAAATATTTAGCTTTGAGAGAGAAAAAGACCCATACGACAATCAACTTACTTCATTGTTTTATGGGCATCCATTAACGGACGAGCTGTTTGGTTTTCCTCTTGATATTTATTTAACGCCAGGGTTGGTTCATCACTGGTCGTCCAGTGTTCAGTCTGCGAGCACAGAATACGTCATGGCGATTAAGGCTTATTATACGGTTAATTGGCCTACGACTTGGCGATTTGGTGTAACGGAAGGTGTGTCATACATTGATAGCATTACCTATATTGAAGGCACAGAAATGGAAGACAAGGGTTATACACCAAGCAAGTTGCTCAACTACCTAGATTTCTCGTTTGATGTCAATGTAGGCGATCTCTTCAACCAAAAGAGCTGGAACAATATGTGGGTGGGCTATTCATTGCATCACCGCTCGGCGATTTTTGAAAGCGCTTCCCAGTTTGGGCGAATTAAAGGTGGGAGCAACTACAATACTATTTATTTCCAGTTCGAGTTTTAGCGCATCGCGAGATGCATATAGGTCGGATTTGCAACTGACTTATTTATCGCCCATTATGAGTAATGATGAATAATACTATGCTGCTTTCAACGAGAAATTTCGTATATCGTGCCAGAGTTAAGGCTGTTTGTGATGCATCTGATGAATCGGATGGCATAAGCACCATGAGTATCGACTCCTCATTCAATCTTCAAATTGAAGCGATAAATTGTACCAACGCTGAATTTGCCAAACGCTTTTTTGCCATTCACGGAGAAGGGCACTTGGAGGGCGATGAATGGTTGGTGTTGTACGTCAACTCTCTTGACGTTAAGGCGGGAGACAATATAGAAATCCGTAGCGATGTCGCGTTTAATGCGATGATCGAGAATATGATAAGCGAAGCTGAGCGGTCTTTAGAAAAAGTCTACCTCGATGCAATACGCAACTTGGAGAAAGTGAATCGTTTTTGACGATGTTAGAGACCCTATAAATACGATCAAGGCATCAGGATCCAAAAAGGGATTGGCGCGAACCAATCCCTTTTGTATTCTGGTTTATTCTAACTTACGCCATTGTTGCAAGTTGGCTTTGCGCTTCTGAAATGCCTTTTGCAGCCGCATCTTCACCCATGTTTAGCGCTTCTGCGTAAACAAATTCCACATCAGTGATTCCTACAAAACCCAGCACAGTGCGTAGGTATGGCGTAACGTTGTCAGTTGGTGAATCTTTATGAATACCACCACGAGTCGTTATTACAATCGCCTTTTTACCTTCAATCAAACCTTGAACGCCGTTTTCTGTGTATTTGAATGTCACGCCTGCACGAGCAATCAAATCAATCCAGTTTTTAAGCTGAGTCGGGATGGTAAAGTTGTACATTGGAGCGGCAATAACCAAAGTGTCTGCGGCCTTTACTTCTTCAATAAGGGTGTCAGACAAGTCGACCACCGCTTGCTGTTCTTGTGAAAGATCTTCCGTAGCGCGCAGTGCAGTCGCAACGGCGAAGTCCAAAACAGGTAGCGGGTTTGCAGCCAAATCACGAACAGTAAGCTTGTCTTGGTCTACATTTTTGATGAAGTCTTCAACCAATTTGTTTGATTGAGAGTAATCGCCAAGGATGCTTGATTTTAGAGCTAGTACACGAGACATAATGGTTATTCCTTAAATAAGTGCTTTCGACTATGGGAGCCATTATAAGCAACGTAAGTGAGTTCAAAAGCCTAGCGATTCGCTGAACATGTTCGAAAAAATTGAATGAGCTTTCGGTTATCTTGTTACAGATCTTGTGTGATACAATCCGCGCAGTTTTTGTAATGAAAAGAATAGGAAACGCTTTGACTTCGTCACAGCCCCCAAAAAAGAATCTAGCTGAAGAGCAAGCGACACCGTCAAATGGTGCGCAAAAAGCGACAGCGAAACAAGCTCAAACACCTCAGGCTCAAGTGAATAGCGCGGCATCTCTGCGTAAAGCGCTGAATCAGTGCATGATGCGCGACCGTTTCCGCTTGAGTAAACGTATTTCTGGTGCAAGCAAAATTAAGAAGGACGCAGCGCGTAATGCTGTGTTCGACGAAATCGCATTAGACATCGCAAAATCCATGATGGTTGCAGAGCAGCGCAGCAACTACAAACCAACGATTGAATACCCAGAAATCCTGCCTGTAAGCCAAAAACGCGACGATATTGCGAAAGCGATCGAAGAAAACCAAGTGGTTATCGTCGCGGGTGAAACCGGTTCTGGTAAAACCACTCAGCTACCAAAAATCTGTGCTGAGCTTGGTCGCGGTAAATTTGGTCTGATTGGTCATACTCAGCCTCGTCGTCTTGCAGCGCGTTCGGTTGCTAACCGTATTGCCGAAGAGATGGAAACCAAGCTTGGTGAGTTTGTTGGTTACAAGGTTCGATTCAACGATCAGATCTCTGAAAATACCCAAATCAAATTGATGACGGACGGTATCTTGTTGGCTGAAATTCAGCATGACCGTTTCTTGAATCAATACGACACCATCATTATCGATGAAGCGCACGAGCGCAGCCTCAACATCGATTTCATCTTGGGTTACTTGAAAGAGTTGCTGCCACGTCGTCCTGATTTGAAAGTGATCATCACGTCGGCAACCATCGACCCAGAACGCTTCTCAAAACACTTCAACAATGCACCAATCATAGAAGTATCGGGTCGTACTTACCCAGTAGAAACACGTTACCGCCCACTAAGCGGTGATGACGACAATGATCGTGACCAGCTTGAAGGCATCTTCGAAGCGGTAGATGAACTGTGCGATGAAGGTTTAGGTGACATCCTGATTTTCATGAACGGTGAACGTGAAATCCGTGATACCGCAGATGCATTGTCCAAACGTAATCTGAAGAGCACGGAAATTGTGCCGCTTTACGCGCGTTTGTCGGCAGGTGAGCAGAATAAGATTTTCCAACCTCACACTGGTCGCCGAATTGTACTGGCAACCAACGTGGCAGAAACCTCGCTAACTGTTCCGGGCATTAAGTACGTTATCGACCCGGGTACGGCGCGTATCAGTCGATACAGTTACCGTACTAAGGTTCAGCGTCTTCCAATCGAGCCAGTTTCTCAGGCGAGTGCGAACCAGCGTAAAGGTCGTTGTGGTCGTGTGGAAGAGGGTATCTGTATTCGTCTGTACTCAGAGGAAGATTTTGAGTCACGCCCAGAGTTTACTGATCCTGAAATCCTACGTACCAATCTAGCGTCGGTTATCTTGCAAATGACGGCACTTGGTTTGGGTGATATTCAAGCGTTTCCGTTTGTGGAAGCACCGGATAAACGTAACATCCAAGACGGCGTGCGTTTGCTGGAAGAGCTTGGTGCGATTAACTCTGAGGTAAAAGACCCGAAAAAACGCCTGACTTCCATTGGTCGCCAATTAGCGCGTTTGCCAATCGATCCGCGCTTGGCGCGTATGGTATTGGAAGCGCCAAAATATGGTGCGCTTAAAGAAGTGATGATCATCGCAGCTGCCTTGTCGATTCAAGATCCACGCGAACGTCCTTCAGACAAACAACAATCGTCAGACGATAAACATCGTCGCTTCTTCCATGAAGAGTCGGACTTCCTGACATTTGTGAATTTGTGGGAATACATCCAAAAGCAGCAAAAAGCCTTGTCTAGCAATCAGTTCCGCAAACAGTGTAAGCAAGACTATTTGAACTACTTGCGCGTTCGCGAGTGGCAAGATGTGTACTTCCAAATTCATCAGTCGATGCGTGAGATGGAATTCAAGCTTAACGATGAGCCCGCTTCTTACCATGGCGTACACAGTGCCATTTTGGTTGGTTTGCTGTCGCACATCGGCATGAAAGACCAAGAAAAGAATGAATATCAAGGCGCGCGTAATGCTCGTTTCCATATCTTCCCTGCATCAGGTCTATTCAAGAAACAGCCTAAGTGGATCATGTCTGCTGAGTTGGTGGAAACCTCAAAACTTTGGGGTCGTATCATCGCAAAGATTCAGCCAGAATGGATTGAGCCGTTAGCTAAACACCTTATTAAACGCAGTTACAGCGAACCACATTGGTCGAAGAAACGCGCTGCGGTGATGGCGCACGAAAAAGTGATGCTTTACGGCGTACCAATCGTACCGAAACGCTTGGTCAACTACGGCAGTATCGATTCGACCGTAAGTCGCGAAATCTTCATTCGTAGTGCATTGGTTGAGGGTGAATGGGAAACCAAACACGCGTTCTTTAAGCAAAACCGTAAGCTTCTGCAAGAAGTGGAAGAGCTTGAGCATAAATCTCGTCGTCGAGACATCTTAGTGGATGATGATGAGCTGTTTAATTTCTATGACCAACGCGTTGGCACCGAAGTGGTGTCTGGTAAGCATTTCGATACGTGGTGGAAAAAGGCATCTAAAGAAAATCCGGAACTGCTGAACTTTGAAAAAGAGATGCTGTTCAAGGGTGATGCTAGCCATGTGACCGATTTGGATTACCCGAACTTCTGGCATCAAAATGGTTTGAAGCTCAAATTGAGTTACCAATTTGAACCAGGCGATGATAGTGACGGTGTCACAGTGCATTTGCCGTTGCCGATTTTAAACCAAGTTGAACCAGCGGGCTTTGATTGGCAAATCCCTGGTTTGCGCCATGAGCTTGTGGTTAGCTTGATTAAATCGTTGCCAAAGACAATTCGTAAGAACTTTGTACCTGCGCCGAACTATGCCGATGCATTCTTAGCACGCGTCACGCCAATGGAAGCGCCGCTGCTAGATTCATTAGAGAAAGAGTTGCGACGCATGACGGGCGTAGAGGTACTGCGTGAAGACTGGAACTTGGAACAAGTACCTGAGCACTTGAAAGTCACGTTTCGTGCGGTTGATCACCGAAATCGTAAACTGAAGGAAAACAAAGACCTTCATGAACTGAAAGAAAGTTTGAAAGACAAAGTTCAAGAAACGCTTTCCAAAGTTGCGGATGACGATATCGAACAGCAAGGTCTGCATACGTGGAGTTTTGGAGAATTGCCGAAAGTGTATCAACAAAAACGTGGCGGCTACGATGTAAAAGCGTATCCGGCGCTTGTTGATACCAAAGACAGCGTTGAAATCAAACTCTACGAAACAGAGTACGAGCAGATAACGGCAATGCGTGCTGGTCAGCGTCGCCTAATTTTATTGAACGTACCGTCGCCAATTAAATATTTGCACGCCAACTTACCGAACAAATCGAAGCTGGGTCTGTACTTTAATCCATACGGCAAAGTGCTTGATCTGATAGATGACTGCATTGCCTGTGGTGTCGATAAGCTTATTGAAGATCAGGGTGGTTTAGTTTGGGAGCCAGAGAAGTTCGAAGCGTTGAAAGAACACGTTCGTGCTGAATTGGGTGACACCGTTGTAGAGATTGCTCAACAGGTTGAGACTATTCTGACCACGGCGTTTAGCATCAATAAGAAGCTAAAAGGCAAGATCGACTTCACAATGGCGTTTGCTCTGTCCGATATCAAAGCACAAATTGAAGGCTTGATCTTCAAAGGCTTTGCAACGGAATGTGGCTGGAAGCGCTTGCCGGATATTCTTCGCTACATGCGCGCGATAGAGCGCCGTATGGAGAAGTTGCCTATCGATCCAAACAAAGATCGTTTACATATGCTGAAGATTGAATCTGTGACTCAAGACTATAAAGAGTTGCTGAACAAGATCCCGAAAGGTGTGGCTATTCCTGAAAATGTAAAAGAAGTGCGTTGGATGATTGAAGAACTTCGCGTGAGTTACTTTGCTCAACAATTAGGCACTCCTTATCCTGTTTCTGATAAACGAGTCAAAAACGCGATTGATGCTTGCTAATCAACCAGTAAAATAGTGTCAGATTTGTAATTATCGCTTAAGAAGTTGCTGGTACACTAATTGCTAGTAACTCAATAAGCATTATTTTTTAGTTCTGGGAGGCAATAGTTCGCCTCCCTTTATTTGTAGTACCAACGACTGAGTTATGCAGACGTGGGAATAATAAAGAGTAAAGGTAGATGATGAAAAAAACTCTATTAGCAGTGGCGCTACTTGGCGCATCTTCTGCGGCAATGGCGGATTCTTGGATTTACGGTGGTGCAACAGTAGGTCAGTCTGACTACAAAGGTGAGACGGACACATCATACTCTGTTCACGTTGGTACAGGCATTCTACCTATCATTGGTGTTGAAGCTGGTGTAACACAGCACGGTGAGTTCAACGTAAATGGTCAAGACACTAAGCTAACTTCTTACTACGCAGCACTTAAGCCAAGTATCGACTTCGGTCCGCTACACGTGTACGCAAAAGGTGGTTTCCATCAGTGGGACAAAAAAGTGAAAGGCGGCAAAGACGATGACGATTTGGACCTAATGTACGGTGTGGGTGCTGAGTACTTCATTTTTGGCCCAATGTCTGTTGGTGCTAGCTACATGAACTACACTGCTGGTAAAGACGATATCAGCACGTTCTCTGTTAACGCAACACTACATTTCCTATAAGCGTCAAGCTTTCTAACACCATATGAAACACACCGGCTTTATGTCGGTGTTTTTTTGTCTGGAAGTCACAAAACAAAAGTTGAACATAAATTATTCACTTTTAGAGTCTTAAAATGCCTATGCTTTCCAATATATAGTGGCGATTAAATGCGCATATTTGCGTAATGTTTCGCTTAGGAATCGATCAGGAAGGGATAGTATGAAAAAAACACTCTCGTTATTCGCTCTAACGTTGTGCTCAACGTCAGCAATGGCTGACTCTTGGATTTACGCTGGTGGCCAAATTGGTCAGTCCGATATCGACAGCGAAAATGATACAACTTATGGTATTCATGTCGGTACTGGTATTTTGCCATTCATTGGCATTGAAGCAGGCTACTTTAACCACGGCAAAGTGGATTTATCTTTGAGTGGCAGCAGGGGTAGTGCTGATTTTGATTCATTCTATTTAGCGGCGAAACCTAGTATCGACTTCGGCCCGTTACACGTTTACGCAAAAGGCGGCATCAATGCATTCAACGTTGATTATGACGGCGGACTGAGAAACTTAGACAAAGATGATGGCGTCTCTTACATGTATGGTGTTGGTGCCGAATACTTCTTGCTTGACAATGTGTCTGTGGGCGCGAGTTATCAAGCGTTTGGCGTGGATATTGAAGGCGATAGCGATACCGTTAGCAGCGTAACAGGGAACATCACCTTCCATTTCTTATAATGCTCGCTGGATGAAAGGTTTGCTGATTTGGTTTCGTCGTTAATTGTGAAACCAAATCAGCGCAGGTCTTCTCTATTTGCGCAGTGACTGGCTATGAACTTAAGTCTTTCTTGTGTCTTTTCTAGTCTACAACCTACGACAAAATCAATCGTTAGACCTCATAATTTTTGTGTTGATATTATTTCCCCTTCATCTGTCTCGAATTGAGCTTAAAATGCAATAAATCACGACTTTTTGCAAAAATATGTGATTGCTGCTAAAATTCGTCCCGCTTTAAAACTTTAGAGTTCAAATTAATGGAGGGCGGTATTGGAGTTCTTCTCACCTGAGGGGCGTTTCAAATTCACGTTAAATTTGTATTTATGGATAATGCATTTAAAAAATATAGTATTGATACAACCGATTATCAGGTTGGACAGGATAACGTTCAAAAGTGGGGATTCGATATACATAACCCGGTTTTTGGCATTAGTGCGGGGCTAGTTGTTTTCTGTCTGATTTCACTTCTTCTTGTTGAGCCAACCACTGCTCGTGACGTATTAAACGGTCTAAAAAACGGAATTATCGAACAGTTTGATGCGTTCTTTATGTGGTCGACAAACTTCTTCTTATTGTTCGCCGTTGCTCTTCTTTTTTCTCCGCTAGGTAAAATCCGCTTAGGAGGCAAAGAAGCAACGCCGGATCACTCAACCGTTTCTTGGTTGTCGATGCTTTTCGCCGCGGGTATGGGTATTGGTCTTCTGTTCTGGAGTGTGGCTGAGCCGACCGCGTATTTCACTGATTGGTGGGGAATGCCACTTAACGCAGTACCATACACCGAAGAAGCAAAATCCCTCGCGATGGGTGCCACTATGTTCCACTGGGGTGTACATGGTTGGAGTATTTACGCACTCGTTGCACTAGCATTAGCGTTTTTTGCCTTTAACAAAGGTTTACCACTTTCATTGCGCGCGGCGTTCTATCCAATTTTTGGTGACCGTGCATGGGGTTGGTTAGGTCACGTTATTGATATCCTTGCCGTTTTGTCGACGCTATTTGGTCTTGCAACGTCGCTAGGTCTAGGTGCTCAGCAGGCGACCAGTGGTATTAACCATGTCTTTGGTCTAGAAGGCGGCATTGGTACACAAATGATTGTGATCACCTTCGTTACCTTTATCGCGGTGTTATCAGTGATTCGTGGCATTGATGGTGGTGTTAAGCTACTGAGTAACGTCAATATGGTGGTTGCGTTTGCGCTGCTTATTTTCATTACCTTCATCACGTTTGATACGGCGTGGAGCTCGCTACGCGACACAACAATGGCTTACATTGAAAATATTATTCCATTGAGTAACCCTCACGGTCGTGAAGATGAAACTTGGATGCACGGCTGGACGGTATTCTACTGGGCTTGGTGGGTATCTTGGTCACCGTTTGTTGGTATGTTTATCGCGCGTGTGTCTAAAGGTCGTACGGTTCGAGAATTCTTATTCGCAGTCATCGTTATTCCTACAGTTGTTACTTTGATTTGGATGTCTGTGTTTGGTGGTATCGCGCTTGACCAAGTGGTGAATAAAGTTGGTGAGCTAGGTGCAAATGGCCTAACTGATATTTCATTGACTCTGTTCCATGTTTACGATGCGCTTCCGTACAGCTCAGTGATTTCAATGCTTTCTATCGTGCTGATTCTGGTATTCTTTATTACATCGTCAGACTCTGGCTCGCTGGTTATCGATAGTATTACCGCCGGTGGTAAGATTGATGCACCAGTACCGCAACGCATTTTCTGGGCGTGTATTGAAGGTGCAATTGCAGCCGTAATGCTTTGGGTTGGTGGTAAAGAAGCCCTGCAAGCATTGCAATCAGGCGTTGTTGCAACAGGATTACCGTTTACTTTTGTTCTGCTGTTGATGTGTGTCAGTTTGGTGAAAGGGTTAAGAACTGAACTGCCAGCTTACAAATAAATACAACGCGATCCATGATTGAGTTTAAATGCCGAGCCTAATGTGCTCGGCATTTTTTATTTCTACTTTTCTTTTCCAATAATTTCGTTACAGTTTAGGCTTATTTCCACCTCATTAAACTGCATTATGTCACTGGCTAAACTCATTCTTATTCGTGGACTTCCGGGTTCAGGTAAAACAACCTTAGCAAAACAACTGGCAATAGAGCTTGGTGCTAAGCATTTTGAAGCTGACATGTATTTTGAAAATGATGAAGGTGATTATCACTTTGAACCGGTTCAATTACCTCAAGCGCATGAGTGGTGTTTTCAGCAAACTAGAAAGTGGTTGAACAAAGGGAGAGTCGTGATTGTGAGCAATACGTTTGTTCGACATTGGGAGATGAAGCGTTACATGGACTACTGCATGAAGAAGCGCATCGAGGTGGAAATTAAAGTGTGTCACGGAGCGTATCAAAGCATTCATGACGTGCCACCAGCGACGATAGAAAAGATGCGCCGCCAGTGGCAAGAGTGACCGTTACCAGAACCGGAAGTTATTGGCCTCGTCCGTCAATCATCACAACGAATGTTTTGCTCATGATTGAAAGGTCCATTGAAATCCAAGAGTAAAACGAACCTAAGCTTAGTGCGTAACTGTGGTCAAACCCAACTTTGCGTCTTACATCTTCAATGCATGCATCATAGCCTTGGTTAACCTGAGCTAAGCCTGTGATACCCGGTAACACGCCATATGTGCGCTCTACAAAATAGGGGATTTCATCTTCTAATTTCTGGTAGAAAGCTGGGCGTTCTGGGCGCGGCCCAATCATCGACATTTCACCTCTCAACACATTAAACAGTTGAGGTAGTTCATCTAAACGCGTTTTGCGTAAAAAGCGTCCTACTGGCGTGATGCGGGGATCATTTTCAGTTGCCCATACTGCGCCAGAGCGTTGCTCTGCATCAATATACATGGTGCGAAACTTCATGATTTGAAAAAGATCCATTTTTTCTGGTGTGCAGCGTCCTACTCGCAATTGGCGATAAATCACAGGGCCTTTCGATGTGGTTTTGATCGCTAGCGCGATAAATGGGAATAGTGGTGCAGTGACGACCAAAATAAGCATTGCAACCAGTACATCAAACGTTCTTTTCGCGTGGCATACATTTGAATCGTAGCGTGAGTTTTTCATGATGCTTTCCTTATTGGTTGACGCGTTTCCAACGTCCATTTTCCATTCCGAGTAAATACTTCATACCGCCGATAAAGTTGGCGAGATGACCAATGACGATGTAGCTAATCAGCTTAAAAGGTTTAATTGTGTTAAGTGCTGGCATCAAGTAAGTGATAAGCGCGATGCTATAAATACCAACTTGTGCGGACAGCATTACTTGAAACAGCGGATTGTGTGCCAGTAGTAGTGAGCAAATAAAGCAAACAATCATCAAATAGGGTGTTGCTAAGCGCAGAACCTTTCCCGATAGAAATGCAAAGGCAGTGCCACGATAACGAGGTAGCAGTAATTTCTTTAATTGCATGAGCTGCTGCATGTTACCCGCTGAAATTCTTAGGCGCCGCTTGAAATCTGCGTTGTCTGAGCTCTGTTCTAGTTCAAGAGCCAGCATGTTTGGCTCGTAAATAGCGCTATAGCCTCGCAAAACGATTCTCATAGGGAGAATAAAGTCGTCATTAATGGTGCTAACTTCCAGTGGTTCAAATAAGTGAGTTCTGAAAGTGTAAAACGCACCGTGGGAACCAATCGTTGAACCTAACAAAGATTCTTGGTGCTTTACTCGAGACTGGTATTGCCAATACGCCGCTTCACCTTGGTTATCAGTGCTCATTATTTGATATGTTGCGTTAACCACTCCAACGTTCTCATTTTGATAATGCTGACTAGCTAGCAATAGAGAATCGCAAGAAATCAATGCCGACGTGTCACTCAGTGCGGTAATGTCCGAGCTAACATGACGCATTTCTTCGTTGAGTAGGGCAACTTTACCGCGATTGACTTGGTGATCATTAATAATGAACAGAGTATCAGAGCAGATTGCTTCTTGAATTGTCGCTTGAGCAATCTCGGCTGTGTTATCTGTGCAGCCATCACATGCGATCACTACTCTTAATTTATCCCTCGGGTAGTCTAGGCTCGCAAGGTTACGGATCTTCTCTGCTATCCATTGTTCTTCATTGTAGGCGGGCACGATGACAGTAATAGAGGGTAGCTGGCTGTCTGTTTTGGAGGCTTTGTAAGCTCGCTCTACAAATGGTGCTTTGGTTTCGTCTTGCTGTTTTAAAGGAAGCCACTTAAGGAGCAGTGGGTACCCAACGTGATGATAGACAATCAAAAACGCGGATAAACCAAACCCTATAATCCAAAGTAAATCATTCATAGCTAGCCTCCTTGGCCAAACGTGAGTAGCGACTCACCATGTCTCTGATATCAAAGTGTTTGAGAATAAAAGTTCGAGGAGAATGGTGTGATGATTCCAGTTGCTGTGATAACGCTTCGGCCAACGAAAACACGCGATTTGCTTCAACCAGTGTGCTGTTGTTCGGACAGAGCGTCTCTTTCACGCCGCCAACATCCGTCGCGACGCAAGGAATGTCACATGCTTGAGCCTCGAGGGTTGAGAGAGGAAATCCCTCTTGAAGTGATGGTAAGCAAAACAAGTCTAGGCTTTGGTAAAAGCTGGGCATATCGTCGACCAAGCCTAAAAAGGTTACTCGATCTTCAAGTTTTAACGTTCTAACTTGTGCTTCCAATTGAGCTCGCTGAGAACCATCTCCAGCAATGGCTAGGTGTGTGTTTGGCGTAAGATGAGAGAATGCTTCGATAAGCACTTTATGGCCTTTAACTGCTTCTAGACGCCCGGCAACGCCAATCACGATTTTGTCGGTTGGAAGTTCAAACAAGTGTCTTGTTGCCGTTTGGTCACCGCTTTTAAACTTCTGACAGTCAATCCCGTTATGGATAGTACAAATTTTGCGATACTTTAACTTAGTCTGTATTTGATGGGCGACAAAGTTAGCATCGGCAACTACTTGCGGTCGAATCATCGTTAGCAAAAGGGACTGTAGTCGAGCTGATTTTTTGTTATTAAGGTGCCATGCGTCGTGCTCGGTATGAATCACTACAGGTACGTGCGCTAAACGTGCAGCAATACCACCATACAGAAGTGGGCCGATATGATGGGTGTGGACCACGTCTGGTCGCATTCTTTTTATCATTGAACTCAGCGTAGCGATGGTCTTCCCGCTGAATCCAGGTCTTTTATTAAGAAAGTGTAGTTGGCCTTGGTAGGGCAACAGTTTTTGCCAGCCTTGTAGTGCATGTTCTTTGCTTCCTTCTAAGCTCACGACAAAAACGGAATGGTTTGGCGGCGCAAAACGAAGCATTTCTAGCACGAGCGTTTCTAAACCGCCAGGAGCTAAGTGTTGCACGACGTGTAATATCACTTTTTTGCTGTGCTTAGTGTTATTGTGTTTTTGTCTGAATTCCATTTTCAAACCCTCGTTGAGTTCTTTGTTTATTTAGGAATTGCAGACAGCGTGCCAAGAAATTAAACACTTAAAAACAATAGGTTAATTTCAGCTCGTGTGAAGTTCTATGTTTATTCTCAATTTGAGATTCATATTAGTGGACATGCTATGAGGCTGTATAAGGCAGTAGTAAAAGAAAAGCACTCGCCGACCGAGTGCTTGTAAATGAGTTCTTATGGCGGTTAGTTTCCGTACACTACGTTAGGTAAAGTGGTGATGACAGGAACACCAAGGTGTTTTTCTAATGCTCTTTTAGAGCGGATAGAGTTATCGGCTAACTCAAGTATCGTCGCTAATCCAATGCCTAAACCAGCGCCACCAATAAATCCTAAAATGACAAACACAAAACTAGGTAAGTTAGTTGGAATCGTTGGCGTGAACGGTTCATCAATGATTTTTACGCGCTTATTCTCTTCAAACTCTCCCAAAGAACCCGTTAGTTGGGCCATCTCATAGCGTTCGACGAGTTCATCATACATTTCTCTCTTCACTGCGACGTCACGAGCTAAGCGGTTGATTTCTGTTGCTGTGCTCCCAAATTGGTGCGCATTTCGCTCTAATTCTTGGATCATGTCTCGCAAGCTGTTGGTTTCTTCCGTAAGTGCTTCAAAACGTCCACGCATCATTTGTAATTGATGTAGTTGGGAGACAAGTAGAGGCTGTGCTTCGCCAAGACTGTTTACTGTGGTATTGCTCGCGATATCCCATAGTTGAGCACTGTTTAGTTCTGGTTGTTTAGAGTTCAAGAGTACCGAGCGTTCCTGCTCCAACCGGTTTAATTCTCGCAACTTACCTTGCACTAAACTATGCGCCTCTGTGTATTTAGCGCGAAGCAGGGTAAGTTCACTACGAATGTCGATGATTTGCTCTTCCAGTTTACCGATAACCGGGTTCGTTTTGGATAGTTGTTGATCCAAACTGCCTAGACTTCGTGAAACACCAGCAAGCTCCGCCTCCTTTTCGGCTAGCGTTTGTTTGAGGCTAGCAAGGCGAGTAAGGCTTTGAGCTTGCATTTCGGGCGTCGCGTCTGAGTAAGTATTTTTATATTCTGCAAAGGCTTGTTCAGCCTTGTCTAGTTCTTCCCTGCGTTTGTTGATATGGATAGTCAAAAAATGGCTCGAATCTTTAATCGAAGAACGCTCAGGAGCCAAAAGCTGTTCGACAAAATGCTCTCTGACAGACAGCAGCATCGACTCCATTCCTTCTGATTTACCACTTTGCAATTGAATTTGAATGAAGTCTTTACCGAGTGGCTGAACAGACAGGCGCGACGCAAGATCTTTTATGATGAACTCTTGCTCTTTTGCACTCATCTCGTCATTGATCAGCGATTGTTCTTTTGCGACAGAATACAAAACGTGTCGGCTTTTTAGCAGAGTACTGAGTGCGCTCAATCGGTCTTTAAGCATTGTTGAGACGGCAAGGTCTTGAAGGAACGGGTTCATTTTCGCTGTCTCTTGAATAAGCATGCTGGTATGAGCAACATAAGTCGTCGGAACCAGTTTACTTACGATGAAACCCAGCACAGGCAATACAAGCATAGGAATAACGATCATGTAGCGACGTCTCCAAGCTCCATGTAACAGTACGCTGAGGTTTTCTCTTAAATCGTTCATAGCGCCCTCACTAATTTATCAACTTGGTTGGCTCTTGCTTCCCAGCTTTGCTGTTGAACAAATGACTTTGAATCTGTCGGTGGCGGTAGGAGGTGATCGAGACTGGCACGCACGTCTTCGACATCTTGAACCACATGAAGCATATGTTTGTAGGGCATTAATGCAGGAAACGGTGTGCTGATAACAGGGGTTCCTGTTGCCAAGTACTCAAGAAGTTTAAGCGGATTACATGCCTTGATTTGAGCGTTATCAACAAAGGGCAACCAACTGGCATCCCAGTGTTGGGAGTAACGTGGCAGAGTGTGATGCGCTCTCGGGCCCAGGTAGTATACGTTGCATCTTTGTGGAAGTGGATTATCACTGAACTCGTTAGGGCCGATGAACACGAGATCCCAGTCAGGCGCTTGGTCTGCGACTTGGGCAATTAAGTCGTAGTCTAACCATTCAGACAAACTGCCATAAAAGCCCAGCACTTTGCGACCATTATTAGGAAAATCTTCAGCCTTAGGTGCTGGCTCAGAAAACAGACTAACGTCGACACCGTGAGGCAAAGTGACGGTTTTACCAGATGGAAATTTGGTGGAGAGTGTTTCGCTTGCCGTAAAGATAACGCTGGCCGCATTAACAAGAGTACGTTCGTGCTTGGCCACCGTGTCGTGGTCAACACCAGCTAAAGCGCTAAAGTCATCGCCACAATAGTAAATCAGTCCACGTGGGTTCATTTCTGCACAAAGATCGGCAGCAGTCGGGAGCGACGTCCAAAATACAGGCTTATCAAAACCAAGAGCTTGTAATTGTTTATTGAGTTGGTGTTTCATCATCTTAGCGGCCACTTTTCTTGCTAATGCAGAGCTAGGGGCAGGAATGGTGAGCAAGTTGATGATGTGAATGTTTGGGCTTGTTTCAGAGTCCAATGTTGGCTTGTGTGAGCCTACGTTATGAAATACACGAGTGAGTTTGTTTAACGCACGCTGTATGTCTTTAGAATCCAGCTTAGGTTGACGAAGGCCAATGGAGTTAACCCAAAGGATGCGATGGTTCGCTGCTAGTCGCTTGACAATATGCTGAGTGGAAGAGGGTAACCCACCAAAATCTTCTCCAAATACTACGATGTCTGTCATGTGGCTCTCCTTGAGTCTTGGTTATTTGATTACTAATTAAGTGAGTAATCACAATGCGTGCCAAGGAATTAGCCATTTTAAAACAGTGAGTTATGGGTTTTGTTTATGTTTGAAACTAGGATTTCTCATTTTGACAGTCACTTTGAACAATTCGGCTAACGACAACTGTTAACGCCGCTAGAATGTAAATTGGCCAAGTGAAACCTTGAGTCAGAAACGTGCCTGATACGATGGTACCGATAAGCCCACTTAACACGGCGTTTGCTCCTACAGAGAGGGTGTAATCTGATTTTGGTGTCAGCAATGAGATGGAATGCAAAGAGGTGCGGATCAATGACACAATTAAAGTAATGAACACCGCGAGCCCGACAAAACCCGTTTCTGCTAACACGCCAAACCAAGTACTATGGACGGCGTGGTTGATACCATCCCAGTGTGGGCTGTAGAAATAGTAATTAAAATAGAAGTTATCTAGACCTACGCCAGTCAACGGATGATGCAGCGCCATTTTAAATGCCGCTTCCCACGCATAAAGTCGCCCCATCGCAGAGGCATCTATACCATCCTCAGCGGCTCCCCCCGATTCTCGTCCTGAAATACCAGCGAATGCGTAGAGTACGATCGCTGCGATGGCGCCTAGTACCAAGACTAATGTTTTGCTTTTGATGTGTTTAAAAGCAAAGTAGGCAAATACAGACAGTGAACCTAGTAACCCACCGCGGCTCTGCGTCTCAATGATCGCAAAGAACAAAACCAAACAGGTGATAAGGGCAAAGAGCCTGAGATGCTTGGGGGAATGCTTCTCCATCAATTGACTAACGGTAAAGGCAAGGGGAAACATCAGCACTAGTGCCAAATCGTTAGGATCGCCAAGTACTGAACCTATGGATCGTCCTATTGACACGCGCGTCCCTTCAACCAAATCAATGCCATTCGCAGCGTTTTGTAATGCCACTAAGCCAATCAATAATCCGGCGAAAATAATTGCTTTTGACATCTGTGCGAGCTGTGAAGGTTTAGTAATAAGCCAGGTGATGGCCAACGTCATAATGATGATTTTCCAATAGGTGTTTTTGAACACCGTTATTGCGATATCACGACTGGAAGCGAATATGATTCCGATGATCACCAGACCCCAAAATATACACAGCCACTTTAATGAAGGGTGCCAAAAAGCTGTAATCTGGCGGCTTATAAGAAGGTGAAAAGCGAGTGCGGCGAGTGCCCCCAATGATAACAGTAATGGGATCTTGAAGTTATAGATAACAGGAAAGGCTTCGTGAATACGAAAGAATGAAAAAATAACGAACAGTGTGACAAGCCAAAACGTTTGATTGAGAACAAACAGTAACGCGAGTGGTGCGAAACACAACGCAACAATCAAAATGGGATGAGGCATAACAACCCAAAGCAGGCCGATACCGACAGTGATCGTCAGTGCTGCGATGGACTGCTTTGTTCTCACCTTGGTTTCATTCATAACGAGTATCTCTTCACCTGTCCACGCCGTTTCACTATGTATCGAGTGAGAGCATTGAGCGTCTCTTTACTCATGTAGCGAGTGGCTATCCCTGCCAGCAAACTGCATGTCAAAATGCAAATTGCGATGGCGATTCCTATTGATTGTGAAGAGTGAAGCAGGAACAGTGCCACACCGGATATAATCTGTAATAAAACCATCAGACTTAGGTGAAAAGGCAACGTCATACATTGTTGGCCTACTACATAAGTCAGGCCCAGCTTACACAGTTGTGCGTAATAAAGCGCAATGAACACACCATAAATACCCAGAGAAGATAAGCCAAACAGCAAAGCAATCGCAACGCACGCAGAGACGACATTTATACCCAGTAGCCAGCGAGTACGACGCTTGTACAAAATGGAGATGTTAATCAACTCACTCCATTCTTTTAACATGGCGATAGGTAGCAAGAATAAGCTGAATAGTACCGCCTCATGATAGGTTTCTGGCAGTAAGTAGGTGATCATCACCATTGCTAATGTGCCGACCACTACACTCAAACCTGTAATGTAAATCATACCTAAGTGTGTGATGCGCACTGCTTCAGTGCTCTTGCGCCCTTCTAAGTAGTTAAATCGACGTGGCATCCACCACATGCCAAACGGCTGCACTAAAATACACATGCCCACTGCAAATTTTACCGCTATCGCGTAAATCCCTAACGTCGCAAGAGAAGTGTTGGCACCAATGAACCAGCGTTCAGCGCCATTGAGACAAAATGCTACTAAACCGGCCATCATCATTGGTAGGCAGTAGTTTAGGTATTGCTTTGCCAATGTCAGCTTAGGAAGGGTGACATTGTAACGGTTAACGATGTGCAGCCAAACAAATTGAGTAATAGCAGCCAACAAGCCCCCCCACAAAACAGAAATAACATGGGGATGAACAGACAGCGCCGCGACGATAAAAATGACCTGAAAAATGGTGGTAGTGACCATGACGTTAAGCAGTGTTCTTGCTTTGTCGTCTTGTGTTCTTAACCAGGCAGTGCCGATTGCAATACTGCCTTCTAGAACGATGGCAAACATAACAATAGCAAATTCGACTCGCGTAAAAGGCGCGGGAATGGGGGCGATTAAAATGATAGTGAGCAAGCTAAGAGCGACGACGCCAGCGATGAGTAAAGCAAGTGAGTACAGCTGGTTTAGTAGGCTTGTGCGCGTATTTTGATCCTTTTCAACGCCGACGAATCGATAAAGCGCTTCATGCAAAGCGAAACTGACAAACAAGGTCGTAACAACACCAAAGGTTGTTAGAAGCTCAAGCTTGCCCATTTGTTCTGGTGAGAGAAAGTGGGGCAATACAGGCAGCATGATTAGGCTGATGCTTTTATTGATCACTAAGGCGATAGCAAATAGCGTCATGTTGGTCATTGCTTTAGACATGATCATATCCTTTGATGTCTCGCGGTGTCTTGAGTGTGCAATCATTGTTGGTAGCAATTTCGGCAGCAAGGTGCTGGGCGATTGGCAAATAACAACGTTCGGCTGTGTATAGTTGAGAAACATTGAGTGCTTCGATACCCATCGTTACTTTCATCCACGGCGATTCATTCAAAAGGCGAATTGCGTTGTGTAGCGAAGCCACATTGTTAGGCGTGTATTTAATACAATTTCGGCCGTGAGTTAACACGCGGTCCCAATAACTATCATCATGTGGAATGACAACACACATACCTGCAGCGAGAGCCTCCAAAATAGATAACCCAAAAGGTTCGTTGATACTGGTGGAAACAAACACACCACACTGTGAACGCAATTCATCTAAGTTGTTTGGGCACTCATGCCATTCAACACCTTGTGTGTTGAAGTCCGGTGTTGAATATTCCACACCTGCCACGTTAGGTTTGATGTAACACACGGTGGATTTGATCTTTTTCGACTCATCAAGTGTTAAAGCATCAAGCAAAAGATCGATGTTCTTCCATTTTAGTAAGCTAGCTGCCCAGAAAACGCGGCTTGAAATCGGATTCGCTTGTTTTGGCCAGCGATCTTTCGATAATCCATTAACAAACGTAGATGTATTCAAACCACACCAATAGCGTTCGGTGGCTGGCTTCTCTGTTTTGAGGTAGGCCTGTAATGCTTCTACCATTGATTCGCGGGTGTTTGCCAAGTAGTAAATTGCCGATGCTTTTACTAAGCAGTAGCCAGCAGATCTCGATCGTCCAATAGGGCCATGAACCATCTGTACCACAGGCTTTTTGCTAATTAATCGTAGTAAGTACAAAGGCATATCATTACTTGGGCAAGATAGGCCCAAAAAGCTATCTATTTTTGGCAGCTTCATGCACGCGTAGAGAAGTTGGAGAAAGTAGTAAGCGTTCATCAACCAGTAGGTCAGTCCATGAGTCGAGTTAAATGGTGATGGTTTTATTTTTATAACTTGCACACGCGGTGTATCACTAAGCAGTGACGCCCAATGCTCTGGATTTGTAGTGAGTAGATAACCAATCACGTTCAGCTTATCGCACTGCTTAAGGAGCTCTGCATTCGCGATTTTGGATCCACCTTGCATTGGGATGGCGTCGAACATCAATACACGTTTCATGACCGGGCTCCTCAATTGATGCTCAACCAGCGTGAAAGAGGCTTCATGCAGTGAGTCATTGGCATTGGTGTAATGGCGTTGTTATTAAGTTCACCTTCGTAAATACGTTCAATAGCGTTGATAGATGCAGTCGTCGTTAAGTTCTGGCTAGCATGTAGGTAAGCGTTTTCCGCCAGCTTGTTTCTTAATGCCGCGTCTTGCATGACTTGTTGAATCGCGTTTAACAGGCTCGCCATTCCACTGTTCTGGTACAGCAATGCAGAGTGATTATGCTCGAACAACTCAGGAATGCCTCCCGTTTTAGGAGCCACGATAGGCAGTTGAGCTAAAGCCGCTTCCCCGAGCACGAGACCAAAGGCCTCTTCATAGGCGCCGCTAATAAAAGCGTCTGCATTACCACACATCCACTCTCCGGCATTGTGTTGCTCCCCGACAAAGTGCACTCGCTCTTGGATACCAAGATCCGCGGCAAGCTGTTGCAATGCTTCTCTTTCTTCGCCGTCACCAACAATAACAAGGTGAGGGTTGTGGTGGTGGTAGTTGTGCATGCGCATTGCGCGAATAAGGCGGTCGAACCCTTTGCGCTTAATCAGCGAACCCACCGACAGAAAGGTAAAGGCCTGTGATGGGATTCCGAGTCGATCTTTAATGTCGATGGGTGTATCCACGCCTTGAAGTGACACGCCGTTGTGTACGACATGAAGTTGGTTTTGCGGGTAGCCGTCCTGAAGAATTTCGCGTCCAACATCTTTGCTAACGCAAATCAATTTTGGAGAGAGGTGAAGTCCGAGAGAGAAGCGATCGCGCAATGTATAATGGCAATGAAGTTGCGTGACAAGTGGTATATGATTCATGCGAGCAGCCAAACACATCCATTGACAAGGGCCGCCGCTATTGACGTGTACCAAGTCAATGCTGTGCTTTTCGATCAAAGCTGAGCCTTGTTTGATAAGGCTATTCCACCCGCTAATATCCCAGCGTGGAGCGCTCCAACCACCAACCAAATTGAAGGATGAATGTTCCGCTTCAATTCCGAGCGAATGGCACTTATCGATTAATGGTTGGCAGTTTGACCATACGAATGGCTCAAACTTATTGCGGTCGATTCCTGAAATGAGATCCAGAAGCACCACTTCACTGCCGCGAATCCAATTATCACCATAATGAACATATAGAATGCGTTTTGGCGTAGTCATAAGTCACCTCTGTCTCATCATTAATCTGCGTTAACTGCTGAGCTGCAATAGAGATGCCAAAATATGCTATTAGTTTATGTGATTGAATCTTATATGATATTTATGTTTGGAACTCATCATTCTCATATTGAGAACCAATATGGATTAGTGATCCGTTTCAATTTGATATTTTTGTAGCAATACGGGAATCACACTTTGCGCTGAGAAATCATCAATGATGGTTTGTCGAGCATTCTGGCGAATGAGTGATTGTTGCGCTTCACCAATCGACATCCAGTCATGAAGACATTTAGCAAGAGAGGGAATGTCTTCGACGATAAAACCATTTTTACCCGTTTGGATAATATCTGGAAGACGACCTACACGTAAGCTCATCACGGCAATGCCTCTCGACATGGCTTCAAGCGCCGCCATTGGAAGACCCTCATAACGAGAAGAAATGATAAGTACACTGATATTTTCCCAAACACCTTCCATATCGGTTTGATGGCCGAAGAAAGTCACATTTGAAGGGGCAGTTTGATTAAGCGACTCTTTTTCCGGGCCATCACCGTACACACTAAACTGTAATGTTGGACAGAGCCTCGCTACCTCAATAAATTGATCGGCGCCTTTTTCCTGACTCAATCGGCCGACAAAAGCGATCTCCTGATAGTTGAGTTGACTGTTGGGAATCGAAACAAAGTTATTCAGCAGTTCTGAAGAACAAAAAACTTTGCGCTGAATACTTGGACTGACAGCAAAGCAATGGTCAGATAGGCTGCCGGAGCTTCTATCAAGCCAATCGTATAGCCATAGTTTCCCTGAGGACGATTCACCAGCATGATAAGTTGAAATCAAACGAGGAAACGTACGGGTGAGCAGTTTGGCGCAGCGCGACAAAATCGACGCTTTATAACCATGGGAGTGAACCACTGAGGGTTGGTGATTGGCGACGGCGCTTGTTAGGTGTTTAATTTTTAAAGCTTTATTGGGCTCGCCAGACAAATAGTTTAAGTAACTCACAGGGATCGCGGCTTCTTTTGCCTTCTGTACAATCTGAGCGGCTGGCGAATACTCAGTGGTTAGCACAACTCGAGCTTTGTTTCCAAAGGCGATTAATCCCCGAGCTAGCTCGATAACGTGACTTTCAATGCCGCCGAATAGACGGCTATCAAGCAAGATCCAAATTTCACCAATGGCAGGTTTATCAAGATTGTTCGAGATTAATTTCATCCGCTTCCCACGCTTGTTTTTTTCGGTAAACCGTAGATGGGCTTAACTCCAGCATGACAGCGGCGTTGAGGACGTTGCCATCACAGTACGCGATTGCGTTTTGAATTGCTTCACGCTCTACTTGCCACATAGGACGAATGGTTCCATCAGAGTTAAAGTACGGTGAGGTAGCAGCAGAGGACGGTGTACCAGGCAGCTCCGCTGCGGTAATCGACGGTTCGACCGCAGAAGGTGAAGGTTCCTCAGTATAAACAGGTGGTGGTGTGATTGGTGCAATGTTTGCTGACTCTTGAGCAACATGCGCAGGCGTCGTTGTTTTCGTCACTTTAGACTTTTTAGTAAGTTGAGCGGGTAGGTGGCTCACCGTGACTTTTTCGTCGTTATTAAGCACCACAATGTTACGTATGATGTTTTGTAGTTGCCTTACATTACCCGGCCATTCGTAATGCTTGATGATATGTTGAGCTTCGCTGTCGATTGTTGAGAATTTCTTTTTGTCCTGTTTGGCGTAAGTGGTCAAGAAGTGCTTGGCAAGCGTGACAATGTCACTTCCTCGTTCACGTAATGGGGGCATATCGATAGGTATAACGTGCACACGGTAGTATAAGTCTTCACGAAAACGACCTTCTTCTACCTCTGTTAATGGATCTCGGTTAGTGGCACAAATGATTCTCACATCCACTTTCATTTCTCGAGTGCCACCAAGAGGGGTGTAAGTGCCCGTTTGTAGAAAGCGGAGCAACTTCTTTTGCATCTCTAGTTCCATTTCACACAGCTCATCAAGAAAAAGCGTGCCACCATGTGCCAGCGTCGCCGCACCTTTTCGATCTGTTGTTGCTCCAGTAAAGGCCCCTTTAACGTGACCAAAAATCTCACTTTCCATCAAATCTCGTGGAATAGCCCCACAGTTAATTGCAATAAAAGGCTTGTCTTTACGGTCGCTCTGGCGGTGGATGGCTTCAGCACAAACTTCTTTACCTGTGCCGCTTTCTCCCACAATAAACACACTGGCAGAAGTTGGCGCAACAGCATCAATGGTCTTGTATACCGCCTGCATCGGGAGGCTTGAACCGATGAATCCGTGATAGTTGTGGCGATCAAACTTGGACTGAATATTTTCCACCAAATCTTCCAATTTGGCGCGTTTGAGGTGCAATGCGACTGATGTTTTTAGGCGATCAGCGTTTATGGGCTTTTCTAAGAAATCTTCCGCACCTTTTTGAATTAGATTAACGGCTAAGTCGACGCTGCCGTGTGCCGTAGCAATAATAACGGACGTAGGAATGTCATTCTGGTTGATCCAATCCAACACGTCTTCGCCAGACATGTCGGGCAGTTTCAAATCGAGAATGATGAGCTGAGGTTTGCTTCTTTCAATAAATTGAATCGCTTCGCGACCTGTCTCGACATGAAAAATGTCATAAGGTTCGTCTTTCACATACTGCTTATAAAGTATGGCTAGTGAAGTAGAGTCCTCTACCAGTAACACCCTTGGTCTCATAGTCCCATCCCAACGTAGTTTGTTTCATTTTTTATGATTTTTGTCAGCACTACTATTTGGCGTTATGAGTGGTTTATTGCTCTCTAGTGCTGAAAATTCTCAATTTGAGAAAAGCGTTATTTAAGTATTAGCACAAGGTAGGAAATTTGCGAAAAATCCATACTTTTTAATTGATTAAGTTATGCCCAAATAACTTCAAGGTGTGTGGCTTGGCGAGGGTGACTGAATTTGGAGCCTAAATTTCTGAGATGATGTAGGCATCGCGCTTTATCAAACGCGATGCTTCGCTAGGGAGTAAGACACTGATACTACTCAAACCCTTGAGCTTTTCGCTTTTCTAACGCATCAAACGATTCATTGGCGAGTTGCGGAAGTGTTTCACAAAGCTCCAATGCTTTTGGTATTTTTCCTTCGACACAGTACTTCTCAATCATTCTTGCTTGTCTTGAAAGCGTTCGATTGCCTAGAGCGAGAGCAGAACTGCCCAGTGTGTGAACCTCGAACTCTAATGTTTGAAGGTCTTTTGTGCTTAATGCTTGCTCTATTTTCTCCATGCGATCGCGTGACTCTTCGACATAGTGATCAATCAAGGTAGGGATGATTTCGGCGCACGTATCTTTGATCATTTGCTGAAGAATATGCTCATCCACTAATTCTTGCTCGATAGTCAATGTGTTATTTATCGTCATAATAGCGCTCCCTATAACATAAACAGTTCGCTTTTTTTAATTTGCTGAGACAGTTTTTCTTTCCACTTTTTTGGTAAGAAACGCAGCTTGGAAACTTGGCGGATTAACTCATCTTTCAGGCTTGGAGTGTGCTTCATGTTCAGTACAGAACCAATCAAGTTCGCATCGCTAGCATCGAGTAGCTTTTTGGCTTGCTCGAGCTGGGTTGCAGTCGTAGAACCATAATGCGCTACTAACAAAGTAGCATCACATACGCCAGCAATCACTTGAGGCGCAATATTGCTTCGGTTGACACTGAGAAGTGGTGATGTATCTATCACGACGCGCTCGTACTGCGTTAACCATTGTGCAATGTTTCGTTTCAGCATTGTTGGGTCTCGGTACGCTAACTGAGTGCTGGCGAGAGATGGAGCAGGGAGGCCGACTAAAGTTTGATGTGTATTCTCTCGTGTGATCAAATGGCCAACCTTCTCGTCATCATCAAAGTCGTGAACAGTGTGATAAGCGGGTTTGAATAAGTTAAGGTCTACATACAAAGTATTGTGGCCTGCTAAAACCAAGCGCTCTGCAAGAGATGACGCCACGGAAGTGACACCATCTTCAGATTTACAACCCACAACACAAATCGTTTTGTGGCCTTTCTGTTCACTCTGAAGATAAATTTGCTCAATCTCAGCGTGAGTTGCAGGAATAGTCATTACAACGCTCCTATTAACACGATGGTTGTGGTGATTTGTAAAATATCTCTTAATCCGGCCCTCGCTTTTTCAACAAAGCTTTCGTCTTTATGGGGAATGTAAATCGTGTCGCCTGCGCGAATGACTGGCAGCTCATAAATGTTGGCTGTTTTACTAAAGTTCACCAAATCAAATGTTCGGGCTTGGCCCTGGCAGCAAGACATATTGACCACACTGATCTTTTCAAGGTAGGCATTGTCAGTTGGTCCTCCTGCTTCCGCTAACAGATCAAGCACAGTCATGTTGTCATTGAATACGTATCGCCCTGGGTCTCTTACTTCACCTAATACGCGTACCGTGGACTCTTTTGAACGATCTAACCAGTTTTTGTTTTTTTCTGGAATGTAAATGGTATCACCAGGACGAACGTGGGGCAGAATTGATTCATCACCTGTTTCAAAGTACATCGATAAATTCAATTTACTCACTTTGGCATAACCTAGGCCTCGGTGTGTGACACGGATGTTGTGAATATCTGCATCCATTGTCGGTCCATCGGCGGCAGACAAAATATCCAGAAAATGCATATCTTCAGTGAAACGATAGCGCCCAGGTGCATTGATTTGCCCGAAAACGTATATCGATGCGTCAGAGCTTTGGCTTACCCATTGCGATTTATTATCGGATGGGTCGTCAGGCAATGCATGTACCCTTACGACTGTACCAGCGGAAACTCGAGGTAGGCTTGATGTTGGTGAGCCATCCAGAATGTATTGGTCTAAGTCAAATTGTGTCATTTGACCGTTATTGGCGACTTCAATTTTGGTGGTATCAGCTCGTCGAGTTGGGCCACCAACGTGTGCAAGCAGATCAATCAAATCCATTTCGTCTGACCACTCGATGCGTCCAGGGCGAACAACTTCTCCCATCACTGCGACCGCTCTACTAGGTGCTACTTTTAACCAAGACTTCTCATTGAAATCGGTTTTCTCCGGCACGAAAATCGCGTCTCCTGGTCCAACATTTGGTGGTCTGGCTGAAGATAGTCCTTCTGTATGCGCGGTAAGATCGAATTTGATGACTTTGCCATCGGCTTTTATAACGCGAATTTGGCGAGATTCTGCGTAGCGAGTGGGCCCGCCAGCGTTGGCGAGGATATCCATGAAGCTAGCGCCTTGCTTGCCTTCGTATGCCCCAGGATGGGCGACTTCACCCATCACGTAAACCACATTTGCACCTGCTTTGATTTCTTCTTCCTGTTTTGGGACAAAGATGGTGGCACCTGGCAGGATCTCCGGCAGTAGGCTTTGGTCTCCAGTATCAAGGTACTTTTTCAGGTTAAACATGGTTGGGTTATTGTTTGTTATCACGCGAATTTGCTCAACACTGGCATATCGTGTCACGCCGCCAGCTCGCATTACGACATCAACTAGCGTGGTGTTTGGCTTGTATGAGAACGAGCCAGGTGCGTTGACTTCACCAAAGACTTTGATTGCACGAGCGGAATCTGCGCTGTCACCTGAATTCGCGAGTTTTGCTGCATCAAACTCTTGCTCAATATTCCCTACGAGTGGGGAAGCGGGGACAAATAAGACATCCAGTGATTCTAGTTTTGGCAGTTGGCTATTGTCACCCGTATCAAGGAAGCGTTTGTAGTCAAATTCAATGTTTCTATTTCCACGTTTCACGATCATTTTATCAAGCTGAGCCCCAGCGCGCAGGCCGCCAGCTTCGTACACAAACATTTGAATGTTGGACCCAAAAGGTAAGGTATATTCACCGGGTTTGACCACGTAGCCTTGAACGGACACTAACAACTGTTGCTGTTTAATAAAAACTCGAGCGTTGTTAACGTCACGATACACGGTCTTTAGCCTGTCGATAATCACGTCTTGGAGTTGTTGTTCATTGTAGCCGGCCACTAATACAGGGCCGACTTCTGGTAAATTAATTCGTCCACGACGATCAACCTGAAACCCTTGGTTTAACGACGCCTCTCCAGGTAAGTTAATCTGTATTAAATCACCGACCTTAACAGTATTGCTCTCATCCGCTATGGAAGAAGGTACCCACGCGACCAGACACAACAACATTAAGAGGATAAATGGTTTCATCGTGTTCATAGCGCGCCTCCTGCCGTTGGGTTGCGGTTTATTGAGGTATCGCTATCTGAATTAGGGCTAATAACCTCGATGCTTACTCGACGATTAGTTAAACGCACGGCGGATGTTTCACCTTCATAGAGTGGCAGGTTATCTCCGACAGATTTGGTAGTGACTCTCTCTGAAGTGATACCAAATACGGTTAGGTAACGCTTTACTTGTTCTGCACGCGCTTGAGCAAGTTTCTGGTTGTAATCGGGTGTTCCAGTTGCATCCGCATGCCCCGTTACTACAAGAGATAGGTTAGGGTGGTCACGTAAAATGTAGGCTGCTTCTGCCAAATGTCCCATGTACTTCGGGTTGATTTCTGCTGAATCGACAGCAAACTGGTTGTCGATATTAAGTAGTGCATAGATATCCGACACTATGTTTAGGTCGCTACGTAGTGCTTCAATATCATCGGGCGGTGTGCAAGTGGTTTGGCTCAGTACGTAGTCGAGTTGTTGTTCGAGCTGGTTTAAGCGTCGACGCTGAATCACAAGGTCGTTGGCAGCGTCGAGTAAAAGCCCACCTTCCAACTCGCGCGCAATTCTATTTTGTTTTTCAAGGGCCTGAACAACTGCCGCAGGAAAACACCAGCGCGCTCCCTCTTGGATTAGTGCGTCTAGATGTAACTTGGTCAGTTGCCAATCAAACCTTAACCCATGTTCTGGACCTAAAGGCTCGTCAGGCATCACAGGGGAAAACTGATAATTCTCGATCGAGATATCTTGATAGCTTTCCGCCAAGCCACCTTTTCCGTGTTCTGGGTAGTCAAACGACGAACAACCAAACATGCCGACAACAAGACCGCTTAATGCATATCGTCGTATAAGATTTACCATGCCAACCTCCGTTTAAACCGGTATTTTTAGTGTCCTTTTGAGTTAACGGGAATGGCATGGTTGATACGAAGCAAGCTCATGATTTCTAAAGGTTGGCCTGATACGTTTTCAATACTCATGCTTCTTTCACGTTCAACTAGACGCTTATATAAGTAAACAATGGCACCAATCCCTGAAGAATCAAGAAATTGGACGTGCTGTAGGTTAATTTCGACTTCTTTGTGATGATTGTTGTGAATTACTTCATCAATGTGATGTTGTGCTTGTCGACAGCCGCTTGCGTCTAAGTCACCAAAAAACTCAATGGCTAACTTGTCTTGATTGATTTCTAGTTTGCGTAATTCCATGACTCTGTCTCCGTTTGTTTTTCTAATTGGATATAGAGCAGGTAACGTGCCAATTTTAAACTATTTAAAAATCAAAAGTTTAAGCGCTGTTGATGATGTTGTTCAATTTGAGAAAGGACTGATTCTCAAATTGAGAATCAAAAATGCACAGAGAAATGGTTTGCTTATAAGAGGTGTTGAACCTAAAGAAGTCATTAGAGCGGGGGATCTCGTCATGATTAGATTCCAACTCGATTGACGAACCATCCGCCTTAAGTGAATAACGTGTAACGACTAAATGCAAAACCTGTCTAAAGTTTATGATTATCTTTGCAAATTATTACTAATGTTGATTGTTATGAGTCGAAGAACAACTAGTAATAAATAGGTCATCGAGAGGACTTACGTTTCAATAAAGACGATTTTTTGTACAAGGTCTTCTTATGCCATTAAAAATGACATTAATTGCGCTGGCTGTTATGGCAGCGTCTTCACAGCTTCAAGCGGATACTTCTCTCGCACCACCAGTTTCTCTTGCACAAAGCTATCAGGATGGTATTGATGTGTCTGAATATTGGTATAGCGAAAAACTTGATGGTGTTCGCGCTTATTGGACTGGGCAACATCTCGTGACGAGAAATGGTAATCGAATCTACGCCCCAGATTGGTTTACAGGACCTTTGCCTGATTATCCGTTGGACGGTGAACTTTGGGCTGGGAGAGGTAACTTCCATCTTGTTCAGCAAACGGTATTAGATAAAACTCCTGTAGAGTCTGCTTGGCGACATATCGACTTTATGATCTTTGATATGCCATATTCCGCTGGTGATTATCGGAAGCGTTATTACAACATCAAAGATTTAGTGCTTGAAGTCGACCAGCCTCATATCAAATATGTCGAGCACCGAGCCATTCAAAATGAAGCTCATCTGTTTACACAGTTGGATAAAATTTCAATATCCGACGGTGAAGGGGTGATGTTGCGGAAGGTATCAAGCCGCTATCAGGCTGGACGCGGTAGTGATTTGCTTAAACTAAAACGATACGCAGATGATGAAGCGTTAGTTGTGGGTTATAAGCCAGGAACAGGGCGCTTATTAGGTATGATGGGAGCAATGTTAGTTCGCTTACCAAATGGCATTGAGTTTTACATCGGTAGCGGATTTACCGATGAAGTGCGTCGCCAGCCTCCGAAAATTGGTTCAACCATTACATTTAGATATAACGGTTTTACACATACTGGTAAACCACGTTTTGCTCGATTCTTGCGTGAAAGGTTGAAGGAATAGAACGCTCTGCACTTACTAGTTGCCAACGGTTACGCCACATCGTTTGAAGAGACCCTGCCAAAACTGAACGTGGTTTAGGGTTTCTTGCCTAAATGTTCTATGTGCCTCAATGATGCCATACTGGTGACCATGGAGTTGCATACGGTTCTCCACCAAAGTGGCACCATCATTAAGTTGTTGATAGGTACTGTCTAAATAAGCCAAATAAGGTTGCACTTCTTCAACGTAAATGGATTGAAAGACATTTCTTAAGTAGCGGAACTGGGTGGTGTCTCTGTTCGGCCCGCACAATACGTTGCTCTGGTTCTGCTCAAGTAGCTGAGTTGTTGCTTTTAACCAAAGGGATGTGTTTACCATTGAATAGTAAAGTCGTCCGAGTAAACGAGATTTCTCTAACTCTTCTTGATATTGAGTAACTTCCACATCGGGTAGACGTGAGACCGCGCGGTGGGGTAAATCATACATTTCGCTGAAAATACGATAGACATCGTTAATGCGTGCAATATCATTCGTCGTATTTTGAGATAGCCAATCAGAGGCAGTTAGTTGCTTTTGCATGGCATCACTTACGAGTAGTAAGTTGTCGAGATGAATGTCTAAATGCTGCCACTTGGTTGAGTAAAGCTCTGTCAATGTCGCGCGTTCTTCATCGCTAAGTGGAAATTCGGATAAACATCGATTCATGACTCTTAAAAGGGCAGTTTGATAATCAAAATCATGAAAGGCATCCTGCACCTTTCCAAGTTGTGAGTTTTTCTCGGCAAGTAAATTAAAGAGTCCGCATTGTCGTAATTGATAGCTCTCTAGCAGGCCAATAGATAGCCTTGGCAATGGCTCGAACAAAACGCGTTTCGCAGGAATCGTTACCGTAGACTGTAATTCTATTGGAATAGCAGGAACGTCCAATACATTGGCTACACGTTGATGATACTTATCAAACATGGCGTTCTCTGGATTGAACCAGTTATCACAACCATTAAGAATCAAGATTAAGAACAATAAAATAGACCGCACAAATATCCTTTTTTATAACTTCGTATCCGTTGTCTAGAGAGCAAAATCAACCGCTTCGTAATCTTGTTATAAGTATACTCAACCGTGTGATTATTCGATCATAAAAGCCAGCGGATGCTGGCTTTTTTACTTTTTATTGAACTGAAAAGTTCAATTGCACTTCTGGCTCTTGGCGATGCATCCAACGCATTCTGACGCCTAACATAAAGGCCGCAGAAGATAGGCCGATGATAAAACCAAGCCAGAAGCCTTGTGCTCCCATTGGCTCGACAATCCAGTCTGTACGGCCAAGGACGTAACCAATTGGCAGCCCAAGAATCCAATAAGCAATAAAAGTACGGTTGAAGATGGCTCGCATGTCTTTATAGCCGCGTAATGCACCAGCTGCGATCACTTGAACCGCATCCGTACATTGATAAACAGCGGCAAACACGAGCAGGTGCATCGCCAGAGTGATGACCTCTGGGTTGCTAGTATAAAGCTCGGCGATCCACTCGCGAGACAAGACGGTTAAAATCGCTGTGAGAACGGACAAAGCTAGACCAACCATAATGCCGACTCGTGACGCTACGCGCGCGCCATCTACGTTTTCTTCACCAAGTCGATGGCCGACACGAATGCTTACTGCTGCACCAATACTCATTGGTAGCATAAATACCAACGAGGAGAAGTTAATCGCGACTTGATGCGCTGCCACAATGATAGGACCCAGTGGTGAAACGAGCAGCGCAACGACAGCAAACAGTGTCACTTCAAAAAACAGTGCTGCTGCAACAGGAAAGCCGAGCTTGAATAGACGAACTTGCGCTTTCCATTGTGGGCGATGCCATTCTCCAAATAGGTTGATGCTTTTCAATCGCTCTGATGTCATCACATACAGCAATAGCATGGCAAACATGACCCAGTAAACAATCGTGGTTGCTACACCACAGCCAACACCGCCTAATTCAGGTGCACCAAACTTGCCGTACACGAAAATCCAGTTTAGAGGAATGTTGAGCAGCAAACCGATAAAGCCAATAACCATTGCCGGCTTCGTCAATGACATACCATCCGTAAAGCTTCTAAGCGTTTGGAAAAGTAAAAAAGCGGGTACTGCTAATATAACGGCATGAATGTATCCCACCGTTTTTTCAGCCATCAGTGCTTCAACATCCATCAGCCCGAGAATAAACTGGGTTTGAAGCAGGACTGCAATTATCGGCACACTGATCAGCAATGCCAAAACGACGCCTTGCTGAATTTCAAACGGGATTTTCACTCGACGACCAGAGCCATTTAACTGTGCGACAACAGGGACCAATGCCATTAATAAACCCACCCCAAACAAAATGGATGGTAGCCAAATACTTGAAGCGACAGAAACCGCAGCCATGTCGGTGGCGCTAACGCCGCCAGCCATTACGGTATCAACAAACCCCATACCAGTTTGAGCGACAGATGCGATCAATACCGGGGTCGCCAATTTGATAAGACTTGATGCTTCTTCTTTATAGCGATGCACGAAAAATACTCCAGAGCGGAACAATAAGTTGAAAGAATGAGAGTACTCGAGGGCAAAAGATGTGGTGAACGGATCTGATGGTTGATTTTAGTCACGATAAGGTGAAAAAATGCCTCGGAGAAACTCCGCGCAAATGATAAACAATTGTATGTTTATATTCCATAGCTAGGTAGCGAATAGTCGATAACACTGACTGGACGCTCTCCACGCTAAGGATACGCTTTTACTGAGAACAGCAGCGAATCATGGTAATGTTGAAGCATGCATGAGAACAAACCAGTGTTCATTAAGCCATGGCTTTATCGTCTGCGGTCTTTATTTCCGACCTGTAGCGCAGTGTTTAGGGCTTAGTCTTCGACTACAGTTGGTATTAAATCAATAGGTAAAAAGAAATGTTTACAGGAATAGTTCAGGGTACGGCGAAGGTCGTTAAAATTGATAAAAAAGAACGCTTTCAAACGCACGTTGTCGAGTTAAGCGATGAACTTTGTAAAGGGTTAGAAATTGGTGCATCCGTTGCACACAACGGATGTTGTCTAACTGTGACTAAGATCGAAGGCAACCTTATCAGTTTTGATTTAATGCAAGCGACATTGGCTCTTACTAATTTAGGTCGGCTGGTTGAAGGGGATAGCGTAAACATTGAGCGCGCGGCTAAGTTTGGTGACGAAATAGGCGGGCATAGCATGTCTGGTCATATTAGTTTAACGGCAGATATTGTCGATATCATCGATACGCCCAATAACCGCACGATTTGGTTCCAACTGCCGCAAGAATCAATGAAATATGTATTAGCGAAAGGTTACATTGGTTTAGATGGCTGCTCGCTAACTATTGGTGAAGTTGAAGCGTGTCGTTTTTCGGTACACCTAATTCCAGAAACCTTGCAGCGAACGCTTTTCGGAGTGAGACAAGTAGGGGAGCGTGTTAATATTGAGTTTGATCCTCAGACTCAAGCAATTGTTGATACTGTTGAGCGCGTTCTTGCAGCAAAACAGCTTTAGAATGAGAAAAAGGAGCCTAGTGCTCCTTTTTCATTTAAGCGTTTTTATATTTCTGATATTCACATGCTCGAGCTGCTATTCGTAATTGTCATCGATAAATAGTTCGACCTTATCTTGTAACTCATCCACTCGCATATTTAGGTGGATAGCGTGGCAACAAGCTGGGCAATCATCATAAAACTCTTGGTCACCATTACTTGCATCCAGTGTAATGCCGATAGAGTGTCCGCAATGCGGGCACTTTACATACCTTTCGGTATAATTTTTCATACAACAACTCCTAATCTCGCAGGGCTTTTAAACACACTATTCATCAAGGAAGTACAGCCCTTTACTTACTTTGCCTACAAGGAAAATAGGCACAATCCAAAGTTAAGTCTCCTTTGATATTAGGCAGAGTTGTTGCTAATTGAGTCGAAATAAGTACAAAACTTGACCCCAAACTCAACCTTGAGCTTAGGGTGATTTTCTGTAGTGATGTGCCTCGAGATTTTACATCTTGAAATATGCAGTGGCTTCCAAATTAATAAGAAATGATTTTATTAATAACCAGTTGAGCCTGTTCCAAGTAATGGCCGCCAAACAAATTACAATGGTTGAGAACATGGTAAAGGTTATAGATATCTTTACGTTCCTCATAGCTTGAAGAAAGTGGCATAACCGATTCGTAGCCTTGATAAAATTCTGGTTGAAATCCACCAAAAAGCTCTGTCATCGCAATATCACACTCCCTGTCCCCCCAATAGCACGCAGGATCGTAACAGATAGGACCGAATGCAGTGAGTGCCGCATTTCCATTCCATAAATCGCCATGCAACAAAGAAGGTTCCGGAGCATGGTTTGCTAGCCGCTGTTTTACGACGTCGATAAAGTCATCGATATCAACCAAGGTGACGCCTTTTTCTTTAAGGAGCTGTAATTGCCAACCTATGCGTTGCTCAGCAAAGAATACACACCATTTCTTGTGCCATTTGTTGGGCTGTAGAGTCGAACCGAGATAGTTGTCGGTATCAAAACCAAACTCTTTTTGCTCGCCCCACTGGTGTAGGTGAGCTAATTGCTGCCCAAATTTAAAGCTGTTGGGACCATCTTCTAATGGTTTCGTTGGAAGGTAGTTAAGAATTAGGAATGAGGCATTTTTGGTTTTACCAACCAATACCACCTCAGGTACAAATAGGGTGGATGTTTCACGCAAAAGATGCAGGCTTTCAGCTTCTACCTCAAATTTAGACAAAAATTCGCGATCGTTAATTTTCACAAAATAACGTTGCTCGCCATCATTGATCATGTAGCTTTCACTGATATCCCCACCAGACAGCCTTACTTTTTCCGTGATCTGGTAATCGAACAATAAAGTATCAGAAAGCTGTTGCGATATTGCTTGCCACATACAAAACCTCGCGAATCTATTTGACCACCAATAGTTTAGGATAAATAGCAGGGAGTTGGCGCTATGTTGAGCATACTTAGTAAAGAAACCTTCCTCTTAGTGTAGTCAATTTGTATAAATGTGAATCAAATCGCTTATAAGCCTCTGATTTGTTGGCTTAGCATATGGAGATGAACGTTTACAACAGGTATTATGATTTTTTTGACGTTAGTTCCATTGGTGGCATGAAAATACTGATATGTGATGACTCAGCTGTTGCAAGAAAGCTTATTGCGCGTTCTATCGTACAAGATACATCATTGCATCTTATTGAAGCGCAAGATGGTTATGAGGCGCTTAATATTCTTGCTGAGCAAAATATCGATATTTTGTTTCTCGATTTAACGATGCCCATAATGGATGGTTTTGAGGTCCTCGAATCATTACCTGTTAGTCAGTACCCGACCAAAATCGTCATTATTTCTGGAGATGTTCAACAAGAGGCAAAACAGCGCTGTCTCGATCTTGGTGCTCAAGCTTTTATCGCTAAGCCTCTGACAGAAGAGCAGGTGCTCCCACTATACGAACAATTAGGGCTGCATTATGCGTTCAAACCTAGTCATTCGGTTGATTCTAAAAACCAGGGTTGCGAAGAGCTTTCCTTACTAGCCAAATTCCGTGAAATTGCGAACATTGCCCTTGGTAAAGGGGCTGCGATTATGGCCGACCATTTACATGAGTTCATCCAACTTCCTGTTCCTCATGTTGGACCTTTGTCCTACGGCGAGCTTCATATGACACTGGTTGATGTGGTTGGGCGTGACAGTTCCGTTGCGGTAGCGCAGAGGTTTGTCGGTGGTGGTATTCACGGAGAGGCACTGGTGTGTTTACGTGGTAGGGATATCAATCAGATTGGGGAAAAATTAGGTTACCTCCTTGAGTTTACGCCTCATAATGAAATCATCTTGAATATCTCTAACCTACTGGTTTCGTCATTTCTCACATCGTTGGGCGATCAACTCGACAAGCAGTTCTCACTTCGTCAGCCAGGCATTGTGGATACCTTAACACCTTATTGTGAAGAGCAAGGCGAGTTGGGTGAGCTCTTTACTATCGAATACACCTACATGGCAGAAGCGCTCGATTTCGAGTGCGAGGTACTGTTTTTAATTGATAAGCCATCCGTAGAAATTATCTATGAAATCATGGAGCTAATCTAATGTCCGATATCACGCTGGACATAGCAGACTTTCATTGGGTCACACAAATTCTCGATACGATGGATTCAGGGCTTATTGTTTTGGATCAAGAGTATAAAGTATGTGTGTGGAACAGTTTTATGCAGTCATACAGTGGCGTTCTATCACAAGAAATTCTTGGTGAATGTTTATTTGAGCATTTTGAAGAGCTGCCAAGAACTTGGCTAGAAACCAAGATAAAAGCAGCCGCCGATCTGGAAACTCGTTCTTTTTCTAGCTGGGAAAACCGACCGTACCTTTTTAAGTTCAACAATTTTTCTCCGGTTTCAAACAGCAGTGATTTTATGTATCAAGATATCGTGATCACGCCGTTAACTGGGCTCTCAGGAGAGGTCAGCCACATAGCGATTCAAGTCAATGATGTTTCTGAAACTGCGAGAAATCGCATTCATTTGAAAGAAACAAATCAACATTTGTCGGAAATCAGTCGCAAAGATGGTTTAACAGGTTTATTTAATCGCGCTTATTGGGAGCAATCATTGAAAGATGAGTTTGCTCACTTAAAAGTTATCGACGGACCATGCTCATTAGTAATATTCGATATCGACCACTTTAAGAAGGTGAATGATACTTATGGTCACCCGACAGGGGACGAAGTCATTCGTCGAACCTCTGCATTGTTGAGAAAAACAGCAAGGAGCAGTGATATCTGCGGTCGTTTTGGTGGTGAAGAGTTTACGGTACTACTTCCTCACACAAACCAGGAGCAAGCTTGCTATTTCGCAGAGCGTTTGCGCAAAAGAATTGAGCAAGAGATCGTGAAAGTGGAAGATTTTTTGATTAATTACACGATAAGTATTGGTGTTTGCGAGTATAAGCCTTATTTTGAAACTCACACTCAATGGTTAAAGAGTGCCGATGCTGCGCTGTATCGTGCAAAAGAAAATGGTCGTAACCAAACCTGTTTGCATGAAAATGACTGAAATATAAAAAGGTTTGAAGAAATCCTGTATCCGAATTCAGTGAAGCAAAGCTCAATTGTTTGAAAATCATCCAGTTGGTTCGTGAATGTTTGTTAATATGAAATAAGTTAATGAAATTTTCTCGGCATGTCTTACTATTGAAACTATTCTGCTTTCAGCTTCGAAGGCTTGCAATAAACGGAGAAAAACAGTGGTTTTAGAAACCGATGGATATCTCGCTCTTATCGAGCACTTGTCTCTAAATCTAGATATTTTTACGACCGAAATTGGCGACACTGGATCCGAAAGCATCGAAGATGTTGTCACCGATATGGTGGCTTCAAACATCATGGCGATTTTTGAGCAAAATCCAGAACTTCACTCGAGCGTACGCTTCAAATTATTGAAAGAGGCTGATGCAGTTGTTGAAGATCTTGGTGAGATATTGGCTGGGGTATGGCATAAAAAAGCGACCAATGAACAGATCACGTTCCTTGATGAATACATCGCTCTGGTCAAAAATCTGTTCGATAATGCTGTTGCGACTTACGACTGATATTGTTTTAACTTACAGCAATGTCCGGTTAAAGAGTGAGAAGAGTTACATTGTAACTCTTCTTATTTGCCAAAACTTAGATGCCCAGTATGGGTTGTCGATTCTTGAAATAATCACACCTCTAGACGTCGATGCATGCATGAACTGCTTGTTACCCAAGTAAATTCCGACATGATAAGTTGTACGTCTTGTTTTAAAAAACACTAGATCCCCTTGCTTGGCATCCGTCCAACTTAACTCCACACCTTGCTTTGATTGCTGCCTCGTTGTCCTTGGTAACGAGAGCTGATAAGCCTCAACAAACGCTTTTTGTACAAATGCTGAGCAATCAATTCCAGATTTCTGTGTCCCGCCTAAGCGATAAGGCGTGCCGTGCCACTCTGTGTAAAAGTCGAACAAGTCTGGGTTGTCCGACAATAGCTGATTTGTAGGTGTTGTCACCTGTGCTTGCTCACTAGGCTCAGGCCCAGAAGAGCAGGCGCTTAGTAGCACACTGACTATCAAAGGAAAATATACTCGACGCAAATCACCACCTGTCATCTCTATGACTCACAACTGAAATATTAGTGTCATAACCAATCCATAGTATGGGCTGCAAATCACGGTTTTGTCTCACAAATGTGACGGAATCACTGCAGAACCGATTCAACCTTAAGAAAGAATAAAAATTGATTATGGCAAAGCGAAAACGCTCACGCACATCACTTTCACTGATTCAGGCTGTCAGTGCAACATTTTTAACTATCATTGCTCTTGTTATAGCCCTTTCTGTCTCAAGTTTCAAAGGAATGGAACAGGTAGGGGAACAATTTGAAGACTTGTCGCAAAAAGCATTACCCATCGCGATGGCAAACGCAAAGTTAACCAGGAATGTATTGGAGATGGTTAAGCTACTCAACCATGGTATGCAGATTACTGAGCCGAAAGAGTTGCCTCTCATAAAAGAGCAAATCGACTCTCTTGCAACTCAAAGCACAACTTTGGTTGTGGAAGCGTCTGGTGTAGCTCAGCAACTTTCGGAGGAGTTAGACACCAAACTAGCGCGTTTACATAACATCACGCAGTCCATTTTGTTGAAGCAATCTTCGGTGATACAAATTCAAATGGATATTGATGCCGCTGTTGGTGGTTTTCGCTATGGGCTTAGCTCTATCGGTCCGGAAATGAATCGAATCAGTTCGTTCCTTAGTGCTGATAATCCTGAGTCGAGCGATGCCGCTAACCGTTTCATTGCTTCTGCAAGCTCAATGGAAAGTACGTTCTTAGTCATGATGATGCACTCAGAATTAAACAAAGCCGAAAAAGAATACCGAGAAATGCGAAATCGCATAGCAGGTATTAAACTCGCCTATGAAGACTTCCAATCTTTCCATCCTGAAGTAAGTGAATATGCAAGCTTAACCGCACCATATGAGATGGTGAAACAAGGCTTTAGTGAAAAGGGCGTGCTGCGTTTGATCCTCGCCAAACTAGAACAAGGGGAATTGCAACGTTCAGAGTTTAAACAGGCTTCGATGCTTGCGGATGAAACCATGCGGTTACTTGATCAAATCTCCCAAACCGCTGGTCAGTTGATCGATGAAAAAGAGCGGGTGGTCAACGAGACCATTGAATCGGTGAGCGTTGTGCTCGTGTTTGCGGCGTGTGTGATTTCTTTTATTATTCTGGTTACTTGGTTTAGTCTCAAGTCATGGACAAACCGAGGGTTAAGGAATGTACTAACGCGTCTTTCAGCACTTACCGAACATGATTTTCGTGACAAGGCAGAAGAAGTCGGCCCCTATGAACTGAAAGAAGTAGCACGAAAGTTGAATCAAGTAATCGATTCCACACATGACTCCATTCAAACGGTGACGCGCAATTGTGAAACGCTTTATCAGACGGCAGAAGTAAGTCACAGTGCAGCCGAACAAACAAGTGATGGGTTGGCAACACAAAATGAAGCGTTGTCGAGTATGATCACGACCATAACGCAGCTTGAAGCCTCTATTCGTGAAATAGCAATGGTGACAAATGCATCTTCACAGGACTCGCTCCTTGCAACCCAACACACTGAAAAAGGAGTTCAAGTCGTGGAACAAAACCGCGAACGTTTGGAGTCATTAGAAAGCTCTTTGGATGTAAATGAACAGTCAATGTTAGAGCTAGACCAGCGTGTTAAACAGATTCGTGAAATGGTGGATATGATCAGTGGGATCGCGGACAACACCAACTTACTTGCTCTCAACGCAGCAATAGAAGCTGCCCGTGCTGGTGAGCAAGGGCGTGGATTTGCGGTTGTCGCTGATGAAGTTCGCAAACTTGCAAGTGATACCTCTCAACAAACTACGAACATCCGAGAAATGATGAGCGAGCTTATTACTGCCGCAGAGCGTTCGCGCCAAGCAGTTAATGATTCAAGAGAAGAAATGACCCACGCGCTACAGTCCAGCAATGAAGTGAAATCGACATTTTCTGATATCAACCTCGCGGTTAAGCACATTCAAGAACGTGTTGAGCAAATCTCAGTTGCTACAGAAGAACAAGAACGAGCGACGGCAGATGTATCTCAATCCATCACGCATATTTCTGATCTTGGCGAACGCACAAAGCTGCAGCTTGAGTCTATGGTTGAGAGTTCTGAGCAAGTGGCGGAAATTGCCGGGCACCAGCAAGCAATGCTGCACAAGTATGAGCTTCATCAGACCAAGTAAATGAGATGTTTCCACCGACTAAAAGCAGAACCTCGGTTCTGCTTTTTTGTTACGGCTACCCATTCAATGGCTCCTATTTGCATTGCAAGAGTGAGTTACATCTCATCTCGTTCATTTCTAAAGGGTTTAGTTATCACAACGTGATGTTAATGCTTTGTTCGAGGGACTCGTTGACTAGAATGTCGCCAGAATTCAAAGGAACGAATCATGCAGTTATCACAAAGAGCCAGCCTCATACTAGTTAATCATCACCAAGAGCTTTTGCTTATCCACCGCGTTCGAAACGACAGACAGTATTGGGTTTTCCCTGGCGGCAGTGTTGAAGCAGGTGAGAAACCTTTTGAAGCTGCTAAAAGAGAAGCGCTGGAAGAAACCTCAATAGAACTTGGCTCGGTTAAGAAAGTTTTGGAACTCGAAAATCAAGGTCGCTTAGAAACCTATTTTCTTTCTTATGTAGGGAACTTAAAAGTGAAACTTGGGAGTGGGCCAGAGCAAATCAGAAAATCAGATGTTAATCAGTACCATTTGAAGTGGGTGCGTGTAGAGCAACTTCACTCGATTTCTTTATATCCAGAGAAAGCTAAAGCCTTTTGCTTGAAGCATAAGGAGTGGTTTTGTGATCGATAAAGTTTGCCCCGTTGTTCTACGTAATCAAAATCAAGAGATCCTACTTTTTAAACATCCGTTGGCGGGTGTTCAGCTCGTCAAGGGCACTGTTGAAGTGTTTGATGAAAGTTACATCATAGCAGCCAAGCGGGAGCTCGCTGAGGAGTCTGGTATCACACATGTTCGTTCCGCACGATATTTATGCTCATGGGACAGTGGCTTTCAAAATCAAGTATGGCATTTTGTTTTGTGTGAGTGTGCTGGCCTCGCTAATTCATGGCTGTTTCATACACAAGACGATGGCGGACATGATTTTGCGTTTTTTTGGCACGATATAGGGAGCGATATTTCCTCACAGGCGCATACTGTTTTTCAGCACGGACTGGAAAAAGTTCGAAAACTGATAGACCAAGGCGTGATTTAAAGGAGGATTCTGTCATTGCATTGGCGGATTTGGGCGAAACGCCAAAGCAAACACTATGCTTCTACTAGAAGCAAATAAAGAAGGTAGAGTAGCCGTTACTGTTCTCATCGTGTTGATAATGGCACTGTCGATCTCAAAAATGGCGATGAGATTACAAATGTTTAAGTGACTTCTATATGCTTTGCTCATTCATTCAGATAAGGAAACGGTAATGGATAAATTCGTCGTGTTTCTCTTATGCCTTTTTATGACAGTTGGCGGAGTGGTTCATCTTTATGACAACATTGTTGGTGGCTTTTTACCTTACGATTTTGCGCCACGCTGGTTGAATATGTATTGGAGCGCTTTGGGACTATTGGACTTATTAGCAGCGTATCTATTGGTCAAGCATCGCCGCTCTGGCCTAGTCGTTATGTTATTGATTCTTATAACCAATGTTATCTTTAGTTCCCACGCTCACTATACATTAGAAATATTAGATAACAACGTCGCCCTACAAATGAAGACACTGTTTTTAGGGTTCTCATTTGGGGTATCTATCTGGTTATGGAATGCGCGAAAACATAGTCAATCGCGCAAAATATTTCGTTAATTATTATTTTCACAACACTCGATTAAGGATTGTAAACAGGGACTCGTTATGAACGATTTTAAAGACTTGGCCAGTTTTGCTGGTTTCAGCGTACTGACAGGTTTGAGCTTTGCCACCACTTTCTTCAGCCTTGCTTTTCTATACAGCTCAATAGAGGTACAGCAAGTAATGAACACCAATGCTTTGGCATGTGCAGTGCTTGGTGTTGTTGGTTTATTTGTTGGTATTACTCAGTTAAACAAAAAGCGTCAGCTAGCAGAAAACTAATCTGTTCTTACACATCATGAGGATGAAGTAGTGTTTAACAGGGGTTTAGGCTTGGTCTATTCGTTTTGTTGACATACTTCATCCAACAATATTTTTTTCAACCATTACTTCTTCTCTTTATTGTAGCGAAAGGGCTGCGTTAAAAGCTTATCTAATCTTTGCTCTTCTTCGTCTCTAATTTCCGGCACACCAATAACAACATCATCATGACCCAACTTAGGCTGAGCTCGGTATGTCCCAAAAAAGCGGTCCCAAACTGAAAGGAAAAAACCAAAGTTTGAGTGGGTCTCTTTTACTATCACTGAATGGTGCACGCGATGCATGTCTGGTGTAACGATGACGTTTCGCAGTTTTTGGTCTATGGATAAAGCCAGTTTTGCATTACTGTGATTAAACATCGCGCTCGCATTAAGCACAATTTCAAATACCACAATTCCGATAGGTGAAACACCTAAGATAAACACGGCTGCAATTTTTACTCCCATTGAAATGATTATTTCGAAGGGATGAAAGCGTGCGCCTGTAGTGACGTCTATGTCGAGATCGGCGTGATGCATTCGGTGAATCTTCCACAGCGGTTTTACATGATGAAAGACAACATGCTGAGCGTAAATGACGAAATCAAGCAAAATGACGATTAGGAAAATGTTTAACCAATCGGGGAGGGACAGAATATTCAGCAGCCCCCATTGTTGCTCCTGAGCTATGACCGCAGCTTGAAAGGCGGCGATAGGCATGATTAAAGCAATAACTAGGCTGTTAAAAGCAACCAATGACAAGTTATTGACCCAGCGAAACCTGCGCGAAGCGGTCAGTGTTTTTCTAGGCAATTTGTTCTCCCAAATGGCACAAAGCAATAATACGCCAAGGAAAAAGCCTAATCTGAGCCATGAGGGTTCTTGAAATGTCGTTTCTGTCACTGTCATTCCCTTATTTATTTCTTTATCTATGACCGAGATAAGTGTGAAATTATTTCAACACACTGCTGATGGGCTTATCTTGAGGCGAAACCATAATATCAGTAGAATCGCGCTCTACTTTTTACTTGGCATTACTTACCATGAGAATTCACGCTTTCCACCGTTTATATCAGTACCGACAATCTATCTCAACCAAGCCTTTCAACGCGCGTGGATGTAAAGTGGTTCGTTGCCAATATTGCCAGGTTTCTGAGCAACACTGTTTGTGCGACCTTCAGCCAAACATTAAGGCTAATATTGCATGTATGTTGATTGTTTCTGAAAACGAAGTATTTAAGCCAAGTAATACCGGTCGTCTAATCGCTGATACGATTCAAGAGACTTACGTGTATCAATGGAACCGAACAGAACCGTCTGAAGAGATGCTAGCGCTACTACAGGATGACAGTTACCAACCGGTGATTGTATTTCCTGCAGACTATGTGGATGATCCCTCTCGTTTAATTGAAGATCTAGAGCCAGGGCGATTGGTAAAAGAAGATGTCGAGAACAAAAAATGGTTGCTGATCTTTATTGATGGTAGCTGGCGTGAGGCACGAAAGATATTCCGTCGTTCTGATTTTCTTAAATCTTTGCCTGTGCTTTCCATTGAGCCGGAATCTCTGTCTGAATACATCATGCGCCGCTCCGAGAATGATCAGCATCTTTCAACCGCCGAAGTCGCGACATTAGTTTTAAAACAAGCTGGTGAGCCTAAAGCTGCGGAATGCCTTCAATTGTGGTTTGAAGCCTTCAGAGAAACTTACATGCTGAGCAAGACTCGAGTCAAAAGCGACCCTAACCAGCCACACTTGAAACGTTTCAAAGAGTGGATGAAAACCGAGAGCTGACTCTAAGGAATGAGCTTTTGTTGATGGTATGTTGTTCAACTGGCTTCGGTGAGGGGATAAATCTGCATTCGGTCACGGTTTGCAGGCGTACAGATATGGATAATGCCATCAGTTTATACTTTTTGACTCTAGCCATTTTTGAGAGTCGTTTGAAGCATTTTTTAGGAGAGAAATACATGTATTACGGCTTTGATGTCGGTGGCACTAAAATTGAATTTGGTGCATTTAACGAGAAGCTTGAGCGTGTAGCGACGGAACGTGTACCTACACCAACAGACAACTACGAGCTGCTGGTTGATACCATTGCGGAATTGGTGAATAAATACGATACAGAGTTTGGCTGCGAAGGTACGATTGGTCTTGGCCTACCAGGTATGGAAGACGCCGATGATGCAACGGTACTAACAGTTAACGTTCCTGCGGCAAAAGGCAAACCACTTCGTGCTGATCTAGAAGCTAAAATCGGTCGCAGCGTAAAAATTGAAAACGATGCAAACTGTTTCGCGCTTTCTGAAGCCTGGGATGAAGATCTTCAAGATGAACCATCTGTACTAGGTTTGATCCTTGGTACTGGTTTTGGTGGCGGCTTTATCTACGAAGGCAAAGTATTCTCTGGCCGCAACCACGTAGCGGGTGAGGTGGGTCACACACGTCTTCCTATCGACGCATGGTTCCACCTGGGCGAAAACGCACCATTACTTGGCTGTGGCTGTGGCAACAAAGGCTGTTTAGATAGTTACCTATCTGGTCGTGGTTTCGAGCTTCTTTACGCGCATTACTACGGCGAAGAGAAGAAAGCGATCGACATTATTAAAGCGCACGCAGAGGGTGAAGAGAAAGCAGTAGAGCACGTCGAGCGCTTTATGGAGCTGCTAGCGATCTGCTTTGCAAACCTGTTTACTGCAACAGACCCACACACCGTTGTACTTGGTGGCGGCTTATCTAACTTCGAATTGATTTACGAAGAGATGCCAAAACGCATCCCTAAACACTTATTGTCTGTGGCTAAGTGTCCTAAGATCATCAAAGCAAAACACGGTGATTCAGGTGGTGTACGCGGCGCTGCGTTCTTAAACATCAAGTAATGACTTAAACCTTACTCGATATAAAGTAAGAAGAAATTTAAAGCCCCGTTTAGACTTTCAAGGTTAAACGGGGCTTTTACTTATATACCGAAGTAACTTGTATACCCAAGTAACTCATATACCTAAGTAATTTCGGTATGCTCGGGTATGGATCATGAACAAAAGTAGCATGCATAAAAAACTCACGACGAATCGTGAGTTTTCTGTTTGCAGCTAAGCTTATTTGTTCTTTTTGCCTACGCCCAGGTTTTCTTTTTGAGCTAGGGTGATTTTGCTAAAGCCTAATTTTCTGAAGTAGTTGTCGCGGTAGTTTCGCACCGCTTTAGTGTCAGACACTGCTTCGATTTGTTGCTCCATCTTTAGGAACTCAGTGATATCGATACCTTCGGCTTCTGCAACTGCTTCTTGAATGTTGCGGTGCTGCTGGTATGAGAACGTCAGTTCTTTGTCTTGGTCTTTGTAAGTGTAAAGAATGGTGCGAGCCATAGCTGTCTCTCTGAAAAGGTTTCTGTATTAAACAAAAAGGCCAGACTCGCTGACCTTTGAATTTCTAGTTTGAGCTAGATTCTGCCTTGAAGTGGGATAATTGTCACGCTTTCTCCCGCTTTTACTGTATCAATAGCTGGGGAGATTTCGATCAAACAGTTCGCCTCACTCATTGAGCGTAAAATACCAGAGCCTTGCTTGCCTGTTGTACGAACGGTTAAACGGCCAGTTTCATCCAGCTCATAGACGCCACGGCTAAACTCGGTACGACCTTGGCGAGAGCGAAGATTCTCAGTCGCGATGGCATTCACTTTCAGAGGCTTCCAGCCTTGTTCGCCTTGCATCTTACGCAGTGCAGGCTCAACAAAGTTGATGAATGAAACCATCACTGCCACAGGGTTGCCCGGCAGACCAAAGAACGGCTTGTTGTTGATTTGACCAAACGCTAATGGACGTCCCGGACGCATGTTGATTCGCCAAAAATCTATTTGACCAAGTTTATCCAAGGCAAGTTTGATGTAATCCGCATCACCAACAGATACGCCACCAGAAGTCATAACCACGTCCGCTTGCGCCGATGCGTTTTCCAACGCTTCAATCATTAACTGTTCGTTGTCTTCCAGAATACCGAAGTCCAAGATCTCGCAGCCGAGCTTTTCAAGCATGCCCATGATGGTAAAACGGTTGGAATCGTAGATAGAATTCGCTTTTTGCTCTGTTCCCGGCGCTTGTACTTCGTCACCGGTGGAGAACACGGCAACTTTCACTTTGCGGAACACATTCGCTTCACCAAAACCAAGCGAAGCGATCATGCCCATTTCTGGAGAGGCTAGGCGAGTGCCTGCGGTAAAGACGTCACTGCCGATAGCGAGATCTTCACCTGCTTGACGAACGTTTTGGCCTGCTTTGATATTCGCACCGTTAAAGGTGACCTTGTCACCTTCTTGAGAGGCTTGCTCACGCATGACCACTGTGTCGCCGTTACGTGGTGTTGGTGCGCCAGTCATGATCTTCACCGCTTGACCAACGTCCAGAGGTTGATCGTAAGCATGGCCCGCCATCACTTCAGCAACCACTTGGTAGCTATCGCGCTCAACATCATCACTGCGGATGGCATAACCGTCCATCGCGGAGTTGGTGTATTGCGGCACATTTACTGGTGAAACGATATGTTCCGCAAGAACGCGCCCGTAAGCATTTTCAATCTTGCATGCTTCTATTTCCGAAACCGTGTTCACCAAAGAAAGGATTTTCTCTTGGCCTTGAACCACAGAAAGGAAAGCTGGAGAAAGAGTGTCGCAACATGCGGCGTCTTTCTCTTTAGATTTTGGTGCTTTTGCATCTTGAACGTATTGAAGAACAAATTGAGCGATGGCATCCAAATCATTGATGTTCATTTGAGGGAGCTCAGAATCTAACCCCGCAGTGTTTGAAGCGATAGCGATGATGTTTTCATCGTTTGGATAAAGCCAAGGCTTGCCGACTTCTTCACGGTGCAATTCGATTTTAGGAAACGCGATGTTTTTGCAGCCTTCGACCAAAACCACATCAAGCATGTCTTCATCAAAACGTGTTAATAGGTATTCAAACTCCGCTTCGGCTTCTGGCGTTTCTGTCATTAACGCAAAACGGTTGCGAGAAGCAATCAGCATTTGAGATGCGCCAGCTTTGCGTAAACGGTAGCTGTCTTTACCCGGCTTATCGACATCGAAGTTGTGATGAGCATGTTTTAGCATGCCAATGCGCAGGCCCGCTTCAGTTAGCTTTGGCAATAGAGCTTCAAGTAGTGTGGTTTTGCCTGTGCCTGAATAAGCCGCAAAACCAAGAATAGGAATGTTTAGCGTGTGTTTCATGATTCTAATTGTCCAAATTGCGCCAGTTCTTCCGGAGTGTTCAAGTTGACGAAACAGTTTGGTGAGTCGCTAAAGTCAACGTAACTGGTATTGCACTCTTTGTAGAGTAGAATGATTTTGCGGTCGCCACGTTCTAAAAATGCGGTGAGTTTTGGCAGTACGCGCTTGTGGTAGAGCGTAAAAACAGGTTGCTGATGGTCACCATCATGCGCGACCAAAATATCGCTGTCTTCTTTGACGAACTGGCAGAAACGCTCGACAAGGTCGGTGTTGATTTGTGGGCTATCGCAAGGTACAAATCCGACCCAGTCAGTTTCAGCATGCATCAAACCCGCGTGAATACCGCCCATAGGCCCAGGGAAATCTTTGAATTGATCACTAAATACGAAACCAAATTTGCTGTACGCATCTTGGTTTCGGTTGGCATTAATTAAAATGCGTGGAGTTTGTGGAGATAAACGCTCAATAACGTGTTCGATGAGTGGCTTCTGATTTAACTCAATCAGACCTTTATCTTTTCCACCCATACGGCTGGCTTGGCCACCAGCCAAAATGACCCAACTAGTTTGTGTTGGTTGAAGCATATGCATTCTCTTGGGATGTTTCTTTTGGTATGACATACAACAGAGGAGACTCTATCAAAGTCTTGTCTTTAATCCACCACTGTTTTTTACATAAGTCGGTCAGTGCGTTGGCCTGATGGCTTGTCACCACGATACTGGAACCACGATCCAAAAGATCTTTCGCCATCATTACCAATCGTTCAATGGATTCTTGGTCTAAAGACGCACTTGGCTCATCCATCAATAAAATCGACGGTTTTAAAATCCAAGCCCTTGCCATGGCAACGCGCTGTTTTTCACCGCCGGACAACACGGAAATATGTTCGTCCGCTAAGGTTTCTAAACCTACCATGCGCAGCGCGTGAATAACTTGAGCTCGCTTATCTTTTTGCGTGTCTTGTTGATATTTCACTCCATAGACTACGTTTTCATATACAGTGCCGTCAAAAAGGTAAGGGGATTGATGGAGATAAATCACATCGACACGACCATTGCGACACGTCAGTCTTTTCAGCCACGTATCTTTTGGCGCAACAACATCGCCAGTAGAGGGTTTGAGCAAGCCAGCAAGGATTTTGAGTAGGGTAGTTTTGCCCACACCATTGTCACCCTTGAGATAAATGGCATCATTTGGGCCGATGGCTAACTCAGGGATGTGGAAAAGCACACGCTCTTTAAAGCGCATGGATAACTGTTCGGCGGTGATTTTTATAGTCATAATTCGCCTCGACATGGGGTTAATGGTGAGTCGTTTGTTTGCTTCATGTTCTATGTTCTGAGGTAGCCTTTGCCTCTCATGCTTGATAAGAAGAAGTTTAGAGCCAACGCTAAAGATAGTAATACAATTCCTAATGCAACTCCTTGCGCAAAAGCACCTTTACTGCTTTCCATTGCGATAGCCGTGGGAATATTTCGCGTCACGCCCATAATGTTCCCACCAACCATCATTGAGCAGCCCACCTCGGTCACGATACGTGAAAACCCTGCAATGATAGCCGCAAGTAGAGGAAAGCGGGTTTCCCAAATCATCGTAGCTGCCAAGCGCGGAATGGAGACGCCCAGCGTGATGGCAGTTTCCACTGCACGACGGTCGCTAGATTGTAATGCACCATGCATCATCGATACCAAAACAGGGAAGCAGATCACCATTTGGCCGAAGATCATTGCCTTCTGAGTGAACAGCATTTGCCAGTCTCCCCAAGGGCCAGCACGCGACAGCAACATGTACAGCAACAGGCCAATCACCACGGTAGGGACCGCTTGCAGCGTATTTACGATCGACAACAAAAACCATTTACCGCGAAAGTCGGTATACGCCAGTACAAAGGACATCAAAATAGCCGGCAATACCACTAGGGATATTGCCTTAATAGAAACACTAAAGGAGACCGCAACGATCTCCCATAGGTCTGCATCAAAATTCACCAGTAAGCGAAGCGCTTCCAGTGTTGTATCAGCAAGATTCATATTGCGTTATTTGCTCTCAGCATTCGCAACAAACAGTTGTTTACCGTTTAGGCGGAAACCATTGATAAGTTCCTGTCCGCGAGGGTTTACCAACCAATCACTGAATGCCTTCGCACCTTGGTAGTTGATCGTTGGGTAACGCTCAGGGTTAACAAGAATAACTTGGTACGGGTTAAACAGTTTTTCATCGCCTTGGAACAGAATTTCTAGATCCAATTTGTTTTGGTAAGCCAGCCATGTGCCGCGGTCCGTCATGGTGTAGCCTTGCATTTCAGACGCCATGTTTAGAGTTGGGCCCATACCTTGACCTACGCTACGGTAGCCACCAAAGTTCGGTTCGATTTTAGTTTGAGCCCAGAAGCCCATTTCTTTTTTGTGCGTACCAGAATCATCGCCGCGAGAGATGAACGTTGCGTTTTTGTTTGCGATCTCTTTGAATACATCTAACACGCCTTCGTCATTTTTGATTGTTGCTGGGTCAGCTTTCGGGCCTACAATCACAAAGTCGTTGTACATTAGCTTGCGAGGTAAAACGCCGTAGCCTTTCTCAACAAATGCGCCTTCAGCTTTTGGTGCATGTGTCATCACCAAATCTACGTCACCGTTTTCGCCCATTTTTAAGGCTTTACCCGTACCTGCAGCAATAACATCGACTTTGTAGCCCGTGTCTTTTTCAAATTGTGGAAGCAGGTAATCAAGTAAACCTGAATGGTAAGTACTGGTTGTGGTTGCAAGGCGAACATGTTCTCCGTCTTGAGCAGAAAACGCAGAGTAACTTACAAGCGTGATAGACGTTGCAGCCAGAGTTAGCGCAATTTTTTTCATTTTTATGTGTTCCTTTCCAATGATTCTTTGGAATCTCTCCAGGTTTTAGGGAGAAGCCTTTTTGGACGAGAGCGATTAGCGTAATACGCAAGTTGTCTTAGGGTGTTGGAATAAGCAAACATCAACATCCTGAGATCACTTAAATGCGCTCCGTATCCACCTTATAGCAAACAAGATGCCAACCTTTTACAAGCTTAAAGTGCTTGGTTTATGCACTAAATCATGGGGTTATTTGCATAAAAGTTTGCGTTGGTACAAAATGTCGCACTTTTTGTAGGGTATCTCTGTTTAAACTTGGTACACTCTGTCCCATCGAAATCCATCTGGGGTAAATATGTCTACTCAATCCCATCTTAGTACAAACCAACAATATAGCGCCTTTTCCGTACTGGTCGTCGATGATGAATTAGGCATGCAAGCCATCTTGAAAAAGGCATTGGGTAAGCTTTTTTCACATGTCGATACAGCTGGTAGCATCGAAGAAGCAGAACTACTGCGTAATTCTCGACATTATGATCTGATCTTACTGGATATTAATCTGCCAGGGCGTTCTGGAATTGAGTGGGAAGAAGCGTTTGAAGATGATGACAAACGTGCCGATGTGATTTTTATGACGGGTTATGCGGATTTAGAAATTGCCATTCGAGCGCTACAGCTCGGTGCTTCCGACTTTATCCTCAAACCATTCAACCTTGAGCAGATGTTAAAAGCGGTCAGTCGCTGTATGGATCGCCGTTTGAACGAACGCATGCAGTACGCCATGACACGCGATTACCAACGTCACAATACCTCAGAGATCATCGGCGGCTCAGAAAAAACGCGTCTGCTTAAGCAACTTATTAACCAATTTGCACCATCACGCGCTTCTGTTTTGGTGGAAGGTGAGTCGGGTACGGGTAAAGAACTAGTTGCACGAGGTATCCACCAGGCGAGTGGGAGAACGGGCCCGTTTGTGCCAATCAACTGCGGTGCGATTGCACCAGAGCTTTTAGAAAGTGAGTTGTTTGGTCATACATCGGGCGCGTTTACCGGTGCAAAAAAATCGCGTGAAGGTTTGTTCCGTGTTGCTAACGGTGGCACCTTATTTCTTGACGAAATCGGGGAGATGCCACTTGCAATGCAGGCATCATTATTACGTGTGTTAGAGCAGCGTACGATTCGCCCTGTCGGTTCAGAAAGAGAGATCAGTATTGATGTCCGTATCGTAGCGGCAACCAACCGAAACCTGCAAGAAGAGGTCAATCAAGGTAATTTCCGCAGTGACCTCTATTACCGTTTAAACGTTCTGAAAATTGAAGTGTGTCCGCTGCGAGAGCGCAAAACCGACTTATTTGAGTTGGTGCCATTTTTCAGCAACATGCTGACGCGCGAGCTAGGTATGCCCGCGCCCAAATGGGCGCACGAGGACATGGAAGCCATGAGTGAGTACGATTGGCCGGGAAACATTCGTGAGCTGAAAAACTTGATTGAGCGTTGTATCTTGCTTGGCAAACCACCTGCACACTATTGGCGAGAGCTGAATGGCGGGCATTCACTGCCTAATGTATCGATTACTGTTTCTCACTCAGCTGAGTTACCAACCTTTAAAGAAGGCAAAGAATTTACTGGCGAGGGCTATCCAAACAGCTGGACGTTAAAAGAAGTCGAGAAAGCACATATTAAACAAGTCGTTAACTTGCACGAAGGCAACAAATCAGCCGCTGCTCGCGACTTGGGCGTAGCTCGCAAGACCTTAGAACGTAAATACAAAGAATGGGATTCTGAGGATGAGGAATATGCCGACTAACGGCCCACAGCACAAAGGATTGTCAAAATGGACGCACCGTTTTAAAACCATGGTGCGTTATCGTTTGTTATTCTTAACCTCTGCGCCGATTTTCCTCACGTTGTTAGCTCTGATCGGCATTACCATTTATTGGTCTATTCATTACACGTGGCAAAATGCGCTGCTTGATGTCTCGGAGCGTCTTGGTGTTGCAAATAACAGCGTAACGTTGTTACAGCAAAAGCAAGCCAATTACGTGCGGGCGTTTGCCGATTCGTACGATTTCCGTATTCGCATTAATCAAGGAACGCCACAAGGTGACCTGCAAAAGTGGGTCACAGAGCAGAAGAAAAGATATGCTTTAGATTTTCTCTCTTTCCAACGCGTTAATTCCATGGAAAACAAATTCCGCTTTATGGATCTCACCAAGCGCGAATCGTTTTTTGATGTACTCAATAAAGAAGAACTCGAACGCCTCGATCCTGAACTCGCCAAACGAGCAGAAGTGCCTATTCTTGCTGATGGTGACAGGGAGGCGCGTGGGTTAGTCAGTCGAACCGTGATTCCGGTATACAGCCAAGCGAACGATTTGATCGGCTTTCTTGATGGTGGTTTGCTCCTTAACAACAGTACAGTGTTGGTGGATCAAATCCGCGATCTCATTTACTTAAGTGATAATGACCGCCTTCGCCCTGTGGGTACGTTGACTGTGTTTCTCGATGATTTGCGTGTGAGCACCAACGTTCCTCTAGACAGCGATCATAGGCTAGGGCGCGCCATAGGCACTCGCGTGAGTGCAGAAGTGTATAACCAAGTACTTTCGAAGGGTGAACAGTGGGTTGATCGCGCTTATGTGTATGACGCTTGGTATATTACGGCGTATCAACCAATCAAAGACCAATACGACAATGTTATTGGTATGCTTTATACCGGTTACCTCATGTGGCCATTCGTTAAAGCCTACATGACGAACATTGCCGAAATCAGCTTGATTACGGTTATGTTATTGCTGGTTTCCGGCGTGATGGTATATCGCGGTTCTTATGATCTGTTTCGACCGATCGAACGCATTCATAAAGTGGTGAAGCAGGTCCAACAAGGTAAAGAAAAACGGATTGGCCCGTTAGGATTAGATGCCGATCATGAACTTGCGCAGTTAGCCAGACAGTTTGATGATATGTTAGACGCGCTAGAAGAGCGCAAAATTGAACTGAAAAACTCCGCAGCTCAACTTGAATGCAAAGTTCAAGAGCGTACGGCAAGCCTGAGAGAAAAAACCCAAGATCTTGAACTGCATATTCAATTGCTCAACCAAACCCGCGACAAACTCGTTGTTCATGAAAAACTGGCAGCGCTGGGAGAGCTCACCGCGGGGATTGCTCACGAAATTAATAACCCAACCGCCGTGATTCTTGGCAACGTAGAATTGATCCATTTTGAATTGGGTGACGATGCAAGTCGAGTACAAGAAGAAATTGATGCGATTCACGCGCAAATTGATCGTATCCGCAATATCACACGCAGTTTATTGCAATACAGTCGCCAAGGCGGTGTTCAAGATGAAATCACTTGGCAACATGTCAATCCTATCATTGATGAAAGCATCACCTTGGTTAAAACTGGCACCAAGAAACGCGACGTTGAGTTTGTGACTGACCTACAAGCGCATACGTCCGTTGAGATAAACCGTCACCACTTGCTACAAATCTTAGTTAATTTGCAAATGAACGCCATTCACGCAATGAGCGGTAAAGGAACTTTAACAGTAGTCAGTGAAGACTGGATTGAAGAGGGCGAAGTGAAAGGAGCCGCGATTCATGTTATCGATGAGGGCTGCGGTATTAAACCAGAAAACTTGAGTCGAATCTTCTCGCCATTTTACACAACGAAACGAGAAGGCACAGGGTTAGGGCTATCGGTCTCTCAAAGTATTCTCAGCCAAACGGGTGGTGAGTTAAAAGCAGAGTCTGAATGGGGAAAAGGCAGTAAATTCAGTATTTATTTACCTAAAAAAGCCGAACTGATCCTAGAGGTGACGAACATCGCATAGTCACTTTTTTGAAGTATTAATGGAAAAGAGCCACTGACGATAGTGGCTCTTTTTTGTATTTAATGACGCATTTATGTTTGCGCTTTTGCTTCTTAGAAACCTTACAATGATTTCACTTGGAGTGAATTAATAAAAACAACACTTGCAGTATGTAGCATGAACAAGTACCGTTGCCCGGTTTTTCTAAATACACCCCAATTGCTAAGGTAAAGGTTTTGATCTCCACAGCGAATATTACTCAACAATTCGGCGCTAAGCCGCTATTCGAAAACATTTCAGTTAAGTTCGGCGAAGGCAATCGCTACGGCTTAATTGGAGCTAACGGTTGTGGTAAATCAACCTTTATGAAGATCCTCAGCGGCGAGCTTGAGCAAACCAGTGGTAACGTAAGCTACGATCCAAACGAGCGCGTTGCAAAACTGAACCAGGACCAGTTCGCTTACGAAGAATTTACGGTAATCGATACCGTCATCATGGGTCATAAAGAGCTATGGGAAGTGAAGAAAGAGCGTGACCGTATCTACTCACTTGCTGAGATGAGCGAAGAAGACGGCATGAAAGTGGCTGACTTAGAAGTTCAGTTTGCTGAAATGGACGGCTACATGGCAGAAGCCAAAGCGGGCGAGCTTCTTCTTGCTGTAGGTATCCCAATGGAGCAACACTTCGGTCTAATGAGTGAAGTAGCACCAGGCTGGAAACTTCGTGTGCTTCTAGCGCAGGTTCTATTCGCAGACCCAGATGTGATGCTTCTTGACGAACCTACCAACAACTTGGACATGGACACAATTCGTTGGTTGGAAGATACGCTAAACGCGCGTAACTGCACAATGATCATCATTTCGCACGACCGTCACTTCCTAAACTCAGTATGTACACACATGGCTGACTTGGACTACGGTGAACTACGCGTTTACCCTGGTAACTACGACGAGTACATGACGGCGGCTTCTCAAGCTCGCGAACGTCTACTAAACGACAACGCGAAGAAGAAAGCACAAATCGCTGAGCTACAAACGTTCGTTGCTCGTTTCTCTGCAAACGCATCGAAAGCAAAACAAGCGACATCTCGTGCTAAGCAAATCGACAAGATCAAACTGGATGAAGTTAAAGCGTCTAGCCGTCAAAACCCATTCATTCGTTTCGAACAGTCGAAAGAGCTGTTCCGTAACGCTCTGATTGTTGAAAACCTAAGCCAAGGATTCGAAGAGGACTTGTTCTCAGACTTCAATGCAATTTTTGAAGTGGGTGAGCGCGTTGCGATCATCGGTGAGAACGGTGTGGGTAAAACAACACTTCTAAACACGCTTGCTGGTGTGCTTGAACCGCGTGCGGGTGAGTACAAATGGTCTGAAAACTCAAACATCGGTTACTACGCGCAAGACCACGCGCATGACTTTGCAGAAGACATGAACCTAACGGATTGGATGGGTCAATGGCGTCAAGAAGGTGATGACGAGCAAGTCGTTCGTGGTTTCCTTGGTCGTATGCTGTTTGGTCAAGACGACATTAAAAAGTCAGTAAAAGTACTGTCTGGTGGTGAGCAAGGTCGTATGCTGCTTGGTAAGCTAATGATGCACAAGCCAAACATGCTGCTAATGGACGAACCTACTAACCACATGGATATGGAATCGATTGAATCTTTGAACACCGCGCTTGAGCAATACAAAGGCACGTTGTTCTTCGTCTCTCACGACCGTGTATTCGTAGACTCACTAGCAACGCGTATTATCGAAATCCGCGATGGTAAAATCACAGACTTTAAAGGCACTTACTCTGAGTTCCTAAAATCTCGTGGTGTTGACGCGTAATTACTCGCAAAGCGTTTAAAAAGCAAAAGCCTCGCTATTTAGCGAGGCTTTTTTGATATTTGGCCTTAATCCTTAAACTGACCTGTTATATACGCATAGAGCCCGACCACGCCAAAGGTAATAATCATAGAAAGCATGATACCGCTGGGCGTAAGCAGAAAATTCCACAATTGGTCATTATTCATAGTCCACATCCTCTGTGAATCCGCATTATTGGTTTTAGTTTACACTGAAAAGGTGTTATTGGTTGCCTTTTACATCAAATTCAACCTTGTCGGCTCCTGTAAAGACTTGGAAGCGCAAACCTTTCGCACGCGCAATGGTCGTAATACCAAATTGCTTCGCTAGATCTAACCCCATTTGAGTAACGCCAGAGCGAGAAAGCAGAACAGGAATGCTCATTTGAGCCACTTTAATCACCATCTCTGATGTAAGGCGACCAGTTGTGTAGAAAATTTTATCTTCACCTGTTTCTTCTTTGAGCCACATCTCACCTGCAAGTGTATCCACTGCGTTGTGACGGCCGACATCTTCCACAAATGACAACACTTCATTACCTTTGCAAACCGCACAGCCGTGTACTGCGCCCGCTTTTTTGTAGGTGTCGTTGTAATGAGTTAACGCTTCCAGCGCAGAATAAATTTCTGACTGCTTAAGAGAAACTTGAGGCACTTGATAATTTTCAAGCTGCTTCATCACGTTGCCATACATAGTGCCTTGGCCACAACCTGAGGTGACGGTTTTCTTTTTCAGGGCGCCTTCTAAGTGTTCAGTGTTTTCTTTAGTAATCACCGCTGCGGAATGCGTTTCCCAGTCAATAATAACGGATTCAATCGCGGCTGGATCGGACAGGAAGCTTTGGTTTTTTAAATAACCCAGTACTAGTGCTTCTGGACGCGAACCTAGCGTCATGAGCGTGACCACTTCTTTCCAGTTCAGCATGACCGTAAGAGGACGCTCGCAAGCGATTTGCTTCGTGAGCTTTTCGCCGTACTCGTCGTACACATCGACTTCAATGGTTTGCAGGGGATTTTCACTGGTTTTAATAATATTTGGTTTCAGCACAGTCGTGTCCTAGTGATTAAGAGCGTTAGGTTGCTACGCATTTTAGCTTTTTAAGTGGCTAGCAAATCTCATTCCAAAATAGCGGTTCCCACAGAAATTGCGAGGTTTTATGTCAACAATGCATTAAAACTGCGAGTTCGCAGTAATGACACATCAATACATTTGAGTTTCGTCTAGTTTGGTACTTATAGCCTGAGGGAGTATATAGACTAAGTTATATCAGCTTGGCGCGTTTATTGCTTCGAAGACAATAAAAATGGTCGAAAACGGGGGCAAAATGTCCTGTGTGTTTTCAGACCAAAAATAGAAAGACTGGGTGAGTTATGTCGGATAAGAAAGATTTCGAAAAAAATTACGAAAAGACTGAGGATACATGGCCAATCGGCGTAGAGCTTGTTGAGCATGAGATCAGTACAGGGATTTGGGTGACAACCCAATGGCAGTTGACAGGATTTGCGCTGAATCCGACGGAAGAGACTCCAGATGTTTGTCTGTTGCAATTACATAAAGACGAGCGTACAGACTACCGTTTTAACTTAAGCTCTCAGCAACCTAAACTCTTTTTAGTGATGGATAACGTCGAGTCTGGTGAAAAACCAGCGATACAGCTACTGACGGCTTCACAATCTGTCGCGGCGCAATATATGGATGGTGATAACCTTGTACTATCTAACGATATGCCGTTAGCCGTTCAGGCTTGGATGGAAGCCTTTATCGGTCGCCACGGTGAGTTGTTAGAAGTAAGACGCAAGAAACGCAAAGGAGCAGGCAGAGCAAATGGCAACTAGTTTTTTAAGCCGTTGGTCGAAACGTAAACTAGAAGAATCTTCCCAACATGCTGAAGAGATCACGCCGATAGCAGAGACGGAGCAATCCGAAGATAATGTCACAGCGCTTTCAAACGCTGACGAAAGCTCTGATACTTTGAACGTCAATGAGCATAGTCAGGCTCCAGACATTACCGCGACTGTAGAGGTTGAAAAAACCGAAGAAATGTCTGTGGCGCAACTGCTGGTTTCTGAAGCTTCAGAAAGCGTTAAGAAAGCTGCGCTGCGCAAAATGTTCTTGTCCGAAGAATTTAACGTGCGTGACGGCCTAGACGATTACGATGATGATTACAGTAACTTAAAGTCACTTTCTCAAGACGTCGCTGAGACGCTGCGTGATTGGGTTAAAGACAAAGTGGAAGACGAACCAAACGCTGAAACTGCGCAAGGGTCTGAGCTTAACGCTAACGATATCGCATCTGAGGTAGTTGAAGACGCAGAGTCAAACACCGACAAAAATGCCCAAATTACTCAAGATGAAAATGAACTGTATATAAATACAGTGTCTAGTGAAAGTGATACTTTTGCTGAAGAATCACAGCCTAACGAGGTGAGACAAAATATACCACACAAAGAATAGGTACATTTTGACTAAACACTCAATGAGCCGGCTGAGACAAAATGTCTCAACCGGTTTTTTTATCCCTACTATTTGTCAGTAAAATTGATAACCTATTGATTTTTAGTTGATATTTTATTGGCATGACACTTGCTATTTGTTGCTAAATACCAATCTGGTTGAAGTTAGTACGGACGCACTGCGTAGTATTCATCGCCTATAGACGGTGGAATAAGAATGCTCATTGATAAGTTAATCAGCAGAATCTCCGGCGCTAACTACACTAAGAGATGGAAAAGACTATCCATGTTTATAAATGGAATTGAGCAATGCTGAAACAATTATTAGAACAAGCAACTTCCAATAACGGTAAAGCGAGGCTGTACGCTTTCGAAAATACCGTAGAGTTGACCAATCTTATTCCACCAACCGTAAGCTATGAAAGCGGCGGTAATACTTTGATTGTGGGCCCAACGGCAATCATCGAAAGTGCGGCAGCGCAATTGTCGCAAATGAACAGCCTAACTCTGCTTTCTACCGATGGCGAAAAGGGCACAAATCCCGAGCTTTATTACGCCAATTCGGTTCAGGTTTCAGGGTTCTTAGGTACGTTTGAAGTTCTGATTGAAAATCATGGTTTGACCAACAACCTTGCCAAGGTCGCGATCAATAGCGATTGTTTCGATATCGTACTCGATCTTTGCCTTAACAGCTGCATGTCGGAAGAAGTCCCAGTACCGGGCTACTACCCAGTAGGTCGTGGCTATCCGAAACTGGCTGAAGCGTTGGAAGAGATTCCAACCTTAATGGGGACGTTCGATAAACCGAAATTCTTCCGTTTAGATACCGATTTATGTGCACACAGCTCTCGTGGCGTAAAAGGTTGCGAACGGTGTGTGGATGCTTGTCCGGCAGGGGCACTATCGAGTGAAGGCAGCGACAGAACGGGCCATCGCATCGAGATCAACCCATACCTATGTCAAGGCGTGGGTACTTGTGCTACAGCGTGTCCGACAGAAGCGATTCATTACGCACTGCCAAACCCTGAAGATACGCAAAAGTTTATTGAACGTACGCTCGCCAACTATGAGCAAGCGGGTGGTTTAGATCCTATCGTATTGATTTGTAGTTCTCGCCACGAGAGCTACAACGTGATGGCACTAAAAGTACTGCCAGATAATGTGATTCCAATTGTGGTGGAAGAACTGCCTTCGGTTGGTATTGATACTTGGTTCGCCGCGCTTGTGAATGGTGCTACTCAGGTGCTGTTTGCGGCTTCACGTTTTATGCCTCAAACCATTATTCGTGTGCTTAATAGCGAAGTAGGTATTGCTCAAGAGCTGCTCGGTCAGCTTGGTATCGCCAAAGAAACCATCGACATTCTGTATCTAGAGTCACTACGTGAAGGTGCTCCGACACTTTGTACTGAGTCTTTTGATTTGGCATTAGGTGATTTGCAAGGTAACAAACGTCAGCGTCTATTTACGGCGTTGGATGCGTTGTCCGCATCACGTATTCCAGTTGAGAACATTGTTGAACTTCCAGCGAACGCACCTTACGGCACAGTCTCTTGTGAAAGTAAAGGTTGTACGTTGTGTATGAGCTGTGTGGCGGTGTGTCCAACACGTGCATTGCATACGGACGGTCGATCTCCGTCGCTTAAATTCGTCGAGCAAGACTGCATTCAATGTGGGCTGTGCGAGAAAGCGTGTCCAGAGAAAGTGCTGACGCTTACTCCTCGTATGAACTGGGTGAAAGAAGAACGCCAGAAAGCGGTTGTGATTCATGAAGAAAAGGCAGCCGAGTGCATTCGTTGTCACAAGCCTTTTGCTCCGCAATCGATGATCGACATGCTACAAAACAAGTTACGCGGTCACTCTCATTTCTCTGATGAAGCGGCAATCAATCGTATCGCGATGTGTGAAGACTGCCGTGTGATCGACATGTTTGAGTCGATGGCAGAAGACCCAATGAAACAACTGAAATACTAGGAGCTCGCAGTGGACACACAACAAGAACAAACACTGAGAACAGACATTTATCTCGTACTATCTGCACTTTTTCGTAGTGCGCCTAGTGATGAAATGCTGGCGTTCCTGAAGTCGCTAGAAATTGAACCGTCTGAGAGCGCGATGCAAAAAGCTTGGCTCGCACTGCAACAAGCCGCGAACGAAACGCAGCGAGAAGCGTTAGAAGAAGAATATCAAGATCTGTTTATTGGCATTGGACGTGGTGAAGTTGTGCCATTCGGATCTTGGCATCGCACTGGCTCGATGATGGAAAAACCGTTAGCGGAAATTCGTCGCGATTTGGATCTTTTAGGCATCGAACGAGAAGAGAACGTGAAAGAGCCTGAAGACCATATTTCTGCACTGTGCGAAGTGATGGCAATGCTGACAGGTGAAGAGGAAGAACTTCAACAAGCGGTGTTTAACAAACACATCGCCCCTTGGTTCCAATCTTTTACGCGCCAACTAGAGAGCGCAGAAAGCGTGAACTTCTACAAGCCAGCTGCACAGCTTTGCGATGCGTTTTTAACGTTAGAGCAAGTGCGCTTTAGCGTGAACACCAAAAGCAGTAAGAACAAATTAAAAATTGATGTGAAAAACGTCACTGATTACGAGTAATCGAGCAGTACTTGGTCATATCGATAGAGAGGCATGAGTCTCCAAAGATCTACCGTAAGGTAAGGAAGCAATGATGAAAGATAATAAAGAAATAAACACAAGCCGTAGGGATCTCCTAAAAGGCTTCACAACCGCTGCCGTTGCCGGTGCTGTTGTTGCGGGAACCACGAAAGTGGCCGTTGCTTCAGAAACGGTTGAGCCTTCTGAAAACGACGTGAAGAAGAAAGGGTATCGTGAAACTCAACACATTCGCGATTACTACGACACACTTTAGGAGATAACGGATGAAACTTGTCAAACGCTCCGACAGTGTGAGCAAAGAAACGAACCAGCTTGGCGTATCTCGTCGTGCATTCATGAAAAACACTTCGCTTGCCGCTGGTGGCGCAGTGGTTGGTGCTAGTCTATTCGCACCGGGAATGATGAAAAAAGCGCAAGCAAAATCAGTCGATCCAGAAGCGAAAACAGAAGTAAAACGTACTATCTGTTCTCACTGTTCAGTGGGTTGTGGTATTTACGCAGAAGTTCAAAATGGTGTTTGGACGGGTCAAGAGCCTGCATTCGACCACCCATTTAACGCCGGTGGTCACTGTGCAAAAGGCGCAGCACTGCGTGAACATGGTCACGGTGAGCGCCGTCTTAAATACCCAATGAAGCTTGAAAACGGTAAGTGGAAAAAGCTTTCTTGGGATCAAGCGATCGAAGAAATCGGTAACAAGGTGATGGACATCCGCAAAGAGTCTGGCCCTGATTCGGTTTACTTCTTGGGAAGCGCAAAGCACAGCAACGAACAAGCGTACTTGTTCCGCAAAATGGCATCACTTTGGGGCACTAACAACGTTGACCACCAAGCGCGTATTTGTCACTCAACAACCGTGGCGGGTGTAGCAAACACTTGGGGTTACGGTGCGATGACCAACTCTTTCAATGACATGCACAACTGTAAGTCGATGCTGTTCATTGGTTCAAACCCAGCTGAAGCACACCCAGTGGCGATGCAGCACATTCTGATCGCGAAAGAGAAGAACAACTGTAAGATCGTCGTAGCGGATCCTCGTCGTACACGTACGGCAGCAAAATCGGATCACTATGTATCACTTCGTCCAGGTTCTGACGTAGCATTTATTTGGGGTGTGTTGTGGCACATCTTCGAAAACCAATGGGAAGATAAAGAGTTCATCCGTCAACGAGTATTCGGTATGGATGAAATCCGTGCTGAAGTAGCGAAGTGGACGCCAGCAGAAGTAGAGCGCGTAACAGGCGTAAGTGAAGAAGACGTTTACCAAACAGCAAAACTGCTTTCTGAAAATCGCCCAGGCTGTATTGTTTGGTGTATGGGTGGTACTCAGCATACTACTGGTAACAACAACACACGTGCTTACTGTGTGCTTGAGCTAGCGCTTGGTAACATTGGTAAATCAGGCGGCGGCGCAAACATCTTCCGTGGTCACGATAACGTACAAGGCGCAACCGACCTTGGCGTACTTTCTGACACGCTACCGGGCTACTACGGCCTTTCTGAAGGCGCTTGGCGTCATTGGTCAAAAGTGTGGGAAATCGATTACGAATGGATCAAAGGTCGTTTCGATGACAACGCTTATAGCGGTCAGAAACCAATGCACAGTGCAGGTATTCCTGTATCTCGTTGGGTTGATGGTGTACTGGAAAACAAAGACAACATTCGTCAACGCGAAAACATCCGTGCAATGTTCTACTGGGGACACGCAGTTAACTCTCAAACACGTGGTGTTGAGATGAAAAAAGCGATGCAGAAGTTGGACATGATGGTGATTGTGGACCCTTACCCAACGGTTGCTGCGGTAATGAACGACCGTACCGACGGCGTTTACCTGCTTCCTGCAACAACACAGTTTGAAACACACGGCAGCGTTACCGCATCTAACCGCTCTCTACAATGGCGTGATCAGGTGATTGAACCTTTGTTTGAATCAAAACCAGACCACGAAATCATGTACCTGCTTTCGAAGAAACTGGGCTATTCAGATCTTCTGTTCAAAAACATCCGTGTTGAAAACAACCAGCCGGTGATTGAAGACCTGACGCGTGAATTCAACAAAGGCATGTGGACGATTGGTTACACAGGCCAAAGCCCAGAGCGTTTGAAAGCGCACCAACAAAACTGGCATACGTTCCACAAAACCACATTGGAAGCGGAAGGTGGCCCTGTCAACGGTGAAACCTATGGTCTACCTTGGCCATGCTGGGGCACACCAGAAATGAAACACCCAGGTACACACATTCTGTACGATACGTCTAAGACGGTTGCAGAAGGTGGCGGTAACTTCCGTACGCGCTTTGGTGTGGAATTTGAAGGCAAGAGCCTTCTTGCAGAAGACAGTTATTCGAAAGGCTGTGAAATCAAAGACGGTTACCCAGAGTTCACTGACAAGTTGTTGAAACAACTTGGTTGGTGGGACGACCTAACTGCTGAAGAGAAAGTGGCAGCAGAGGGTAAAAACTGGAAGACTGACCTTTCTGGCGGTATTCAGCGTGTCGCGATCAAGCACGGTTGTATTCCATTTGGTAACGCGAAAGCGCGTGCGATTGTTTGGACGTTCCCAGACCGTGTGCCACTGCATCGTGAACCACTTTACACACCACGTCGTGACCTTGTAACGGACTACCCAACTTGGGAAGACAAAGATGCAATCTTCCGTGTTCCTACGTTGTATAAATCCATTCAAGAGCAAGACAAATCGGGCGAGTACCCAATCGTTCTGACTTCTGGCCGTCTGGTTGAATACGAAGGTGGTGGTGAAGAGACGCGTTCAAACCCTTGGCTTGCCGAGCTTCAACAAGAAATGTTTGTTGAAGTGAACCCGAAAGACGCGAACGATCTTGGCTTTAGAGATGGTGATGATGTTTGGGTTGAAGGTGCAGAGAAAGGACGAATCAAGGTGAAAGCGATGGTAACACGTCGTGTGAAACCTGGTTTGGCGTTCATTCCGTTTCACTTTGGCGGTAAGTTCGAAGGTGAAGACCTACGTCCTAAATACCCAGAAGGTACACAGCCTTACGTTGTTGGCGAATCGGCTAACACGGCAACCACTTACGGTTACGACCCGGTTACCTTGATGCAGGAAACCAAAGTAACCCTATGTAACATTCGTAAAGCGTAAGGAGTCTGACAATGGCACGAATGAAATTTCTATGTGACACCAAACGCTGTATCGAGTGTAACGGCTGTGTTACTGCATGTAAGAACGAAAACGACGATGCGCTTGAATGGGGCATTCAACGTCGCCGCGTGGTAACACTAAACGACGGTGAAGCTGGTGAAAACTCTATCTCTGTTGCTTGTATGCACTGTACCGATGCGCCTTGTATGGCAGTTTGTCCAGCTGATTGTTTCGAGCATACCGAAGACGGCATCGTTCTTCACAATAAAGATCTGTGTATCGGTTGTGGTTACTGTCTGTTTGCTTGTCCGTTTGGCGCACCTCAGTTCCCTAAACAAGAAGCGTTTGGCGAACGTGGCAAAATGGATAAATGTACTTTCTGTGCAGGCGGCCCAGAAACAGAGCCTGGCTCTGAGGAAGAGCGCCAAAAATACGGTGCGAACCGTATCGCAGAAGGCAAGTTACCGATGTGTGCATCGCTTTGTTCAACCAAAGCGCTGCTTGCGGGTGACGCAGAGAAAGTCTCTGACATTTTCCGTCAACGTGTGGTAGAACGCGGCGCGAAAAACGCAGGTTGGACAGACGGAAACGATCTTTCTTACGATGCGACGAAAAGCTAAGTAAGGAGAGGCACATGTTAAACACGCTTAAACGTGCATCTCTAGCAATGCTGTCAATGATGACGGCATTGCTGCTGACTTTCGCAATGCCTGCTTCAGCAGAGGAACAATCTTCTAAAGTTATTCAACAGGAGATCACGCAACTCGCCGGGGCAGACTATTGGCGCGAAGTCAGAGAGGGGCAAGAAGGCTACACCACGTCTCAATCGCCAGAACATGGCGTATTGATCAGTAAACCTGGTGAGACTTGGTACATTCTAAAAGAGAAATGGATGTCTCCAGCGGGTGCTGTCGCGATTTTCGGCAGTATTGCAATGGTAATCATGGCTTACGTATTCGTTGGTCCTTTGATGCTTAGCAAGCCGCGTACTGGTAAAAAAATGAAGCGTTGGTCTCGTTTAGACCGCGCGCTTCACTGGAGTATGGCGTTTACATTCTTAACGCTGGCATTCAGTGGTTTGATGCTGGTTTACGGTAAGCACTTCTTAAAACCGTACGTTCCTACTGAGTTCTGGGGCTTTATCGTCATGTTGGCGAAGCAGTACCACAATTACATGGGACCATTGTTCTTCATTTTACTGATGCTCGTGCTCTTTAAATGGTGGCGCAAGTCGATTCCAAACATGACTGATGTTCGTTGGTTCATGAAAATGGGCGGTATGGTTGGTAAACACAAAGGCACACATCCGTCTGCTGGTTTCTCAAACGGTGGCGAGAAGGCAATCTATTGGTTGTTGATCTTCTTTGGTGCTATCGCGGCAGTGAGTGGCTTAGTTCTGGACTTTCCTATCTTTGGCCAAACTCGCCGTGACATGGAGCTTTCTAACTTAGTTCATGCGATTTCGGCACTGATTCTAATCTGTGGCTTTATCTTCCACATCTATATTGGTCTATTCGGTATGGAAGGTGCGTTAGAAGGCATGGTGACTGGTGAAGTTGACGAGACATGGGCGAAAGAACACCACGATCTTTGGTATGAGGAAGTGAAGTCCAAAGAAGCAATGGGCGAAACAGATACGGCACAAACGGAAGTAAAAGGAGCGAAAGCGAATGAACAAACCTCATAACGGGATTTGGGTTGCGTACATCCTGAGCTGTCTGACCCCGTTTACGTTTCTGATCTCAGGCGTTATCGCAATTATCTATGCGGGTTACCGATTAGATAAGGGAGAAGACAGCGACGTAGTGATTTCTCATTACTACGGTTTAATTCGCACCTTCTTTCTCTACCTGACGTTTTTTGTTGTGTTGATCGTCACCGTCGCGACTTCTAACGGTGTACTCGTTGGCGTGAGTGATTATTGGTTGCATAGTACTTTGCTTGAAACCATCGCTTACTTTATTCCTTGGGTAGGGATGGTGTTTGCTGCATTAGCCATCTTGGTGTGGTTTATGCGAATGTTTCAAGGGATGCAGCAACTGCTCAATAACCAACCACACAGACCATCGACAGGTCCAAACCTTTAATCAGTATTCTTTAAGCAAAACCGCCGTAATAGGCGGTTTTTTTGTTGCTGTTTTGTCTCAAATATGAAGCGTTGAGTCGCAGTGGTGATACTTGATGCAACTTATTGAGTGAATTTACGTAACTGGGCAGAAAATCATAGTTAAGTAAGAAACATGTAAAAAAATCGCGTCACGATGAGACATTAGTCTCACTCACGCTATTGTTCATTTACTCAGGATTCATCGTCCCGTTAAAGTACGCTGCGCTCAGAAATTCAAAGAGTTGCATACGTGAAAATTGCCATCAATACATTCAGTCTACGCATACAGAGGAATCTCTATCGGAGGATGTTTGATTAAGGCATCTTGCTCTCACAAATAAAAAGAGCGAAACGAGCATTAAATGATGCGGCAAGGTAAGAAAAGGACAAACACGTTACGGCTATGATCCCTCAATTCGTCATTCCTATCACGAATCGCTTTGGCGAAAGTTATCACTTCTCTGGTCAGTTACTTACTAGCGGCGAACCTAAAACATTCGTGACCAAACAAGAGGCAATAGAGTTTCTTGAGAGCTTTGGTGAGCTTGACCTTCGCTCTGTCGAGGACTTGTTCTATGCGATTGGTCAATTCAAGCCAAACATACCTGACGGTGAGCTTACTTCCCAACACTATAATTCAACGTTTGCCAATGCTTTGGTGAACGGTGATTTGCATGTCGCTCGAATTGTACCTACCGGCGAAAACTACGCACTCTCGTCAGCGGTTACGCCTCCACCGACTCAAAATACCGTCAATGCAAAACCATCGAAGGGAAAGGGGAAGTCGAATAAAAAGAGTGGCAGAAGTGCCGCATCCGCCAAGCCTCAGCAACAAAGCAGCGAAAAACATGAGAAAGCCGGTGATCCTGTATCACTTGTGACGGGTGAAGAAATTCTCGAACTCTATGATATCGAGCTACAACAAGGTACTACTTGGCAGCGTACTTACCGCTCTTCGCAGTCGGATGTAAATCATGGAATGGGCTTTGGTTGGCGACATGCATTTCAGTTTGAATTACGCGAAAAGACGGACGAGAAAGACAATGTTATCGCTTGGGAGTTTGTTGACGATAAGGCCGATATCACAGAATTTGAGCCAGTAGATATTGGAGCAACAAGTTATCAAATATACGCTGGTGCGAGCTGTTACTTCCTGAGCTCAACAACTCGGATTGTAACGCTCGCTAATGGGCATCAATATCGGTTTGAGCAAAAAGATGATCGCTGGCTTGTTAAACAAGTTAGAAATGGCACGTTTTCAACGTTTCAATTGCAGTATTCTCGAAACCATCGATTGATCGAGATCGCATATAACAAGCGTCCGGTTCTTGAATGTCAATATGATAAGCAAGGACGCCTTGTAGAACTGCTTAATGCAAAGTCCCAAAAAGTTCTGACAACTTATACCTATGATGAGCACGATGATTTGGTCAGTGCAACTAATCATTTGGGCTTGAAGGAACAGTATCAATACCGCGGCCATTTAATTGTTAAGCGTGTACGACCAACTGGCTTTACTCATTATTTTGAATGGGATGGCGAAGGTGCTAACGCGAACTGTATCAGGAACGTTGGGGACGCAGGAATTTATGACTATCGCTTCCATTATCAGGGAAATCATTCTTCTTATTCTGACTCGTTAGATCATCAATGGTCTTTCTTGCATGACGAGCAGGGTAATTTACTCGAGAAAATAAGCCCCACAGGTAAAACTTGGCGATGGCAATATGATGAATTAGGACGAAAAGCACAAGCTATCTATCCTGATCAGTCAACGGTCAATTATCAATATAATCAGCATGGTCAATTAGTCTCTAAGTTTCATTCCTCTGGAAAAGAAATTCAATATGGTTATGACGGCTTAGGTAAGTTAGTTAAAACGGTTTCACCTGATGGGGATATCGAGAAGGCTTACTACAATAGCCTCGGTCAAAGAGTTTGGGATACCGATCAGTTCGGCTGTGTCACGGAATATGATTACGATAAACACGGTCAAGTCGTCAAAAAAGAGTCTGAAGATGGTAAGAAAAGTCAATGGTGGTGGGATGAACAACAAAGACTTATCGCGAATGAAATAGACGGTACATTACTTCGTTACAGCTACAACGAAGAAGATCTGGTGAATGGCGTTGCTTATCCCGATGGGTGTATTGCTCAACTCGCTTATGATCAATTTGGCAGGCGTACATCAGTTCGTTATTTTAACGACGAAGACAAAGTCGGTTATAGCGAAGAATATTCTTACGATGAGCACAGCCGTGTTGCTCAGATTCGAACGCCAGCAGGCATTGCCTCGTATCAATGGGGATCACTCGCGCAACAAGAAGCAGTCATCTTTCCCGATGGCAGCCATATTTCTTACGAATACGATCAACAACGTAACCTGACTAAATTAGTTCGGAGTGACGGCTTAGAGTTCGAATTCCTGTATGACGATGAAGGCCAGCTGTCAGGAACTATCGGGTTTGATAATCTACAAAGCCAATTTGATTATGACGATATGGGGCGGATCCATCGTAAGCAAGTCGCCGATAGGACGGTGCTGTACCGCTATGACGCTGCGGGTTATCTCAAGCACGTCAAAGCAGGAAATGCTAGCGGTATTGTAGAGCACCACTTTAATTATACGCTTGGTGGGCGACTTACGTTCGCCTCCAATCGCCATCAAACATTGCAATACCAATACTCTTCATTCGGGCATTTAACAAAGCGCATTCAAGGTCAGTTTGAGATAGCGCAGGAGTTTAACAGAGTTGGCCAACGCGTATCTCAGGTACTGCCAGATAATACGGAGCTGAACTTCTCTTATGATCGATATGGGCGTTTTTCAGCGATTCGGTTTGGAAACCTAGATTTACCTCAAATCAAATTTCATTACGATGAAATGGGACGAGTTTCCCAAATTGAAACGGCACATTTTAATGAGCGCATCATTTATGATGGTGTTGGTCGTTTGGTTGAACAACATTGGCCAGATAGAGAGAAAAAGTACGTTTACAATGCGCAAAACCGTATTTCATCAATCATTGATAATACGGCAGGAGCAACGCACTATCAGTACGATGCCTTAGGGCAACTGAAACGAGTCAATGCTTCCGGAGAAGTGACTAAGTTTGAATACGATAGTTTTGGCAATCCTACTTTGCCATCTTCAGAGGTATTCGCTGATCGTATTGAAGTACACGATGGTGTCCGGTTCAAATATGACGCGCAAGGAAACCAGACAAAACGTGAGGGGCAAGGACATGTTCAGACTCGCGTATTTGATGCGTTAAATCAGCTCATTGAAGTTCACACCGACGATGGCATCAGTCAATATGAATATGATGCATTAGGGCGCAGGACGAAGAAAATTACACAACAAGGCGTTACGGAGTTCTTGTGGGAAGGGGAACGTTTAATTGGTGAACGCTCTTCATGCGCTTTCCGCTGGTACCTATATCAACCAGAAACCTACACGCCAGTGGCACTGCTAGAAAATGACGTTATTTATTGGTACCAGTGCGATCAAGTTGGTAAACCAGAGCGACTGATCGATTGCGAGGGGAATGTTGTATGGAGTGCCAGCTACGATGCTCATGGCTTTGCTCATGTACATATTGAAAAAGTAGTAAATCCACTGCGTTTTCAAGGGCAGTACTTCGATCAAGAAACCGACTTACACTACAACCTCGCTCGGTATTACGATCCTAAGCTAGGACGCTTTATCCAACAAGATCCGATATCTATTGCTGGTGGCATTAACCATTACCAATATGCAGTCAATCCTATCCAGTGGATTGATCCAACAGGTTTCCTTTGTGAAGAAGGGTTAAAACGCTTGGGTCAAATGTTGGCAGCGTATCAGGCGCAAAGCGATGTCCCCCAAGAGGTTTGCGATCAGATTTTAGAGGCAGCAAAAGAATCATCCGTCGGAGAAGATGGCGTTCGCTCGCAAGTCAAAATCCGAAAACCCAAAGGTAAAAATCATATTCGATATGAATACGATTTAGACCATATTGATTGCGAGAAAAATGAAATTACTTTTTATCGTCATATCAATCATTCAGATGGCAGCAGGCACGAAGTTCAGTATGTTGTTGGGATTGAGGAATTTGTAAATGCGCATGTTTTTGACTCAGAGAAAGTTGGCGGGGAAGAAGGTTGCACGATCTTTACTGAAGATCTTGTGCTGAATAAAGCAGAGTATAAAGAAAACTCTGAACTCAATACGAGTGATTATGAGCTAACAGAAAGAAACAAAGAAAAAATTGACGAATGCTTAAAAGAGCGTCAAGAGGCAATCGACGCTCGAGCTGGCGAAGAGGGATATAACGCTCAAATTGGTAATATTAACCAACAGTCTGCAAAAATAGGTGAGTTGGCCGCGGATGACTTTGTCCGGAGTAAACGTCCTAATGCTAAGCTGCTTCATCCCAAAGATATTGGAACCTCAATTTCGAAGCCGGGCGACTTTGATATGGTTTACGAGGTGGAAGAGCCGCCACCAGGTGAAATTATAATTGTTGAGGCTAAAGGAGGGAGCAGCCCGCTGGGCAGCCGCAAGATTGGAAATATGGCATATCAGCAAGGGACAACTGAATATGCGACAGAAATAGTATCTTTGATGGACAGTAAGAAATATGGGACTACAGAAAAGGCAGCTGCTAATAGCATTAACTCTGCTATTCAAGATGGTATACCAATACGTTATGTACATACGCAAGCAGAAATATCTTCTAGTGGTAAGGTTTCCAAGTTCATAGCAAAAGAGTTTGATATAGATATAGGAGAGTTCAGAAATGGTTGATAACTCAAAGGTAAAAAAGGTTGAACGAGTAGCTCATGTTGAACTAAGTGATTTTGAAAGAGAAGCTTATCGAGAAGAGATAAAAGAGAGCTTAGACAAAAGGAAAAGGCGCATATCTATAAAACGAGAAAACTTGGTTTACTTGAGCGATGGTATTTCTTATCAGCTCCGTTTGTATACATGGTTACCTCCATTAGATGATGATGAGAGAATCGGCACGCTATGCCTATATGAATCATCATTGATGCGTGCTTTTTACCATCAACTTGCCATCAAACCAAGCGAGCCTCAAAGCATTAAATTACCTGATTATCCAGAAGTGACCTGGAAAGGTGAAGGTATTTTGAAAACTGGATGCTTACACCCTAATCGATGGTTAGATGCCTATTTTACCTCTGTCATCGTCCGTGACAAAGCTAGCATGGATGTGTTGGCGAACTTTCCGATTTCTTTGATGAGACAGAGCTCTACTAAAGCGGGTGAATTGTCTTACATGTTAGTAGATGTCATCCAGTCGTTTCATAATCGCACATCGGACTATCCTGATAAACTCGTCGCAGCAATGGACGCAGCGGTAGCCCAAGGGGATAACTGGGCGTTGGAAATTGCGATGGGGATCCTAGAAACCTTCGCAGCGCTCACTACTAACATTGGTTATGATTTTGAGGAAGTGCTCGTTAAAAACCTACAGTTTCAAGAGAAATATCATCTTCGAGAATTAGGACCCGACAGGATAGGCATCCGAACTTTTGTTAACTTCCCTCTTCTTGGCATGGCATGTATGTGGTATGACAAAGGTAACCGTTTATCTGTTGAAACTGGTTGGCTCCCTCCCTATCTTGTCGAAGGACGTTGGCTAGAAGAAGTAAAAGCCGGGAAGATCTCTCGATAAGCTCCTTTAGTTAGCAATTCAGTATATAAGCCACCTCTCATGAGGTGGCTTTTACGTTTTGTTGAGCTATATGGTGCGCATTATGTTGGTGCACTAAAACCATATTGGTGCATTTATTAGCGTGTTAAGCACCATTTCAAGAATGCCTAATTTTATTAAAGTTCATACAAAACAATAAATTAAAGTGTAAGTGTTAGAAATGTAAATTATGGAATGAGAATTGCTCTGTTAGACGCTCTATAAATTAAGTTCACCAAATTGGTGATGAGCCTAACTTTGATGCACAGGATAAGTGCGCTACAGATCAACGGAGACAATCATAATGAGTGTAACTGCCAATCAGGTACACGGCGCTGTACAAACTCTCACGCAAAGTTCCGACACACTTTTCTTACTACTTGGCGCAATCATGGTTTTTTTGATGCATGCTGGTTTTGCTTTTCTTGAAGTAGGAACCGTGCGCCAAAAGAACCAAGTTAATGCTTTAGTTAAAATCTTGGCCGATTTCGGTATATCCGCCATCGCGTATTTTTTCATTGGATACTGGGTCGCTTATGGCGGCACCTTCTTCGCTGATGCAGAGACGTTATCTCAAGGCAATGGTTACGAGTTAGTGAAGTTCTTTTTCTTGCTGACCTTCGCTGCAGCGATTCCCGCTATTGTTTCAGGTGGTATCGCAGAACGAGCTCGTTTTTATCCGATTTTAATCGCAACATTTTTCACTGTCGGTATTGTATACCCACTATTTGAGGGAATGATCTGGAACGGAAACTTTGGTGTTCAAGCTTGGTTTGAAAATACCTTTGGTTATGGCTTCCACGATTTTGCAGGTTCAGTCGTTGTGCATGGTGTTGGCGGCTGGATAGCGCTTGTTGCCGTCGTGTTTTTGGGCATGAGAAAAGGCAGAGTTCGAGCAGGAAAGCACACCAACTTTGCACCTTCGAATATTCCGTTTTTGGCTTTGGGAGCTTGGGTCTTATGTGTGGGGTGGTTTGGCTTCAACGTCATGTCAGCTCAAACTGTGTCAGGCATAAGTGGCTTGGTGGCTATGAACTCATTGATGGCAATGGTCGGGGGCATTGTCGCGTCACTGTTGGCTGGTAAGAATGACCCTGGCTTTATTCATAACGGCCCACTAGCTGGCTTGGTTGCTGTATGTGCGGGCTCAGACTTAATGCATCCTATCGGTGCTTTAGTGACAGGTGCGATTGCTGGCGTGCTATTTGTTTATCTTTTTACCCACCTACAAAACAAAACCAAGATTGATGATGTGCTAGGTGTCTGGCCTTTACACGGTGTATGTGGCGCTTGGGGTGGTATTGCCGCTGGGATTTTTGGTCAAAGCGCATTGGGTGGGCTAGGTGGCGTGAGCATTATCGTTCAGCTTCTAGGAACGCTTTTGGGCCTTTCCATCGCAGCGCTTGGTGCACTTGTAGTCTACGGTGCGATTAATACCAGTATGGGACTGAGGCTTTCAGAAGAAGACGAATTCAATGGCGCTGACCTAGCCATTCATAAAATATCTTCGACCAACGAGGATTGAGGCCAATATGGGAGCGGCATAAAGCCGCTCTTTTAGCAATTGTCTTTCTTGGCTTGGCCCGGAGGACAGAAATTACCATTACCTCGATGGTCATCATCATTGGTGCTGACTCTTACCTTTACATCATCGACTTCGCCTTCAACATTGGTAAGTTGACAGCCTGCCAAAGTCAGAAGCAATGTAAACGTTAGAGATACTTGTCTCATTGCTGTTCCTCTTAAATTGTAATTCTAATAGTGACCATTACGACTATGGTCTAATCCATATTACTACTGTTGCTATTCTTTCAGTGTTAAGCTAATGAAAAAACAGCAAGGATGAGTTATGAATTTCCCTTATAGAAATATTGTAGTACTTACTGGTGCAGGTATCTCGGCCGAATCTGGTATTCAAACATTTCGTGCGCAAGATGGCCTATGGGAGAATCACCGTATCGAAGATGTAGCAACGCCTGAAGGGTTTGCTCGCGATCCGGACCTTGTTCAAGATTTTTACAACCAACGCCGCAAGAAACTTCAAGATAATGCGATAAAGCCTAATGCAGCGCATGAAGCATTAGGTCGTTTAGAGGCTGAGTTAGAAGGTAAAGTGACGGTCATCACTCAAAATATAGACAACCTTCACGAAAGAGGCGGCAGTCAGAATGTGATTCACATGCATGGTGAGTTGCTCAAGGCGCGCTGTAGTGAATCTAACCAAGTAGTAGAGCACAATGAGGACATTAAGACAGGCGAACTTTGTCACTGTTGTCAGATCCCTTCACAAATGCGACCACATATTGTTTGGTTTGGTGAAATGCCACTGCGAATGGGTGATATCTACGCGTCATTAGAAGAAGCAGATTTGTTTATTTCTATTGGGACTTCTGGCGTTGTGTATCCCGCAGCAGGTTTTGTTCATGATGCAAAAATGCACGGCGCACATACCATTGAAATTAACCTAGAACCTAGTGCGGTAGAAAGTGAATTTGAGGAAAAACGCTACGGAAAAGCAAGCGTTGAGGTTCCAAAATTAGTTGACGAGATACTGGCTCTAGAAGGAAAAGAAAGAGCGTAATAACTTCAACAGGAAGAGTTTTTGTCTTGTCATTAAGAACAAAAAAGCGGCTCATGAGCCGCTTTTTCATATCTTTAAAACTAACGAATTAGTTGTTCACTTTTAGCTTTTGGAAGTACTCATCGTACATTACGCTCGCTTCGCCAACTTCATCTTGCCAAGTACCGCTGTCCATCACTTCTTGTGGTGGGAAGATGCTTGGATCATTAGCAAATTCTTTCGGTAGCAGATCGTGTGCCGTTTTAACTGGCGTAGGATAACCAATCTCAAGTGCAATCTTAGCTGCGTTCTCAGGACGTAGTAGGAAATCGATCATCTTATGAGCTGCGTCAACGTTCTTCGCACCAGCTGGAATTGCTAGGCTGTCCATCCAGAAGATAGTGCCTTTTTCTGGCCAGATGATGTCGATGTTCGCACCTTCTTGACGAGCCATGTATGCAGAACCGTTCCAAAGCATGCCTAGTGAAACTTCACCCGCAAGGTAAGGGTTTGCAGGAAAGTCTGAGTTAAATACTAATACGTTTGGCATTAGCTTTTTCAGTTCTTCGTAAGCGGCTTTGATTTCTTCTGGGTTAGTCGTGTTTGGTGAGTAACCAAGCTTAGTCAATGCAATGTGGAATACTTCGCGAGAATCATCCATCAGCATTAGTTGACCTTCCCACTTACTATCCCAAAAATCATCCCATTTAGAAACCGATGACTTGTCTAGCATGTCAGCATTGATACCAATACCGGTCGCACCCCAAATGTATGGGATAGAGTAGTTGTTGTTCGGATCGAACGGTTTGTTTAGGAAGTTAGTATCAAGATCGGCAAAATGAGATAATTTCTCTTTGTCGATCTGTTGTAGCATGCCTTCTTTACGCATTTTAGAGACGAAATAGGTAGACGGTACTACCAAGTCGTAACCAGAACCTTGAGTTTTTAGTTTTGCGTACATACTCTCGTTAGATTCGTATGTAGAGTAAATAACTTTGATTCCGGTTTCTTTTGTAAAGTCTTCAAGAACTTCGTTTGGAATGTATTCCGACCAGTTGTAGAAATACAGTTCTTGATCAGCAGCCATTGCAGGGGTAGCGATGAGCGTCGCTGCACATAGAGCGCTTGCGTAGAATTTACTTTTCATTTGTTTTCCGTTTTGTTTCGCGATTGGACAAGTCAATACTAGCTGGAGTTATCAAGTTGAGCCAAATCGCAGTAAGCACAAATATGTTCATTTAGCTTGAATATCGTTGTCTCCTTGTTATGAGACGATAAATCTATGATACCAAGACAAATAAACCTAGCAACGCGCGATTATATCAGCCTAAGACAAAAATAGGCAGCGTATTGCTGCCTATTTTCCTATGGTTGATGACTTGTTACACAAGCTAGATTATTGTCCCGCTTTCAGCTTTAGGAAGTAATCTTCGTATTTAACGGTTAGATCACCAACCGCATCTTGCCATTCAACGCGGTCAAGGTCTTCTTGAGAAGGGAACAGCGGGGCAACGTCTTTAAACTTAGCATTCGATTCTTCCACCGCCGTTAGGTAGCCAGTATCACGAGAGATTTGCTCTGCGATTTCTGGGCGCAGTAGGAAGTCGATCATCTTGTGAGCGGCTTCTACGTTCTTCGCACCAGAGGAGATAGCGAAGTTATCAACCCAGCCGATACCGCCTTCTTTAGGAAAAACGAGTTTAAGGTTTAGGCCTTCACTTTGTGCCGCTGCGGCGCTACCGTTCCAAAGCATACCAACACCAACTTCGCCAGACATGTATGGTGCTCCTGGGTTGTCAGAGTTGAATACTAGAACGTTAGGCATTAGCTTTTGTAGCTCTGCGTACGCTTCGTCGATTTGTTTTGGATCCGTAGAGTTACCTGAGTAACCCAGCTTGCGTAGTGCAATGTGGAACACTTCACGAGTGTCGTCCATCAGCATTACTTGACCTTCAAGCTCTGGCTTCCATAGGTCAGCCCAGCTTTGGAAGTCGTTTGGATCGTACATGTCCGCGTTAACCGCTAGACCTGTAATCGCAACAACGTGTGGAATAGAGTAGTCGTTATTTGGATCGTAAGGCTTGTCTAGGTAGTTTTTATCTAGGTTGCCGAAGTTTTTCAGCTTAGTCTTATCGATCTTTTGTAGCATGCCTTCGTCACGCATCTTCGCTACGAAGTACGTTGAAGGTACTACTAGGTCATAACCTTGGTTATGAGTTTTTAGCTTTGCATACAAAGTTTCGTTCGACTCGTAAGTCGAGTAGATTACTTTGATGCCAGTTTCTTTAGTAAATTGCTCTAGGATATTACTGTTAATGTAAGGACCCCAGTTCATAAATACTAATTCTTTATCATCCGCTGCCGCTGTACCAGAGAACAGAGAAAGCGCACATGCACTACCAGCTAATAGAGTAGCCCATTTTTTCATTGACGTTAGCTCCAAACCAAACGTTGTCCAATTTTGGACGATAGATAGAAAAACAGAATGGCATGTAACCATTCTGTTTCGTGATGTTAACGGGTGCGGATTCTACTTCACTTTTTCTCTTGCTAGCAACTGAGAAATTACTACCAAGACCAAAGAAACAATCAACATCACCGTTGCTAGGGCGTTCACTTCCGGTGAAATGCCCACCTTAACCATGGAGTAAATCTTCAATGGCAAGATTTCGTATGTTGGACCCGTTACAAACGAACTGATGATCACATCGTCCAAAGACAGGGTAAAGCTCAATAACCAACCTGCGGCAACCGCTGGTTTAGCGAGAGGAAGGATGATCTGTTTCAAGATAACCCACTCGCTTGCACCAAGGTCTTTTGCTGCTTCCAACATTTTCACATCAAAGCCATTTAAGCGGCTGTATACAGTTACCACAACGAATGGTAGACAAAAGGTGATGTGAGCAATCAATAGTGTAAAGAAGCCAAGCTGTGCGCCCAATACCAGGAACAGAGCAAGTAATGAAATCGCCATTACAATATCTGGAGACATCATCACGACAAACAGCATGCCGTTTACCGCACCCTTACCTTTGAACGAGTAACGGAATAGGGCAACGGCCGTTAAGCTACCAATGATGGTTGCTGCTGTCGCTGAGAATACCGCTACGTTCAATGAATGCCATGCAGCTTGCATTAGGCTATCGTTGTTTACTAAGGTTTCGTACCATTTCGTGGTGAAACCACCCCATTTCATACCAAATTTGTTGGCATTAAATGAGTTAACAATTAAGACGATGATTGGCAGATACAAAAATGCATACACCAGCGCCATAAAGCTAAATCTAACTGTGCGTCCCATTAGTCTAGCTCCACTTTCTTATTCAATAGTTTGCCTGCTCTGTAGTAAGCGTAAAGCATCACAGCCATTGCGAAGGTGAGGGCGATACTGGTCGCAGCACCAAATGGCCAGTCACGAGCGTTCAATACTTGGCTCTTAATAACGTTACCAATCAGTAGGTTCTTCGCACCACCAAGAAGGTCAGAGATGTAGAACATACCTAGTGCTGGTAGCAGAACCAACAAACAACCACCGATAATGCCAGGCATTGTAAGAGGTAGAATCACTTTCGTAATGGTTTGGAACTTGTTCGCACCAAGATCTTTCGCTGCCTCGATATAAGTGTTGTCCAACTTCTCGATTGCCGAGTAAAGCGGCAGAATCATAAATGGAAGCAGGATGTACACAAGACCAATCATTACTGCTGTTTCGGTGTACATAATACGTAATGGCTTATCGATGATTTCCATCGCCATTAATGATTTGTTCAAAATACCTTGTGTACCCAGAACAATCTTCAGGCCGTAAGTACGGATAAGAGAGTTTGTCCAAAAAGGTACGATAACTAAGAACAACATGAATGGGCGCCATTTCTCTGGCATTTTCGCTATGATGTAAGCAAATGGGTAACCAATTACTAAACACAACAACGTCGCCACAATCGCCATGTAGAACGAGTGCATCAGCACTTTCGCATACAAGGGATCGAGTAGACGTAAGTAGTTGTCGAAAGTAAATGTCATTTCGATTAAGTTTGCTTCATCACGCGTTAAGAAACTCGTACCGATAATCATCACATTTGGTACCAACACGAAAAGTGTTAACCAACCGACGATTAAGGTAATGATCGCGTTTTGAAGATTAATCTTCTTGCTTATCATTGAGGACTACCTCCCAGCTCTCAACCCAAGTGATAGCGACTTTCTGGCCAAGTGAGTGGTCCACATCAGGATCATCTTCGTTAAAGAATTCGCTAACCATTACACGCATGCCTGAATCCAATTGGATAACTGAATCAAGCGTCATACCTTTATAGGTACGCTCTGTTACGTGACCTACGATGCCTTTTTCTTCAGACTCTTTGATCTCTTCGATACGTAAGTCTTCTGGGCGAAGTAGTACTTGCAGTTTTTCACCTGCTTGCGCTTCCTGATCGTAGTAAACAACAGACTCGACACCTTCGATTTCTGCACGGATACGTTTCTCGTCGATACGCTCTAGCATTGTTGCGTTGAATACGTTGATCTCACCGATAAAGCGAGCAACAAATAGGTTCTTCGGCTCTTCGTAAATCTCACGTGGAGAGCCATCTTGTTCGATAACACCGTCGCGCATAACAATAATGCGGTCAGACATCGATAGGGCTTCTTCCTGATCGTGCGTAACGAAGATAAAGGTAATACCAAGTTGACGCTGAAGCTGTTTAAGCTCGATTTGCATTTGCTTACGCAGTTTGTAATCAAGTGCAGATAGAGATTCATCTAGCAGCAGTACTTTTGGTTTGTTAACAACCGCACGCGCAATGGCGATACGTTGTTGCTGACCACCAGAAAGCTGATGAGGCTTACGCTGTGCCATTTTTTCTAGGCGCACCATGCGTAGCGCTTCCATTACTCGTGGTTCAATGTCCGCAGTAGGCGTTTTCTGCATACGAAGACCAAAAGCGACATTCTCATATACGGTCATGTGTGGAAACAATGCGTAACTTTGAAATACCGTGTTGACGTGCCTTTGCTCTGCAGGAACCTGTGTTACATCCTGGTCATCCAAAATAATTTGACCGTTATCTGCCGTTTCAAAACCTGCAATCATGCGTAAAACTGTTGTCTTACCACAACCAGAAGGCCCGAGAATCGTCAGAAATTCACCATGATTAACATCCAGATTTAAATTACCGATGATTTCCTTACCATCGAAACTTTTACTAATACCAGATAAACGAATAACTGGCTTTCCTGCTTGCGGTTTTGCGTTCAACGTCTGTATTTCCCCCACGTTCAAGCCGGGATTATCCCAGCTGATGTGACACTAACCATTCACTTTTGAGGCGCGCATCATAATCACCAAAAGTGTGAAATTAAAGCATTTTCTTATCTTGAAACAGAAATAATTTTGCAGGAAAAAGCCATCATTCCTTACCATACTGTTTTTATGAGATTAATTGGCATCTAGACACAGTTTGATAGCACTAAACTTTGTTCAACAATTGTTTCAATTTCATGACCTTGAAAGTGGTTAATTATCAACCATACAGTTGAGATTGCAAGGATTGTAGGTGAGTTGTGATGTTAGATGTGGAAAGATTTCTTTATAATGACGATTACATTAATTGACTGGAATTCCAGTCAAAATTTTACAAGTTAGTCTTGGATAAACTATGAACGACGATTTTGAGAAAGATTTCAATCTTGGGGGGAGTGTAGAGCGAGCTTTGTCTGGCAACTACGAGCTTAAAGCTGGCGCGGTTTTTAACGAAGCTTGGCGAGCAACCATCCAGCACTTTTTATCATTTTCTCCTGCCATTATTGTATTGCTTTTTGTCCAGTTAGGTATTTTCTATATTGCATTAAAACTGCAGTTGGGCGATTTGAGCGTTATTCTTGATGCATTTGAGAACCCAGAGTCGTTCACAAACGATATTGTGTCTTCTATTTATGTCGCGAATTTCAGTTATGAGGTGATTAGCGCACCAATTTATGCGGGGATCAGCTTGATGGCTATGAGCCATGTCGCTGGCCTGAAGACTAAGTTGCGCCATGTTGGAAAGGGGTTGCAGTTCACCATTCCTGTTATTCTAGCAACGCTCATGAGCTTAATGCTACAAGGTGTGGTTGGTATGATTTTTCCTTTACTGTCGCTGTATCTTTCCTTGGCATTTAGTCACTCTATTTTGTTGATTTGTGAGAAAAGGGTGCCACCAATGCAAGCGTTGCTGTTATCACTTCGCGCAATCAACAAGAAGATTTTTGTGGTCGCGGGGCTTTACTTAGGCGTGATGTTAATGTTTATTATTGCAGCAATGTTCTACGGTATTGGCTTGATTTTTGTGCTGCCATTCTTCTTCCATTTGAAAGGCATACTCTACCGCGAAATGTTTGGAATTAAGCTTAAGATCGTTACAACACAGAAAAACGATAATGATCACGATGGTAACTCACAGGTGTTTGATGCCTAATTCTTTGAAATCAATAAGTTTACGAGTGGCGGCAACCTGTATAGCCGCCACTTTCATTTCTATAGGCCCATATTTACACTACGAGAAACAGTTTAAATATGTGGAAAATCCTGACGTACTCTCTGGCAAGATTAAGCATGTCGATTTATCACACTTGCCATACATCGGTGATATCCCAGACTTCAATTCAATAAAAGATACGAAAGAGAAAAAAGCTGCTTTTTTTGATTTTTTAAGGCCTAAAATTGCTCTTGAGAATCAACGAATTCGTCATGAGCGGGCCTTTCTTACCTCTTTAAAGGTGGGACAAGTGACGCAAGAACAACAAGAGTATGCTCAGCGGTTATCATCTCTGTATTCGTTGCCCTTGAGTAACGATAAGATTGATCAAACGTGGCTAGATGAGATGCTTGTGCGAGTGAACGTCTTACCTGAAGCCTTGGTTCTAACTCAAGCGGCAAATGAATCTGCGTGGGGCACTTCTCGTTTTGCTACTCAAGCAAACAACTTGTTCGGCCAATGGTGTTATAAAAAGGGCTGTGGAATTGTTCCAGCGCAACGTGGCGCTAACAAAGTTCATGAAGTTGAAAAATTCGATTCTGTACAACAGTCTGTTCATGGCTACTTTATGAACGTTAATCGAAACCCAGCGTATGCAGACCTGCGTGAAATCAGAACATCTCTGGCTGAAAAGAACAAGGGCTTGTTAACGGTCGCAACGGCGTCAGAGTTAACGCATGGGTTACTAGCCTATTCTGAACGTGGCATCGCCTATGTACACGATCTTCGCGCTATGATTCGTCATAACAACGCCTACTGGACGCAATAAAATAACGGATAAAATGAAAAAGTTAAGCCTAAGTCTATTGGGAAGTGCGGCGCTAATTCTTGTATCGCCGATAACCCAAGCTCAAGAGTACATGTTCACGTACTCAAAGTTATACACTCAACTAAAAAACAACAATAAAGAAGGGCATGACGATGTGAAAGTTGGTGTCTTTTTTGTGGACGCAAAAACTAAACAAATTTGTACGATAGAAAAAGCTTGGATGGAAAAAGAAGAGCACTATGAAGAGTTTGTTATCCCTGCTTCACAAGAGTTGCCTTTACCTGTTGATAAAAACTTAAAGTCAGCGAATCCGTTGGTTTTTGTCGATACCCCAAAAGATACACGTTGCGATTACTCACTTGTCGTGATAACCAAAGAACCATTACAGGGTAACGTTTCTTACGACCAACTTAAGCCTCTTCTACCTCAAATGCAGACGATGCTGGAAGATTTAGGCGGTATGTTTGCGGGTTGGTTTACACCGGAGGTTCAAGGTGTGACGATGGAGTTTGCAAATCAACTGAATGATAAAGTGATTTTCTCAAACGGAACCGAAAAGCCAATTGTCAATGGCAAGATACAAGTCGCACTAAGTGAAATAGGGCAAGGTGGCACAATGACACTACCAGAACCGACGATGCGAGTGTTACCTTATCTACCTAACGCAAAGAAATGAACACTGAACGTTTAGAAAGGGCTGCAATCGCAGCTCTTTTTTAATTTTGACCGTAACTAAAGTATCTTTCACACTCTTTTCTTAAAGACTCAATAAGACAAGCATTTAATCCTGCGTAAAAAGCTCGTATAATCCACGCCCCAAAGAAACCCATGTTAGGAAGTCCTAGTCGATTTATCGGCGATGTGAGAGCCCGCAATGAACCAAATAGATACAAGAAAAGAAACCCTAGAATTCAACAAGCTTCAGAAACGCCTAAGAAGACATGTTGGAAATGCCATTACTGATTACAACATGATCGAAGAAGGCGATGTTGTAATGGCATGTATTAGCGGTGGTAAAGATTCATTCGCGATGCTTGATATCCTGCTGAATCTTCAAAAAGCCGCACCGATCAAATTTGAAGTGGTTGCGGTAAACCTAGACCAAAAACAACCGGGCTTCCCTGAGCACATTCTGCCAGAGTATTTCGAAACACTGAATATCCCTTACTATATCGTCGATAAGGACACGTATTCCGTCGTAAAAGAGAAGGTACCAGAAGGCAAAACCACTTGTGGTCTGTGTTCACGCCTGCGACGTGGTACGCTGTATTCATTTGCAGAGAAGATTGGTGCAACTAAGCTTGCGCTAGGTCATCACATGGATGACATCGTCGAAACAATGTTCTTGAATATGTTCCACGGCTCTCGCCTTAAAGCGATGCCACCAAAGCTACGCTCTGATGATGGCCGTAACGTGGTCATTCGTCCATTGACTTACTGTCGTGAAAAAGATTTGATCAAATACGCTGAGCACAAGGATTTCCCAATAATTCCGTGTAACCTTTGTGGCTCTCAAGAGAACCTTCAGCGTCAATCTATAAAAGCAATGTTGATTGAATGGGATAAGAAGACGCCAGGGCGTGTGGAAGCGATTTTTAAATCAATTCAAAACGTAAGCCCAAGCCAACTAGCAGACCGCGAATTGTTCGACTTTGTTAACTTACCGCTAGATCGTGAAGGTAACCGCGAAGAGTATGAATTTAATGAGGCTGTCGTTTCTTCGACGAATATTGATGAATCAATGTTCATCGATGTTACGAACATCTAACTCGTAAATAAGGAGGTCAATTAGACCTCCTTTTTTGTACCCAACGCTTTAACTGTTCCCAAACAAAAATCCCCCTGTATTCGGGGGATTTATTAGCGCTTATTTGAAAGCGCTCAATACATAGCAATACTAAGGAGAGATTAGGTTGCTGTATTTGGATCGAGAGGACTAATGTAGCCTTTTGGTTTTAGAGCCAACACATCGCAATTTATTTTATCAATTACGTGCTCCGCTGTATTACCAATAAAGACAGCAGAAAGCCCAGTTCGCCCTGTAGTACCTAAAATAACCATTGCAGCGTTCAAGCGCTCTGCAGCTGCCGGAATGACATCTTCAGGTAAACCTTGCTCAACTATCGTTTGTTCTTCATCAAGACCATGTTTTTGGCGTAGTGCTTTCATAGCCGTTAAATGATGACCTCGCACTGCATCGGTATAAGTCGTTGGGTCAAATTCAGGAAGTTCAATCGTAATGTTCGCCGGTGTAACGGGGTAGGCGTTAACAAGATATGGCTTGGCCTCAAGCCGAGTGGTGATTTCTTTTAATCGCTCGACCATCGTATCGTTGAGATCAATATGAGTCGGGTTTTCTGAGCCCACATGTACTGAGGCAAGGATACTTGCCTGTTCCGGCCAAGCAGCATTCTTGATAAGAAGCACTGGAATAGGGCATTTTCGCAACAAGTGCCAATCTGTCGGTGTGAAAATGACAGACTCTAAAACATCATGCTTACGTGTGCCTTTGATGACTAGGTCATGATTGCCTGCATAGACTTCAGCAATAATCGCCTCATAAGGGCGGTTGTGCCAGACAACACAAACATCAAAGTCGAAGCCATCGTTTAGGTATGGTTGAGCAATTTTACGCATCCACTGCTCACGCTGATGAATGACACCTCGACGCATAGCATCTCTTTCATCCACTGATAGCATTGACGTCATGTCATACGAGAAATCGTAAATGGATAAAAAGAAAGTGATTCGGCTTCTAGATACACTTTTCTGAGCTAATTGAACAGCTCTTGCAAGTGCGGGCTGCTCATCATTATTGATGTCAGCTACAACAAGGATCTTACTGTATATACTCATAACTAAGCCCACTTCTATTGCAAAACCAGATACTGAATGTAAATTAAATCAGTATTTTGGAGTACTCACCGTACATTTTTACTGTAGCTTAGTTTGGAGAACTTTTTGAGGACTTTCGAAAGGAATTTATGAGAAATATGATGTAGCTCATTTTCGAGCTACATCAATAATTAGCGTGTATTATTCTTTAGTTACACCAGCAAGTTCCATCAATGCATCGTGGTCTAAGATAGTGATATATTTACCTTTTACGCTTAGGATCTCAGATTTCTGGAAACGACCTAACAAACGACTGATCGTTTCGACTGTAAGACCAAGGTAGTTGCCAATATCACCACGAGTCATAGTTAAACGAAACTCTCTAGGGCTGAAGCCACGCTGAGAAAAACGCGTTGATAGGTTGTAAAGGAAAGCAGCTAGTCGCTCTTCTGCATTCTTTTTAGAAAGAAGCAAAATCATTTCCTGATCACCTTTAATTTCGTTACTCATCAAACGCATGATTTGCTGGCGAAGCTTAGGCATCTTACCCGATAGATCGTCTAAAATTTCGTATGGGATTTCACATACCATCGACGTTTCGAGTGCTTGAGCAAAGCTAGGGTGGGAGTCACCAGTGATAGCATCGAAACCGACTAAGTCTCCAGCTAAGTGAAACGCTGTGATTTGCTCATCACCTTGCTCTGTGATCGTATAGCTCTTGATGGTACCAGAGCGGATAGCGTATAGCGATTTTAGCTCATCACCGGCCTTAAAAAGCTCTTGTCCTTTTTGAATAGGCTTCTTACGTTCGATGATTTGGTCAAGCTGGTCAAGTTCTGCCTCATTTAGAGTGAACGGTATACACAGTTGGCTAATGCTACAATCTTGGCAATGAATGGCGCAACCGCCTGATTGGATACGCTTTGTTGCAGGTTTTTCAGAAATCATAACAACCTTTCACTATTTGATATACATCAATATTTTAGCATCGCTTAATCCTAAAGGGTAGCAAAAATGTCACCTCAATAGAGTTTAACGTTATATGAAACCGAGTAATGCTAAGGCTCCTACAGCGGTATACGTACCATAGCCAATAAGGATTAATGCTGAAATATTTCTAAATATTAATGATTTTTGTAATTTCTGAAAATGATTGGCACCGTATCCAATAATAAGCATTGCAGGTAGCGTTCCGAGCCCAAACGCAAGCATAATTAGGCCGCCGTTCATCGCACTACCAGAAACCGCCGACCAAGTAAGCGCTGAATAAACTAAGCCACATGGTAACCAACCCCAAATAAAGCCAAATGGCAACGCGTGAAGAGGGTGCTTTAGTGGCAACAGATTCTTCCCTGCCGGCGAGATAAAGCGCCAGATATACTGCCCTAGCTTTTCTATTAAAAGTAAGCCTTGCCACCATTTAGCAATATACAGCGCGACCAGGATCATGAATAACGCAGCAATCAGCCTTAACCAAGCAAGAGAGTGCGTTAACCCACTAAGTTCAGATAAACCTGATATAGCACCACCCACTAATGCACCTATTAAGGTATAACTGATCAATCGTCCGAGGTTGTAGAAGAGGGGGATAAGAGGGGTAGTTTTATTTTTAGCAGAAGAGCCCATGGTAAGTAGAGACGCGATACCACCACACATACCCATACAATGACCGGCTCCTACTAAGCCGATCATCAACGCACCGATAAAATCAGGAGTCATAAAGGTCGCTACTTTTTATCACTATTAGATTGGTCTTCTTCGTCGAGAAGAATGTTGTGCCCTTGCCGTTCAAGATCTTCAAACTGATCGCTTCTTACCGCCCAAAGAAAAACGGCGACAGCAACACAAACGAGAACGATAGCGATGGGAATCAATATATAAAGACTTTCCATGTTTGCTTTCTCTACTTATTTCTCTTTGAGCAGGCGCAAAGAGTTAGATACAACGATAATTGAGCTTGCAGACATGCCAACTACTGCAATGTAGGGAGCCACTAAACCTGCGACCGCCAAAGGCAAAATTAACAGGTTGTAACCCAAAGACCAAGCCAAGTTTTCTCGAATAATCTTTCTTGTACGCAGTGCAAGCAAACGTGCCTCTAGTAGCTTTTCGAGATTATCCCCAAGTAACGTCATATCTGCAGAAGCTTTAGCGACATCTGTACCACCGCCCATTGCGACAGAAAGGTGAGCTCCGGCGAGAGTCGGCGCGTCATTGATTCCATCACCAACCATCATAGTGATACTGTTTTCGTCCAAGCTCTTAAGGTATGCAAGCTTATCTTCTGGCTTTGCTGACGCGACGATGTGATCGATACCAATTTCATTCGCCACTGGTTGGGCGTTTGAGAGAGAATCACCAGTTAGCAGGGTTGTCTTAATTCCAGCGTCAGCAAAACGTTGAATAAAGGCTTTGCTTTCTTTTCGGATAGGGTCGCGGTAGTAAAAGCTAGCGACATGCTTGCCATCAACCGACAGATAGACCGCCTGGCTTTCACCACTTTCTTTGCCTTGAACAAAAGCCGCACTGCCTATCTTAACGATTTTGCCATTCCATATCCCTTCAATCCCCGACCCAATCACGTTTTGCACATCAGACACGATAAAGTCATCATTGGTGAAAGTTGCAAAAGAACGAGCGATAGGGTGGTTTGCATGAGCTTCTAAAGCTGCAGCTAGTGATAGACAATCTTTCTGTGGGAGATCACTAAGTACCTTTGTTTCACAGATCTCAATATCACCTTTCGTTAGAGTGCCTGTTTTATCTACAACTAAGTGATTGATCTTACATAATGTCTCAAACACATGGCCTTTACGAAGCAAAATGCCAAAATTACCCATTCTAGAGGTAGCACAAGTGAGAGCGGTCGGAGTGGCCAGAGATAGCGCACATGGACACGTAGCGACTAACACAGACAGCATGATCCAAAACGCATCATCTGGTTTTGTTTGATGCCAGTAAAACCAAGTACCAGCAGAGATAATAAGAACCACACCAACAAAGTAACGGGCGACAATGTCTGCAATTTCCGCAATTTTAGGTTTGGAGTGTTGAGCTTCATCTTGTAAACGCACGATATTAGAAATCATTGAATCGGCCTTTGAGCTTACTACCTCGAGTTCAAATGATTCGTCTCCGTTTAGCGTTCCCGCATAGACGACATCACCTTCTCGTTTCACAACGTGCACTGACTCACCCGTTAGCATGGATTCATCAATATGAATACGGCCTGAAATAACTTTACCGTCAGCGGGGATATGTTCACCAGGTAGAACGCGAATACGATCGCCAACTTTTAGCGTCTTCACGGGTATCTGATCACCGTCCAGCGTTGTAGCAATTGCCGGAATCAACTTAAGAAGGTTACCACTCGCTGCAGCAGCTTTGCGACGAGCGCGCATCTCTAAGAATCGACCTACTAACAAAAAGAAGGTAAACATCGAGATAGATTCAAAGAAGACTTCGCCTTGTTCAGTTACTGTTGCAACTAAACTTGCAACATAGGCAAAGATCAACGCGATAGAAACCGGGACATCCATACCAAGGGTTCGGCCTTTGATACTGCGCCATGCGTTTAAGTAAAATGGAAGAGCGGAATAAAGCAAAACAGGAGTAGCAAAAATCAAACTTACCCAACGAAAGTAACTTTTAAACTCTGGCTCTAAATCACCAAAGACTTCGAGATACAATGCAACGGCGAGCATCATGACCTGCATGGTTGCTAAACCTGCAATACCTAGCCGATATAGATATTGCTTCATCATTCGATGGTAAGAGGCTTCTTGCTTATCTGCTTCAAAAGGTGCAGCTTTGTAACCAAGTTTATGTATAACGGAAAGGAGCTCGCTTAACCGTACCTGAGTTTTATCCCAGGCTAGTAACGCTCGATTGGTGGTTGTATTAACACGGATAGATACCAACCCGGCCGTATTAGAAACTTGCTTTTCGATTAACCACGCACAAGCGGCACATGAAACGCCTTCCAAAGAAAGGGTTACTTCAGAAACATTTTCGCGATTTCGTACGAATTCAGATTGTACATCCGCATTGTCATAATGAATTAAAGCTTGGAGTTGCTCTGGTACTAGATCTGCCTTTTCTGCAGGCGCAGTGCGGTATTGGTAATATGAGACAAGACCACTATCGACAATAGTCTGCGCCACAGTTTCGCAGCCCGGACAACACATGTCGCGAATTTCACCCAATATTTCTACTTTGAAATCCGTGTTGGCTGGTACATCTTCACCGCAGTGATAACAGGATTTACACATATGCTTACTTCATTAACGGTGTTGAAGAGGCAGGAAACTCAACTTTACCTTGGATCATCCATTGCTTGTCGTGTGGTTGTAGTTCAACAAACCATGGCCCTTGAATAGATTCCTCAGCTTTTAGTCGGTAATTACCAGATGCATCCGCTGTTACAAGCTTTGTGAAGTCACGATCAGGAAGAGTACGATGAGTGAAAGTGGCCGTTAGAGCAGGGTAATGAGGTAGCTTCCCTTTAGCGAAAACAATCACAACATTGTTATTTTCAGAGGAAATCTCAGCGTTAAGACCTAGGTCACGAGCGACATTCATTTTACTAATATCGATATTAATGCCTTTGCCTTTTTTATAGTAATCCTCAGCGACTAAAGAAACAGAGTTGTTCGAGAAAACGACCACAGTAATCACAGTCCAAACTACGACAGTAAGAGGAAGGATGATTAGGAACCACGGCCAAAATTGTTTATACCAAGGCTTTACCATAAAAAAGTTCTCAACAGCTAAATGAAAAAATGTAAGGCGTTAAATTTAAAGGAAAGACAGCCCCTATGAAAGGGGCTGTTATTGCTATGTTACGTAATATCTCAGTTACTTACTCTCTGAGTTACTTAAACTCCAGACATATGAGGCAACGAGCTGAACTTTATCTTCACCCAAAATGTCTTTCCACGCAGGCATTACGCCTGAGCGTCCGTTCATTACGGTTTCTGTTACAGCTGCACGAGAGTCACCAAATAACCAGTCTTGGTCTGTAAGGTCAGGCGCACCGACTGCAGGGTTACCCTTACCATCGGTACCATGACAAGCAGCACACACTACGAAGCGTGCTTTACCTGCCGCGGCTTCACGAGCATTTACTTTACGACCAGATAGACTAAGTGTGTAACTTACAACTTCTTGAACACCTTGCTCACCAAGGGCATCTTTCCATGCTGGCATTTGACCAATACGGCCGTGCATGATGGTTGTAACGATCGCTGCTGGCTCGCCACCATATAGCCATGCATCATCAGTCAGGTTAGGGAAGCCTTTCTGACCACGTGCATCAGAGCCATGGCATTGAGAACAGTTTTGCAAAAACAAACGCTGACCAACTTTTAATGCTTCAGGATCTTGCGCAATTTCAGGAATTGGGCGTAGACCACTGTCATTGTGCGCAAGTTTACGGAATGCTTCGCCGAAGTAAGCGTCGGCATCATCCAGTTCTTTTGCATATTGGTTTAGTTGCTTGTTCTCTTGTGCTGCAGCGATGGCTTCTTTTGACTCTTCTAGTGAGCGAACGGTTTGAGCCGAACTCTGCCAGTTTAAAAAGCCCTTGAAGCTACCTAGACCTGGGAATAGGGCAAGGTAAACTGCTGCGAACACAAATGTGCTTACAAACAGGTAAGTCCACCACTTTGGTAGAGGGTTGTTTAGCTCGCGAATACCATCGTACTCGTGGCCCATGTCTTCCCCTTCCTCGACGCCCATTTTATCTTTAGCGCACCAAGTCAGGAGAATCGCACAGCCTACTAGCGTACCGACAGTAATCACGATAATCCAGAGACTCCAGAATGTAGTCATTACTTCTTCACTCCTTGGTTATTAGGGGTCTTTTGTTCTTCGTCAGCAAACACCAAGTTGGCATCTTCTTCAAAGCGTGCTTTACGCTTTTTACTAAATGCCCACCATACGATGCCAATAAAACTAGCGAAGAGTACAACGGTATAAATACTATGAATTGTACCGAAATCCATATGATCCCCTTACTTCATTGCATGACCAAGAGACTGAAGGTAAGCGATGATTGCATCCATCTCTGTTTTACCTTCTACTTCTTTAGCCGAATTCGCGATCTCTTCATCAGTGTATGGAACGCCGAACTGATCACGAAATAGCTCAAGTTTCTTCTGAGTTAGCTTACCGTCTAAAACGTTTTCAGCTAGCCACGGGAAACCTGGCATGTTTGACTCAGGTACAAGCTCACGAGGATCTAACAGGTGAACACGGTGCCATTCGTCAGAATAACGACCACCAACACGAGCTAAATCCGGGCCTGTACGCTTAGAGCCCCAAAGGAATGGGTGTTCCCAAACACTCTCACCAGCAACAGAGTAGTGACCGTAACGTTCAGTCTCTGAGCGGAAAGGACGAACCATCTGGCTGTGACAAACGTTACAACCTTCACGGATGTAGATATCACGGCCTTCCATCTCCAAAGGAGTGTAAGCGCGCAGATTTTCTACAGGTTCAGTCGTTTGCTTTTGGAAAATCAGAGGAGTGATCTCTACAAGAGCACCCCAACTGATAGCAAACACGATAAAAATAGCCAACAAACCGACATTACGTTCTAAGATTTCATGGCGATTATTAGAATTATTACTCATTCTTAAATCTCCTTATGCCGGATGTGGGATAGCTTTTAGGCTTTCTTTAGGTGCACTTACCGTTTTGTACGTGTTGTATGCCATTAGGAACATACCAGATAGGAAGATAAATCCGCCTAGGAAACGTACAAAGTAGAACGGATAAGACGCTTCTACAGATTCAACAAAACTGTAAGTTAGCGTACCGTCAGAGTTAACCGCGCGCCACATAAGACCTTGCATTACACCAGAGATCCACATCGCAACGATGTAAAGAACGGTACCGATTGTTGCTAGCCAGAAATGCACATTAACTAGACCAACAGAGTACATACGCTCTTGGCCAAATAGGCGAGGTACCAAGTGATATACAGAGCCGATAGAGACCATCGCAACCCAACCTAACGCACCAGAGTGAACGTGACCAATGGTCCAGTCTGTGTAGTGAGAAAGTGCGTTAACCGTCTTAATCGACATCATCGGGCCTTCAAAGGTAGACATACCGTAGAACGACAGTGAAACGATTAGGAAACGTAGGATAGGGTCATAACGAAGCTTATGCCATGCACCAGATAACGTCATAATACCGTTGATCATACCACCCCAAGAAGGAGCAAATAGAACCAGTGACATAACCATACCTAGAGACTGAGTCCAGTCTGGTAGCGCTGTATAATGAAGGTGGTGAGGGCCTGCCCAAATATATAGAGAAATAAGTGCCCAGAAGTGAACGATAGATAGACGGTAAGAATAAACAGGACGTTCAGCTTGTTTAGGAACGAAGTAGTACATCATACCTAGGAAACCAGCGGTCAGTAGGAAACCTACCGCATTGTGTCCATACCACCACTGAACCATCGCATCCACTGCGCCCGAGTAAATCGAGTAAGATTTACCGAGTGACACAGGAATAGCCATGCTGTTCACGATGTGAAGTACTGCTACTGTGATAATAAAGGCACCGAAGAACCAGTTTGCCACATATATGTGTGACGTGTTTCGTTTCACCAGTGTGCCGAAGAACACCACCGCATATGATACCCATACTAGCGCAATTGCGATATCAATAGGCCATTCTAGCTCAGCATACTCTTTACCCGATGTTAAACCGAGAGGCAAAGTAATGGCTGCTGCCAGGATGATTGCTTGCCAACCCCAAAAGGTGAAGGCAACGAGTGGGCCACCAAAAAGACGTGTTTGACATGTGCGCTGTACAACATAATAAGACGTTGCGAACAGAGCACTGGTACCAAACGCAAAAATTACCGCATTAGTATGCAGTGGACGTAAGCGACTGTACGTCAACCACGGCGTATCAAAGTTTAGCTGTGGCCAAACTAATTGAGCGGCAATCAAAACACCAACAGCCATACCAACTATGCCCCATAAAATGGTCACAAGGGTAAATTGGCGAACGACTGTATAGTTGTAGTTTTGTTCAAGCTGCTTTACTTGGCTCATTTGCATGCTTCCAATTTCTAATTAACTACACTTTTACTTCCAACACGACTTGCGTCGTAACACCACCCAAGTAAACTCTAGAATTCAAGTGTTATCATCACCTTATTTCCATTGCTGACTTTAATAAAAAGTGGCATTTTCAGCGTGACACTATACTTGAATTAACAATTCAATGACAGGGTAGTAACCTTACTGGACCTCTGGAAATCATTTTTTATTTAAAAAGTTTGAAGTTTGTAACAAGGATATTAGTAATTATGCCTGCACAAAAGTTAACAAAGGCGCGACTTGCACAAATCTTAATCATGCTCAGTGTTTTAATAGGCGCATTTTTCTGGCGTACCTTTACACACGAGAGTGTTAATAGCGTTGACTGTTCACAAAAAGAACGATGCGATGTAACAATTGAAGGAGAAATAATCACGATTAATCGTGACTCAATGGGAATTTCGCTCGAAACGATAGAAAGTAGCACTCTAAAAATTGATCTAAATCAATCTGGTAATTTTATCAATCTCAACGAGAAGCATAAGTCAGTAGAATGGGACATCATGCCTGAATCGAAAAAAATCACCTTTAAAAAAGGTGAAAACATTGTTGTAGTTCAATTATAAATACGATCTATCACGAGATAATCGTAACTTATTAATGAAATTAACACCTTCTTACCTAGAGAAAATTGGTTGGAATGGTATAACAGCAGAGTGATATCCAATTATAAAATCGTATGCATTGCCAATCAGTTTTTACTCATATTAAAGATGAAGACTCAGCGATAAAAACGCTCAGGTCCGAATTGACACAACAGAACTTGTCTTACGTGATGTGTTACTACACGGAAGAATACAATTTCGAGTTGATTCGAGAAGCGTTTCTTGCGCATTTTCCTGGTGTGCCTTTTCATGGCGCCAGTTCATGTCAAGCCGTAATGACAGATCAGGGCTTTCATACAGGACCAGTAATTGCGGCACTTGCTGTTTATGATACAGGTCCTCATGCTTATGGTACTGGTATTTCTAATCACAACTCAGGTGACAGCGTCACCAAGGCTTTGGATATGGCCCTTGAGAACGCAAACCGTGTAGGAGAGGTACCAAACTTAATTCTACTTCATGCTACACCAGGGCAAGAGGAATCAATCATTGCGTCTATAGATGAAAGATTTGGAACTCTAATTCCAATTATTGGTGGTTCGGCCGCTGATAATAACATCGCTGGGAAATGGTCTGTGATAACCGCCCAAGGCTCTCAAACTTCAGGTTTAAGCTTAACTCTCTTTTACTCCTCTCAACCTGTTGATATCGCTTTCAGCGCTGGGCATACACCAACTAATATCAAAGGTGTTGCAACCAAGACCAACGATAGATGCTTACTTGAAATTGATAATGAACCTGCGCTCAATGTTTATAGAAGGTGGACAAATCACCAGGATAACCAAGTAGGTAAAGATAATATGCTGTTTACAAACTCGAGTGCTTATCCATTAGGGCGGATCGCAGGTCATCTCTATGATCGCCCATATTACAAGTTATCCCATCCGATCCGTGAGACGCCAGATGGTGGAATCGAGTTGTTTACACGAATAGAAGAGGGTGACGAGCTCACATTAATGAAAGGAAGTCGTGAGCATCTCGTTGCGCGCGCTGCAAAAGTCGTCAATGCCGCTTTTAACCAAAAATTAGAAGAGTCTCGAAAAATTGGAGTGATAAATATCTTTTGCGCAGGTCCCATGTTGCACTTAATGCAAGACATGAATAGCGTTTGTGAACAAATTAACCAAGAACTAGAACATTTGCCTTTTATTTGCCCTTTTACTTTCGGCGAGCAAGGTAGATTTATTGGTGGTGAGAATGGACATGGAAACCTGATGATTTCATCGGCTATATTCCATAAACCTTATGAAAGATAAATACTTAGACATATATCAACAGGAAGCGCTTCAAGAAGCGTTAGTTGAGCTAAAGCAGGCTAGACAAAGAGAACGACTACTCGCTGATGAAAACAAGGCCATTCTTTCCGCGATATCTGCGATGAGTGAGGCAAAGAATCGGCATGAGATATTTACGGGATTAAACAATGTCCTCAAAAAGTACATCAACTTCGATGATTTTATTGTACTGACTCGTGATGGTGAACGATATCCCTTCAAGACATTGATATCAACTAATAGCGTATTTGATAATGTATCCTGGTTACACGGTAACACCTATCAAAGAGCTCTCAATGGTGAATGCATTCTACTGTTCGAGCCAGATAAACTCGCTGAGTTTGTTAACTTAAACAGCTTTATAAAAAGCCATGTAAACTCGGTCGTTTTAACTGGTATACGTTCAGAAGTAACGCAAACCGTAATCCTACTTATTGGAGCTCAGAAAGGGCACTTTAGCATAGAGAATAAGGAAACCTTGAGGCGGTTTCGTCCCTTAATTGAAAGGGCGGTCATTGATATCGAGACCAAAGAGAAGTTACAACGTATCGTTGAAGTAAGAACAACTCAGCTCGCTAAAGCAAGAGAAGAAGCAGAGCTTGCGAACCGGTCTAAGTCGGAGTTCTTAGCGATGATGAGTCATGAAATAAGAACCCCTTTAAATTCCGTTCTTGGAATGCTAGATATACTGAAGCAATCAACCTTATCAGAAGAACAAATTGATGCTTTGAGCCAAATGGAGTGCTCTGCAGAGTTACTTCTCGCGATAATCAGTGACATTCTTGATCTTTCTAAAATCGAGTCAGGTCGCTTTCAGCTCAATGAACAATGGATTAACTTAAGAGACACTGTCACTTTTGTTATTTCTCAGCAAAAACAAATCGCTAAGAAGAAAAATCTTAAATTCAAGCTCAACTGTACTGTCACTAATGACAAACAATTTTGGATTGACTCCACGCGGTTATCTCAAATCCTGTTTAATCTAATAGGAAATGCAATAAAGTTTACAGACGAAGGTGAAGTAAAAGTTTCTGTATCTGAGCAAGATGCTGAACTTGTGATCTCAATATCTGACACTGGAATTGGTATATCTAAAGCAAAGCAAGAGCACTTGTTTACGGCATTTCATCAAGGAGACCGTTCCATCACGAGACGCTTCGGTGGTACAGGACTGGGGCTCGCAATAACCAAGCATTTAGTTGAAATGATGCGTGGCAAGATTGCCGTTAAAAGTGACGAGCATGTTGGTTCAACCTTTACGATTTCGATTCCAGTTTTGACTCGTTGCAATCAAAATCGTCCAGTTAGAATCGAAACCAATCAACCGACAAAAGCAATGGAACTTCTCGTCGTAGAAGATACCGAGTCGAATCAGTTCGTAATAAAGCTTATCTTAAATAAGCTTGGCCATAATGTTCATATCGCAAGCCATGGAGCAGAGGCATTAACATTTTTAGAAGAGAATGAGGATTTAATCGATTTGATTCTCATGGATGTCTCGATGCCAGTGATGGATGGAATTACCGCAACAAGACTTATTCGAGATAAAGGTCTCAGGACCCCAATTATAGCGTTAACTGCACATGCGCTAGAAAGCGATAGAGATAAATGCCTGGATGCCGGTATGGACGGATTCATTTCCAAGCCAGTTAGAAGACAAGATATCTTTGAAGCTATACAGTCATTTCAATAAGTAAAAAGGCGTTAATATAGATCTTAACAATCGATAGATTATTAAGATCTATATTAAGTATTTTATGGTAAATAACGATTATGTTTAATGCTCACAGTAAGGCCCTTAAATTTAAAATCTGCAGGGGAATAGGAGCATACTCAGACAACATTTAGCGTACAGCAATACGCAATTTAACATAACACATATAATGCGCACCAAGGGGTGGGATCTCAAAGCAATAATGTCCGGTTTTAGCTACTTTAAAATGTCATCCTAAGATTAACAACATTGTTTGCTTTTGAAGCTTTAACCGAGGTTTCTGTGGACTTGCAATCGCTAGTTTGGTTTGTGGTTATGCTTACGAAGCAAATCAAATCTCTTATTGAAAATTGATGCGCGCTTAGTCCTCGACTTACTGGCGTGTTCTTCCGTAAGCACCTGAATCAATCTATGTATGGTGATGATGGCCAACTCACTGAATTTGCCATTCAATGGCATCACGATTACTAACTTAAGCGCTACCAAACAAAAAAGCCTTTCATACTCGCCTCGTACAACAGCAAAAATCAGCTAAACGCTCTAATCGCTCCGCAACGAAATCTGCCAAAAATCACGAGCTCAGTTGCGTTCTGAAACATTTATAAGCCTGTGGTTATATGGAGGCGAATGTACTTTTCGGGGTATTTGTAACGATAGCGTTTTCCTTTCTTCAAGTTGGACTTAACGTACCTACACACTTTTTGGTCACCACTGCTGGTTACTCTTTTTATTACTGCGCTTTTACTTTTGTGCTCCATTTCTATCATGACGTCACAATAACCTTGATAGCCATCAAACTTATTGTCTACTTTCTTTTGAAGCTTAGTCTTAATCTTTTTAGCCAACAGGTTCGTTTCTGAATCGTCAGCAAAAACTGAATTACTTGCAAAGATCAATACCATTAAAGTTACAACGTATCTCATCGTTTTGGTCCGTTTATGTTGTTGATTGTTCGATGATAAGTAATTTTTCTGTAGATACGAAAATGGGACGCCACATTGCGTCCCATTTAACATGATGAAGTAACTGATATGTAATTAAGCGCGCTTCTTGCCTTTGTTTGCTTTGAAGCCCTGGTGCGGAAAAACGTTACGAATCCTCTGTTGAACTTTTTTGGGAATGCCTTTGGAAAAGCTTAAGCGCATTCCTGTTCGTTGGCTATACACCTTCATTTCACCAGTAAACGGGTTATGCTCACTAATATCCTGTAAGTTGTGTTTGAAAGAAGGAGGTAGATGCCCTTTTACGTTACTAATATGGCCATTATCGAACTTTACTTTTAACACCGGCCTATCGACTGCGATCAACCAAAAGATCACGATGGCTGCAATTAAGATTACATATAACATTTGGCACTCCCTATCCTAGCTAGATAGCAATTTACTCAAATCCTCTTTAATTGAGGTAACTTTTTGACTCGCTTTTTCACTTCTCGACGCTTCGGAAAGCAAATATTCAATTGCGTCAGATAACGTACAACCAAGTTCATTCGCTCTACTAGAAAGCTTTTCCCAAACTCGGTAATCTAAATCAATGGATTTCTTCTTTGTATGGACTTGCTCTGCATTGAAGTGACGTTTCCGTTTCGCTCGGATAGCCTGCTTGAGTTTATTATCTAACTCTTCTGACATGTGGTTTTCTATCCAAGCTAAGACAAGTGTAGGCTCGTGTTCAAGGCGTTTTAGTTCTGCGACCGCTGCATCTGCTTCGCTTGTATCAATATGTCGGGTAATCGCTTCACCATCTTTCCATTTTTTGATGAGATACTTCCATTTCCACCCACATTCTAGATTCTCAAGCTGCTGATATTTCATTTGTTCCGACCCATAAACATAACCTAGTGACAGCGTAACCCAGATGGTTTACTTGGGCAAATAAAACTCTTAGAAGTATCGATGTTGATCACTCATTTGTCTAAGTATTGTTCATTGAGAGATGAATGCCGAGAGCAAACCAAATTGGTGCTAGGGTGTTATAGTCCGTTTCGTTATAATGTCGGCAAGATTGAATTACGATGAATTTTAATGAACCAACTTAATTGGCAAGACGTAACACCTTCACTTGAGCAGTACGAAGCACTTTTAAAGTCTGCACCTTCGTTACCAAAGAAGTCTTTTACTGAGCTCCAACCGAGAATGTCGGCAACGATATCTCGTTTTTCAAAAATTTCTGGATTGACGCGAGTACTACTCATTAACTGCGTAGATAATTCTGTCTATAGAGAGTTCATCAGTAAAGCTCTTCAGAGCCAGTCTAACGCTGCGATTGTTTTGTCGGAATCACTTGATGCCAAACGCTTATTTGACCGTTACAGTGTCGATTTAAGTGGTGATATTGCCTTCCAACCTGGCTTAATTTCACAGGCAGATAGCGGTTACTTAATTGTACCGGCTAATCTAATTTTGGCTAACCCAGGACTTTGGCCAAATATAAAGTCTGCAATTCAACAAAACCTTATCGAGCCACTGAACCTAAGCCCTACTCGTTTACCTACTTCAGTACCGCAAGCTAAAGCTTATGATGTAAAACTGATTGTAACAGGAGAAAGAAGTCAGTTAGCAGAGCTAGAATACATCGATGAAGACTTCTGTTCTGGCTTTGCCATGTATACGGAAGTTGAAGAAGATATTCATCTGTCAGAGCAGAATTTGACAGATTACTTTGGTTTGGTGAACTGGATATGTTCTCAATATCAGCTGCCTCACTTAACCGAATGTGGTTTTAGAAGATTGTTGCTGGCCGGTATGAGATTTACTGAAGATCAACATTATCTGCCTTTAGGAGTAATGTGGCACTCTCAACTTCTAACGCTTGCCAGCCAGTTCAGTGATGGCCGAGCATTAGATTACAAGTCGTTAGATAAAGCGATTGACGACAAGTATTACCGAGAATCTTACCTTCCTCAGCGTGCCGTGTACGATATTTTAGATGGCCAAGTCATCATTGAGACAACTGGGGAACAAGTTGGTCAAATCAATGGCCTAACCGTTATTGATATGGCTGGGCACCCTGTCAGCTATGGTGAGCCTGCACGAATATCTTGTGTAATTCATTTTGGTGATGGCGATGTTTCCGATGTTGAGCGCAAAGCTGAGCTTGGAGGCAATCTACATGCAAAAGGCATGATGATTATGCAAGCTTTCTTGAGCTCTGCTCTGAAACTGGATGAACCACTGCCTTACTCTGCCTCCATCGTATTTGAACAGTCTTATAGTGAAGTTGATGGTGACAGTGCATCTCTTGCAGAACTTTGTTGCTTGGTGAGTGCTTTATCTGAATCTCCAATTAATCAACAAGTTGCTGTTACAGGAGCTGTTGATCAGTTTGGTCGAGTGCAAGCCGTCGGTGGCTTGAACGAAAAAATTGAAGGCTTTTATCAGGTTTGTAAACATCAAGGTTTTACAGGAAATCAAGGTGTTGTGATGCCAAAATCAAACCTTAAACACCTTGCATTACATAAAGATGTAATAGAAAGCATTAAAAATGGTGAGTTCCATATTTGGTCCGTTTCTACCGTAGATGAAGCTATTCCGATTGTAATGAATAAACCTTTTAGAGGTGAAGACGATAGCATTATTGGCAAAATAGCGGAACGTATTGAAAACTTTGAAAGACATGAGCATCCAGAAGGAATTGTGCAGCGCATCAAAAACTGGTTTGTCTAGTACTGATCGGAGTTGTTTAGCGTACACGTGTTCACTAAGATGCAGCTATCAAAAATTGGAGTAATTGATAATGCAAAACAAACGTGATTCTTATAACCGTGACGATCTACTTGCTTCTAGCCAAGGCGAACTGTTTGGGCCTGGTTACCCTCAGCTTCCTGCGCCAAACATGCTAATGATGGATCGTGTTACTAAAATGTCTGAGACTGAAGGCGATTTTGGTAAAGGTTTGATCTTGGCGGAATTGGATATTACTCCAGATTTGTGGTTCTTTGACTGCCACTTCCCTGGCGACCCTGTAATGCCGGGTTGTCTTGGCCTTGATGCGATGTGGCAACTTGTTGGTTTCTTCCTTGGCTGGGTTGGTGGCAAAGGAAAAGGTCGTGCTCTGGGTGTTGGCGAAGTGAAGTTTACAGGTCAGATCCTGCCAACAGCGAAAAAAGTGACGTACGAAATCCACATGAAACGCGTTGTAAACCGTAAGCTTGTGATGGGTTTGGCTGACGGTCGTGTATGTGTGGACGGCAAAGAAATCTACGTAGCAAAAGATTTGAAAGTTGGCTTGTTCCAAGATACTTCAAGCTTCTAATCTCGATTTTAATCGATTTATTAAGGCTCCTATTTAGGAGCCTTTTTGTTATCCAGTGTTAACCTACTTCCCTATGTCCCTATAATGTAGAAAAGGCTCCGTAGAGCCCTTTCGAATCCTTCTTTTTGTATGTGGAGAGTTTATTTGTAGAGACCAGATTGTCTTTCATCTCTGGCATCACGCCAACCACCTAACCAATACGACCGAGCATCAACTTGTTGATATGGGCAAGCCTCTTGAGACCTTCCATTCAACCCAGCTTTGTAGCCTTGAGATTGAGCTCGTTCTAGGCGATCACGCTTTTGTCTCTTCATAGTTAATTCCTCATACAGGTCCATTTACTAACGTACAGCTGTTATTGTGAAACTTTGATGGAGTTTTTATGACTCCACTTATAAGAATCGATCAAAGTAGGCAATTTCTCAAGGCATAAAAAAAGCAGAGACTCAAATGTGTGAGCCTCTGCTTGATTTAAAAATTACTGACGATTTTTAACTATTTTCTACGGAACCCAAACAATCCAAGCATGGTCAAAGCTAACCAACCAAGGCCTGCACCTTGACGCTCTGTCGTCGTTGAGTCAATGCTTCGAGATACGATGTCGTCCTTAGTTGCGTCAGCAATAGGTACTAGTTTGACTGCTACAATTTGCTCTTCAGAGCTACATGTCGCATTGTTTGCTGTTGTGCTATAACCACCTGCACATTTCATAGCAGTACCAGAGATCACACCTGCATCATTAATATCAGTTGCGTCGATAATACGGAACTGATTGTTTTGTTCAGAGTAATCACCGCCATTAGTCAAACTGTCTAGGAACCAAGCTTTTCCATTAAACAATGTTGCAGCACGTTCACTAGTCTCGCCACCTAGGCTATATGGATAGATAAAACCGCGCTTACGACGTGGCTTGCCATCGTCTTCACGAGTCGTTTCCGCATCAAGTTGCCCGACGATTTCATTGTAAGAGTTGATACCGCCCATCTTACCGCCCGCACCGCTAAAGAAAATGCCAGTAGTTGGGTAAAAAGCGCGAATAGAATCCTTACGAACATCATCTACGATAAAGAGACGATTCGGAGCAGAGCCCGTTGGCATTAAGTATCCGCCCGAACGTTTCGCTTCACCAATAGCAACAAAATTAGAGTTAACGTCGGTTAATCGTGAGTTTGTATGAACCGTATCATCACCTTCGCGCTGTCTAGCTCCTACAACAACTTTATTTTTCCAAGTTGCGTTTTCAACGCTACCTTCGGCTTCTAGAGTTCCGACAAAAACAGTCGCATTCAGGTAGTTATCATCACTGTAAGTGTTGTAACCTACGCCATAGACCGTAGTTCCATCAGTGACAAGGTCACGCATGCTCCCTTGAGCTAACCTTTCTCCATCTTTAGATGTGCCACTTGGCCAAGCCAATTCACTGACGGTTCCGCTTTGATCCCAAATCGCTGCTTTTGATGTATGGTGAGATCCATTGGTATTGCTTGCTGTTCGAGAAACACTGCCAACAGTAAAAATGCCGTCTGTGCTCCAAGCATGGCTTTGCACAACACTTGCGTCACTATCGCCAGTAAGAATATTTGGCTCTACTGGTGCAACTACGGTATTTCGTGTTTCTAATGTAGAAGCATTTTCTGTGCTAACTTTACTCTGATTACCGACAGCTGCACCATCCTCGGTAAGCTGGTTGATAACATTGTTATATTCATTTTTATAAGCAGCAGAATCTTCTTCTATGAACGCTAACGCATTAGAAGTAAAGTCTTTACTACGTTCTTTATTCCACGGCGTCCAGTTTACTGAGGCCCAAGAGTCACAGGTGGAATAGCGAAGCTGGTTGTAACAGTAACGCTCAAAGTCTTTGAGTTCTTGGATGTAATAAAAGCCAGCGTCTAATCCGAATGGGATTTCTTCACGATAGCTGTTCCCATCCACGGCTTGTGTCGCTGAAATCGGTGTAGTGCGAGTTTCCATTGCAAGTTTAAACTGCTCTGGCGTGCAGTTTGCTGCTGCATCAAAGCAGCCTAAAGCGAAAGGTGAACCTGTTGAAGGATCTGTACCTGCATCGCCCTGTTGAATTGCAACCCCGTAAGCCGTTTGGTAGTCACCGTTTGAACCATGATCCTGAGGTGAAACCTCAACAACTTGATACAATGCCGCCTGTGCGTTCATTGTGGTACCAACCATCATTGCAATGGCGGTCAATTTGAATTTACTACTACAATTCATTGAATTCTTAACTATCCTGTTGCATTGCTTCGAGTTCTTCCCATCTCTCGAATGCGATTTCCAACTCCTGCTCTAGTGCAGCAAGCTGTTCCAATACCGGCTGAGTTTGCTCTACAGGTTTAGCAAAGAACTCTGGATCGTTCACTTGCTCCTGAAGGCTCTCGATATCCGACTCTAATTGTTCAAGTTTAGCTGGTAGAGCCTCTAATTCTCTTTGCAGCTTATACGATAACTTCTTCGAATTGTTCTTAGGTTGCGTAGTTTTGGGAGTTTCCTCAACCACTTTCTCTTTCTTCGTTGGTTTTTCAACCTGACTGCGCGAAGCAAGAACTTGGTCACGCTGTTGTTTAGCATCATGATAACCACCAACGAACTCTTCGATTATACCGTTACCCTCAAAAATCCAGCTTGTTGTTACTGTGTTGTCTACGAACTCACGGTCGTGACTCACTAACAATAATGTACCCTGATAATTGGCAAGCATTTCTTCTAAAAGTTCCAACGTTTCGATATCCAAATCGTTAGTTGGTTCATCAAGAATAAGTAAGTTGTTTGGTTTCAACAAGATGCGGGCTAGCAATAATCGGTTTTTCTCACCACCAGAAAGTGCCTTAACCGGGGTTCTGGCGCGCTTAGGTGCAAATAAGAAGTCTTGAAGATAACTCAGCGCATGACGCTGACGTCCCCCAACCATTACTTCTTGTTTCCCATCCGCTAAGTTATCGATCACTGTCTTTTCTGGATCCAAAATCTCTCGGTACTGATCAAAGTACGCGACTTCTAATTTTGTTCCGCAGTGTAAACGACCAGACTGCGCTTCCAATTGCCCTAGTAGCAATTTAAGTACCGTACTCTTACCGCAGCCATTTGGTCCGATAAGTGCAATACGGTCACCACGCATGATGTTAAAGCTAAAGTCGTCGACAATTGTCTTGCCTTCGTAAGCAAAAGATACATTTTCTGCTTCAAATACAATCTTACCTGAACGAGAAGCATCATCGATGTTTAGGTTAACTTTACCTTGAACTTCACGACGGTCACGACGCTCTTCACGAAGCTTTTTAAGGGCTCGAACACGGCCTTCATTACGAGTACGACGTGCTTTAATGCCTTGACGAATCCACACTTCTTCCTGAGCTAGTTTCTTATCGAACTCAGCATTTTGCATTTCTTCGACGCGAAGCATTTCTTCTTTGTCATTCAAATACTGTTCGTAATTACCAGGGAAAGAAGCTAATTGACCGCGATCTAAGTCAACGATGCGTGTCGCCATCGACTTGATGAATGCACGGTCGTGAGAAATAAAGATGATCGAGCCTTTGAAGTCTTTTAAGAAGTTCTCTAACCATTCGATCGTTGTCACATCGAGATGGTTTGTTGGTTCATCAAGAAGCAATACATCAGGATCACAAACCAGCGCACGAGCTAAAGCAGCTTTACGTTGCCAGCCACCGGATAGATCGGTCAGTTTGGTTTCTGGGCTTAGTTTTAAAGAGCCAAGTACGTTCTTAACACGGTCATCAAAGCGCCAAGCGTTAGAATGATCAAGTTGCTCTTGAACTTTCGCCAAACGGTTAATGTTCTTCTCACTTGGGTCTTGAGCAACAAGATCGAGAAGATCGTGATAGATCTTCAATTGTTCGCCGATTTCAGCCAAACCGCCAGATACGTATTCGTAAACTGTACCCTCTTGATTGCGCGGTGGATCTTGTTCAAGCCGAGAAACTACTACGTCTTGAGTTATTTGAATCTTGCCATCATCCAACAAAATGTCGCCGGCAAGCACTTTCATTAACGTGGACTTACCTGCTCCGTTACGACCAACTAAACAAACGCGTTCGTTTTCTTGAAGAGCGAACTCCGCTTTGTCTAGCAATGGGTGGTCACCAAATGCAAGTTGTGCGTTATGAATGGTAAGTAATGCCATTATTATCCAACCAATGTGTGAGTTGTTCTAAGTCAAACGGCCAGTTCAACTCAGAATCTTGATATTTTAAGACGGGTATTGTGACGCCGTAACGAGAAAATAGTACATCATCGAACGCAATATCGATGATATCTGTTTGCTCGGCCAAACCGACTTGGTCTACTAGAGCAAATGCCATCTCACAAAGATGGCATCCCTCCGTGCTATACAATATCAGCACGTATTAATCCTTTTGTTTATACTACGCGTGCGTTACTAGCCAACAGTTATGAATCTGTTTATTACGCGCAAAATCTAATGGTAACGTTTGAGAAGAAATATTCTGAGCCTTCAAACCCAATTCAGCGAGTGATTCTTCATCCATCTTGAAATGACGTTTGTTATTTGAAAATACGATTGTGCCTTCACTTCTCAGTAAACGTTTGAGGTTCTTCATTAGCTTAATGTGGTCACGTTGTACATCGAATGATGTTTCCATACGCTTAGAGTTAGAGAACGTAGGTGGGTCAATAAAGATCAAGTCGTACTCACCTTTTGCGTTTTCTAGCCATTGCAAACAGTCCGCTTGTTCATATTTATGTTGGCGCCCTACACAGCCATTAAGCTGCATATTGTCTTTCGCCCAATTCAAGTAGGTGTTTGACATATCGACAGTTGTAGTGGAACGCGCACCACCAACTGCAGCGTGCACTGTTGCACTACCAGTGTAAGCAAACAAGTTAAGGAAATCTTTACCCTGTGCCATTTCGCCAAGACGACGACGAGTGATCTTATGATCCAAGAACAGGCCTGTGTCTAGGTAGTCATGAAGGTTCACGATCAGCTTCACACCGTACTCGTTTACTTCGAGCGTCTCTGATACCTGACCTAATTTTTGGTACTGGCTTCGACCTTTCTGCTTCTCACGAACTTTCAGTACAACTTTGTTCGCTTCGACACCGGTCACCTGAATCGTCGCACGGATAATGTCCGTTAGACGACGCTTGGCTTTTTCTTCAGGGATGTTCTTAGGTGCTGCGTACTCTTGAATCACAATTTGATCGCCGTACACGTCGATCGCTACGTTGTATTCTGGAAGGTCTGCATCGTAGATACGATAGCAGTCTAGTTTCTCTTTACGAGCCCACTTGCCAATCTTGCCAATGTTTTTCTTCAAACGGTTTGAGAAGTCTGGTGCGATTTGAACGTTAGTATCTGCACCTTTAACTTCATCAGCGCTGCGCTCGGCAATGCTGTAGTTCTTTTGGTGACACGGTAACGCACCGTTGTTCAATTTAAACTGTTTATCAGCGCGCATGCGAAGGCAACTCAAGAGCTCGTCTGAGCTAGAGAAGATAGATGCTTTACATCCGCCAAACTCTGATTTTAGCTGTCCACCGAATGCGGTATAGAGCGCAATCAGCCCCGGCTCAGTTCCTAGACGCTCACCGTAAGGTGGGTTTGAAACGATAACACCGTGTTCAAATCCTGCGGGACGAGTAATAGTTGCAGCATCACCTTGCGCAAACTCAATCAACTCTTCAACACCTGCTCTGCGGGCGTTTTCTTGAGCGACTTTTAATACTTTGGGGTCGTTATCGAATCCAAAAAACTTAGCGTCAACTTTCTTGACACCTCGTCTAGCTTGAACATTAGCCTCTGATTTAATCTCAGCCCAGGTCTCCGGTTCAAAGTCTTCCAAAACTTCGAAGCCCCATTGTTTGCGCTTAACGCCAGGTGCCATGTTGGCTGCCATCATTGCTGCTTCAATAAGCAAAGTACCAGAACCACACATTGGATCGAGTAATGGTTGATGCCCATCCCAGCCACAACGCATGATAATCGCAGAAGCAAGCGTTTCACGTAATGGCGCACGACCCGATTCTGGTCGATAACCACGCTGATGAAGACCACTACCTACCATGTCTACCCCAAGCAACGCTTTATCTTTATGCAAACGAACGTGAATACGAATATCTGGGCGTTCTTTGCTGATATTAGGACGTGGCAAGCCTTTGTTCTCAAAGCAATCTACGATGCCATCTTTGACCTTCATAGCCCCGTATTGGCTATTTCTAATCTCACGGTTTGTGCCGTTAAAGTCCACAACAAAGCGTTTAGAGCTATGAAATTGGTTAACCCAGTTAATAGTGGAAGTGGATAGATACAAGTCCATGTCGTTGTTACACGTGAACTCAGATAAAACACGTACAAATCGAGACGCTAAACGGCTCCACAAACAACAGCGATAAACCTGTTCGTTTGTCGCTTTAAATTTTACGCCTGCCTGTACTGGTTTCGCATTTTCAATGCCTAGTTTAGTCAGTTCTTCAACAAGCAAATTTTCCATGCCATTTGAAGTTACCGCGAGATATTGATTCATAGTGTTCTTTCGCTGATAAAAAATAGCTTCAATTATACCTGACTTTACGATCAATGCCTCGTTTTTAAAGGTATTTTCCCACCCGTTAGTTCAAATCATCACCACTCAAATGATCTAAAACTTTCAACATCTTTAGTTTGAATGTTTTTCATTCATGAACGTATTTTGTTTCCTTTAGAAGAAGTGAATACTTATTTACGCTCACTTTGGTATATACCAGTGTGGATTGATTGATGTAAATTACTTACAAATACCCTTTATAGGGGAATAAATAGGGTTGTTTTAGGCGCTAGGTTGCCTAGTTAAAGGAGTAATCAAATTGAAATAAGTAAAATAAAAGTGACCAGCTTCATGTTTGCATGCATAGAAAACAAACAGTTTCATGGTATTTCGGATTGGAGTGTCAGAGGAAAGGACAAAAAAAATCGACCCACTAAGGTCGATTAAGGCAAACAAAGGAACGAAATAAAGAAAAATTAAACAGCTTTAACCCACCATTGCCATAGGGGTCATTGCAAAGAGGTGGTTTGCACAAGCCATGCGATCATGCATTACTTTAATCGGCTGCCCAAATTGAAGCGCCTTATTGCCATCAAGAACAAAGGCTTCTTGGTTAACATAAGCACATAAGCTCGATGTTTCGCCTGGTTCTAGAACGATGAACATACCATCAGAATATTGATTTGTGAGAAAGACCATGTCCCCTTCTTGAGGTTCATAATCAGAGGACTGTGCATCGAAGAACCAGCTCTTAGGCTGTACAGGTTTATGAAAACGCTTTGCAGCAACACAATACAGTGTTAATTCAGCTTGGCGATATTCACTGATATCGAGACAGCGAATGCGCTCATTAAACGTTTGAAATGCGCTGGCGTCATCAACGGTAAATTCACTGTTTGAGAAGGCACAGTTAACCAACAATTTTCGGGATAGATTGGTTTGGAAAATCATTTCCTCCCCCAGATCCAGCATTAAGCAAGCTTTTTGCTCGTCAAAATACCAATTCCATTTGTCGCTGGGTTTAAGCATTATTCCGTTCTCTCTTGACTAGTTAAATCAGTGGTAAAGAGGTAAGACGCTTAATTACCTACTCGTGATTTTTAAATTCTACAAACGAACGGATAAAAAAAAAGAGGAAACAAAGTCCTCTTTTTTATGTAACAGGTACTGATTTTTCAGTAGTTTTTGATGTATATGTTAAAGATTCTTAACAATATCACGTACGAGACCTGGGCCGTGGTAAATAAAGCCAGTGTAGACTTGAACAAGTTTAGCGCCTGCCATGATCTTTTCTTTGGCTGCAACATAGGAATCTACACCACCAACACCGATAATTGGAAGTTTGTCTCCAAGCTCTTCATGAAGCTTACGTACGACCTCCGTAGAGCGTGATTGCACAGGGCGACCACTCAAGCCACCTGCCTCATTGGCGTGTTTCATCCCTTCTACGATCGTGCGATCCAAAGTTGTGTTAGTCGCGATCACACCATCTATATTGTTTTTCAATAAAGAATCGCAGATTTGGCAGATTTCATCGTCACTTAAATCTGGCGCAATCTTTAATGCTAACGGGACATACTTGTTGTACTTCTCTGATAACTCCGCTTGTTTCGCTTTTAATTCGGAAAGCAGTTCATCAAGCGCTTCACCATATTGAAGTGAACGAAGACCTGGAGTGTTTGGCGATGAGATGTTTACTGCAATATAGCCAGCATACTCATACACTTTTTCCATACAAATCAGGTAGTCCTCTGCCCCTTTTTCAATTGGCGTATCTTTATTTTTACCGATATTAATTCCGAGAACACAATTGAATTTTGCTCGTTTAACATTCTCGATCAAATTATCAACGCCTAGGTTATTAAAGCCCATGCGGTTGATGATCCCCTCTGCTTCCACTAAACGGAATAAGCGTGGTTTATCATTACCTGGTTGTGGTCGTGGCGTTACAGTGCCGACTTCGACAAAGCCAAAGCCCATGGCATCAAATGCTTCAATACATTCGCCGTTTTTATCTAAACCAGCCGCAAGACCAACAGGGTTACGGAATGTTAGACCCATACACTCAACTGGACGAGTTGGTAACTGTTGGCGGTAAAAGAGATCAAGTGGTGTGCCGTTAAAGCGTTGGAAGTTCTTGATTGCAAGATCATGTGCCTTCTCGGCATCGAGTTGGAAAAAGCCAGTTCTGGCTAGACGGTAAAGCATTGTGCCTCCGAAAGAAAAAAGCCCCGTATAAACGGGACAATATTATTTACCGTTTTTCATCGTAATTCAATGAAAATGAACGTAATAAGTAAAAACCTATATCTTTATAAGATTTTCAAATATAAAACAAACAATTACAATCAAGTTTCTGCGATAAAAATCGTAACTAACCGCTTAAAAGCAATCGATTTCACTCTGTTTTAATTTCAACTCAATGTGACAATGTAACTATTTTCGTTCCAAATGTGAATAATAGATAATAAAAAGCCCCGTTAAATAACGAGGCTTTTACTTATGACTTGATTATTCCACTACTCTTTCGATGAGCAGTTGAGGTTTAAAAGTACTAGCTCTCGAAGTGCTACAGAGAACTTAGCAAATTCGTGTACTGAGCCAACTTTGAACTCGTTTAAGATACTCTCCCAGCGGTGCAACGATTGCTCGTTAGTTTCAATCCAATCTTCTAACGCAGCCATCACGTCAAGCTCTTCGGTTGAGCAGCCACAAGTCAGTACCTGAGCGGTAAGTTGACGTTGTTGCCAGTCCAGATCTTCACGGAATGCCGCTCTTGCAAGTGCTTGCCAGTTGTTATCAACGGCTTGGCTATTAATTTGCTTCAAGAACCAATGCAACGATAAACGGTCACCCAAGTTAAAGTAGAGTTTCGATGCTTGCTCAACCGTTTTACCTGTTTCACTTGCTACTGATGAAATATCCAGTGCAGATTGTAAGCTTGATAAGCGGGCAACTTGGTGAGCGAGTTTCTCTTCAACCCCTTTCTCTATCCAACCTTGAGCCAACTCATTGTGTTCTTCAACTTCAGACTCAACTAACATAGTGTCTAGGGTTTCAGTGATAACATTGACATCTTGCTTGTAGATAGCAATCAACTCACCGACCGTGCATTTGCCGCTACGGTTACGAAGCAACCAGCGTGCAATTCGACGCAGTGCTCGGCGCACGTAAAACATAATTTCGTATTGAGCTTGCGCTGTCGCAACGTTATCAAGTTTGCGAGTTTGCTTGAGGATTTCTTCTAAATCAAAGATTTCTCTAGCCGCACTGTAAGCGTTGGCAATATCGACAACACTTGCACCAGTTTCTTCTTGCAAACGAGTAACGAAGTTACAGCCCATTTCATTAACCATCTGGTTAGCCAATGCTGTAGCGATAATTTCAGCTCGCAGTGGGTGATTAACCATTTGATCTTTATAGTTACGTCGTAACGCACTTGGGAAATATTCAACAAGTTGTTTTGCATGGAATTCATCATTTGCGATTTCATCCGTAACAAGTTGCTGTTTAAGTACCATTTTACCGTAGGCAACTAACACTGATAGCTCAGGGCGAGTCAGACCTAGTCCCTGTTTTTCACGCTCGATTAGCGTTTCATCATCAGGAATGTATTCGAGAGCACGGTCCAAGTACCCTGCTTTCTCCATAGTGTGGATGAATCGAATTTGCTCCTTAACAATGCCAACACCTTGCTGTTCAGTAACAGAGATCGACTCCGACTGACGGTAAGCATCATCCAAGACAATTTCACCCACTTCGTCTTCCATAGACTCTAGAATTTGGTTACGTTGCTTAACCGTAAGATCGCCATTTGAAACCAGTCCATTGAGGAAGATCTTGATGTTGACTTCATTATCCGAACAGTCAACGCCACCTACGTTATCAACGAAGTCCGTGTTCACTCGACCGCCAGTTAGTGCGTATTCGATACGACCAAGCTGAGTCATACCCAAGTTACCACCTTCGCCAACCACTTTGGCTCTTAAGTCACGGCCGTCAATGCGCAGCATGTCGTTAGCACGGTCACCAACATCTGTATGAGTTTCTGTCGATGATTTAACGTAAGTGCCGATACCACCGTTCCAAAGAAGATCGACTTTCATTTTCAAGATCATCTTTATCAGATCGTTAGGCGCCAAAGATGCTTTCTTCGTACCTAACATTTTCTGAATTTCTGGCGTCAACTGGATCGATTTTGATCGACGAGAGAAGATGCCACCACCTTGAGAGATCAAGTCTTTGTTGTAATCTTCCCAGCTTGATCTTGGCAAATTAAACAAGCGGTTACGCTCTTCCCAGCTGCTGGCTGAATCTGGATTTGGATCAATAAAGATGTGCATGTGGTTAAACGCAGCTTGCAATCGAATATGCTTCGATAACAGCATACCGTTACCGAACACGTCACCTGCCATATCACCTACACCGATTGCAGTAAAATCAGTGGTCTGACAGTTGATGCCCATTTCACGGAAGTGACGTTTAACAGATTCCCAACCACCTTTTGCGGTGATTCCCATTGCTTTGTGATCGTAACCGTTTGAACCACCTGAAGCGAATGCGTCACCTAGCCAGAAGTTGTATTCTGCAGAAACAGAGTTTGCCAAATCTGAGAAGGTTGCTGTGCCTTTATCGGCAGCCACTACTAGATATGGGTCATCTTCATCGTGACGAACAACGTTTTGTGGTGGTACCACCTCTCCTTCAATGATGTTATCTGACACATCAAGCAGTGCACGGATAAAGCGTTTGTAACAACGCTGACCTTCCGCAAAAATTTCATCACGACTGGTGAGAGATGGCTGGCGTTTACAAACGAAGCCGCCTTTTGCACCCACTGGTACAATTACAGTGTTCTTAACCTGTTGCGCTTTCACTAAGCCAAGAATCTCCGTACGGAAGTCTTCTTGACGATCTGACCAACGCAAACCACCACGAGCCACTTTTCCACCACGAAGGTGAACACCTTCAATATCTGGTGCGTAAACAAAGATCTCGAATGCAGGTACAGGCTGCGGAATCTCAGGAATATCGCTTGGCTTCATTTTCAAAGATAACCAAGGCTTAGGCTGCTTATTCTCGTCTACTTGGTAGTAGTTGGTACGAAGCGTCGCCATGATCATTTCGATATAACGACGAATAATACGATCATCATCCAAGCTCTCTACACGATCCAACTGCTCTGTTAGCTTTTTAATTAGATCGTTTTGGCCTTTCTCGCTGCCTTTGTGTTTCGGATCAAATCGCTTGGTGAACAGCTTGACTAGACCTGTCGCTAAGTCTGGGTAGTGGCTTAGCGTGTCTTCGATGTACTGCTGACTGAATGGGAAGCCGACTTGGCGCATGTATCGTGCGTAAGCGCGAAGAATGGAAATCTCACGGCCAGATAAAGACGCACCTAATAACAATCGGTTGAAACCATCACTTTCAAGATTACCCGCCCAAATGGCAGCAAATGCTTGTTGGAAACGATCACGAGCTTCACGAAGGTCAACGGTTTTCTCGCTCTTATGCAGCATAGAGAAGTCAAGGATCCAGAAGGTCTGACCGTTGTTTTTCTCGATCTCATATGGCGATTCGCCAATCACACGCAAACCAAGGTTTTCCAACATCGGCATTACGTCAGAAAGGTGAATTGGTTCATCGCGATGATATAACTTTAAGCGGACAGCTTTGGAATCAGCTCCCTCTTCTTGAGGTCGGTAGAACAACATACCAAGTTTATTATCATCACTTAACGCTTCTAAGCGCTCGATATCTGCAACCGCAGAACCTGGCATCATGTCCTCTTTGTATGAGCGAGGGAACGCACTCATATATTCTTTTGAAAGAGGAAGGCCTTTACTTTCACCAAAGTTAGCAATGATGGATTCTTTTAGTCTGTCATCCCAAGAGGTAGAAACTTCCATTAGATTTTGCTCGATCTTTTTCACGTCTACGTCAATGTTGTTATTGTCTACACGAACAATGTAATGTGTTCTCGCTAGTGGGCTTTCTGAGAAGTACGTTGTAAATTCAACCTCTTGCTCGCAACCAAAGTACTGCTTAAGAATGCGTTGAGTTTGACGACGCAATTCTGTGTTGTAACGATCTTTAGTGACATAAACCATGCAACTGAAGAAACGACCAAATGGGTCTTTACGAACAAACAAACGCAGCAAGTCACGATCTTGCATTTGTACAACACCCATTCCCACCTCAAGCAGCTCTTCTTCATTAGCTTGAAGCAACTCGTCGCGTGGGTAGTTTTCTAAGATATTGTGCAATGCTTTGTATGAGTATGATCCGTGGCGGTATCCACTTGCTTCAAGGATACGGTCAACTTTTTCACGGATCAGAGGAATACTTTGTACCGCTTGGTTGTAAACGGCGGAGGTATATAAACCAGTAAAGCGATGCTCACCTATTACTTTACCGTTTTCATCAAACTTTTTAATACCGATGTAATCAGTATAAGCCGGACGGTGGATACGAGATGCTTTGTTACCTTTGGTGATGATCAGAGCGTATGGTTTTTTCGCTTCTAATCGCGCTGAATCTGATAATTCAGAGAGCTTGACGCTACGCACGCGCTTGTCATCAGCAAACAGACCTAGTCCTTTTTCTTTAGCAGGAACAAGTTCGGTATCACCATTGACCTCTTTTAAGTCATAATCTTTATAACCCATAAAGGTAAAGTTATGATCTTCTAGCCAACGAAGAAATGCGATCGTTTCATCCATACGATCAGTTTGGATAGAAACACGATCTTTATTTTTCTCAAGTTCATCAGTAACAAACTTAAGCTTATCAACCATCTGCTTCCAGTCATCAACGACTAAGCGAGTATCAGATAGAATTCTTAACAGCTCTTCTTTAAGCGCTTGCATCTCGTCTTTACTAGTAAGGCGGTCTACCTCTATGTGGAAAAGTGATTGAAGAACACCACCCTCACCGTTTACGTCTGTAACTTGGCCTTTTTTATCACGCTGAATCTGTGTTGGGTTATTCAACATTAGGTGACAAACAAGATCCAAACGTGCTAAAGCCATTTTGACTGAGTCCACTAAGAATGGACTATCTGGAACAACAATTTCTACGATTGTGTGTGTGGATTGCCAGCCTTGACGACTTACGGTCGGGTTAAATACTCGAACCGAAATCTCTTCTGGTTTTTTTTCATTGATATGGTGCCAAAGGCTAACGACAGCACCATAAAGGTCGGATTCGTTTCGCTGAATTAGATCATCATCAGCAATGTTACTGAATAAGTGTTGAGCAAGTTTAGTTACAAGCGTTTGGTGAGAAAGCTCGAGTTTGTCTTGAATCAGTTGGTAAACCTTTTCAAGCAGAACCGGCACTACATTTTCACGCGCGGTCATATTCACACTCCACATTAGAATTGTTGTTTTGTAGGGGGACTTAGTAGCTAGGTTGTTACCTTAGAAACTAAGCATAGGTAATGCATGTGCCCATTGTAAAAGCATAATTACAAATGTTTAACAACTAATCGTAGTGGTAAGAGGTGAAATGTCCGATTCTGTGACTAAGATTCCTATTTAACTCTCTGCAAATACAATACATCACAGAGTTTCTAACTTAAGAAACTTATTATTTTGGTCAGTTGTTAGTCTAAACTGGCCTCTAACGCCCAATTGACTAAGAAATGGTCTAAATCTCGCGGCGGGTAACTGCAAACGCAAACCGTTGTGTGTGACAACTTGAACAACACTTGCCGCACCAGAATAATGAGATAAAAACGTTTGATATGAAATGTTGAGATTGAAGTAGTAATAGTTCATGAAGTGAAAACTAAGTGACATAAACAAATAAGGTGGTCTTAATGACCACCCTATTGTGTTGTTTACTATTCGTCTAGTGCTTTAGTCACTTTTTCGAATAGATCTTTAGCAAGATTATCCATTGCTTTGAGCTTTTCAAGTTCTGCACGAATCATTGCTTGGCGAGCTTCATCGTATTTACGGAACTTAAGCAAAGGATCAATCATTCGAGAAGCTACTTGTGGGTTCGAATCATTTAGTTGGCGAAGAATTTCACCGGCAAATTGGTAACCTACACCGGATTTATCATGGAAACGTACAGGGTTCGCACTTAAGAACGAGCCAATTAAGCTGCGCGTACGGTTCGGATTTTTCAAACTAAATGCTTCGTGGTTCATGGTTGCTTTTACTTTTTCAAGAGCATCCTCTGCAGGATTGCTACCTTGCAGTGCAAACCACTTATCCATAACCAAACCATCGTGCTTCCATTTATCGCTATAATCAGCCATAAGTGCTTCACGACACTCGAGCTGAGCGTTATTTGCGGCACTCATCGCAGCAATCGTATCTGTCATGTTATTTGCAGATGCGTACTGCGCGTTGACTAAATCATTACCTTTTTCCGTATATGCTAGGTACTGAAGGCAACGGTTACGTAAAGCACGCTTGCCAATAGCAGCATGGTCGATCGTATACTCTGTTTGCTTAAGCGTGTGATAAGTCGCACTTAGCTCATCTTCTAATTCCTTAGAAAGTGACACTGTAATGCTGTTTAGCACTTTGTCTACGGCATCGATATCAATTTGCTGGTACCAACCAGTAATCTCATTGATTGAAGGCATAGAGAAAACTTGAGCAATGAAAGCAGGCTCAAGCGTTTCATCCAACAGCACACCGCGGAAAGCATCTATCACACCTTCAGAAAGCGATACTTCTTGTCCCGCTTGAACGTTTTTCACATTCTGACGAATGTATTTAGCCAATAGCATTTGGCTAGCGTCCCATCGAGCAAAATCGTTCGTTGCGTGCTTCATCAAGAAGACTAACTCGTCATCGCTGTAATCGTATTCTAATTTGACTGGTGCCGAGAATTCACGCAACAAAGATGGCACTGGCTGTTCTTCGACATTTTCAAATACGAACGTTTGCTTATCTTGTTTAATATCCAGCACGTTATTAACTGATTCACCGTTAATCACCAGTGGGATAACTCGACCTTTCGAATCATACAACTCGATATCGAACGGAATATGCAGCGCTTGTTTTTCTGCTTGGTCTTGCGTCGGCTCCGTAAATTGCTCTACCGTTAGTGCGTAAGTTTTTGCATCAGCGTTGTATTCGCTATTTACGCGCAGCGTTGGTGTACCCGATTGGCTGTACCACAGACGGAACTGTTTTAAATCAACACCGGTGGCATCTTCCATTGCAGAAACAAAGTCTTCACACGTCGCGGCGGTACCATCGTGACGTTCAAAATAAAGTTTCATTCCTTTTTGGAAGCCCTCTTCGCCAAGGAGTGTATGGTACATACGAATAACTTCGCTGCCCTTTTCATACACCGTTAGCGTGTAGAAGTTATTCATCTCAATGACTTTGTCAGGACGAATCGGGTGAGACATTGGGCTTGCATCTTCCGCAAATTGAGGACCACGAATAATACGTACGTTATCAATACGGTTATCAGCACGAGAGCCTAAGTCAGAAGAGAATTCTTGGTCTCGGAATACGGTTAAGCCTTCTTTTAGACTTAGTTGGAACCAGTCACGACAAGTGACACGGTTGCCAGTCCAGTTGTGGAAGTACTCATGACCGATCACAGCTTCGATGCCTAAATAATCACGATCTGTCGCAGTTTGATCGTTCGCCAGCACATATTTTGAGTTAAAAATGTTCAAGCCTTTGTTTTCCATTGCACCCATGTTGAAGAAATCAACAGCAACGATCATGTAAATATCCAGATCGTATTCTAGGCCAAAGCGTTCCTCATCCCACTTCATCGAGTTGATCAGCGATGTCATCGCATGGCCTGCACGATCTAAGTTACCTTTATCAACAAAGATTTCTAAATCAACACTGCGACCTGACATCGTTGTATATTTGTCACGCAATACATCAAAGTCGCCTGCAACGAGGGCGAACAAGTAAGCTGGTTTTGGATGCGGATCCTGCCATTGAACCCAGTGACGACCGTTCTCTGCATCGCCTTCTGCAATTCGGTTACCATTGCTCAGCAAATATGGGTAAGCAGCTTTATCTGCGATCACTTTTGTTGTGTATTTTGCTAGAACATCCGGACGGTCTAGATAGTACGTGATACGGCGAAAGCCCTCAGCCTCACACTGAGTACAAAATGCACCGCCTGATTTGTACAAACCTTCGAGTGCTGTATTCGCTTCAGGATCAATTTTGGTGACGATTTCAAGTTCAAACTCGGATGGAAGATCGGTCAGTACCAGCGATGACTCCTTCACCTCGTGATGAGCCCAATCCTCACCATTTACTTTTACAGCGCGTAGCTCAAGCCCTTCGCCATCGAGTTCTAGCGTTGTTGTATCGCCTTTTTGAGCAACTTTTGATACCGCCGTAACGATTGTGTCATTGTCATATAGATCAAAAGTAAGATCGATATCAGTAATCGCATGAGATGGCTCTTTATAATCTTTACGATATTTGGCCTGGGGAGCTTGAGACATGAGCATAAATCCTTGTATGTCGAACAACAAAAATACCAGACTGCATGATCAAAAATGCAGTTCTGGTATCACTATATAAGTTATTTGTAGGGGTTGTGGTATCAGAATACAAGTCTTTCTATCAAAAAACGGAGCTTTTAGTGCTCTAGCTCCGTTTTTTGATTAACATTTAAACAACATTAATGACTTACCGTACGCACGCGTAATTTGGCGCATGTTAAAGGCATCATGGCGTAACTCTATTGAGTACGGCGTACATATCACCATTGGAATCTTCGATCGTTAGCTCATTCTTGTTGAGCTTATACGTGGTTCCATGCTCGCCATTTTCATACAACAGAACCAAAAACTCATCTTCTGTGTAAAACACACCTTGTTTGATGGACTCATCCCCTTCTTCGTTCGAAACCCTAAACATGAACACGAAATCAGGTTGAAGTATCAAATCCATCTGATTAATGTTGTTGGCCACAAGACCGTCGCCAGATACGTGAGAGCTAGACCAAATACCTGCAAGTGAATTGGATAATCCCTTAGTGAATGTTACACCATTAAGATCAAGCGTATTATGGTTGTTGCGATAGGCATAAATTTGAGGCTCGTCGGTGTTTAAACCAAGAACGATGGTGTCTTCATTTGCGTTATACAGCCCTTCCCAATGGTCAACGGAATAGTCTTTCTTTTGAATATCAATAGAAAAGCTGTAGTCAGAACCTAATGAGAGTTTGATCGCACGAAAGTTTTCAGCCGACTCTTCGGGGTTTGGGTTCATCAAATACCAGTCTCCGATGAGAAACGGCGTGTCAAAGTGACTTAATTCATCTTCTCTGGTGTTTTCTCCACCAAACACACTAAAGCAGCAAAAGCTAAGTAAAATAAAGAACCACTTCATATCGGCATCCTTATCGTTTTCTTTTAGCTTAGCCAGTAGTCCTCACTTTCGCGAAATTTTAGATGTAGATCACGTAAATTATTGGGGGAAAATAAGCGAATATCTTGCTCGATATCGAGACAGCGGAAGACAAAAAGGCATAAAAAAAGAGTGAATCTGAAAGACTCACTCTTTTTATTCTAAATTGCCAGTTATTATGACTGATTTTCCTGCTTAAGTAGATCGACCATAATCGCGACAGACTCATCTAAATAAACATCAGGAGCCTCGTAGTCTTTTGGTATGTCATCCAATGTTTTGAATGCTTTTTTACCCAAAGCAGCTTGACGTTCATTTATGCGTTGTAATCGAAGTGCTTCCGCTTTATCCGATTCAGCTTTACGAACTTTCTCGTTCAAAGACAAAGTATTATCGTCTTTTTCTTTACGATATTTCTCGATGTCTTCATTGATAAAGCGGAACTCCATCTCATCAGAAATACGCTTGTTATGAAGAGCAGTAAGTTTTTCAACTAAGGCGTCGTTACTTGGAAACGTTTGATATTGTGCTTTATCAATCTGATCCCAAGGTAAAGCATTGTCTTCAACACTTTCACCAGTTTCAGAAGCCTCAATTGGCGTTGGGTACGAAATATCTGGTGCAACACCACGATTTTGCGTACTTCCACCGTCAATACGATAAAATTTCTGAATCGTGTACTGAACATAACCTAGCTCTTTATCGAAAAGATCATAAATATGATTCAGTGAACGATGTTGCTGAACTGTACCTTTACCGAAAGAGTTTTCACCTAAGATGATTGCACGATTATAATCTTGCATTGCCGCTGCAAAAATTTCAGATGCTGAAGCACTGTAGCGGTTAATCAATACCGTCAATGGGCCATCATAACTCACTTTTCCATCGGTATCGGCATTCACCTTGATGCGGCCATAGCTGTCACGGACTTGAACTACAGGGCCTTCTTTAATGAATAGACCTGTCAATGCCGTTGCTTCTGTTAGCGCACCACCGCCATTGTTGCGTAGATCAACGATTACGCCGTCAACGTTTTTGGTTTTCAACTCAGCTAGTAATTTATCGGTGTCTTTCGATAAGCCGACGTAGAAACTTGGTACTTCTAAAATACCAATCTTCTTACCGTCTTTTTCGATGATTTCTGACTTAACCGCACGATCTTCTAAGCGAACTTTGTCACGAACAATTGTGACAATGTAACTCTTCGCATCGTTACCTTCTGGCAAGATCTGTAGATTAACCTTTGTGCCTTTAGGGCCTTTGATTAACTGAACAACATCATCCAGACGCCAACCGATCACGTCGACAATTTCTTCACCGTCTTGTCCAACACCAGTGATTCGGTCCCCTTCACCAAGTTGCTTACTCTTTGATGCCGGACCGCCAACAACAAGTGAACGAATTACTGTGTAATCGTCTGTCATTTGCAAAACGGCGCCGATGCCTTCTAGAGAAAGGTTCATTTCCGATTGGAATTGCTCGGCATTACGTGGAGAAAGGTAGCTTGTATGAGGGTCAACCTGTCGCGCGAAGGCATTCATATACAACTGAAATGCGTCTTCATTGTTGGTCTGTGTGATGCGCTTCATCGCGTTGTTATAACGCTTCTCTAAAACTTCTTTAATCTCTGGCCACTCTTTGCCAGTCAGTTTCAGATTTAACGCGTCATATTTCACACGCTTGCGCCACAACTCGTTGAGCTCTGCTTCGTCTTTTGGCCATGCTGCCTCAGAGCGGTCTAACTCTATCTCGTCATCGGTATCAAACTTGATCTCTTCATCGAGTAGAGTTAACGCATAAGCAAAACGATCGAAACGCTTCTGCATTGAGAGGTTGTAAACATCAAAAGCAATTTGGTTGTTGCCCGATTTAAGCTGATCATCAAGCTCGACTGACCAATTTTTAAATGAATCGATGTCTGCTTGAGTGAAAATATTTCTATTGTAATCAAGCAACTCTACATAGCGTTCAAATATCGCTTTAGAGAAATCATCATTGAGGCTGAAGTGCTTATAATGAGAGCGGGTAAATCGCGAGGTGACTCGTTTGCTAGCTGTTTCATGCTGAACTTCAGGAGAAAGAACCGGCAGGTCATCTTTATGTAGTTTGGCTTCAAGAGCCTGAGCTGATGCTGCTAGCCATAAGCTAGCAGCAATCAGGGTCACTTTTGAACGGCAATTCATGCGTAGGAGTATCTCCTTTATGCGCGCAAGTGCTCCGCTTTCACAACCATTTGTAGGCCGTTAGCAAGTTGAACACGTACATCATCCTTATTGATTTCAACAATGGTCGCTGCCATGTTTCCTTTGCCCATGTTCACGTTAACTGCGTTACCTACTGTGATTTCATCAGCATTTAGAGCGCGCGTTTCTACAGGCTTAGTTGGTTTTTGTACTTTTGGTTTATTAGTACGACGAGGCTGTTGAGGCTTTTTAGCCGCAGGTTTCGCTTTCGCCTTACCCTCTTCACGAGCTTTTTGTGCTTGTTCTTTACGACGAGCCTGAACTTTCGCCTTGCTTTCTGCAAGTGTCGCTTTCGCGTGTTCAACGTGCTCTTCTTCTAGCTCACCACAAGGGTTGCCATCTAGGTCTACACGTACTGCACCTGGTTTTACACCGTGTAGGTAACGCCATGATGAAGTGTACTGTCTTAACGCTGCACGAAGCTGTGTTTTGCTTACTTTTTCGTCTTCATTTAGACGTTCCGCAAGATCTTGAAAAATACCAATTTTCAGAGGTTTTGCTTCACCTTCTAAAGTAAAGCACTTAGGGAAACATTCAGCAATATATGCAATAACTTCTTTGCTGTTTTTTAACTTTTCAGTCATGAGGGGTCCTGATTTGAGCGGATTTCCGCGAGCATTAAGAAAAAATATTCTCGTATTATAGTGACATGCCAAGGAAAAACCACACTCGAAGGCTAATTTATGCGTCGTTCGCGTGTGAATTAAGCAGCTTTTCTACTTCAACCATGAAATGAGTGAGACCTTCTTCGTCTGTTTCATTAAATCGGCCAATACTTGGACTATCAATATCAAGTACACCAACCACCTTTCCATTAATAGAAAATGGAATCACAATTTCTGAATTGCTCGCTGCATCGCACGCAATATGCCCCTCAAATTCGTGAACGTCGTATACTCTTTGTATAGTATTAGTTTGTGCAGCAGTACCGCAGACGCCTCGACCCATTGGGATACGAACACAAGCTGGTTTTCCTTGGAACGGACCAAGAACAAGCTCTTCACCTTTTGTTAGGTAAAAGCCTGCCCAGTTAAGATCGTCAAGTTCCATGAAAAGCAATGAGCTCAAGTTTGCTAGGTTCGCAATAAAGTCTGGTTCAGACTCAATTAGAGCAACAGCTTGTTTGGTTAGTCTTTGGTATTGTTCTAAGTTCATATTAACTTCCTACTTACTATAAAAGCTTCCATTCTCAATGTATGGCGCTAAAATGCAGCCCTACTTTATAATAGGACTTATTCTCAATTACAATGCTTCTGAAAAATGACACTATTAGCCGTTCTTGGTTGATAACACAAGTAAAAAAGCACAAGTCCAAGCTGATCATAGCGAACTTGATAGCGGTGCTTGCAACCTTGATTAGTGTTCCAATTCCCCTCCTCATGCCTTTGATGGTTGATGAGGTCTTATTGGACCAACCTGCAAAAGGCTTAGATGCCATGAATGCCATTCTCCCTGAAGCGTGGCACACTCCGACAGGCTATATTTTCTTCACCCTGTTCTTGGTTGTTCTTATGCGAGCTGCGAGCCAAGGATTAAATATCCTTCAAAGCCGACAATTTACGCTTGTTTCAAAAACCATCACGTTTGAGATGCGCAGTAAAATGATCGACAAACTCGGCCGTATCAGCATCCGACAATACGAGACCAAAGGTAGCGGAGGAATCAACGCACACCTTATCACTGACATTGAGACCATTGATAAATTTATTGGTTCTACGTTAGCAAAATTCGTTATCAGTTTTCTGACTGTTATTGGTACTGCTATCGTTCTACTTTGGCTCGATTGGCGACTTGGTCTGTTTATCCTGTTAGTTAACCCTATTGTCATTTACTTCTCACGTAAACTAGGCAGTATGGTTAAACATCTGAAACGGAAGGAAAATCATTCTTTTGAAATTTTCCAAAACCGCTTAGTTGAAACATTAGATGGAATCTACCAACTACGCGCGGCCAATAAAGAGCGAGAATTCCTCCAACAACTCAAAGACAGTGCGAACCAAGTTCGCGTTGATGCAGACAAGTATGCTTGGCAATCTGAAGCGGCTGGTCGCGTTTCTTTCCTTCTCTTTTTGATCGGCTTTGAATTATTCAGAGCTGTCGCAATGTTAATGGTCATGTTCAGTGACCTTACTATTGGCCAAATATTTGCCGTTTTTGGTTACCTATGGTTCATGCTGTCTCCTGTTCAAGAGTTGCTTGGGATTCAGTTTTCTTGGTATAGCGCTAAAGCGGCATTAAAACGCATCAACGACTTATTAGAGTTAGAAGAAGAGCAGAGACCGGTTCCTAAGGTAAATCCTTTCAAAGAAGGTAGAGAAGTTGATGTTAAAGTAGAAAACATTAATTTCTCGTACAATAATGAAAACAAAGTCCTAGATAATCTTTCTTTACATATGCCGGCAGGAAAGAAAGTGGCGTTGGTTGGTGCAAGCGGCGGTGGTAAGTCAACCTTGATACAATTACTTATTGGGGTTTACCGTCAAAACTCCGGTAGCATTCGCTTTAATGATGAATTAACAGAAGATATTGGCTTTGAAGTAATTCGCGACAAAATTGCCGTGGTATTACAGCAACCTATACTATTTAACGACACCTTGAGGCATAATCTAACGCTTGGTGGTAATTTTGACGAAATGTCACTTTGGCGTGCGCTTGAAGTGGCTCAGCTGCATGATGTAATTTCTCAACTTAACCACGGCTTGGATACTCAAGTTGGTCGTAATGGCATTCGTTTGTCAGGAGGTCAACGACAACGGCTTGCCATTGCTAGAATGGTGCTGAGTAATCCTCAATTTGTTATTTTAGACGAAGCCACGTCTGCGTTAGATACCGCTACTGAAGCGGCTTTACACAAAGCACTGACCGAGTTCTTACGTGGTAGAACAACATTAATCGTTGCGCACCGACTATCCGCTGTTAAACAAGCCGATTTGATCTACGTGCTTGAAGATGGGAAAGTGACGCAAACTGGTACTCATGGTGAGTTAGTTGAGCAAGAAGGCTTATATCAAACCTTATATGGGGGCATACAGTCCCACGCTTAAATCGTTCAAGCTAGAGAGGTCGTTATGACCTCTCTGTCTAAGCACGCCATGCAATCCAATAACGTACGTCTGTGCCAAGGTTGTGAATTGCCTGTCGACATCGTCGACTTACCCCATGGCAAAAATGCACACTGCCCTCGTTGTGGTACACAATTATATCGCGGAGGTAGCCCTAGCCTCTCTGGTAATCTAGCCGTCGCGATAACCTGCATCCTACTATTTATTCCATCGCACTTTTTTAACTTTATTAGCATCCGACTCTTTGGTGTGATGATTCCGGCAACCCTACCTTCAGGGATGATCACATTGATGGAAGAAGGATTTGTTCTTCTTTCATTGCTCATTCTATTTTGTAGCTCTCTTGCGCCACTGACGGTTTGTGTTTCAGTGGTAACGGCGCATATTTCTTTACATCAACGATGGTTCCGTGGGCTTCGTATCTCACTGTGGCTAATTCAACATTTGAAGCATTGGGTTATGTTAGATGTGTTCTTAGTTAGCATCGCCATTTCCTGTTTTAAACTCCAAGATTATTCCGACATTTTCGTCGGTCCAGGGTTAATTGGTCTGGTTCTTTTGCAGATATTTACCGTTTTGTTAGTTTCAAGAATCAGCGTGCGTCGTTATTGGGAAGCTTGGAAACCAGAAAGTTTATATGCTTTTGAGCATAAAGGTGTGCATTGCCATGAATGCCACTTGTCCCAACCTGAAGGTGACCATTGCCAGCGTTGTCATCACGAGTTATATCATCGCAAGCCAAACTCCATCCAGAAAACATGGGCTTACCTCATCGCAGCAACGGTCGCCATCTTCCCTGCTAACCTGATCCCTATTTCCATCTTGCTTACCAATGGTAAGCGTTTGGAGGACACTATTTTTTCAGGCGTGGCTGGTTTAGTAAAAAGCGGCATGTATGGAATCGCTGCGATCATTTTTGTTGCCAGTATCGTTGTCCCGGTGATTAAAATACTTGGGCTCGCCTACATCATGCTTTGCATCCAATTCAAACGTTCGGTGTTTAAGAGACAACGAATGATGGTTTACTTTGTTGTTAAATGGATCGGTAAATGGTCTGTGATGGATTTGTTTGTTATTTCTATCATGATGACGTTAGTCGATCGTGGTCAGATACTGGATTTCACACCAGGATATGGCGCGGTAGCATTTGGTGTTGTCGTTGTATTGACCATGCTTGCAGCAGAAAGTATTGATCCAAGGCTAATCTGGGACCAAACAAGCCCAAAACAATCAGAAAAAGAGTCAATGAATGAGTGATCAGAACAGTTCTCAAACGTCATACGTACCAGATGTAAAGCGGAGTAAAGGCATATCTCCTCTTTGGCTGTTGCCAATTTTGACCATGGTCTTAGCTGGCTGGCTTGTTGTGAAGTCGATACACGATGCAGGACAACGAGTGCAAATCTATTTTTCTGATGCCGCTGGTCTTGTCGCCGGCCGAACCACTATCCGTTACCAAGGATTAGAAGTCGGCATGGTAAGAGACATTAACCTCACCGAAGATCTCGGCAGTATTTATGTCGATGCTGATATCTATCCTGAAGCTGCAAAGTTACTGAACGATAAAACACGCTTTTGGTTAGTAAAACCAACAGCTAGCCTAACGGGAGTTTCCGGACTGGATGCGCTCGTCTCAGGTAACTACATCTCGATTCAACCCGGAGATGGTCAAGAGTTTGAGACAACATTCCATGCGTTAGACTCTGCCCCAACAGATTTACGCGTTTCTCAAGGTTTGAATATTAAGCTCAAAAGCCGTGATTTAGGTGGTGTATCGGTTGGCTCTCAAATTGTTTATAAGAAAATCCCAATCGGTGAAGTGTACAGTTACCAGCTAGATGAAGATGCAAAATCTATCACTATTCAAGCCAACATTCAGGATCAATACCGACATATCATTAACAACCGCAGTCGATTCTGGAACGTCAGTGGAATTGGTGCCAGCATCGGTTTTGAAGGTGTCGATGTAAGACTAGAAAGCATGAGTGCCTTACTAGGTGGCGCCATCGCCGTCGACTCTCCGGATGATGGTGAGCCTGTAGAAGAGAACACCGAGTTCCGTTTGTATAAAGATTTGAAAACTGCTGGTCGAGGCATCGCGGTTAAAATCGTCCTACCTGATGACAGCAAGATCAGCGGAGAAGGCGCTCCAATTATGTATCGCGGAATCGAAATTGGCCAAGTTACGGACTTGAGCCTTTCCGAAGGCCGAGAAGTGATATTGGCGTCAGCGGCAATTCAACCCGCTTTTAGTGACATGCTGACGACAGGTACTCGATTTGTTTTAGAAGAAGCAAAAGTGTCCCTTTCTGGTGTTGAAAACATTGCTAATTTAGTGCGAGGAAACTTCTTAACGATCGTGCCGGGCGCGGGTGAACGCTCTCGCCGCTTTACTGCCATTCGTAAAAACGTGTTTAACCAACAGCAAGAAAAGTCCATCGCGATTCGGTTGGTGTCCGACAATTCGTTTGGCCTAGATAGCGGTGCCAATGTACTTTATAAAGGCATCGTTGTTGGTTCAATCATCAAAGTGGGCCTAGTTAAGGAAGATAAAAAATCACAACACGAAGTATTTATGGATGTATTGATTGACCATGAATACAAACATCTGATCAAATCAAACAATCGTTTTTATGTAACCGGCAGTGCATCAGCAGAGTTAACTGAATCCGGGCTCAGCGTTACCGTTCCTCCAGCAAAGCAGTTGTTAACCGGGTCAATTAGTTTTGTGAGCGAAGGCAAGCAGGATATTCAAAAAGAGTATCAGCTGTTCCAAAATGAATCATTGGCTGAATTGGCGCAGTACAATCAAAGTGGCTCTAGGGCGCTAACACTATTTGCTTCTGAATTGCCGCCGATTTCCAAAGGCAGTCCTCTACTCTATCGTAATCTTCCAGTTGGTAACGTCTCCGATTTCCAACTAGTTGATGGCGGAGTACTAATTAAGGCTACCATCGAAAACCGCTTCGCTTATCTTGTAACGCCACAAACCGTTTTTTGGAATCGTTCAGGGATCGAGATAGATGCATCATTAGCCGGAGTTAGTGTGAAAGCGCACCCTTTAAAATCGTTAATCGAAGGTGGCATCGCTTTTGACTCCGTACCAGGCGTTGAAAACAAAATCGGAGAAAACTGGAAGCTGTATTCTGATCAAAAAACCGCTCGCAAGTTTGGGCGCGTCATTGCTTTAGAAACCGACGGTTCGCAAGAGATTGCTAAAGGAATGCCGATTGAATATCAAGGTGTTAAAGTTGGTGAAATCACTCTGGTTGTACCGAATTTTCGTCGTAACATGGTTGAAGTCACTGCAAGAATCCTACCTGAATACGTAGAAAACATTGCAGTTGAAGGTTCACATTTTTGGCTAACTGAACCAGAAATTGGTTTAGGTGGCGTTAAAAACCTCGGAGCGTTGGTGTCGAAATCCATCAGTGTTGAACCAGGTAAAGGTAAAGCCAAATTTGATTTTCAGTTAGAAAATAGTTCAGAACGCGTGCATGGAATCATGTTTACGTTACAAAGTGAACAAAGAGGCTCAGTACAAGTCGGTACCCCTATTCTTTACCGCCAGATGGAAGTTGGCCAAGTGACCGACGTAAGCCTAGGAGAATTTGCTGATCGCATCGTCACGACTATCAAAATACAGCCTGAATATGCTTACCTCGTTCGTCAAAACAGCGTGTTTTGGAATGTTTCAGGAGTAGATGTCTCCATCGGGCTTACTGGCGCGAACATCAAAGCAGGCACATTTGATAGTTTAGTTCGCGGAGGAATTGCGTTTTCAACGCCAGAGCAATCGACTATTCCACCAGCGGCAAAAAGTGGGCAATCTTTCTTTTTGTATCCACAAGCTGAAGAAGGTTGGACTCAATGGCGTACTGCGATTCCTAAGCCGTAGAATAAAGCTCAATTCAGGTACAATTGAAGTTTGAGTACCTTAAAAGAGCAGCAATCGCTGCTCTTTTTTATTGCTCGGCCCTTGTCACTATTCGTTTCTGCTTCGCTTTCGTATATTATTTGCCACAAATTCTGCAAACGAGATCCCACATTGCATCCTAATGTTTACATCCCAGACGCGTTTCTGGAAAAAATCCAAACTATCCTTCCAGCTCACCTCAACATGGAAGACTTTATCGCATCGTGCCAAAAGCCACTGCGCAAGAGTATTCGAGTTAATACGTTGAAGATCAGCGTTGAAGCGTTTTTAGAACGAGCAGAAACAAAAGGCTGGAAGCTTTCTCCTGTGCCTTGGTGTGACACGGGGTTTTGGATTGAAGCGGACGAGTCAGTTGTACCATTAGGCAACACAGCAGAACACATGTCTGGCTTATTCTACATTCAAGAAGCCAGTTCGATGATGCCGGTATCTGCTCTGTTTATGAATGATGAATCTTACGATGCCGTGTTAGATACCGCAGCCGCTCCAGGCTCAAAAACCACTCAAATTGCAGCTTTAATGAACAACGAAGGTGTACTTGTGGCCAATGAATACGCCGCAAGTCGTGTAAAAGTACTGCACGCTAATGTGGAACGTTGTGGGGTACGTAACGCCGCACTAAGTAACTTCGATGGACGCGTTTTTGGCGGTTGGCTACCAGAACAATTTGATGCGGTTTTGCTCGACGCGCCTTGCTCTGGAGAAGGCACCGTTCGCAAAGACGAAGATGCGATGAAAAACTGGACGCAAGCTTCCGTACTCGACATCGCTGACACGCAGAAAGATCTTATTGAAAGCGCCTTCCATGCATTAAAGCCCGGTGGTGTGATGGTTTACTCAACATGTACGCTCAGTACAGAAGAAAACCAACAAGTTTGTCATCACTTGAAAGAAACCTTTGGGGATGCTGTAGAGTTTGAAAGCCTTGAGAACTTGTTTGAGAACGCAGAGGCAGCTCTAACTGAAGAAGGCTTTTTGCATATTTTCCCGCAGGTCTACGACTGTGAAGGGTTCTTTGTTGCAAGAATTCGCAAACTGGCTGCTGTTGAGGCGCCAGAAGTCAAAAAGCGCATGGGGAAATTCCCCTTTGCTAAAACTTCAAAAAAAGAATCGACAGAAATTGCTCAACAACTCCAAAGCGCGTTAGGTATTAAACTTCCAAATGACAGTTCTGTATGGCTTCGCGATAAAGATGTCTGGTTATTCCCTAATGCTTTAGAACCGATGATCGGCGAATTACGCTTCTCCCGTATGGGTATAAAGATCGCGGAAGCCCATAAAAATGGCTACCGTTGGCAACACCAAGTCGCGACTGCCCTGGCGACAGGTTCTGAAAGCAACGCCATTGAACTCAGTATTGAAGAAGCGCGCGAATGGTACATGGGGCGTGATGTTCGCCCACAAACCATTCCTGAGGGAATGAAAACAGGTAAAGGCGAAGTACTTGTCACCTATCAAGGCGCAGTTATTGGCCTTGGCAAGTGGGTAAGCAACCGAATAAAGAATGGTCTTCCTCGCGAATTAGTACGAGATAAGAACTTATTTTAAAGAAGTAGCGAATCATAAATAAATGAAAAGCCATCGTATTTGCGATGGCTTTTTAATTCGTAAGTATGAAAGCAACTGGGCTCGCTAGCGATCCGGATACGCTGTACTAAACTAGTTGTATCAAAGTAATGCTTTGATGTGGCATTTCTCTCTATGTTCACCAACAAAATTATTGTTGGACAAGTTTAGCGCAGGCTCTGCGGAGCCGTTTCCCCTAGGCCCAAAAAAAGGAAAAGTTTGGGCCGTTTTTTTGGCTGCAGATCCGCTATACGTGAGTTAGGACTACGCTAGACGAATACCGTCTTTCTCAATGACAATTTTACCCTGCTTGTATAAGCCACCGATGGTCTTTTTATAAGTCCCTTTACTTGTGCGGAAAGCATCAAAAATCGCTTCAGGAGACGACTTGTCATTCAAAGGCAAAAATCCGCCTTTCTTCTCTAGCAGGTCAAGGATCTTACTAGAAAGATCGTCCATTTTCGCCACACCGACTTTTTGTAGAGCAAGGTCGATTTTGCCATCTTCACGAATGTGCTTAATAAAGCCTTTCAGCTTTTTACCGATGTAAAGCTTACCAAAAACATCCGATGGGAAAATCATGCCCCAATGCTTACCGTTAACGATAGCTTTATAACCAAGTTGACTACGCTCTGCGATGATCAAATCAACTTGCTCGTTAACTTCATAATTCGCTGGAGTTTTATCTAACCATTTATTGAACTTAGTCGTACCAACAATGCGACCTGACGCTTTGTCGGTATAAACATACACTAAAATGGTTTGTCCGGCAGAGAAGCGAGTGCGTTGCTCACTAAAAGGAATCAGTAAGTCCTTTTCTTTGATGCCCCAATTTACAAAAGCACCTGTCGCATTCACACCCTCAATCTTCATTAAACCCCACTCACCCACTTGGGCAATTGGTCTTTCAATGGTCGCAGCAAGTTGGCTTTCTGAATCGAAGTACAGAAATACGTCTACATACTCACCAATTTCAGTACCCTCTGGTACATACTTACTAGGTAGTAGAACAGAACCGTAATCATCGCCATCCAGAAATACGCCAAAATCAGCCTTTTTAATGACTTCTAAGCTGTTAATTTGACCAATTTTAATCATTGATTTTGTCTCTTTTTAAATTTACGTGGAATTATACCTAAACTAACAAGAAAATCAGAGAGAAAAGCATAGTGCTCTGTTATGCTGTTGTCGTTCAGCTATATGCCCCAGTCACTCTTTTAGCACTCTTATACTTACCTGCTCAACGGAACGCATAAGTTAAGAATGCTTTAGCAAAGTCAGGAGCTTTCTTTGGTCACCGTCGATAAACAAGACTCAATAACATTAAAAATCAGTCATGCACTCGCAAAGAGCAAAAGTGTCGACCTAGATATTTACTTTTTTATACCTGGTGAGCTTGGTTTAAACGCCGATATCATCAGTGAATCCGAATTTTATTACACCTCAATCACACAGCAACGATCTTATTACAGTACTGAAATCCTTCTTCCGCTAGTACACAGTCGACTTGCCAAACGTGGACGCCTGTCGAATCAGCAATACCGAGTAAGTTTGAGTTTGTTCGCTTACCAATACGTTATCGCGCTAGACAAAGCGGTAGCAAGTTTAAACAAGCATGAGAACAACTCCGTAACGGAAGATGAAGTGGACGAAGTTATCGAGCTCACGCTTGAGATCTTAAAGCGCTTGCGGCGTTCTATTCCTTATGAAGAGAACTTAAAACGCTACTACGTTAACATCGATAACTATCTGTCTTGGTATACCGAGCAAAAGTTCCTGTCACTGGTGGCCCATCTACCACGTGAAGGCGACTATGGCACGATCAAAAAGCGTCTGATCACGCTATGTGAGAAAGAGCAAGCCCATCGTAAACTCAACAAATACAACTCATCAAGAGTCGTTGAAGACGTTACTCGCCTATCTAACAAAATGCGCTTGCTAAGGCGATTGATTGAACACCCTATCGTGCTTCGTGAAGAAACCATATCGATGGGTAACAACATTAAGCGCGCTATCAAAGGTATTGCAACCGGTTTAGTGATGGTTGTCGTGACCTCGACCGTGATTCTCGCTCGCGATTATCTGGGGGAAATTTCTGCCTCATTCATTATCGCGATGTCTTTTATTTACGCTTTACGAGAAATCTTTAAAGATGATTTACGCGATGCCATGTGGCGATGGATCCGTAAAGGCAAACCAAAATGGCGTAAGAAGTACGTTGATCCAACGACGAAAAAAGTGGTTGGCAAAAAATTGGAGTGGCTCGATTATCGTACCTTAAGTAGCTTGCCGGATAAGATTCAAAGAATACGTAAAAAACGCGTCGTTCAACGTGAAGAGCAGATTCTTCATTATCACGAGAAAACCGAAATGGCGACCTCTCTTTTCTTGAGTGGTTACGAACAAACGAGAGAAACATTGAACATCAGTTTGCGCCCTATCATCCGCTTGATGGATAAAAGCTCAAACCGAGTTTACCGTTTAAATGAAGGTCAAGTAACCAAAGAGTCAGTAGAGAAACGTCATTTGCTCAATGTGATTGTCAAAGAGGACAACCACACCGATGAGCCTGTTTATTACCGCTGGAAAGTGGTCTTAAATCGCTCCAAAATCGTCTCTATCGAGAAGATTGAACTCAATTAAGCCAACGCCTTTAAACAAACGAGCCACAAACCACTAGGCAGCCTCTTTTCTTTGTTGGGCTGCTTTTTTTATCGAAAGAGTAAGCGAAAATTCAGCCATTGGCTCGTCACCATGTAAGTTAGGACACAGCGCGACAATTTTTACGTCACGATTTACTCGTTCACCCGTTGCCAAGGTGTGCTCGAGCATCTCATCAATGACATGACCATCGTTACAAACAAAGTGCACATCGGCTTCCGGGCGCTTTAAAAACTCGGCTTTCACACCTTTAAATGCTAGCGAGATCGCTTCTCCCTTTTCTTGCGCTTTACTCATAGCAAGAAAACCACCAGCAACATCAGCGCCAACGGCTAAAGCGCCGAAATACATGCTATTCAGGTGGTTCTTCGTTCTTCTGCGCAATGGGATACGAACCTCAACATGCTTGCTATCTATCGCAATGATTTTAGGGTGGCAAAGCCAAATCAGCGGCACTTTCGAAAAGCCAAACAGATTTAGATACAAATTCGCACGACGTAGAGCTGATAACATTTTGGTCTCCTTACCAATCTAGTCAGACCAGTTAATCAACGAAAGAAATAGATGTCAAAGAAATGTTAACAAAAGCTCGATCTCACGAGTTATTTAACCCTCATGAAGTGACGGCGTCACCCGTGAGGTATGAAGTTTATCGCAGTTACTTAGATTACCTTACAGCGAGATAGATAAAATGGTTATAAATTCAAATGTATATATATTGATTTAATGATCAAGTTTTGTCATTTATACATAAGTCATTTAAATGAATACCTACACCTTTGTATACAATTCGGTATTTCCTGGCGAAGATTCCCGTGAAACGGTTTATTCCTGCCTGTAATTCCGTTATCTTTACCCCTTCGCAATAGAGAATAAAGCTATAACATGCCTATAAAAACAGATGAATTGAGAACCCAGCCTTTGGGTCCAATGCCTACCCCAGCAGAGCTAGGTAGTGTACATCCTATTACGGATGACGTTGCAGACCGTATCGCTCAATCTCGTCGTCAGATTGAAAACATTTTATCGGGTGAAGACGATCGCCTTCTTGCGATTGTAGGTCCGTGTTCTGTTCACGACACTGAAGCTGCCATTGATTACGCCACTCGCCTGAGTGAAATCCAAGACAAGTACAAAGACGAACTGTTTATCGTGATGCGTACTTACTTTGAAAAGCCTCGTACAGTAGTTGGTTGGAAAGGTTTGATTACGGACCCTAACCTAGATGGTTCTTACGCACTTGAAGCTGGTCTTCATAAAGCTCGTAAACTACTACTGGATATCAACAAGCTTGGTCTTGCGACTGCTACTGAGTTTCTTGATATGATCACTGGCCAATACATCGCGGATTTGATCACTTGGGGCGCGATTGGTGCTCGCACAACGGAATCACAAATTCACCGTGAAATGGCGTCGGCACTATCTTGCCCAGTTGGTTTCAAAAATGGCACAAATGGCAACGTAAAAATTGCAATTGATGCAATTCGCGCATCGAAAGCATCGCATTACTTCTACTCGCCAGATAAGAACGGTCGAATGACGGTTTACCGCACAAGTGGCAACCCTTACGGTCATATTATTCTGCGCGGTGGAGAAAAAGGCCCTAACTTTGATGAAGCATCAGTCAAACAAGCATGTGATGCTTTAGCTGAGTTTGGATTGCCACAACGTTTGGTTGTGGATTTCAGCCATGCAAACTGTCAGAAGCAACACAGAAAACAAATCGACGTAGCTCAAGACATTTGTAACCAAATTAAGTCAGGCAGCACTCGTATTGCGGGTATCATGGCAGAAAGCTTTATTCTTGAAGGCAATCAGCCAATGACTGACATCAATAACCTAACGTATGGTCAGTCTATTACAGATCCATGCCTAGGTTGGGAAGACACTGCTACAATGCTAGATATGCTGGCAAGCGCTGTTAAGTCCCGAAAGTCCCTATAACAAAATAATCAAGGAATCTTCATGCCATCGTTTGATATTGTTTCTGAAATCGATACGGTTGAACTACGTAACGCCGTTGATAATGCTAACCGTGAATTGTCTACTCGTTTCGATTTCCGCAACGTAAATGCGAGCTTTGAGCTAGTAGAAGAAAACGTAAAAATGTCTGCGGAAGGTGACTTCCAACTTAAGCAAATGCGCGACATTTTACGCGGCCACTTAGCGAAGCGTAACATTGACGCGAACGCAATGGATGCACAAGACCCAGACGTTACTGGTAAAAACTGGCACCAAACTCTGCTTTTCCGCCAAGGTATTGATACTCCAACGGCGAAAAAAGTAGTGAAACTTATCAAAGACGCAAAGTTAAAAGTACAAGCTTCTATTCAAGGCGACAAAGTACGTGTTACCGGTAAGAAACGCGACGACCTGCAAGCGACAATGGCAGCGATTCGTGAAGCAGAGATGGGTATCCCATTCCAGTTTAACAACTTCCGTGATTAATCAATCTGAGAAGTAAATAAAAACGCCAGCGCATAATCCGCTGGCGTTTTTTATTGGCTTTAGTGTAACGAACTACGTATCCACTTTAGCATTTGGCATTGCTAGATAACTAAGTCCTGTCCTTGCAGCAATACGAATTCGCTCGTTCCTTGTGGTATGAACACGCAAATTCGAAGCTTTTCAGCTTTAGCCTTGGCCAGCATATCCGAAAGCTCAGCAGCGCTCGAGAAAGCTTCTCTTTCTGCATCTCTTCGTATTAGTTCTAACACATTCGCTTCACATCGAGTTGAGTACAGAGCCAGCTCCGCTTGTTGCATATAGCGTACGGCTTTTATTGGCAACATCTCAACATCTTTCCCAACATGAACCCAAGTACAACTTCCCTTTTCATCTAAAGGTGTTGCCATGGTCGCTTGGTAAATTGCTTCTAACTCACGATTATCTCGCGCGTTTTCCACCTCGGGGTTCGAGAAGAATTGCTCCCAAAACTTGCGGCGTAAATCGACACTAGGCAGCGCCTCTTTAATTGAGTTTCGCTTTGAGTTAGCAAAGTCCGCCATCAACCCCATGTTTTGTGGCAGTATCGATTCAAGTTTTTCACGGATGTTTCGAATTAAAACTGGCGAAGCTCCACCACTAGAGATTGCGATTTGGATGCGGCCACGATTAATCATAGACGGCGTGATGAAATCACAATAAGGCTTATCATCCACAACGTTAACCAAGATGCCTAGCTCTTTGGCATCTTTGTACACTTGGTGATTTAGCTCAGGATTGTCTGTCGTCGCCCACACTTGAACAAAGTTTTTAGTGACAATGTCACTCGAATAGAAACGTTGTACCCAGCGCAGTTGATGCTCAGAAGCAAGCTTAGACAGAAAATCAACCAACGTCGGAGAAACGATAGTCACATCCGCCCCAGCCTTTAGCAACGCTTCCACCTTTCGGCTTGCCACCTCACCGCCACCCACGACGAGAACGGGTTTATTAATTAAATCTAAGAACAGAGGAAAATATCGCATTTCAATCCATGATTACTCTAATTAGCTGTTGTAGACCATGCTACCAAAAATGGGGCAAGCTCATCACCCTGTTTCGGTATCACAAATAATTTTTGTTTGAATTTTTACTGAACTTCACCTTGCTCAGCTAATGACAGTTTTAATAACAACTTTTTATTCTTTTGTATTGTTCACTCTTCTATTGATTGTTCTGATGCACCAAATTGTCCATGAATTGCACTATTTACAAACAATTAACATTTCGTCATTCTAAATCTCAAGGCACTTTGTAAGTTCTCTCAAAACTTCATTTAAATTATATATTTGAGAATTAACAGATCCTTTCCTACGCTTATAACTGGTTGATCTATCGAATGCCGTTTCTTCGAAAATCAATCACGTAGGACGATAACTCTAACGAATTGGACACGTTATTTCAGGTCACTCCTGATTAAACATGGATCATACAGGAAGGATACAAATGGCAAATAAACTCACAGTTCTTGCTTCCGTCGTAGCGGCTTCTACTGCGATGATGGCAACATCAGCTCAAGCAGCAGACACTACTCTGGACAAAGTCACAAAACAAGGCTTTCTTACTTGTGGCGTAAGTACCGGTCTACCTGGTTTCTCTAACCCTAACTCAAAAGGCGAATGGGAAGGTATCGACGTAGAATATTGCCAAGCACTGGCTGCAGCCGTTCTTGGGGATAAAACGAAAGTTAAATATGTACCCCTAACCGCAAAAGAACGTTTCACTGCGCTTCAATCTGGTGAGATTGATGTGCTTTCCCGTAACACGACCTGGACTCTCCACCGTGACACTGCACTGGGCCTAAACTTCGTAGGTGTGAACTACTACGACGGTCAAGGCTTTATGGTGAAGAAGGAACTTGGTATATCAAGTGCTAAAGAGCTTGATGGTGCGTCGGTATGTGTTCAATCAGGTACAACAACCGAGCTAAACCTTGCAGATTATTTCCGCAACCAAGGCATGGCGTACAAACCAGTGGTATTCGACACAGCGGCGCAAACTTCGAAAGGTTTTGATGCGGGACGCTGTGACGTACTAACAACTGACCAATCTGGCCTTTATGCACTACGTTTGAATTTGAAAGATCCGTCCTCTGCGGCCGTTCTTCCAGAAATCATCTCTAAAGAGCCACTAGGTCCAGTCGTTCGTCAAGGCGATGATCAATGGTTTAACATCGCTAAGTGGACATTGTCTGCGATGATTAACGCTGAAGAATACGGTATTAGTTCGAAGAATGCGGATGAAATGCTGAAATCAACAGATCCAAACATCAAGCGTATCCTCGGTGTTGATGGCCCTAAAGGCAAAGGGTTGGGTATCCGCGACGATTGGGGCTACCAGGTTATCAAACAAGTTGGTAACTATGGTGAAAGCTTCGAACGTACAGTCGGTACTGGTTCGCCGTTAGAAATCTCTCGTGGCGTTAATGCGCTATGGAATGCAGGCGGCTTTATGTACGCGCCACCAATCCGATAGAAAGAGTTAATCAGGGCGGTTCATGCCGCCCTTTTTCTTGATTATATCTCACTGTATGAGTAAGGATCGCTCATTGGATGGCGAAAAGCGCTCGCTTGGTGGAACGGCTTTAAAGGTTCGTATGTCACCAGACATGAGAGCGTTATTCTTTAGCCAGCAAGGACGAAACTTCGTTATACAGGTCGATATCTATAACTAAGGTTTGAGGTTATCGCTGTATGAAACCGACACAAGATGCATCGCCAAGTACGATGTCCAAACCAAGCGGAAGCAAGAGCCTGATTTATAATCCTGCCTTTCGTTCTGCTATTTTCCAGATCATTGCCATTGCTGCACTGGTATTTTTCTTTTACACGATTGTAAACAACGCTCTCAATAACTTAGATGCTCGTGGTATTGCAACGGGCTTCGGTTTTCTGAATCAAGAAGCCGGGTTTGGTATTGGGTTAACATTAATTGAATACGATGAAACGTACTCTTACGGTAGAACATTTATCATCGGCCTTCTTAATACGGCGTTAGTCTCCGTATTAGGTATTATTCTGGCTACTGTGATTGGCTTTACCATGGGGGTTGCCCGCCTTTCTTCTAACTGGTTAGTTAGTCGTTTAGCGGCAGTTTATATCGAAACTTTCCGAAATATCCCCCTTCTTCTGCAAATATTCTTCTGGTATTTCGCTGTTCTTCAAGCATTACCCTCACCACGCCAAAGCTTAAGTCTTGGTGAAGCTATTTTCCTGAACGTTCGTGGCTTATATTTCCCTGCACCGACTATGGAACCTGGCAGTAGCTACGTTATTGCCGCGTTAATCTTCGGGGTAATCGCAAGCTTATTAATTAATGTATGGGCGAATAATAAGCAACGTCTCACCGGGCAACAAACCCCAATGGGAAGAATAGTTTTGGGTTTAGTTGTTGGCCTTCCATTGGTTGTGTACTTCCTTGCTGGTATGCCAATTTCACTGAATTATCCTGAACTAAAAGGGTTTAACTTCCGAGGTGGTATTAGCATTATTCCTGAATTGGCTGCGCTACTTTTGGCATTGAGTGTTTATACAGCTTCTTTCATTGCTGAGATTGTGCGCTCTGGTATTAATGCGGTTAGCCATGGTCAAACCGAAGCAGCGATGTCGCTAGGCTTACCACGCTCGAAAACTTTAAAGCTTGTTGTCATTCCTCAAGCGTTACGAATTATTATTCCACCTTTAACCAGTCAATATCTCAACCTCACCAAAAACTCATCGTTAGCGATGGCGATTGGTTACCCAGATCTTGTCTCTGTGTTTGCTGGTACTACCCTGAACCAAACGGGACAAGCGATTGAGATCATTGCGATGACGATGGGCGTGTACTTGACATTAAGTCTGATTACGTCTGCATTAATGAACTTGTATAACCGTAAAGTCGCGCTGGTGGAGAGATAATATGAGTACTCATCAATTTCAACCGGATCTCCCACCACCCGCCAATACTGTAGGCTTCGTTGGTTGGATGCGGAAAAATCTATTTAATGGCCCTATCAATTCCATTGTTACTGTCATTCTTGCGTATATTGTCGTAACTGCAATATGGTATATCGTGGATTGGGCGTTTATTAACGCAGACTGGATTGGCTCAACGCGTGACGACTGTAGCCGAGATGGTGCTTGCTGGGTATTTATCAGCGTGCGCTGGGAGCAGTTCATGTATGGTTTTTATCCAGAGTCCGAACTATGGCGCCCTCGCCTTTTCTATATCACATTGGCCATATTTACTGTTTTACTCGCGTATGAGAAGACACCGAAACGGATGTGGATTTGGCTTTTCTTCGTAAACATCTACCCATTCATCATCGCTGGGCTGTTATACGGTGGTGTCTTTGGACTAGAAGTGGTCGATACACACAAGTGGGGTGGACTACTCGTTACACTCATTATTGCGCTAGTTGGTATCGTAGTTTCATTGCCAATTGGTGTGGTGCTTGCGCTTGGTAGACGTTCAGAGATGCCGATCATTCGCAGCATTTGTACCGTCTACATTGAAGTTTGGCGTGGCGTTCCGCTGATTACGGTTTTGTTCATGGCTTCGGTTATGCTTCCATTGTTTATGTCTGAAGGTTCAGAGACAGATAAACTGATTCGCGCCCTTATAGGTGTGGTTATGTTTGCCTCCGCTTACATGGCAGAAGTGGTACGCGGTGGTCTACAAGCCATTCCGAAAGGTCAATATGAAGCCGCTGATGCGCTTGGGTTAAGTTACTGGAAAAAGACTGGGCTTATTATCTTGCCACAGGCGCTAAAGATTACTATTCCTTCTATCGTGAACACCTTCATCGGTTTGTTTAAAGACACCAGTTTGGTACTCATCATTGGTATGTTTGACGTACTCGGTATAGGGCAAGCAGCAAACACCGACCCTGAATGGTTAGGCTTTGCTACAGAAAGTTATGTATTTGTCGCGTTAGTGTTTTGGGTATTTTGTTTTGGCATGTCACGCTATTCGATATGGCTTGAAAACAAACTTCATACCGGTCACAAACGATAACTCATCAAGATCAAGGACGTATTATGACGCAACAACAAGATTACATGATCCAATTGAAGGACATGAATAAATGGTATGGTGAGTTTCACGTACTAAAAAATATTAACCTCGACGTTAAGCGCGGCGAGAAAATCGTTATCTGTGGCCCATCTGGGTCGGGAAAATCAACGATGATTCGCTGTATTAACCGCCTTGAAGAGCACCAAGCAGGCAGCATTTACGTCTCTGGTACGGAATTAACTGAAGACTTAAAGAACATTGAAGCAGTACGCCGAGAAGTGGGCATGTGCTTTCAACACTTTAATCTCTTCCCTCATTTAACCGTACTGGAAAACTGTACGCTCGCGCCTATCTGGGTGAAGAAGATGCCAAAAGATGAGGCAGAAGCGGTTGCGATGAAATATCTGGAACGTGTAAAAATTCCAGACCAAGCGGAGAAGTATCCCGGTCAGCTGTCTGGTGGCCAGCAACAACGTGTGGCGATTGCTCGCTCTTTGTGTATGAACCCTAAAGTCATGCTTTTTGATGAGCCAACATCTGCACTCGACCCGGAAATGGTTCGCGAAGTACTGGATGTAATGGTCGAACTCGCCGAGGAAGGCATGACTATGCTATGTGTGACACATGAAATGGGCTTTGCTAAAGAGGTTGCCGATCGCGTGATATTCATGGACGCAGGAGAGATCATCGAAGAAAACAACCCGGTCGACTTCTTTGAGAATCCTCAATCGGATAGGACCCAAAACTTCCTAGCGCAAATCTTACACCACTAAGATTTAGCCGAATCGACATAAAAAAGCACTGGTTTCTATGAAGCCAGTGCTTTTTGTTACTAAATTCAAAAATCTGTGTAAGAATCAACATAGCTATGCTAGGCAGTAATATTGTGTTACAAGTTGCCAAATACATAACATCTTATTTCTATTATTATTTTATCTAAGTTACGTATGGTTAGGGCTTGATTTTTTGAACTTTCAATCCCATAAATGTACTTAAAAGAAAGTCTCTTATCGAGGAAGATTATGAACAGTCCAATGTTTACCCGCACTTCAACTCAAGAAAGTGCTCTACAAACGAACAAAGTATTGCGTAATACTTACGCTCTACTTTCAATGACACTTTTATGGTCGGCAGTCGTTGCTGGCGTTGCAATGGCATTTAACCTTCCACATCCAGGTATCATCCTAATGCTGGTTGGTTTCTACGGCCTATTATTCTTAACAGAAAAAAACCGTAACAACAGTCTTGGCCTTGTGTTTACGTTCCTATTTACTGGCTTCTTAGGTTACACCGTTGGCCCTATTCTAAACATGTACATCGGTGCAGGCATGGGCGATATCGTATTAACCGCACTCGGTGGTACGGCACTATCTTTCATGGCAGCATCGGCATACGCACTAACAACGAAACGTGACCTATCGATGATGGGTGGCTTAATGCTATCACTATTTGTTGTGCTGGTTGTGGGCATGATTGCAAGCTTCTTTATTCAATCAACCCTTTTACACTTGGCGTTGAGCAGCTTGTTTATCATTTTCTCTACTATGGCGATCCTGATGACAACACAAAGCATTATTCGTGGCGGTGAAACAAACTATATCTCTGCGACAGTAACTTTGTATGTATCAATCTACAACATCTTCATCAGCCTACTAAGCATTCTAGGTATTATGAACGACGATTAATCGTTTCTCGTTAAGTAGAATCAAAAAGCCCGAAGGTAATTCCTTCGGGCTTTTTCTTTGTGTGCAATTCAGTGTATTACGCCTGCTCTACTGACAACTCGATAACTTCGTCAGCTTCTGGATTTTCTCTAAAGCGTCTCACTTTGATCGTTTCCTCTCCTAACATGATTTGCTTGGCGATTCGGTGCATACCGTCAAAAACACGATAGTCACTGGTTAAGATTACCGGATACGACAAATCAGCATTGTTGATTCGTTGGCAATGTTTTGCAATTTCACGGCAGGTTGGCTGTGGTCCTTCATGACTAAACCAAGTCACTTCATTTGGGCCTTTGATATCATCAATCGAAATTTCTTCTACAGGTAAGGATTCTGCAAGTTGCCAAATACGCTCGATGGACCAAGTGGATTTTACATTGTCATTAATCTCAATGTAACGTTGTTTCGACATGACTAACTCCTTGTCATCATTGTTGTTTCTAACCTGAATACAGGCTTTTCATCAATCAAAGAGAATATCGGTCTATGAAAACAAACACAACGTTGTCAGCTATTCATTCACCCATAAAATACCATAATCAGACAAGTAGCCAAGAAAAAACCAAAACAAAAACGAATAAGCCTGGGTATCCATGCAATTTCGTTGGTATTCACCCCGTAAAATTTCTAACAAACTGAATAGTTTCCTATTTATTTGAATAAAAGATCATTTATATCAAAGTGCCTAGCTCAGTCAAAAACACTCACCATTTTGTACGCTTTTAATTCGCTCGATACGACTTCGAGATTCTTTTGTTGAGAACATTCTCGGCTGTCGCTAATCTATAAACATCCATGTTTACTTAACGGATAAAACGTTATGTTCGTTTACAACGGCAAAGAAATTGAAACGGATGCTCAAGGCTACTTATTGGATCATACTCAATGGGAAGAGGGTATGATTGAGCTTTTAGCAAAAGAAGAAGACATCGAGCTTACGGATGCTCATTTGGAAGTTGTGCATTTTGTGCGAGACTTTTATGAAGAGTTTAATACCTCCCCTGCAGTACGTATGCTTGTGAAAGCGATGGAAAAAGCGCACGGCCCAGAAAAAGGTAACAGTAAGTATCTATTCAAGCTGTTTAAAAAGGGACCAGCCAAACAAGCAACCAAATTAGCCGGCCTACCAAAGCCAGCTAAATGCTTGTAGATTCATAAAATTTTAAAACCGCGTAACGGCTTATACGACGCAGGCTCCTGCATCACATGCTCTACTGTTGCCGTTCGCGGTCCTTCTTGTAACCATTCCGAAAACGCAACTATTTGCGCGTCTGTTCCACACGCCATCACTTCAACATCGCCATTGTTTAGGTTCTTCGCATAACCTGTTAACCCTAGCTTCAATCCTTGATGGGAAGTATGGTAACGAAAGCCGACGCCTTGAACGTGACCTTTTACTATAAATCTCTCACACTTTACGTTCATCTTTGTACCGCTTCTTTTTTCTGAGTGATATATTCTTTTCGTCTATTCACCCCACTAAGGATAGTGGGTTTTTGCACGGTTATTATAATTATGAAAGAAATTCCATTCCGCTGGATTGATAAGTATCTCATTCACTTAAAGATTCAAGAAAAGTTCTATTTGCTCTTCGTTCTCCCTCTTCTTGCTTTAGTCATTCTCACTCTCGTCCTTAATAGCGCGGCTAATACACTGATCTCAAGTATGTACCAAGAAGAGCTCATGCTTATGAAAGGTCTGATAGAGGCAGGCAACCTTTCTCAATCTCAAGTAGCAAGCCTCATCGCTGGTTCAGAAACCGTTTCTATTGGCTCTGGTTCGCAATCCGTGTCTGTTTTAAATGGTACGTACAGTTTGGTTGCGAACCATGAACTTTCTTTATGGGCTGCCCTATCAACGACTCAAGTAAGCATTATCTGTGTGAGCTTGTTTATTCTCGCTCTTGGCGTTTACTACATCATGACGTTTATTGGCGGCGCGATGTTCACGATGAACAAAGCATTAAACACCCTTGCGGGTGGCGACTTAACTGCGAGAATGAACTTCTTCCCTGTTCGCGACGAGTTTAGTGAAATTGCTATTACGATAGACAAAGTTGCAGAACGAGAGCAACAAATGGTGCTGTCGATTCAAGAGTCTGTGGCGTTAATGCAACAAATTAGCTCAGACCTGAATCAATCGATTCATCACAGTTCAGATATTTCAGCGACTCAGCAGGAACACCTCAACTCTCTTGCGAGTGCAACGGAACAAATGGCATCAACGATTCGAGAAGTCGCGACACTAGCTCACGATTCAAGCACGCAAACCGATGATGCGCGAAACGTGGCTCAGTCTGGACAAGTGAAAGTTGAGAATACGCTTCACTCGATTTCGAACCTTTCTAATGAGATTCAATCTGCGTCTCAAGCCGTTGCCGAGTTAGATGCCAATGCAGCACAAATTGATGAAGTAGTGACAACAATAAATGGGATCTCCGAGCAAACCAACCTACTTGCTCTGAACGCGGCTATTGAAGCTGCACGTGCTGGAGAACAAGGTCGTGGATTTGCGGTCGTTGCGGATGAGGTTCGCGCTCTTGCGGGACGCACTCAGCAAGCGACAGTTGAAATCCAAACGATGATTGAATCATTACAGCGTAACAGCCAGTCGCTTACTAAGCTGATGGAAGTGACAGTTAATAATGCAAATGAGGGACAAAACCTCATGACGGAAGTGAATCACGAAATCGGCTCTTTGGCAGATAAAAATCAAACTATCTCCGACAGTAGCATTCAAATTGCAACAGCAGCTGAAGAGCAAGGTGTAGTCGCGGACAATATCGCCTCAAGCGTTGAAGAAATTCGAGTTCAAGCAGATAACGTGTGCAATATGATAAGCACGACTTCACAAAACGTTGATCAACTGCGTAAGCAAAGCGACACAATGGAAGCACTACTTACTGGACTTAAAGCATAGCAACGGAATCTGTTACAGCAAATTCAAATAAAAGGGTCACTTTAGTGACCTTTTTTGTATTTAAAAGTCACTACAATGTACTGGATTGCCGAGGGATATTGCTTTTACCATTCACATCCCGGACAATACGCCCCTTTCAAAATTCAACAAGAGCTAATGAAATGACAGCTGCTATCTATTTGGTTAAAGGTCGTGAGAAATCGGTCAAGCGCAAGCACCCTTGGATCTTCTCTCGAGGCATCAACAAAGTTGAGGGCGAACCTGCTCTTGGCGAAACGGTTGATGTATTCACTCACGACGGTAAATGGCTAGCTAAGGCGGCATATTCGCCAGCTTCGCAAATTCGTGCTCGTATTTGGAGTTTTGATAAAGAAGAAATCGACACCGCGTTTTTCGTTAAACGACTTAAAGACGCACAACTTCTTCGTGAAGACATTATCGAACGTGATGGCCTTACGGGTTATCGCCTTATCGCAGCAGAGTCTGACGGCTTACCAGGCGTTACGATCGACCGTTACCAAAATTTCTTTGTGTGCCAACTTCTCAGTGCTGGCGCAGAACACAATAAGCAGGCTATTGTTGACGCTCTGGTTGAGTGCTTCCCTGATTGTAATGTGTACGAGCGCTCTGACGTGGCCGTTCGTAAAAAAGAAGGTTTAAAAGAGATCACGGGCGTCTTGCACGGCGAAGAGCCACCTAAATCGGTCGTCATCGAAGAAAATGGCGTAAAGATTAGTGTAGATATCGTTGGCGGACACAAAACAGGTTTCTACCTAGATCAACGTGATAGTCGCCAGCAAGCGATGAAATATATGAAAGGCAAAGAAGTTCTTAACTGCTTCTCTTACACAGGTGGCTTCGGACTTTACGCTCTAAAAGGTGATGCAAAGCGTGTGATTAACGCTGACGTGTCGCAACCTGCTTTAGATACCGCAAAATTCAACGCAGAGCTAAACGATTTTGATATTTCGAAGAAGCGTGCCGTGTTCCTAAATGCAGACGTGTTTAAGCTGCTTCGTGAGTATCGTGATCAAGGAACTCAGTTCGATGTGGTTATTATGGACCCACCGAAGTTCGCAGAGAGCAAAGCACAACTAAACGGTGCATGTCGTGGTTACAAAGACATCAACATGCTAGCAATGCAAATTCTAAAACCGGGCGGCACTCTACTGACCTACTCGTGCTCTGGCTTGATGGATCAAGTTCTGTTCCAGAAAATCATCGCTGATGCAGCCGTAGACGCTAACCGCCAAGTAAAGTTTGTGGAGCGTTTTGAACAAGCCGCTGACCACCCAACCGATACAGCATATCCAGAAGGTTTCTACTTAAAAGGTTTTGCATGTAAAGTGCTTTAGGCTACGAATAAGTAAGACAAAGCAGAAGAAAAGGGCCTACTGGCCCTTTTTCATTATGGCTCTAAGTTAACCTTAGTTAGTGCGGATAACACATCTCTCTCAAAGTCCGCATTTCCCACGATTAAATCACTAAACTCTGTCGCCCCGTTTTCTATTACGATAGTTTGAATTGAGTTTCCATCGTTATGGGTTATTTCTAGAGATAAGTCATCGCCATCAATGTTCAAGTCAATACTATTGAGAAGTTCTTCTATCGTATTGTGCCCTGCATCTTCAACGACTTCACTCAGATCTAAGGTGTCCAAATCTCTCTCAAAACCTCTAATTAGATCTGTTCCTGTATCCAAGGAGTCGTTGACCCATTTAAAGACATCTGCCTCGTTATCATTACCGATCAAGATGTCATGACTTACGTCTACTTCAGCTTCAATAATATTTGCAGAGCCATTACTTGAAGCATTTACTCCTCCGTTTTCATCAATAACGAATTGCAGGGTGTTCTCACTTTGATCACCATCGTTATCCGTCAATACATAATCGAAGTCTAACGTTTCAACTGTATCACCCACCGCACCATAAAATGCATACGCACCATCGTTTAAGTCGATTTCCAGAGTATGTTTGCTGTCGATATAGATAGTAAGCTGCATCGTTGTGTCGTCAAATGCATGCGAAATACCATCGTTATTGTCAGTTACTATTAGGTCTGTACCATCAAACGAATAAGTGACACCGTCATGTTCTATTTCGCTAATATAACCACCATCTGCACCAATACCTGTATCTGGAGAAGTGGTATACATCAAGTTCCCCCCAACAGGTTGAATCACTGACTGCAACATAACCGGAGGTAATTGAGTTACGTCAGGAACCACAACACCATCAAGGTCTTGATTCAAAAAGCCATCATATGCTACGCGATCTAATTGCTCCGGCATAAGATTAACGCCCATACCATACGCTAGGGCTGTTATCTGATTATCAGGATCGGTTAGGTGATCAATCCAACTCTGCTCGCGAGCGTCGTTTATAAATGATGACGCAGGGTTTGGCTGACCATCTGACAAGAAGTAACTAACATTCGACGCACTGGTTAACTTACCTACATCATCCCATGACTGTTTTGCTTCATTTAGCGCGTTGTTATAGTTAGTCGCGCCACCCGCAGTTAGCGTCTCAATATACGCTTTGGCCTCCTCGACCGTCAGCCACGTCGCAGCACCTATAGCGTAAGTGGATGCTGTACTGCTATAAGTAATAATTTGAACTCGCGTTTGACCGATAGACTCATATTGATTCAATAACTGAGTTGCCGAATCTTTCATTATCTGCAAGCGATTATCCGTTCGCATAGAACCCGAGACATCCATTATGAGCTGAACGTTGGCACTTTCTTTAGTTTCTGCAACTACATCGTGAATAATAGATGCAGAATCTGGTGAGTCATCTTCCACAATAACGTTGACCGTTGTGGAGTTAGTGAGACCACGAGCATTCGAGACAAGCACAGGCACCTCAATATTTAAGGTGTCTTCTCCAGATGGGTTGGAGTGATCAATCGGACCAAGAAGCTCCGTAGATACCACTCCAGTATCATTGACTGATATTTTGATAACCTCTACACCGTTCGCTGAACCGATAAGCATTTGGTCGTTATTTGATAACGTCCACGTTACAGAGATCCCGTTACTAGTAAGAGCTGTAGATGGTTCACTGAGCGTAACAGAATCAACGGTTTGACCCAGCGTCAATTGTTCTACATCAGTACTCGAGTCAGTTGTGTCATCAAAGCCGTTTAGAGCAGAGTCATCAGCAATGGCGTTGCTTAAGCCTTCCTCAGAAACGTTTAGTGTTACACCTTCTACAATTGGTGGGGCGTAAGGGTTGACAGAAAAGTACCCCGTTTTACTGTCACCATCATTATCAGTAATCGTGTAGTTAAAATCGATATCCCCATCGCCATAAGGTGAGGTCAGGGGCAAGTATTGGAAGAACTCCCACTTTCCAGTGCTAGGTGTAAGTTGAACTTCGAATGCAAGCTCTCCATCAGCCTCTGCAATCAGCCTATTAGAGTTTTGTGGATCGACGTATATCAACACGTCTTTACCATCTAGAGTCTCTAAACCAGCCTCACCTCCATTTAAGACTATAGAACCAGGGCCATCAGCTCCATATACAGCACCGAGGTTCCCATCCGCACTAGCAATTGGCACGCCAGAGTACGCACCTGTAAAGGTTATTGATTTAACGGTAAAGTCACTGTTGTCTTCAGTATCCGGGCCATTGCCATTACTGGTCGCCTCGAGGATGATTTTATCAAAGCCTCCCTGTTGAACATTGAAATTTGCCGCGTAATCACCACTGCTTGCGTCAGAGCTGAACGATTGCTGAGCAATTAATACACCATCTCTATAAAAAGATGCGATTCCTTTCTCAAGTTCACCACCAAACATTTTCTCAAATTCTATTTCTGCTCCGTAAGCAACTTTATTGCCTAAGTCTATGATTAACTGCTCTGATACACCCTCATTACCCGCGAATCGATAATCGACTTCGTTTTCTAATTGGAAGCCGTTGTTACCAGAACTTTTAACGCCAATCCCTTCTGATGATTGATTGATTTCAGCTGTTCCCAGCATCACAGATTCGTCAGACACAAAACCGTTTGCAGTCACAACAACATCCCCAAATGTTCGACTGGTTGCGTCTGCCTCACTTCCTGCAAAATCTATGCGCCCTGTCAGAACGTTAGGTGCACCAGTAAGCGACACATCGACGGGTTGAACAACCACAGGCACGTATGGGCAATCATCTTCAACGGCCACATTTAAGCTTTGAGATGTTGTTGTTTGTCCATCACTTACAGAAATCTGTAAATCAAAGTTGATGATGTCTTCCACATCATTAACAGGATGATCAAGTGGCTCAAACAGAGTAATAGTATAGTCCCAAGAGCCTTGACCTGAAGCTGAAGGCTCGCTCAGCACAACAGTAGCAACAACGCTCAGGTGAGCAGTTTTCGCAGTCAGCGTTTGAGTACTGTTGTCCCACGTCCACGATATAGGCTCCCCTCCTGATGTTAGGTTGTTAGGGCCTGCCAATACCACTGAAACATTCGCCGTGTCTGGATCGGCAACTGTGAATGTTCCTGAGAAACTTGCGGAGTTAGTGGTGTCTGAAGGTGATCCTGTATTATCAGGGATACCATTAGCTAAACCTTCTTCCGAAACAACTGCATTCACAACATTTGAAATAGAAGGAGGAGCATCATTATCAATAATCGTCGCCGTACCCGTATCACTGCCTTGTACTGCGCCAATGCCGGTTACTGTCACACTGAAATCTTCAGGGCCTTCATAAACGGCGTCATCAATGGAAGCAATGCGCACATCAAATTCGGTTTGCCCAGCTGGCACCGTTACCACGCCATCGTTTGGCACTGCAACCCAACCGGAGCCTGTGTTGTATTCTAAGGTGCCCAAATCTCCAACTTCGGTATCGCCAAGATTAAGACCCAGTTCCACCTGCGTTTCCGCTTCAGACGCGTTCGATAAGGTGACTTTGAAGTTCGCCGTATCCCCCTCATTGATGGTGCCAGCATCCGTAATAGTCACGCTTGGACGATCATCATCCGGATCGGGACCCGGGCCACTGCCGTCATCCACAATCGTCGCCGTACCTGTATCGCTGCCTTGCACTGCGCCAATGCCAGTCACCGTGACACTGAAATCTTCAGGGCCTTCATAAACGGCGTCATCAATAGAAGCAATGCGCACATCAAACTCAGTTTGCCCCGCTGGCACCGTTACTACGCCATCGTTTGGCACTGCAACCCAACCGCTTCCCGTGTTGTATTCTAGGGTGCCCAAATCTCCAACTTCGGTATCGCCAAGATTAAGACCCAATTCCACTTGCGTTTCCGCTTCAGACGCGTTCGATAGCGTCACTTTGAAGTTCGCTGTGTCACCCTCATTAATGGTGCCAGCATCTGAAATTGTCACGCTTGGACGGTCATCATCCGGATCAGAGCCTGGACCCGTGCCGTCGTCCAC